>JADJNC010000007.1 GCA_016709335.1 Candidatus Propionivibrio dominans | reverse complement strand
TCGTCAATCCCCGAGTTCCTTGCGGGACGCGCCGACGCGGCACTGAAAAGCCTTCCTGGCTTTTCGCGTCGTCGCCTTCAGCCATGTCGGCGATGGCAACCTGCATTACCAACCAGTCGAAACCGGAAGCGATCGGGAACGCCGCATTCATTGCCATGCAGCCGCAAGTCAATCGGATCGTCCTGACATCGTGCATCAACTCGGTGGCAGCATCAGCGCCGAGCACGGCATCGGTCAGCTCAAGCGCGCAGGAAATCCTGCGCTACAAGAGTGCGGTCGAAATGGTTTGATGCGCGCCGTCAAGCAGGCCTTCGATCGAAGGGCCTGATGAACCCCGGGAAGGTGCTTTGACGACGCTGTCCCTGTGGGATCCTCGCCGATCGACGACCTGCAAGCCAATAAATACGCCATTCTTCGCGGCATGCCTTGTTGATCGCCATATCACTAAGCCTTGCAGACCTGTCGTATGGAACGATCGTTTCAAGAACAAATTTGCGGCACTTATTCAAGCGGCCCAGTTTTCAATGGTCAATCCGGGAATACGTGCAAAAATCACGTTCGTTGTTGGTGAGGAGTATCAAATTTTCAGCGAGCGCATGGCGGGCAATCGGGGTGTCCATGTAGCGCAGGAGCCTGCCGGTCGGCTTTTGCGTAGCTCGCAGTTTGGCATACTGCTCTGCCGCTGAAACAGGCAATTCCAGGCAGGGCATATAATCGAGAAACGCGAGCACCGCGAATTTAAGCGTCGTGGCATCGGGTACGTTCAAGGCCATACAGCAATTCGCCACGGGTAATGGCCGAAATGGCGATTTCTTCACTTACCAGCCCAGCACGTATTTTGCTCAACAACCGGCTCTTTGCGCTGATCGCGTAGCTGCAAATGTCGCAGTGTCAAGCAAATAATGCGGCATCAAAATCTCCCGGAACCCTTCCGCCTTGTTATCACGCTCGGCCATGAACTCTTCTGGCACAGTCGCATCCGCTATCAGCCTGAACAACTTGTCGAGGCCGTCGGTCATGCTGTTCTTTGGGGTGAGCGTGACGACACCGGTGACTTCGTTTGTATGTACCCAGACCTCGTCGCCCGGTAGCCTGAAGGCCTTGGGGCAAAGCGAACGGCCTGGCTATGTCCGGTTTAAACAGTTTTGCATGACAACCTCCTTGTATCTATGGATACGTAGCTACTTTATCACAAGCCAAGTGATGATTTCAAAGTCACTGGCGGATTTCCCTGTTTGCCCGCGTCGACGATTTTTGCTGACCTGCCCGGCAACGAGGCTATTCGCTGTATGGGTCGTCACCGGAGCAACCTGCGGTAGCGGGTATTTGTTGGGGTACTGAACGATAATTCGCCTAGAAAAGCAAAAGCCAACCCGAAGGATTGGCTAAGTGCTTGGTATTACTGGTCGGGGCGGCGGGATTCGAACTCGCGACCCCTTGCACCCCATAAGTTTTAAAGTTGATCCATCAACGTCCATAGCAATCCATTAATTGAGATAATATACTTTAATATCAGTTAGTTAAAAATATTGATAGTCCTAGATCATCCGCTATAATCCACTGCAAGCCGACAGATTTGTTGGGCACTTTGTTGGGCACTTTTTTGGAATTGCGAATATGGCGAAACTTACGGTCAAGGAACTGGAGAGCCTTACTATTGTTGATGTCGGCAAGCGACTGACGGATGAGCACTCTTTATTTGGAGTGGCCAAGTCGAAGGGTAAGGTATTGCTATTCTGTTTCGTTGGCGATACCGGTTCGATGGCAAAGCTTCATGATTACACCTGTGGCACTTGGCCAAGCTAAGTCACTTAAGGGATTCGCGAGACCCGGAGACAATGCCCGGCAACTGCTGAGTCAGGTAAAGACCCCAACGAAGCGAAGCGCATTGACCAACTCACGGTAAAGCTGAGCAGGCCGAGGCAGTCGCCGGAGCGAAAGCCAGAATCGCGGAAACTGAATCTCTTCAAACTCGAATCACTGTTGCTGAGCTTTTTCGAGCGTTGGGCTAGCGTGGAACTCATTCGTCGGGACGGAGGCAAGGAAATCCGGCGCATGTTTGGGAAGGACGTGCCGACAATTGGTCATAACGCCGTTGAGTCGTGAAAAAGGGGCACATCACTGCAGTGACTGATGCCACGCTCACCCGTGGCGTCAATCGAATGGCAAAGCTTGTTTTCTCGCTAATTTCGACAAATGTTCAGGTTTGCGGGGGATAGGGACATTATTGAAGCGATCCAACGGCCAGCATACGCAAGGCCAAGATTGGTGGTAAGGATACCGAGCGCGACCGTGTTTTGTCCGAGGATGAGATCAGGGAATTAAAGCAAAAATTCCAGATGCGAAATTATTGTTCTCGACCGAGAGTATGCGATTTGGCTGCTATCCACGTGTTGCCGTATTGGTGAGTTGATGAATGCCCGATGGGAACATATCAACTATGATCGTGGTACTTGGTTGATTCCTCAAGAACATTCCAAGAATGGCAAGGCGCACATCATTGCACTATCAGAATTCTCGGCCGACTATTTCCGCCGACTGCAACAAATCAATGGTAATTCTAGCCAAAAATATTTGAAATTTGAACGACACCTCTGCGGCTATTGATGATCCAGTTTTTCTATCCTTTGGAGCAGTAGTGATGTTGGGTAGCCGTGGATTGTCACTTTATGTAGAGCGTCGTTGTCTTCGTACTCGAATAGATCGCCATCTATCCTGTAGTGACCCTGCCATCCGATAGCATACTTTGACTCGCTTTCCTCGACATAAACGGCGAGTGGATCGCCGTCGCGGGCCAAGCGTGCCGCGAGTTGATCCGCCGGATCAAGAATCCATGCGTCGCCGGTGTCGGTAGAAAAAAGGAGCAGTGATCCGAGGCCAACGATACGTCCCTCGTGCTCGGCGGCACGATGCTGGATCAAGCGGATTTCGGCGGTAAGATGGAAACGCTCACGTGATAATCGCTGCGTAGCGATTCTGTGGCGAGTCTTTCGATTAGTCATCGGTTTGTGTCCTCCTGTGAACGTACCCATGTCCCGCTGCGCTTCACGGAGGGCAGCGCGACTTGGAGGGAATGATGGAACTCTTCACCAAACTGTTTGGCCGTCTGCTGGTCTTCATGTATCACTGCTTTGACCGTATCGTCATCCACGGCTACCTGAGCGGATTATCCCGTCCGGAGCAAGTAGTTTACTTCTTCCGACAGGTGGTGGGTATTGACACCGTTGACAAGGACGTATTGAGCCGCCGAACCAATGAGTATCAGCAGTGGGTGGAAGCCTTTGCCCGTAATCACGAGACGCCGGTGGAGTGGGCCGAGAAAGGGGTACGCAAGGAAGATCATGTCTTACCGTGGCAGCGGGCTATGGTGCGGGCCAAGCGCTATGGCGTCTATTTCATATTCAAGAGCATGGAGCAAGGGCCGACGTTTCGCTGCACGGCACCGAAGTATCCGACCAAGGATCCGAATCATCGGATACTGGCGCCGCAGCGCAGCCGATTCACGCATTACTATTTCTACATTCGCGACGAATCGCTCGGCCCCCTCGTGATGCGCGTGGCCTCGTTCTTCCCGTTCCAGACGACCTATTACCTCAATGGCCACTCGTTTATCGAGCAGGAATTGAACCGGGCGGGCATCGGCTTTCGCAAGAACGACAATGCCTTCCTGGCGGTAGACGATCCGCTGGCCCTGCAAGCGGCCGCCGACCGGCTCAATCCCGAACTGATTCGCGAGCGGCTCGACTACTGGACGTTGATCCTGGGGCCCAAGTTCTCGGCCAAGGAGCGCCAGCGGATCAATCTGCGTCGTTTCTATGCCATCGCCCAGATCGAATATTGCCGCAATTTCATTTTCAAACGGAATTTCCCGATCCACAAGATCTTTGAGCGCAGTTGTGAATTGGGGCTGTGGCGTCTATCGGCCCACAAGATTTCGGAGATCTTCGGTGGCCGTATCACCCAGCGACTACAGGGTAAGCTTCAGACCACGCTCGAACAGATCGAGCACGGTCACCACATCTTTCGCGCCTATTGGAAGCATGCGTTTATCAAGCAATACGAGAAGTTCGCCACGTATTTGCGCAATGAGATCTGCTCAAACAACCTCTCCGACTTTGGCCTGAAGAAGGGGCTTGAACATATCGCGGCCGTGCGCGAGAAATTCCTTGCCATCACCGATCGCTTTGCCTCGTTTCAGGCCATCGGCCTCAATGCCCACGTCGACTTCCCCTTGCTGCAACGGCTCGCCCTGCCAATTACGGTGGGTAGCGTTCGCTATCCGGGCATCAAGATTCACGAGGTTCGCATGATCCGACTCATGCAGGTGCTGTTGCATGCGAGCACCACTGTAGGCGGTTGGCGTGCCGGGCAACTCCATGAGGCCTTGCTGATGAGCTTCGGCCTCTCGGCGTCACGCTACGGGCTTAACCAGTTGCGCTATGACTTGCGCAAAATGAAGGGGCACGGTCTACTCGAACGTGACGGAACTCATTACGCTTATCGCCTCACCGACAAGGGCGTGAAAGTTGCGCTGCTTTTCGTACTCTTCCACCAGCGCCTGTGTGGACCGCTGGCCAACAGTTTGTTTCATCACCGGCCCGACGCCAACTTCCAGCCCGACAGCAAACTCGAGGCAGCTTTACACAAGGCAGATGCCTCGATTCACAATGTAATTCAACTCATCGAAGCTGCATAATTGTTGAACACGTTTTGTGAAACATTAAAATCGTAAGTATCTAAGTGGTGCTTTCCAAACGCTAGAAACACGGGAGCGATTAACTCAAGGACAGTGACCAAACAGCTCCGAGACCGTCAGCATACAGCCGAACCAATGAGCCGTCGCAGTAGTGCAACAAACACCCTTTCGTTATCGATGGGCAGATGGACACCCCACGATCTACGGCGGACGGGTGCCACGATGATGACGAAGCTCCATGTGTTGCCGGAGGTGGCTGAACGTTGCCTCAATCACACCGAGGAAAACAGAATTAAACGTATTTACCAACGGCATAGCTACGAAAGTGAAATGCGTGAAGCATGGCAACTGCTCGGTGAGCGTCTTAACCTGCTTATACGTAGTGATGCTGCAAATATAATTCCTATCTCTGGAAGCAAGGCTGCTTGACGTTTTCGACAATTCGTCTGAAGAGGAGTCTGGCGCTGGTGACAGACGTTCGAGTTGGTCGTCTTAAATTTTGGGGATCCCAGGGGCTAAAAAAGGAAATTCAGACTGAATTCCAGCGTGGTTCAATTCGGCTTCTGCCATGGGAATCAATCCACTGGCCCGAACACCGAGCAGCCGGATTTTTTGCGTCAAAGGGATCCTTTTGAGACACTCACCGGCCATTTTTCTAATCTGAGTGCCGTCGCTCACATACATCGGCAAGGTGACATCCCGGGTTACCGCATGAAAATCCGAGAACTTCAATTTGATGCCGATTGTCCGGCTGGCATAGCCCTTCCGTTTCAGATCGTCGGCAACGCGCATACATAGCGATGTAAGAATCTCTGTCAGTTCTGCCTTGTTTTGTTTGGCGTGCAGATCACGCTCGAACGTGCTTTCTCGACTGATGGATTTGGGTTCGGATTCGGTGACGATGGGCCGGTCATCGAGACCATGAGCCACTTGGTGCAACCAAACCCCCGTCGAACGCCCAAACTCGCTCACCAGAAACTGTACGGGCGCTGCTGCCAACTCCCCAATGGTGTTAATGCCATGCCGAGTCAGTTTTTCAGCGGCTTTGGGGCCAATCCCATTGATCTTCTTCGTTGCCAACGGCCAGATTCGAGCTGGGATTTCTTCCATACTGAGAACAGTAATCCCATTGGGCTTATCCAGATCGGAGCAGATTTTTGAGAGGAGCTTGTTTGGGGTGATACCGATGGAACACGTCAGTCCGGTTGCATCGAGTACGGCCTGCTTGATGCGCCGTGCCAATGAGTTCGTGTTTTCCTGAATGGTACTCAAGTCGATATAGATTTCATCAATGCCCCGATCCTCTATCTTTGGCGCAATGCTTTCCACGGCATTCTTGAACCGCCGCGAGTAATCACGATAGGCGTCAAAATTGGCGGGAAGAAGGATGGCATCCGGTGCCAATTGTGCCGATTTCATCAACCCCATCCCGGAAAACACGCCCAGTGCTCGTGCTTCATAGGTGGAGGTCGTAATCACACCGCGTCCGGCATAATCCCTTAACCGGGCAAAACGCTTGGTGCCGTCAGGTTGCTCGACGGGTTGATGGACATTTCGCCCCCCGACCACCACCGCCTGCCCCCGAAGTTCTGGGTAGCGGAGCAATTCGACTGACGCGAAAAAAGCATCCATGTCGAGGTGGGCAATACGGCGGATACTGATCATAACAACAGTATATGTGATTTTTCCGGCTATCCGTAATTGACGAGCGCCAAAAATGCTGCCATGCAGCAGACCTTGAAATGAGAAATCGGATCGGAATATTCGGTCACCGGTTGTCTACACCGAAGATTTTTTCAGCCTTCGAGGTCTTGAAGGTCAGCTATGAGGTACTACTGCCGCTGGGTTAAGCGGGATGAATGAGTGCTCAACCGATCTGCGAACTGGACATGATGATCGCGGCCCACTCGCTGTCTGCTGGTGCAGTTCTGGTCACCAACAACCTTTGGCATTATCGGCGCATCGAAGCGCCTCTGATCCTAGAGAACTGGGCTTAAGTGACAACAAACGCCTAAACAGGTTTTCGCCAAGCGCCTCAAACCCTACACCAGTTGAAAGAGTCAGACGGTGAGGTCTTCGATCTTGTTGAGTTTGCCTATGAGCATGTCGCCGGGGCATTGAACCCGGAGTTCCATATCTACGGCGGCCACTCGCACCTTGATAATCGAGCTACTTGGCCCCATACTGAGTGCACGGTTGTAATTCCGGCAATCTGGCGGCGTTCTGGACGCGGGTTCGACTCCCGCCACCTCCACCCAAGCGTATCGGAGTGCGCTTCGGTGGGGGTGTATCTGGTTTCGACAGGGCGAACAAAGGAAAGCAGGCAACCCGTCAGGCGATCGACGTTAATGAAGCAAATCTCTAAACGCCAACGATGAGCGTTTCGCACTGGCCGCTTAAGGCCTATGCCGAGGCTGCTTGAGCCTTGTTACCAAAGAAGCCGGTGGGGACTTCGGTCCCCATCGTCATGTCTGCGTCGCCGAAACGGCGTCAAATACAGCCCCATCAGCCTGACGTATCGCTTGTGCCCCGGTAAAGACTGGTTTGTCGCCGCAGAGGGCTACGACTCACTCGGTCTGTCCTGGCCCGGTCGTCACCAATGCCGACGCAGCACAGCAGGGCTTGAGCCAGTTCCTGGCCGACGCAGAGGTCGAGATTAAGCAACGACATCGACCCCGAGACCGAAGCCGCCGTAACCGGCATCGAAGCCAAGGTCTGTACCGAAGGCTGGGTTTAGCGGGATGAATGAGTGCTCCTCGACCTTAAGTGGAGCACTACAAGGGTCGATTATGTAGACTCTGTGATTATTATGTGGAGTCGAAGCCCTGGCAGCCATCAGACGCCTTGTTTGACAAGGGAAGTGCTGCATCTGCTGTCCACATAATCTGGTGACTGTCGCAAGGCCAGTAAATAGCATGTGAAGACATCACAACGCGTATATGAAGCGTAATGGGCTTGTTGCTTGCCCGGATCAACATCTTGTGGCTGATGTTGCTGTGTCTGGTTACCGTTCGAACTAAAAAATTATGTTGAGTGCTCATCGGGTTCAAGGGTCAGAAGGCCACTCGCAGACGAGCCTCTAAAAAGATGGTTCGGTAGCTGTACATAATCAATGGTTCATTCGGCCAATCTGGTCATTGGCTCTGTGCCACCAATGGCAGCAATGGGCAGGTCAGGGTCGTAACTCTGGAAGTCGGCTCGAACGACCGTTTGGTAATTCAGGCTACTTCCGGAATCGACCCCAAACGGTCGGTCGGGGTTTTGAAAACAGCCATTCGTTGGGTCGAATGAAAACACAGAAGCAGCCGTTAGAAATGCGAATTGGCTATTTCATGGTGAACGGCGGTTTCACAGTGAAATTTGATGGCGCACGGCTACCGGCTATAACCGACCGGTGACGAATTTTCTCCAAACAGACCGTTCTCTCGTCCTAATCTCCCGAAAGCCGTCATTGGTTCGGCACCATCAATCCTACGCGGGGAAAGGTCGTTACACAGCGATTGCTGACAATCGATAGGGTTTTCTCTGCCCTCTTTTCTTTTTTTTGTTTAGGCCAATGGGGCTACATGATATTCAACGAGGTGGTCAGTTAATGTAGCATTTAAAAACTATAGTGAACAAGAATTGTTATCTCAAAGGAATTTTTTATGAAACGAATAGCATTTGTAGCCTCAACACTGCTTGTTTTACTGGCCACCACAAACTTGGCCCTCGCAGTAACGGTCAATGTTAGTTCGAATTGGGAGTATTGGCGTTACAACTATGAGCCGTTGTCATTTGAGGCGGGGACCTACGAAATTACCCCTATCGGACCAGCGGATGGTGGTGCATACATGGCATGGAATGCCTGGGGGTCGGCGAAGTATCGGCGTGCGATTTAGCTGGATTTTGTAATCGCGGTTACTTGAATTCCTATTCATTCGGTTATGTTGGCACAAACAATTTCGTATACGAAATCGCCACAATTGGCGGATCAATATTGGACTCGACCGCACAAGCCTACATTACCCCGCAACTTGCACTGGCTAACGCAAAACCATATATCTTCACCCTGACAAAACCGACGAGACTCTATTTCTACCTAAAGGACGGGGAAACTTGGTATTTTGATAATGCAGGGGTATGTCCTTGTCGATATTACAGATTCCAGAGCCCGAGTCTTATGCCATGATGATAGCCGGTCTCGGTCTGCTGGGATTCATGGCGAGGCGCAAGAAGTCGGCATCATCAACACACTCGTTGCCTAACCGAACCGGGCCCAAGAGGTGCGATTCCAATGCCCATCACTATTGATCCCGAGCTTCGTGAAGATCTGAACCAATTCCTGGTTAGATACCAGATCGAGAACGTAGCAGAAACTCCCGTCTCTGTTTTTGCCGCGATGGAATTCCCGCGGTTGGACAAGATCAGCGAACACCAGGCACTCAGCGAACTCGTTTCACGGCTGTTGAAACTCGAACGATTACTTTCGAGACACACCAGATCTCTAGGCCGTCTGGATGAGCAGGATCTTGTACGCGCGGCAGTGGATGATGACTTGACGTGGCAGGATAGCATCGGTCGACCGGCACTCGTCAAACTTGGTTTGCTTGATTGTCGCGAGCGGCTAGGCCGTTTGGTATGCCTCGCCAATGAAGCCAGCGCCTTGCATGCCATTGATCGATTAAATTCGCCCTCTGCCGGGAGTCATTACAGAGTCTTGGAACGATGTCTGCGTTGGTTGTTAGGCTTCACGCAGAACTTTCCGGAATCGGTGAATTGATATCGCAAGTTCCTGAATTGCCTTTCGAATTGCTTCCGCACCCAGCTTGGTCCCTCTTCAAAGATCTTTCGGCGCAGAAGGATCAAATTGAAACAGCTGCGAACTATGAGCCAAGGAACGAGGAGCTGGAATACTTGGTTGCCTATCTTGCGAAAAATCAAGCTCTTGTGGATTCATTGGGGTCGCTTGAAACGAATAGCGACATCTTTGACATGTTTAAACCAGAATTTGCATTACTCGCCAGTAACACCCAAGTAAATTATCGTCTGGCAAGACAGGTCTTGGAAATAGGTGTTGGGCTCGTCGAAGTCGATTGGGAAAGTTTTGAAGATCGCTTTTTTCTGCCGAATCAATGCAGACTGCACTCGATGAAGCACATCGTCTAACGAGTTCAGACAACGCACTCTGGGATTTCATCGGCACCGACTTTTTCCATCCTGATGACTGGAAGGCCAATCGCGAAGCGTTAACCCCGCTTTTGTTGAAATACCCTCAACACGTCAATCCAGTTTTTAGAGGGTATTTGAGCGAACTGGCGCACGCCTTCGTGCTCGGTCACTGGGCTTCGGTTCAGGCTCTTTCACGAGCCTTGCTTGAACAAGCTATCAAGCTTAATTGCACGCGTCTGGGAATCGCCCTCAACTACCCCGTCGACACGAATAAAAGAAAATCACTTGAAGTCTTGATCGACGAGGTTGCGATATCCTTCCCTCGATCTCGGTCAACATGCACACTATACGTAGATACGGGAACAATACCCTTCACGTCGACCCAAGGAAGAAGGAAAGTGAGCAAGAGAAAGCCGCTCGCAAGGCACGGATGCGAAAGGATGCCATCGAATGCGTTCAGTCGCTTTACGCGGTATTGGAGGTGCTACCTAAGTTGGCACGGTAGAAAGACCCAGTTGACCGACCTCGCGTATTGATAACAGAATTGAATCGAATTGCCAGCACTAGACGCTCTCGAATAGCAGGTTGTCAGCGAAAACCGGCCAATCACCCTAACCTAACATACTGGCCGTCTTGGCCGAGCTACTGTCGCCCATTCCTGAATCGCGTATGGCAGCTCCCGCTGAGAAGCCGACCGTAAGCAAAGAAAATTGAGTATGCTAGGTTCAATGTCCGCTTTCGGGTGGCTCGACCCAATCAATGACTGGTTTGGAGAAAATTCGCCACCGTCAGCAAATGGCTGATAGCTGGAGTTCATCATGGTACCCGTAAGCAGACGATGGCAAAATGGTGACAAACGGTTTTAGCTGAGGCTTCAATGAAAAGAACGCTATTCCTTGTTCGTCATGCCAAGTCGAGTTGGGATGATGTTGCGCTTCCTGATAAGGAGCGGCCATTGGACGACCGTGGAAAGCACGACGCGCCAATGATGGGGAAACGCTTGGCAAAGCGCCAAGTGAAACCTGATTTAATCTTGTCCAGTCCCGCGCGGCGCGCGCTTTCGACAGCGGAAATCATCGCCAACGAGCTCGACTACAGGGCTCAGGATATCGTTGTGGATGACCGGCTGTATGCCACCGAGGCCGAGACACTGCTTGGCGTGATTGGTGAGCTCAGTGACAAGCTGAAGTGCGTGATGCTCTTTGGCCACAACCCCGAGTTCACCGACCTTGCGCATCGCTTATCCAACAAGCCTGCCCTCATGCTAACGTGCGCGGTCGCACAGTTCACGTTCGAGTCGACGTCCTGGTCGTCCATCGGTTCGGCAAAACCAACCGAAATCCTCTTCGACTACCCGAAGAAAGGGTAGGCAAAATTGCTCGGCGGCAGCACGGTGTCGCCATGCGACCGCCGAAATACATCGCATTTCAGTCTGCCCCGAGATCTCCAGAGCGTCATCTACCTCGATTCCGAGATACCTGACTGTACTTTCAGTCTTAGTCGGGTAGCCGCAGTGCATTGCTGCACTGCGGCCCCCTAAGAACCGTACTGGCGCCTCACGACGCATACGGCTCAAGCCTCTCAAAGGCATCTTGCGACACCCGGTTTCACAACTATCTACTACGCCTTCACAATACACGCTACCAGCCTTCTTACGTGATGATGATCGTCACGCCGAAAAGTGCACACGCCCTTGGTGCAGCGTTCATTTGCTTTCCTTCCGTCAAGAAGGTTCTGGTACCTTTCTTGTGAAAAGAGACCATGAGGAAGTCTGCCCGATTTCTCGTAGGGTGATATTTCAACCCCTATCCCCCCGATTACAGGGAGGCGTTCGCTTTTTCCCCAATCCTTTACCCGCAGTACCAACAGTGTTCCTTACGGTTCACCTGCCGTTTCCGGCAGTACTACGGGCTTACCCTGTTCCGCGTATATTTCTGAGCGGGGCGGATCCCTCCTTTTCGCCGGCGGCACAATGTCCACGATGACCCATTCACAAAGAGCCATACCTGACCGCTTACCATTTTGGTTCAAGCCTATCAGCACCTTTGGCTTGTCGCAAATTACGACGTTTAATAGAGGTTCACATATGTTGATCGTACCCGCTCACCTCTAGCACCTCACTGCCTCTGTGCTGGCAGATTCCGCCGCTCCTCGCGGGTTGGCGTACCGAATTATTCGGCGGTTACGTTGTCCCCAGAGCTTCATACCGAGCTGTTACCGGCTCCGCATGTCTGGGTAGGGAACAGTTGATGGAACAACTGGTTTCATCAGTTCATAAATCCTCCCGTGAAACAGAAATAAACGCGACTTTCAGGTCGCACTGTAGAGCGCTACATAAGGCCGATGAGCACTCATTGAAGGCGATATTGTGAGCGTCCGCAGCCAGAGGCGTAGCGGCCAACCATTTCCAAAGTGAACCCAAAACTAGTCTAAGATTCTGCTGCCATACCAAAAATTTACTGAGGATTGGATCGGCACGGATCGATAGGGCCGATAGGAGGAAGTTGACACTGACGCAGAAATACGTACACAATTCTCTGTAATCAGTGTGTCCATTTCGGACGCGCCCCGGAACGCAGCGACATCCGGGTGTCGGTTGAAGGTTGAACCGAAAAGCCGCTGAAGAAATGCTCGCAAGCCGCGAGAAAACTAAAATTGGAAGCGCGAGCTTCCTCCGTCTGCAAGACGATTCTGGGCTTCATGCTCATACCTGCGTTTCGCAGGAACCCATGACTTCCGCCATCTAAGCTTGGTTCAAAATTTTGTGGTTAGAACGGTGCGGTTTTCGATCGTCCACAATTTGTCACCACGCGAATACACAAACGGAATCGTTGAGCGATCTCTCCTGGTTGGACGAACCGGACGAGATGCGGATTGCCGCCGCAAAACTTTCTCGGACAGCACGTTACAGAGACGTGGGTCTTTTGGCTCTACCAAAGGCCCTGCAGGACGATATTGACCGGCAGATCAACCAAGATGGTACGCAAGCGGCGGCTACACATCCGCGCCTCGGTGCTACGGACACAGGTAACCATCAAAGAGAATACGGCGTAACAACCGTTTCTCTTTTCTGTAAGGACTGAACAGTCCTTTCAAGATTTGAGATGACGAGTAAAAGAGACGACGAGACTCCATAAAATTTTAAAATCAGGAGCTTTCATGGCAAATGAAATTTTTCAACAAAATGAATTCAGATTGGTCAGGTTGCCGGAAGTGTTGCTGCTTACGGGGCTTGCTCGGAGCACAATTTACAAGTGGGTTGGAGAAGGAAGATTTCCGCCGCCGATCAAAATTGGAGGAGGGCGATGCTCTGGATGGCGCTTCAGAGAAATCGCGTCATGGGTTGAGTCGTGTGGATGTCAGTAGGTGCCAAGCCTAGGCGTGGAGGACGAAATCCTTGGTCGTCAGACCTATCCACAAAACAGGAAACGGTCTCCATAAGGTGGAGTCCGCTTCAATTTAAATGGAATATAAATGCAGTACAAATATAAATGCAAAATATAAATGCTGTACTTGACAAAATTAAAATTTGTATTCAGCATTATGTCCGTAGCCTTGTTTTACACTTTGGCTAGCACTTATTTTTCAACGTGCCTCTCACGTTGAGCGGGTTTTTCGGGTGACCGAAAACCCAAGCTGTGCTGCGCTATGCACTTCCATAGATCTGGTTTGATGTGATTGAACCAGGTACCTGCAACCCTTTGGGGACTATTGGCCCCCGACAGGGATTCATGACGTCCTCAGAAAATCGAGAGGTACGTTGTGAATCAAAAAACACCACCGGCCAGCGAAGACCTGCGGCATGGGACGCAAGTCCTTTACTTATGGGCAACGTGGCAAAAAAAGCACGCGCCTGAACGCCCCGTTCGAACCACAGTCTTCCGCAAGGGAGATTATCGTCTTGTGGTGCATCAATATGGCGCATCCCTCTGCGGCATCCTGAAACTGGCTGAAGTCAAGCCCAGGGTTCGGGAATTCCACGAGTGGCGTGAACCCTTCCAAAAGGTCCATTCCAAGCTGGTAAAAAGAGGTTGGGCGCTGGTGTCTGACAGTGGGGAGGTGGGGCATGTGGCTCACTGAAACCGATCTGTTGGGTGATCCGGCAGGGATCAATCCACGCAAGCCTTTACCTTCATTTCGTCGCACTGCGGACAAATTTCTCCCCGTCGCGGTTGAGGCCCGGCGAAAAAAACTCGTGCGCTACCTTGAGACCTGCGGCAATTATGTGCTGTTCGACGAATTGTTTGAATTGCTCAAGCGCCCGATCCTCAAGTCATTCGAGGTTCCGACTGAATATTCGTCGGATGTGAACGGTGTCGCCGTTGTTGAATTTGATGATGACGAGACTGAATCGACGCTCCAGATCCCTTACGAATCCTGGGGAACCCCTTGGGTCGTTGATGAAAAAGGCTTTAACTGGTCACATGAGAGTCTGCTGTTTTTGCAGGCCAGACTTTTTTGGCGGTCAGTCGAAGAACTGGCATTGAACAACAACGAGCAGGAGAAGTGGTCTGTTCTGCGTTGGGTTTTCAGGCCAGCCATCTGGAAGCACTATGTGTTCGACAAGAAACGGGGCAAGTCGCTCTGTCTTCCCGTGCACGAAAGAAATGACCCGTTTTCTTACCATAACTGCTGCATGTCGGCGCGCATGGACGAGGAACTGGTTCGTCAAGGAGTCCGCAGGAACATTCCTGTGGAAATTTACAAGGCCGTCGAAGACGTTTGCACGTTCGACTGACGGTCCCCGCTAGGGCGCAACCCCTAGCGGGGCATGTGCCCTTTATTTTGTCTTTTTGAAAGGACGCACCATGTTTGATTTGTCTTCAATCCTTGTAACGGTAGCCTATAGCCTCGTCGATGCCTTCGGACTCGATCCAAACGAAGTCGATCCGGCAATCACGGTGGATGGGTATGCCATTCCCGATCCCGCTACACTCACTGACCCTGTCGCCGCGTCTTACGCGGCTTTCCTGCGTTCTGCGATCCCGCCGATCGATCCCTACTATCAGTTTCGCAAGGATCTGGTTCGCGAGATTCGCTACTGGTGGTTTACGGGGCAGGGCGATGTCATGTTGTTGTGGGGTCCGACCGGTTCGGGAAAACCTCGGTGTTTGAACAATGGTGTGCGCGTCTTGGCATCCCCTTGTTCATGGCCAAGGGTCACCGCCGTTTTGAACCCATGGAAGCTTTCGGGCAATTCGTCGGCGGTGAAAACGGAACCACCCCCTGGGTTGATGGACCGCTAACGCTGGCGGCGCGGTATGGCCTGCCATGCATCATCAACGAGTATGACCGCATTTCGGCGGATCGCGCCATTGTGTTCAACGATGTCTTTGAAGGGCGTTCGTTCCCGATCCCCGGCAAGTCGGGTGAAGTGGTCTCACCCCAGCCCGGCTTTCGCGTTGTTATCACTGCCAACACCAACCTGGTGGAGGACCTGACCGGTAACTACGGGACCGCCAATACGCACGACGTTTCGATTCTGGAACGTATAGTCGCCCTGTATATTGGGTACCCTTCCGATCAAACGGAAATTACCCTCCTGGAAAAGGAGCTTGAAGAGTTCAGCGATGACCTTCTTGCCTACTGGTTTGACCAGGAAGGAATCAAGCTGTCTACCCCCCAGGGCATGAAAGCAGGATCGGCCATCAGCCGGAGTGAATTCATTGAGGGCTGCATACAGGTCTCAAGGAAAATCAGGGCGCAGTCGAAGGATGGTGGAAACACCTCGGATTCTGCGCTCGAGCGTACGATGTCAACGCGGATACTTCGCAAGTGGGCGCGTAACTCCGTTGCTCAAGCGGGCGCACCCGAGAAATTGGGTCTTTCGGCCTTGCACCTCTCACTGAAAAAGTACCTGTCCTCCCTGGCGACTGAATCGACTCGAATCGCACTCCATCAGGCGGTGGAAACCGTGTTCGGCGTTGGTGAAGTTGTCAAACCCTGAGGGCGCTTCCATGAGCAAGAATAAATTCGTGGGAGTGGCCTACTGGACACTATCGACGCCAAGAGAAGACTGGCTGGCCGAAGCGCTGAAGGTTCTACGCGTTTTGGAAATGGCGGGTCTGGCGACGGTGGTGAACCACTGTTTGCCCGCAGGAGATCAGATGACGGTGGTGTTCGGCGACGAACAATTCACGCTTTTGGTCAACAACAGACAGGGTCGCGGTGTTGTTCGCGCGTCCCCGTCTGCCGGTTGTTTCGTTCTTTGCCTGGTTGCCTTGAGAAAGGCGCTGGGCGATATCAGTGTCGTAACGGACTCGCAGCAAACCGTTTCGGCACGCCCTAGACAATCAGATCCGCTGTATTCGTCTGATTGGTTGCGCATCGCCCCGGTTGCGCAGCAGCTTGGATTGATCTGTGACGAAGCTTTTGTGGCCCGTCACTCCTCGGTTTTTACCAATGTTTTCTAGGAGAACGAATTGATTGGAAATGTACTATCACTTCTCATTGCCCTCCTGATCCTTGCGGCGGTGTGGACGCTGATCTCCGGCATGTTCGATACATTCCGGAAAGATTTCTCCCTGGATTCGATGGGGGGGAAATCACCACCGAGTGGTCCCGAAGTACGGACACCTCCGGCAAAAAAGGCTGAAAGGGTTGACGTCCTGCCCGAATTAGCCACCCCCTGGTTGTAAGGCACCTTGACCATGGCAAAGCAACGCTGATCCTTCGTTACCGTTCGCGCAACAAAGCGTGTACGGCGCAACTGATTGTCTGGTCGGGAGCAAAACGCCGACGCATCCAGGACAGCTACTACGACTTGGGGGTCATTGCCAAGGACAAGGTGGATGACGATGTTGTCAAGGATTTCCTGAAGCGTGCCAGGGAGCGTCTTGATGAACTCGTGACCGCCGGGAAACGGACACGCAAGAAGAAAACGCTCGCTGTTACATTGCAGGGCGAAGGTGTCCCGGAGGAACACCCGGACGAACAACCGGTAGCCACAGACTCCGCAGCAATGGACGTTGATCCCACGCCCGCATTGGCAACACAGTTGAAGAAGTTTCCTTCCGTATATCGCGGCATCATTACCGAAGCGGGCATGATGACGCAGGAAAGGAATGGGGCTCAATTCAACATATACGGTGTGCGCTATCGAACGCAGGACGGACTCGAAGACGCCGTCTTTGGTGCCAACCTGAAAATAGCGTTACGCGAAGCCATGGCGGGTGTTGGAGATACGGTTGAAATCCTGAAGATCGGACGTAAAACAATCGAGAAAGGCAAGGCCCCGATGAACCTCTTCAAGGTGGCCAAGATTGCCAGGCTAACTTCCAGGCCGTAGCGCACAGGCCGTAGCACACAGGCCGAAGCTTCATTTGACGATGGGGAATTCAAACTCAGGTTTGATTCCCCGTTGTTTTTTTCAATGCCTGTTTATTGAACAGGCATCGAACAGAACAACCGCTTTTACTCCGTTTGGAGAAAACCGTAGCAACGGTCGGTTATCCGTCGCGTAAGTCCCTGTACTTCCAGGCTCGTTGAGGTTCCTTTGCCTCAGCTTTATTCAGAAGCACAGGGTCAAGCTTTTCAGGACTCCAATGGCGTTCTGATTCCACGCAGCACACTCAATCGCTGCTTGTTCAATGGGTAATCCCTATTCCGGCGCTTTATATGACATGCATTCGGGCCACAGAGATACCACTTTCAGGGAGATAAAAATGGCATCACTTAACCGCGTTACATTGATCGGAAACGTCGGCGCAGATCCCGAAATTCGCTTCATGCCCAACGGCGACGTTGTGGCCCATGTTCGTCTGGCCACCACGGAATCGTGGAAGGATAAGGCGAGCGGAGAAAAGAAGGAACTGACCGAATGGCATCGAATCGTCTTTTACCGAAAGCTTGCGACATTGTCACCGTACGTCAGGAAGGCAGCGTCATGTATAGGAAGGTCGCATCCGGACCCGCAAGTGGACGGATAAAGCGAGGCAGGAGCGCTACACGACCGAAATTGAAGCAAACGAAATGCAGATGCTCGGTTCGCGCACTACCCGTTCTCCCGGCAGCACGGAAAGTGCTCCTCCGACCCCAGCACGGACGGCGGGTGGGGGCGGAAACGATTCCCTGCCTTCCGGGCCGGGTTTTCTCGATAACGAAGATTTACCGTTCGTGGATTCTTCAATGGCCTTCGATACGAGCAGGGTCAAGGCAACGCGCACCCGAGCCCAACGTCGCCGCATCTGATTGTAGTTCTACTTTTAAAACCCAGGCGGGAATTGTATTTCCCGCACGGGGAGGCGTCCCGTCCTTTTCACGGAAGGAATGCCCATGTACGCTTACCGTGTTTGGCTCCAGTGATTTCCTTTAAGGCCATGATCCAGATCGCCAAGCACTTTCAGATCACGTAATCCTCAAGGAAAACTCTCGCTTTGCTTTGATGGGCGAAAAAATGCAGTCAATCTGCTGCCCAACGGATTTATCGAGTTGGATGGTGTTGTTGAAACCCTGGCAGTTGAGCGTGAGATCGATGGGGCCATCAAGCACTACGGCGCCATTCTGGAACTTTCACAAACGAGCGGATTACCCGTTCAGGAGGTTTTTCCCGACCCGATCAGGCGGTTCGACGCGGTCAACTACCTTAAGGGGTCCTGACCATGCACGGCTCAATGATTCCCGTACTTTCGAGCAACATCGACGGTTATCGGTATCTGGACGATCAGTGTCTGCTACTCATTGCATTCAAGAGTGGCATGACCTACGCCTACAAAAATGTTCCCGATTTCATCGTCTTGGATTTTGTGGATGCACCATCAAAAGGAAATTTTTTCCATACGTTCATCAGGGACATCTATCCTTTTTTCAAGCTCGATCCGATGGCGTTGGAAAACCTCCTGGCAGGCACGTCCGGGGTTCTTTCACCCAAACGCCAGCCTCGGCCGCCTTCACTGACCTTTAGTGCTCTGCAGGTCAAGCATCCCGTGTTGGCTGCGATGTTTTAATTCTCAGCCGGAGAAAGCCCCACAGGCTTTTTCCGGGGATTAATCCAGCGATTTGATCTGGAAAACGCTTGAGTATTTTTACTTTCTGACTTTGTGCAGAGTGGGTTCGCCCATGACAGCGTAACCCTCATCCGGCCGCTCGGCCACTCCCATCGGAATCTGCGCTCCCGTTGTGATTGGTCTCTCCCTTTCGACTTTTTCAATGGCTCTGTTTTCGAAGGTCTCCGACAGGAGTTGAACGGTTTTACTTCGTGAGAAGTGAGACGCCGCGCCCGTCGTTTATCGGACGCTATTTTCGACCCGCTTAATCAGTCGGAAACTCGTGTGTATTTGCACGAGCCCATTGGGATGCCATTCCGGCATCTCATCCTCAACCCGTGCGGATGATCCAAATACAAACCCGCAAGGGTTGGATTGTTTTCGCACTTAGCTTGGAGAATGACCATGCAAGATGTGTTGAATGAAAAAATCACCCTGGTGTCCGTCAACATCAGTACGTTTTCCGGATACCGTCGTGCGACCCGCGAGCACATTGCGTCGTTGGGCGGATTATTGCCGAACTGAGAGGCTATCTCGAGGGTTCGATCAAAGTCTTTCCCTGTGATGGAACAAAGGCTTTGCAGACGGTTCGTCGCACCGTTTTTCGCAAACTGCAGGCGCAGGGAATCCGGGCGCTTGGATCGCAAAACGTCTTTGCCGTTCTGACGGACGAACTTCCTGATATCGAAAAGGAAATCGCTGCGGCACAAGTCGATTTTGACAGCGAAATGGCCACGCTTGACAGCCAGTATGACAATATCTTCGAAGCCCACGTCGCAGCAAATGCGGAAGCCGAGACGATCATTCGTTAGCTTAAAGCGGATCAATGATGCACTCGCCCGTTGCCGCTTCAACCAACGTATTCAGGATTTCCCTTGTCCGTGAGGGCGGAACCGAAGTTGAGAGAGCGTCGAGGGTATCTCCCGTGGTTTGGGTCTGGCAGCTCCATGAGGAGATTTCTTCCGAAATGGAGAAGTCCGAAGCGAATCGATCAGGCGCCGTCAAAGGTCGGTCGACGTTGCGCCCGGACAGGGTGTTGCCAAGATGATCAAGCTTCCTTCCTCGATTCTTCAGCTAAGAAGGCGCCATCTCTTTGGTGACGCAGACCCCTCAACGACTGTCGTCCGGGGCGGCTATATCCAGGGGCAGGACTATCTGAGGTTGGTAGGGCTGATTGATGCCGCGTCGGATGCCGACGAACTGCTCAATGCCGCCTCGAAGGTCAAGAACGGCGTTCTGCCCGGCGATGCATTGTTCGCCGCTTTAGAAAAGGCGTCCACCCGGTAACGGAGTCAGATGGTGTACCGGCAGCGGATAAAGAAACAAGCGATGTTCGCGAGTCGGTCACCGAACCCGTAGTTGTTCCACCGGTAAGTTCGTTGCCACACCATCCGGTGCCCGGCATCAAAGCCAATACAACGAGAACCCTCGTTCCAGGGGTAGCTTCTCCCTTCCGCCGGCCCCAGTCGTAACAAGTTAAACCGAGCGCAGAGCTCAAGTCCAATGCCTTTGATGTTCTGGAGATCGACATGCGTATTCATCGCTTTATAAAAACCTCCCCGGGCGATTGAGGGCGGCATCGCGATCGTACGGGTGAGAGTACCTGTAATTCGGGGAAGCCAGCAGAAACCGGACAAACAGGGCAATCTATCTGTTAAGACGATGCTCTGAACCGGATATTTCAGAGAAGTGGAACCAGGAGTCCGGGCCTGCCTTTAACAGCCGAGGGCGGCCAGAGGCTCCATTCGAACTTCAGTCTGGCTGCATCAACCCCTTCAGCGTGCTATCACAGGCATTCTGGAAGACATCAGGATAGAACATCTGGTTATGGTAAGTTTCCGGCCCCCGGCGTTACCTGTCGCGACCGCCGAAATCGTGCTTCAGGTAGCGACAGAAGGTCGTTCCGGTAGTTTCCGATGTTGAAAGGCGAAGAATCTGAATCACCGGTTCTTCAGCGCTACATACGTATCGACTCAGGCATCGATGTATTACGCCAGTAACTGATGCAGGCCGCTGCGCAAACGCTGTAGACGTCGCACACCCAAAATTGCCCGCAACAATGCTGACGCGATTGGACGCCTCGATGTATCGTGTGTCGGATTGCGCCTCCGAAGACGAAG
>JADJNC010000006.1 GCA_016709335.1 Candidatus Propionivibrio dominans | reverse complement strand
AGCGAGCAGGTTGTTTCATGCCTGATCGTAGGTCGGGTTAGCCCAAGGGGCGTAACCCGACGCTTCGCGCTACGAGTCAGTTGGCGATGCGCATCGGTCTGCCGAGCAACTGCGCCCGGATTTCACCTTGTGGGTGCTGTTCGCTGTGTACGTTGACGTAAAGGTTGCCGGCCACATAACTCGTGTACTGCGCCTCGGACAGCCTGGCATCGGCGGGAACGACAAAGCCGTCGTTGCCGGTTTTGGTCAGGGTAATGATTGGCGGGCCATTTTTCCCGACGGCGGCTTCATGAATATGCGCCATCGTCGGGACCATTCCTGAAGTCTTGATGCTGCCACTGACCGTGCGCACGGGCAGCACCGTGAATTGCCCCGTGCCCGTCGCTGATGTGGTCACCGGTGGAACCTCGGCGTCCCCTTTCAGGGTAATCGACATCGGCTGCTGGGCGTAAAGGCTGGCCGAAGCCAGGAGCAGCAGGGCCAGAGGAACTGCCCGGCTGAGCCGCTTCGTGGGAGATTTTGACGTAGTGATCATTGTGGGCTCCTCGAAAAAGATATTGGGATGGCGCTCCGCTTGCCGGAACGCCAGGATGCCCGTCCACAACAGCGTTTCGGGCAAGAAGGAACGATGCACCGGGAAGTACCATTAATCTGTTCGCTAACGCACATGGCGAACGGATTTTACTGTCTGTGGTTATTGACAGGGAATGTCTAGACGATCAAGCCTCAATATTATCTTTGCCGCGCGAGCCGTCCGTTCTGGAAAAGTTCAGTGCGGCATCCAGCGAGTCCATGAACTCGTCGACCTTGAACGGTTTGGTCAGATAGCGAAAGAATCCCGCCTCCAGGCCTTTCGAGATATCGCCGGGCAGGGCATTGGCGCTGATCGCAAGCACCGGGATACGCGTTGTTGCCGGGTCTTCAGCCAGTATTTTCAGAACCTGGAAACCGCTGATTCCCGGCAGGCCGATATCCATCAGGATGACATCCGGCAGCGCGCTGCGTGCCCGCTCGACGCCAGAGTTACCGTCCTGAGCGCACAGCAAACGGATATCGGGTCGGCGTGACACGAGGTCTTCGACCAGCATCAGATTGGCCGGGCTGTCCTCGATGTAGAGCAGAGTGGACAAGGGTCGGGGGGGGGGGGGTCATCTGGCGTCCGGGTGGTTGGCGAGGCGGCAGCGGTGCCAACTGCATCGTTGGCCATCCGCTTCAGTTCGAACCAGAACACACTTCCTTGCCCGGGCGTGCTTTCCACACCGATGCTGCCGCCCATGCATTCGACCAGCCGCTTGCTGACGACCAGTCCGATGCCGGTGCCCGATTCGGCGCCGGACTCCTGCCCGAGACGGTTGAACGGCTGGAAAATCTGCGCGAGCTGTTCCGCAGCCAGCCCGACACCGCTGTCGCGGACGCTGATGCGGATCGTTTCCGGCGAGCGCTGTGTGCACTCGACGGCAACCGTTCCACCCGCCTTGTTGTATTTGATGGCGTTGGAAAGCAGGTTGATGACAATCTGCTTGACCCGGGTGCGGTCGGCGTTGATAAAGCAGGGCGTTTCGAAGCGGGGAAAGGTCACGCCGATGCCGCGCTGTTGCGCCTGCGCTTCGATCATGCTCTGGCATTCGTTCAACACTTCGGCCAGTGGCAAGGCTTGCAGCGTCAGAGACAGTTTTCCCGACTCGATCAACGCCAGGTCGAGGATTTCGTTGATCAGCTCCAGCAGGTACCAGCCGGCCTTGAGAATCTGATCGATGCTTTTCTTCTGGGCGGGCGTCGGCGGTGTTTTGCCGGATTCAATGAGTTGGGCAAAACCGAGAATCGAATTGAGCGGCGTGCGCAGTTCATGGCTCATGCTCGACAGAAAATTCGATTTCGCCAGATTGGCCTGGTCAGCCACAGTCCGGGCGCGTTCGAGTTCGACGTTCTTGTCCTGGAGGATCTGATCGAGTCGTTTCAATTCGGTGATGTCGGTATGCGCGATCACCGCGCCACTGCGTTCAAGCGATCCCAGGGGCAGGACGTTCATCATGAACCATCGCTGCTGAGTCGGAGAATGGCAGGGGTATTCCATGCTGAAGCCGGGCAGGGTGCCGTTCAGTACCGCACGCAGGCCAGCGCAGGCAGACACTACCTCCGGCGTGGCCAGCGCGTGGTCAATCTCGCAGACGGCCAGGTAATTGGCGCCGACTTCGGTAGAAGTCAAAGGCTTGCCGGGCTCGATGCCGTTCTCCAGCGAAAAACGCCGCCAGGGTTCGTTGACCGCCAGAATCACCCCGTCGAGATCCACCACGGCAATTTCGGCGCTCAGTGAATTCAGGATGGTGAGCTTGAAGGCTTCGCTGACGAGCTGCGCTTCTTCCGCCTTCTTGCGTACGCTGATATCGCTGAGCACGATGCGGATGACTGGCGTGCCGCCGGTTTCGAACACCGCGGTAGCTTCCAGATGTGCCCAGAATGGCGAGCCGTCATGCCTGACCATGCGGAATTCGCAGGCCTGGGGCTCGCCGCTTTCAAGGAGATGTTTGCGGCACAGATAAAAGTTGTCCTGATCTTCCTTGAAGATAAAGCGCGAGAACGGCTGCCTGACCAGCGCACCCCGGGCCAAACCGAGCAGGGTAGCGGCAGTGAGGTTGGCCTCAATGATCAGCCCCGGCTCGCTGACGCTGCAATAACCCACCGGCGCCAGGTCATAGAGGTCGAAATAGCGCGTCCGCGCGGCGTCCAGTGCGAGCTGTGACTGGCGCAGTTCCTCGTTCTGCATTTCCAGTTCGATTTGATGCACGTGTAGCTCGTGCAGCATCAGTTGCGCGGCTTCGGGTGTCAGGTCCGCAAGATTTTCCGGCGACAGCGCCGCTTTCCGGCGAAAGATCGCTTCGGCTCGCTGGCGCAGCGCCGACCCTGCGCTATCCACAGGGGTGTTATGGACCTGATTTGGCCAGGTTGCGCACGCTACGGGGTCTTTATTCTTGGCAGACAATTTCAGGATCCATTGTTCAACTTATCCATGCATTCTACTCGTAAAACCGGATCAAATTGCTCCCTTCACCTTTCGCCTGATACATGGCCCTGTCAGCCCACTTCAGGATGTCGACCTGGCTGGTTTCATGATTGATAAACAGGGCTACGCCGATGCTTGCCGTGCATGGATGTTCGACCCTGGATTCCATTTTTCCCTCGAGCCTGACGTTGAGCCGATAGGGTTCAGACAAGCTGGCACGGATTTTTTCTGCAACGATCCGGGCTTGTACTGTCGATTCAATTTTATCCGTATGCAGCTCGCTGATCATCACCAGAAATTCATCGCCCCCGAAGCGCGCCACGGTGTCCATCTGGCGTACGCAACTTTTCAGACGATCGGCTACCTCGACCAGCAGCAAATCGCCGACGGCGTGCCCCTGCGTGTCGTTCAACGACTTGAAGTTGTCCAGGTCAAGGAACATCAGCGCGCCGTAGCACCCGCTGCGCGTGCTGGCGGCCAGGGCCTGGTTCAGGCGGTCGTTGAGCAGACGCCGGTTAGGCAGATTGGTGAGCGGGTCATAGAACGCCAGTTGACGCACCTGCTCTTCCATCTGCTTGCGCGCGGTGACGTCACGCGACACAACGACGACGCGCGCCACCCGGCCTTCGCCATCGCGGATGACGCTGCCGTTCGATTCCATTTCGCGGATACTGCCGTCGGCCAACTGCAAGCGATAGTCAATCTGGCGGCCAATGCCGCTGAGCACGGTCTCGCTGAAAACCTGTTTGACTCGTTCGCGGTCTTGCGGATGAATGTTGGCGAAGGAATCGGTGCCGCGCAAGTCTCTCGTCGCGCCGAAAAATTGCCTGTACGAGGGACTGGCGTAGAGCCGCCGCCCGTCGAGGTCAAGAACGACGATGAAGTCGTCAATGCTCTCGGCGATCAGATGAAAAAACTCCTCTTGCTCGCGCAAGGCTTCTTCGGCTTTTTTATGTTCGGTGATATTCGTATGCGCGATGACCACGCTATCGCCCAGAGGCGTGACGCTCATGCTGAACCAGCGTTGCTCCTGCGGTGCATGGCAGGGGTATTCCATGCTGAACACGGGCAAGATGCCGTCCAGTACCGCCCGGATGCCCTCGAAGGCCTTCAATGCCGCCTCATTCGATGTCGAGCTGGCCTGGCAGACATCCAGATAATTCACGCCGACACCGGTTTGCCGCGCCGTTTTGCCGGGAAACTTGCTGTTCTCCTTAGCAAATCGTCGCCAGGGCTGGTTAACCATGATGATGACTCCACCACGGTTCAGCACCGAGATTTCAGCGTTCAGTGAGTCCAGTGTTGCGAGATTGAAGGCCTCGCTCTTATGCAAGGCCGCCTCCACCTGTTTGCGCGAACTGGCATCGCTGAGCACGATGCGGATGACTGGCGTACCGCCGACTTCCTGCACGGATGCAGCGTTCAGTTGCGCCCAGAGTGGCGTGCCGTCCGGCCTGACCATCCGCAACTCGCACACCTGCGGCTGGCCGGTTTCAAGGAGAAGTTTGCGGCACAGGTAGTAGTTGTCCTGGTCATGCTTGAAGATGAAGCGGGAAAACGGTTTCCTGACCAGTGCACCGCGGGCCACGCCGAGCAGGGTGGCGGCGGTGAGGTTGGCCTCGATGATCAGCCCCGGCTCGCTGACGCTGCAATAACCCACCGGTGCCAGGTCATAGAGGTCGAAATAGCGCGCCCGCGCGGCTTTCAGTTCCACCTGTGACTGGCGCAGTTCATGGTTCTGCATTTCCAGTTCGATCTGGTGCACCTGCAACTCGTGCACGATCTGCTGCGCGGCTTCGGGTGTCAGGGCGGCCAGTTGTTTCGGCGTCTGCAAGCCCTGCCGGTGCAGGATCTCCTCGGCCTGCCGGCGCAGCGCCGAGCCTGTGGCTGGCTTGTTCTTGTCAGTCATGAAACATCTCCAACCTCCCTGAGCCTGTAGATACGCAGATCGGGTCAGCGTAGATACGTAGGTCGGGTTAGCGTAGCGTCCCCCGAGGGGATTTCCTGCGGGGCATAACCCGACGATCCGACCATCGTCGGTTCATCTGGCCAATTCTTGATGTCGGGTTACGCCCTGCGGGCTAACCCGACCTACCGCTACTGCGGGCTAAACCGACCTACGGGATTGCGCCCGATAATGTGTCAGTCGTCTTCCCAACCCGCTCCGTCGTGGCAATTGCATACATCTGCCCGGCCTCATTGAGCAGGGCGGTGGCGGTCATCCAGACCTCGACGAGCGCCCCTGCTTTGGTGATCCTTTGCGTATGATAGGGCTCCAGAATTTCGGCCTGGCTAAGCTGATGAACCCTGCCCAGCGCTTTCTCGCGCAGTCCCTGCGGAATCAGGTCGCGCACGTTCATCAGTAAGGCCTCGGCTTCACTCCAGCCGTAAATTCGTACCGCACCGGGGTTCCAGGCCAGGATACGACCCTGCAGATCCTGCACGGTAATG
Organism: Candidatus Propionivibrio dominans; assembly: GCA_016709335.1. Lineage (GTDB taxonomy): Bacteria > Pseudomonadota > Gammaproteobacteria > Burkholderiales > Rhodocyclaceae > Propionivibrio > Propionivibrio dominans. The sequence continues at coordinate 208,750 of JADJNC010000006.1, read as the reverse complement.
GCATCGTGCGCATCGCGCACGACCACCGCCAGCCGCAGCATCTCATTGGCTGTGTGCAGGGCGTCGCGAATGCGCACCGTCTCCGTGATGTCGACAAAGGAGATCACCGCGCCCTCGATCACGTTGTCGAGCGTGCGGTACGGCTGGATATGCATCGCATACCATTTGCCCGCCGCAGTCTGAACCTCGGCCTCCCTGGCGATCAGCGTATCGAGCACGGCCTGGATATCGGCCAGCAGGCTGTGGTAACCAACCAGATTGGAGGCGATATGGGCGACCGGTCGCCCGACGTCGGAGAGGATCAGGTTGATGATCGTGCTGGCTGCCGGGGTAAAGCGCAGGATGCGCAGTTGATGGTCGACAAAGACGGTGCCGATGCCGGTGCCGGCCAGCAGGTTGTTCATGTCGTTATTGGAGCGCGAAAGATCGTGTACCTTGGTTTGCAACTCGGAGTTGACCGTCGCCAGCTCTTCGTTGACCGACTGCAATTCTTCCTTGGAGGTTTCCAGTTCCTCGTTGGTCGATTGGAGTTCTTCATTCACTGACTGCATTTCCTCGTTCGAGGACTTGAGCTCTTCATTGGTGCTCTCCAGTTCCTCGTGGGTGGTCTGCAGGTATTCGTCCTTGGCCCGCAATTCGTCCCTGAGCGCGGCGATGCATGCTTCGGCATCGGCAGCGCCCGCGCTGGTGGGCAAACCGGCCGGCAGCATCGCTTCGGGTTCGAGGTCGGACGCTTCTTCCAGGATGACCAGGTAGAGTGGCAAACCGGGCGACTCGGATAACCCGGCCATCCCGGCCGCAGCGCGGCTCAGCGGACGGATGCTCAGGTTGACCCGAGTGAAATGGCTGTTGGTCTTGACGCTTATCCCCAGGGCACGCACCACATCGTCGGTGGCAAGCGCTTTGTGCAGCGCCATGGTGAGATCTTGCCGCAGCCCTTCGCGGGCCATCTTCAGGATATTGCTGATCCCCGCCTCGCCGGGGGCCGGTTCCAGGTACATCCCGGTGCGTCCGTGCAGGTAGAGAATGTCGCCCTGGCCATTGACCAGCGCTGCGGCCGGGGCAATCTGCTGCAACAGGGCCTGTTCGGTCAGTTCGCGCAAGGGCAGTGACATCGGGAATGCCGTTTTTGCACTGCGCGGCGGTGCCCCATCGATCGCCGCCAAGGCCTCATGGGCCATCATCGGCGGTAGAAAACGGCCGAGTGCCGCACGCTGCGCACCCTGAAGATCGTCCTTGCGCTGGTACAGCTTGGCTTTGCGGTCGAGCGCCGAAAAAAGCTCGTTAAACTCTCCGACCCCTTCGGAGGTGCCCAGGAACAGAATGCCGCCCGCGTTCAGGGCGTAGTGAAACAGGGGAATGAGTTTCTTCTGTAAATCGGCACTCAGGTAAATCAGCAGATTGCGGCAACTGATCAGGTCGAGCCGGGAAAAGGGCGGGTCCTTGATCAGGTCCTGCTCGGAGAAAATCAGCAGGTCGCGCAGGCCCTTGTTGATGCGGTAGGCGCTGCCGTCCGGCGTGGCCGTAAAGAAACGCGCCAGCCGCTCGGGCGAAATGTCGGCGGCGATGCTGGCCGGGTAGAGACCGGCGCGTGCCGTGGCAATCGCCCGCGGGTCAATGTCGGTGGCGAAGATTTGCAACGTGTAGTTTTGCCTGAGGGTCTCCATGCGCTCTTGCAGGAGGATGGCAATCGAGTAGGCTTCTTCGCCGCTCGAGCATCCGCTCGACCAGACGCGGATCACGGTGCCCGCCGGCTTGCCGGCAAAAAGCCTGGGGATGAATTCGTCCTCCAGTACCTTGAAGGCCTCAGGATCGCGGAAGAAACGGGTGACGCCGATCAACAGGTCGCGAAACAGCGCCTCGACCTCGGGCGGCGTCTGCTGCATGTACTTGACATAGCGGTCGATGCCGTCGATCTGGTGTCCGGCCATGCGCCGTTCGATGCGTCGGTGGATGGTGCTCGGTTTGTACTGAGAAAAGTCGTGACCGGTCTGGGCGCGCAGCAGAATGAAGATTTTTTTCAGCGCCCCCTCGCTTTTTGGCGTAGGGGCGGTGGCGTGCCGGGGCAGCTTGCCAAAGGCGTGCGTGGCGTAGGCCATGAGCTGGGCCGGCATTTCGGCCGGTGGCAGCTCGTAATCGACGAGGCCGGTGGCGATGGCGCTGCGCGGCATGCCGTCGAACTCGCAGGACTGCGGGTTCTGCGCCATGACCATGCCGCCTTCGCCCTTGATGGCCCGTACCCCCAGCGTGCCGTCGCTGCCGGTGCCGGAGAGCACGATGCCGATGGCGCGTTCGTGCTGGTCCTCGGCCAGCGAGCGGAAAAGGAAGTCAATCGGCAGGCGATGGCCGCGCGCCGCCAGCGGTTCGAGCAATTGCAGGGTGCCGTTGAGAAAAGCCATGTCGCGGTTGGGCGGGATGATGTAGGTGCAGTTGGGTTGCACCACCATGCCATCCTCGACTTCGAAGACCTGCATGCGGGTGTAGCGCCGGATCAGGTCGGTGAGGATGCTTTCGTGGTCCGGAGCCAGGTGCTGCACCAGGACAAATGCCATGCCCGGATCGCTGTCGTCGGGCAGGCCGGAGAAGAAGGCCTCGAAGGCGGCCAGACCACCGGCCGAGGCGCCGATGCCAACGATCGGGAAGGCGCTGTCCGGGAGATATTTTGCCGCTGCAACCGGGCCTGGCGTTAACACCAACGTGTCTGTTCCGGCTTTTTTCGGTGTTTTGTGGGTTGTCATGCGCTCTCCCGCGCGCCATGCGGGCGCACCTTTCCGGTCATGGTACCCGCAACAGGCGAGCGGGTGGGGAATATGTCATGCCCATGGGGTTTGCTGCTCAGCGTGTGTTATGCGCAGTGCATCAGCCTGGCCTTCTGCAATTGAACGCTGCCCCGGACAGCACCTGGCGTTTTAACGCAGCCCGACAAACGACAGGATAGCGAGAATGATGACGACGGCGCCGACGAGGTAAACGATGCTGTTCATGATATTTTCCTTTGATGGGAATTAAACAATCGAATCGCGTAATTGCGGCGATTCACTCTACAACGGCTCTGACTTTACCCTTGCCGTCGTGCGCATTCCGTTCGCCAACGTACATAAACCCCATTATTTTCAAGCACTATCAGGAGCTATCCGGGAATATGAATTGCGCAGCGCAGAATCGCTCCAGGAATGACGAGTGCAATTACCCTGACGCCGGGTTGAAGCCCTCTCAGGCGCCGAGAAATTCACCCACCGGCTTGAGATCGTCAACGCGGTCGCAAATGGCCTTGATGATGACCAGCATCGGTACCGCCAGCAACAAGCCCCACACGCCCCACAGCCAGCCCCAGGCAAAAACGCCGACGAAGATGGCCACCGGATTCATCTTGTTGGCACGACTGGTCAGCCAGGGCGTCAGCAGGAAAGCTTCAATGCTGTGGATCACCAGGGAAATCAGGCCGACCAGCAAGGCCATCTCCAGGGTGCCGAATTGCAGGAAGCTCATCAGCGCCGAACCTGAGGTTACGATCATGTTGCCGATGTAAGGAACCAGATCGAGCAGGCCTGCGGCTACGCCCCAGACCGCCGCATTCTCCATGCCGATCGCCAGAAAGCACAACCAGGTGGCGACACCGACCAGGACGCTGGTAAAGAGCTGTACCAGCAAATAGCGCTGAATCTGCTGGTTGATCTGGTTGAGCGCCTGCAGCGTGATCTTTTTCCGGCTCAAGGTGGGGCCGGCAAGTTTGATCAGTTTCACCCTGTAGCTGTCTCCCGAAGTCATCAGGAAGAAGGCAATCAGCGCCACCATCCCGATCTGGTATACCATGCCCAGCACCCCAAGAGTGCCGTTCCAGAGATGATCCTTGATGTCGAATTTCGGTTTCTCGACCTGCACCCGTTGCACGCCTCGGCCAACCGGCTCGGCAGGGGTCGATTCTTCGGCCGCCTGCTCAAGCCGTGTGGCGGCTTTCTGTACTGTTTCCAGCGCGTTGTCTGTCTTTCCTGGCCGGGCGTTATGGAGTCGCGCAGTTTTTGCGCGGCCGCCGGCAGTTTTTCGATCAGTCGGCTGGCATCGTCGCTTAGCGAATAGATGGTCGCTCCAAAGCCGCTCAACAGTCCCAGTATCAATACTGCCGAGCTCAATGCACGTGGAATCCTGTGCTTCTGTAGCCAATCGACTATGGGTGACAGTGCATAACTGAAAATCAGTCCGACGAACACCGGTATGAAAACGAGACTGGCCCAGTGCAGCATGAATATGCTGGCCAGCGTGGCCAGCACCGCCAGCGAAACGCTGCGCACATTCACCGGCATGGGGAGCACTACACGACTCGGCTCGACCGGCTCAGTGCTTTCTGTCGCCGGCTGCGCGCCAGCCCCGTCTGCTCGGTTTAAGGCGGGATCGGTCATGACTGACTCCGGTGACTCCGAATGGGGAACGCGCTTATTGATCCTGCCCGTAAATGTATGAATCGTGGCCCGAGGCCAGGCTTCGCGCTCACCCCGGCGAAAGCCGGGGTCCAGGAGGCTAAACCACGCCAGTGCTGGATACCGGCCTTCGCCGGTATGACGGATATTTCAAACTTCATCGGGCCGAATAGTGATTGTCTGATACTGACGTGCCAGCCGCACTTCCCCGGAACGCTTGTCCGGGGAAGCGCGGCTGGCGATAGGGCTTACTGCTGACCCTTGACAATCATGTCATTCTTGACCGAGGTCACACCTTTGACGCCGCGAGCAACAGCGACTGCCTTGTCGATATCGGCACGGGATCTGACGAAACCGGTCAACTGAACAGTACCCTTGTAGGTTTCGACGTTGATCTCAGCGGACTTGAGCGAAGATTCTCCCAACACGGCGGCCTTCACTTTGCTGGTGATGACGGCGTCGTCGACATACTCACCGGTGGATTCCTTCTTGGACGTGGGTGCAGCGGGTTTCTCGCTGACCGGCTGGTTTGCCGTTGCCGCTGGTACGGGCGCTTTCGGAACAGCCTTGGCCTGTGCCAGGGCGGCCTTGGCTTCCTTGATGCAGGCTGACTTGTCGTTGCCGGCCTTGTCGTCGCACTTTTCCTTGGCTAGCGCGTAATCAGCATCTGCCTTGGCGGTGCTTACGGCTTTGCTCGCCTTGGCGCCGGGCTTGTTGCGGGCATCGAGTTCGGCTGTTGCAACCTTCTGCTTGCCCCTGGCCTCGACCATGCAGATATCCCTGGCGTTGCCGGTCGATGAACTGCACGCCGCACTGGCGGATTTGTATTCAGCCGCGATCTTGTCCTTGTCGGCCTTGTATTCTGCCTTCGACAAATTTTGCGCCAGCGCGCCGTTGCTGAAGGCCAGGGCAATCGCCGCCGCCATCAGGGTAATGTTGAGTTTTTTCATGGTGGTTCCCTTAAAGTTTAATTATGTGAATTCATGCCTGCTTTAAAACCAAGAAACCGTCTTGCCTGCCAGATGGCAGGGAAGACGGCAGAGCGACATGTCTACTTGCCTTTGAGGGCATCCTTGATGTCTTCCTTGGCATCGCCATATGTCGCCTGGGCTTTGCCTCGGGTGTTCTGAACCTTGCCTTTTATTTCAAGCTCCTTGTTACCGACGAGGTCGCCAACGACTTCCTTCACTTTGCCTTTGGCTTCATTGATGCGGCCAGTGGTTTGATCCTTGTTCATGGTTTTCTCCTGTTGAATGGGGGTAGATGACTTTCGGGAGCGTCAGACCCGCCTAACTACGCTCTCAATTAGATAATAAGCATTGAGTCTGGCGAGTTCTGTGCGCTAGCGCGCATAAGGGGCCGGTCAAAAACCGTCATTCCGGCGCAAGCCGGAATCCAGACCAGCCTCCGCTATCCATTAAAACAATCGGATTTACGAGCTGGACCCCGGCTTGCGCCGGGGTGACGAGCGTGGAGTCCAGTACGACTGGAACCCCCGGCCCGCCGTGGTAACGGGCGAGGGCCGTAATGATTTTTTCGCAGACTCTCAGGCAAGGCGCCGAGACAATTTCTGATTCAAGAGGCGATCATGCCGATCTCCGATTACCATCAAGGCTTGAGCTTGACATTGCTCCTCTCGATTATCGTGATCCGGTCGGGGCATTGGGTGCGATCATTTTTGCCGGCTGGACCCAAAGGTCGAAGTCCACTTCGCTGACATAACCGAGGGCCAGCGCCGCCTGGCGCAGCGTGCTCCCCTCGTGCTGTGCCCGCCGGGCAATTTCGGCGGCACGCTCATAGCCGATATGCGGGGCCAGCGCGGTGACCAGCATCAGGGAGCGTTCCAGCAGTTCGCCGATGCGCTGGCGATTGGCTTCTAGTCCGCGTACGCAGTTCGCTTCAAAGCTGAGCATGCCGTCAGCCAGCAGGCGTACGCTTTGCAGGAAATTGCAGGCGATCAGCGGCTTGAATACATTGAGCTCGAAGTTGCCCGAGGCACCGCCGAAATTGATTGCCACGTCGTTACCGAACACCTGGCAGCAGAGCATGGTCAGCGCTTCGCACTGCGTCGGATTGACCTTGCCCGGCATGATCGAACTGCCCGGCTCGTTTTCGGGAATGCTGATTTCACCCAGGCCGGAGCGCGGCCCGGAGGCCAGCCAGCGGATATCGTTGGCGATTTTCATGAGCGCTGCGGCAAGCGTCTTGAGCGCACCGTGCGCGGCGACCAGCGCATCGTGTGCCGCCAGTGCGGCGAATTTGTTGGCCGCACTGACAAAAGGCAAGCCGCTGCGTGCGGCCAGTTGCGCGGCGACACGCTGGCCGAATTCAGGATGCGTATTGAGCCCGGTACCCACCGCCGTGCCCCCGACGGCCAGTTCATGAAGGGGAAGCTGCGCAGCGGCGATAATCGATTCGGCAAATTGCAATTGCGCGACGTAAGCAGAAAACTCCTGGCCGAGCGTCAGCGGGGTTGCATCCTGCAGGTGCGTTCGACCGATCTTGACGATGTCGGCGAAGGCCGCCGACTTTTCCTGCAGCCGCATGCGCAGGCTGCGCAGCGCCGGCAACAGCTTCTCCGACAGGGCCAGGCAGGCGGCGACATGCATCGCCGTCGGGAAAATGTCATTGGACGACTGCCCGAGATTGACATCATCGTTGGGGTGCACCAGTCGCCCCTCGCCGCGCGGCCCTCCGAGCAACTCGGAGGCGCGATTGGCAAGTACTTCGTTGAGGTTCATGTTGCTCTGCGTTCCGGAACCGGTCTGCCAGACCAGCAGGGGGAATTCGTCAGGATGGGCGCCGGCCAGCACCTCGTCGGCGGCCAGCACGATGGCTGCGGCTTTTTCCGCATCGAGCAGGTTGAGGTCACCATTGACCACGGCGCAGGCGCGCTTGGCAGCGGCCAGAGCGAGGATGATTTCGCCGGGCATGCGCTCGTTCGAAATGCGGAAAAACTGCAATGAGCGCTGCGTTTGCGCGCCCCACAGGCGATCAGCCGGTACCTGTATGGCACCGAATGAATCGTGTTCCAACCGGGTTGTCGGCATGGGAGAGCCCTTTGATCTGAACAAATGAAGGAAAAGACGGATTCATCCAAGGGACGTAACCAACGCATCAATAGTTTTGAGGCCGGCCCGGCCCCCCCGCCCGCGGGCCCGCCGGGGCACCCGCCGGGGCCCCCCCCGGCCCGCGCGCCCCCCGGCCCGCCCGTCCCGGCCCGGCCCGGGGCCGGGGCCCCCGGCGCCCCGGGCCCCCCCCTCGCCCCCCGCGGGCCGCCCCGAGCCGGCCCGCCCCCCCCCCGCCGGGGGGCCCCCCCGGCGCGCCCCGCCCCCCGCCCCCCGCCGCGCGGTTGCCCGGGGCGGAGGGCGGGCCCGGGCGGCCGGGGCCGGGGAGCGCGCCCGAGCCCGGCGCGGGCCGCCACCCCGGGTCCCCCGGGGGCCCGCTTGTCCCCCGGCCGGGCCGCCCGGGGCGCCCCCGGCCGCCCCCCGGAGCCCCCCCCGGGCGGCGCCCGGACCGGCCCCGCCCCGGGCGCGGCCCGGACCCCCCGGGGCGCCCCGCCGCCCCGGCCCCCGCGCCCCCCCCCGGGGCCCAGCCGCGGGCCGCCCACCCCCGCCGCGGGGCCCCCCCCCCGCCCCGCCGGCGCCGCGGCCCCCGCCGCCCGGCCGCCCCCGCGGCCGGGCGCCGAAAACCGCAGGGGGGGCGCCCCGGCCCGCAGCGGGGCCAAAAGGCGGGCGCCGGCCTCGGGCGGCGGGGCGGCCCGGGGCCCCCCCCGGCCGGGGCCCCCCCCGCCCCCCCGCCGGCCCGCAGTGTCCGGCGGGCGCCCGCGCGCCGGGCGCGCCGCAGGCCGGCAAGGCGGCAGGCCCGGCCCGCCCGGGCCCGGCGAAAGGCCCGGGGCAGAAGAGCGCGGGAGAAGAGGGCCCCCCCCCGCCCAAGGCCCCGCCCCGGGGCCCCCCGCGGCCGCGGGCCCCCCCCGGCGACCCCCGGTTCCGCCAGGGCGCGCGGCGGCGGGCCCCGCGCGGCGCGGGCCGGGGCGCGCGGAGCCGGGAGCGGCCGCCCCGCCAAAGGCGGCCGAAAACCCCCCGGAGGGGCCGGCGGCGCCGGCGGGGGGGGGCGCGCCCGGCGCGCCCCGGGGAAAGGCCCCCCCCCGCCCGGCCGGGGGGGGACAAAAACGGGCGGCCGCCGCGGGGGGGGCCCGGGGGGCCCCCGTCCCCCCCCCCCCCCCCGCCCCCTCCGGGCGTTTTAACGCTACTGACTGGCGTCAATTCGCTGATTTATTTTGGCTACGTTACGCCGATCAATGATGGCGGCATCTCGGCGCTCAATAAAATCAGTGTGCAACACAGCTTCCACAGCAGGTTCGGCCTGAACACAGTCGAACGTCGCGATTCCTGACGCCGCATCATGCCGTTGGTCGATGAGAAAAGCAGCTTTTGCGTTCTCATTATTGTCATTAAACTTGATATCTTCCGCGATTTCCTCTTCGAGTTCGGAATGTTCGGGCTTGTTTCCATACTCATGTTTAGTCTTCATTTACAGCTCCTGATTTAAATGCGGTGATACTTAACTTGCAGAAACACGTCGATTAATTGTGGCTGCAATGCGCCGATCGGCGATGGCGGCATTACGGCGATCAATAAAATCAGTGTTCAACACATCTTCCACTTGGGTTTCGGCCTGGAGCCAGTCGCTCTTTTCGTATCCGGGGACAAAATCACGCTTTTCGGCGATCAGAAAAGCGGTTTCAGCGATCTTTGTGGAGTCGACATTTTCAGCGATTGATTGTTCGATTTCATCATTGCCGGTTGGCTGGTTGGCAAACGCCCGAATGCTTTCCGTATTCCTCTTATGAGTTATTCGCTCGGCGTGAAAATTGACGGCATCGGCGTTATTCTTATCGCTGGCGGAATTGCCAGCGGATTTCTTTTCAGTCGTTTTTGTGTACTTGTTCCTGGTCTTCATTTTCAGCTCCTGGTTGAAGTGCATGTGGCGCAATGCCAGCATGGATAAATATGATTCACGTAGTTAAGCTCTGGCCTATCAACCCTGTCAGCGCGGAACTGGCCTTGCCGTGTCACTTTCACGGTCAGAAGAACATCATCGAATCAGAATTGATCTGTTGGCAAAGTAAGTTTATCGAAGGTGTTTTGGCGCGTCTGTGCGGTACACCACCAAAGCGGCTTGAATCCGTGGTCTGGACTAGGCTAACGCCGCTTCATGTTGTGCGGCGAAGCATCTAAACCTGCCAATGAAGCGTCTAGATACCTCGACCTCCGCTGTATGCAGATTAGGGCCGAAGACGGTACGCATTTGATGCCTGTTTTCGTAATAAACCCAACGCGGTTGCCCGTCGATGTATTCGACGATAAAGTTGCCCAACTGACCATTTTGATTTGTCACTTTGGCGTTGGCGCCAAAAGTCAGCAGGGTATCGTTGCTCTGATCGCGTAGCTCAACAGAATCGTGGCTGGAGTTCATGACGTGGGTGAAACACTTTCCGCCTACTTGAAAGACCTTGATGGTGGCTGACATTTTGTTGCCCTTACAGAGAAAGCCTGGAGAAACCAAGGTGCTGGTACTGCGGACAGCGCATTTAACCTGCTCCCGAGTGGGTACGCACCGCTTGATTCAAAGCCGAAGTTGTACCCGTATGGACTTTAAAAAACTCAGGCTATTGAGAACGTTGATCATTGTCTGTCTGCTGGAGCACACAGGCGACAGAAAATTCCACCGGCAGCACCGGCCTGCGTTCCTGCTGCATCCCACGCATTCGATGACCGGACTCGACAATCATGAGCACTTCGTCTACGGTGATGAGGTTAAGACGCCGGACGATCAGTCAATCGAGTTAAAAAATTGCCCCTCCATGCGGGTCACGCAGGTTATGGGACAGGCGAATGAGATGCTCGCTGTACGCACAGTGGATCAAGGTGTGCAGGGGTTATTCCTTTGCTCTTTCAGTAAAGGAGGAATGATGAACAGGCTCAATATTCTTGCGGTGATCCTTGCCGGCGGCGAAGGTTCGCGACTGTATCCGCTGACCGAACATCGGTCCAAGCCCTCGGTTCCTTTCGGCGGGCGCAATCGCATTGTCGACTTCGTACTCTCCAATCTGATCAATTCGAAGATCTTTACCATCTACCTCCTGGTCCAGTACAAGTCGCAGTCGCTGATCGAGCATGTACGCCGTTCCTGGGGGCTGGCCCCGATCTTCCCCGAGCAGTTCATCACCGTTGTTCCGCCGCAGATGCGCGAGGACCCGGAATGGTTCCAGGGTACGGCCGACGCCGTTTATCAGAATCTGAGACTGATCGAGAAGCATGCTCCGGACCTCATAGCGGTGTTCAGTGCCGACCACATTTATCGCATGGACGTGCGCCAGATGATTGATTTCCACTTGCGCAGCGGCGCCGACGTAACGGTCGCGGCGCTGCCGGTGCCGATCGGGGAAGCTTCGGCATTCGGCATCATTGACGCTGATGCCGACGGGGTCATCCGCAGCTTCCGCGAGAAGCCCGTCGATCCCGCTCCCATGACGAATGACCCGGCGCGCGCCTTCGCCTCGATGGGCAATTACATTTTCAACGCCGATGTACTGAGCAAGGCGCTGAAGGAGGGGAAACGTCTGGGTGAGAAGGATTTTGGCAAGGACATGCTGCCGCGCCTGATCAAGACAAAGCGGGTGTTTGCCTACGATTTCGGTGAAAACGAAGTACCGGGCATACGCGACTATGAGGAACCGGGTTATTGGCGCGATGTGGGAACGATCGATGCTTATTTCAAGGCGCATCAGGATCTTCTGGGTGTCGAACCGAAGTTCGACGTGTTCAATCCCAAGTGGCGGATTGGCTCCAACAACTACCAGGGTCCATCGCCCAGAATTTTCAGGGCCGAGATAGAAAACAGCATCATCAGTTCCGGCGGCCTGATCAAGGGGGCCCGCATACGCAATTCGATCGTTCGCAGCGAAGTGCTTCTGGAAGAGGATGTCGAACTCGATGAGTGCATCGTCATGGACTACTCGGTTCTGCGCAAGGGTGTACGGCTCAGGCGTGTCATCGTCGACCGCTACAACACGATCGAGGCGGGTGATTGTATTGGCTACGATACGGAAGCCGATCGTCGCCGATTCAACGTCACCGACTCGGGCATCGTCGTCATCACCCGGGGCAAGGGAACGGACTCGCGGGCGGACGGTGTAATGTTTCGCTATCTGTAGCGGGCTCCCGGCCTGGCAATCCGGGCTGCTGGTGATGCCCGCGACAGCGGCGGCCATGGGCACGAAACTGATTTCTGCCACCATCCTGCGATGTTTTGGCTACCGGGGGTACTGAACATCAATACCTTGAAGATCGGCGTAACGACCGGCCTGTTCGTCGGGGTCACTTCCACGACACCGATTGTACTGATTGTCCTGCTCAGTCTGGCTCAGGGGTTTTAATTACTTCTGTGCGCTGCCGCACAGCACCCGCCGTCGCGCGCTGTCATCCTTTGCCTGACTGCAATCATCGCATTGCGTTGACCGCTTTAATTAAAGGATCGGACATGAATGACATGCAAGTTGACGTGGCAATCATTGGTGCGGGAACGGCTGGCCTTGCGGCGTACCGTGCCGTCAAAGCTGCAGGAGCGAGTGCCGTGATCATCGAAGGCGGCGAGTATGGCACTACCTGCGCGCGCGTCGGCTGCATGCCGAGCAAGCTGCTGATTGCTGCTGCCGATGCCGCGCAGGCGGTGAGAAAGGCGCCCGGCTTTGGTGTCCATGTCGATGGTGACATGCGCATCGATGGGCGCGAGGTCATGGATCGGGTCCGGCGCGAGCGCGAACGCTTTGTCAGTTTCGTGCTGCGCGACATGCAAGCGATACCCGAGGCGGAACGTATTTGCGGCCAGGCGCGCTTCGTCAATGACCATACGCTGGAGGTCGCCGAGCATACCCGGATCACCAGCAAGAGTATCGTCATCGCCACCGGTTCGCGAGCCGCCTCCCTGGATTCGTACAAGGGCCTGGGCGAGCGCCTGATCATCAACGACGATGTGTTCGACTGGCACGATCTGCCCAGTGCCGTGGCCGTGATCGGCCCCGGAATTATTGGGCTCGAACTGGGCCAGGCACTGCATCGTCTGGGAGTCCATGTGGCAGTGCTCGGTCGCGGCGGTCGCGTCGGTCCGCTCAGCGATCCGGAGATACTGGCTTACGCCATCGCGACTTTCAGCGAAGAATTCGTACTGGAGCCCGACGCGCACATTGTCTCCATGAAGCGAGACGGTGAGCGTGTCGCCTTAGAACGCACCGGTGCAGAGGGTGTGCAAGTGACCGAGAGTTTCGATTTTGTCCTGGCCGCGACCGGCCGCACGCCCAATGTGACGGGAATCGGTCTCGAACAGACCACGCTAGAGCTTGACGCCAAAGGCGTGCCCTCGTTCGATCCGGCGACCACGCGGACGGTGAGCGCTGACGGGGCCAGTCCGGTTTTCATCGCCGGCGATGCCAGCAACTTCATTCCACTGCTGCATGAGGCCGCCGACGAGGGACGCATTGCCGGCAGGAATGCTGCACGTCTCGCGCTCGGCAAACCGGTGCAACGCGGCTTGCGCCGCGCGCCGCTCGGCATCGTGTTCACCGATCCGCAGATCGCTATCGTGGGTGGCGGTTTCCATGCGCTGAAACCCGGTTCTTTCGCTACCGGGCAGGTCAGCTTTGCGGATCAGGGCCGTGCACGCATTCTGCTCAGGAATAGGGGCCTGCTCAATGTCTATGGCGATCTTGCCAGTGGCCGCTTCCTGGGAGCGGAAATGCTGGCGCCAGCCGCCGAGCATCTGGCGCATCTGCTGGCCTGGGCGCTACAGAACGGAATGACTGTCAGGCAGATGCTCGAAATGCCGTTTTACCACCCGGTCATCGAGGAAGGATTGCGTACCGCTCTGCGCGATCTCGACCTCAAACTGCAAGCCGCGTAGGCCAATGTAAGGGGCGGAACAGGTAAGGGAAGAGACGAGGGCAATAATTTTCAGGCTATGTGCGACGGCGCACAGAACCGGCAACCCTTGAAGGTGAGAATGAACCTTGAGAGCAGCATCTCCAGATAACGAGGTGATGCTGCGATCGACACTCAAAACCGGTCAAGGATCGATTCGGGTGTTTGTTGCGCAGTGGATAAATTCAATCTGGAAAGGAAAATTATCATGCTATATGCCATCGCCGTTGTACTCATCATTCTGTGGCTCCTGGGGTTGGTCACTTCCTACACCATGGGTGGTTTCATCCATATCCTCCTGATTGTCGCCATCATATCGATCCTGCTCAGGGTCATCAGCGGGCGCGGTCTTGGCTGAACGAAGCGAACCCTGGTGTGAACCAACTTTAACGAGAAAAGCCATGATTGCCGTGAGATTCCTTCTGCTTTCCCTGGTGGTGGCTGGATTTAGCACACTCGTCTTCGCCATCGTCCGTCGTACCCGGAATCTGGAGACGACACAGTTTGACAAAGACTTGAGCGCCTGGGAGTCCGAGGGCGGAAATCTGGCGCCATCCGGGGCTCTGGTCGAGCCAGGTTCTGTGGTCTCGCCGGATACAAACAAGAGGCAATCATGAACAAGATACAAATACTGGGTATTGTGGGGAGCTTGCGCAAAGACTCCTTCAATCATTTTGCCCTCAAGGCAGCGCAAAAGCTTGTGCCGGACTGTGCCGTGCTGAACCTGATCGATCTGCATGGCATTACTGTCTTCGATCAGGATGGCGAGAAGACGCCACCAGCCGCCGTTATTGAATTCAGACGACGGATTCTGGCGGCCGATGCCATCCTGTTCGCCACGCCGGAATACAACTACTCGGTCCCTGGCGTGCTGAAGAACGCGATCGACTGGGCGTCAAGACCCGATGGAAAAGGTGTCTGGCAGGGCAAGCCCGCGGCGGTGATGGGGGCTTCTCTCGGCGGTCTGGGAACGGCCCGGGCGCAATACCATCTGCGACAAATCCTCGTCGCGCTGGACATGCCTGTCGTCAATCAGCCGGAAGTGATGATCGGCAATGCCGCACAGCGTTTTGACGCGGACGGCAGACTGACCGATGAGCCGACCCGGCAGTTCATTCAGAAACTCCTGGGCGCACTGGTGCAACTCGTAAAAATCGGCAAGCCGGGCCTCAGCAAGGCGGCCTGAGAGTCTGTGAAAAAAATCATTACTGCCTGATTTCCACGCTCGTCACCCCGGCGGAAGCCGGGGTCCAGTTCGTTTATCTGATTGTTTTAATGGATATCAGAGGAAGGTACTGGATTCCGGCTTGCGCCGGAATGACGGCTTGGGAGGTGTTTATCCATTAATTCACAGCCTCTGAGTTCTGATCGGTGCAAGGAATCGATACCAAGCTGAATGAGCAGCGAAAACATTGCACCGTGCAAGGTTATACTTGAGGCTGCTCTACGACGCCTTGAGTCTGTGTATTGCGCTTGCCCTGGCCGCTTGGTATTGCAAGGCGTCAACTAATACACTGTTGCTCCGTTCTGCGCTTTAGTCTCCGGTGCAGATCCAGCCGCCCCGGCGGCGATCAGGAATGCGCCACAGGAATCTTTGCCAAGGAATTCGATGGAATTCAAGGACTATTACAAGATCATGGGGGTGGCGCGCGACGCGACCCAGGATGAAATCAAGCGCGTCTATCGCCAACTGGCCCGCAAGTATCATCCCGATGTCAGCAAGGCTCCCGATGCCGAGGTGCGTTTCAAGGAACTCGGCGAGGCTTACGCCGTACTCAAGGATCTTGAAAAACGCGCCGCCTACGATCAGTTGGGCAGCAACTGGAAAGCCGGTCAGGATTTCCGTCCGCCACCCGACTGGAACGCCGGCTTCGAGTTTTCCGGCGATGGTGCCGGCGATGCAGGCGGCGGTGCGGCCGATTTCAGCGACTTTTTCGAAGCGCTTTACGGGCGCGGTTTTGCTGGCGGAGGCCGAGGCCGCCCGGCGTTTCATGCGCGCGGCGAAGATCACCACGCCAGGGTGCTCATTGACCTCGAAGATGCCTACACCGGAGCCACGCGCACCATCACCCTGCAGACGCCTGAAGCTGACGCACAGGGGCGCGTATCGATGCGATCGCACAAGCTCAATGTGACGATTCCGCGTGGTGTCCGCGCCGGGCAGCATATCCGGCTGGTCGGACAGGGCTCCCCTGGTGTCGGAGAGGGCAAGCCCGGCGACCTGTATCTGGAAATTGGTTTTAATCCGCATGCGCACTATCGCGTTGAACAGCGCGATGTCTATCTCGACCTGCCCGTCGCGCCCTGGGAAGCCGCCCTTGGCGCCACGGTAAAAGTTCCCACCCCGAACGGGATGGTCGAGCTGAAGATTCCGCCGGGTTCTGTCGCGGGCAGCAAACTGCGACTGAAAGGTCGCGGCATTCCGGGCAACACGCCAGGCGATTTCTATGCGTCGCTGCAGGTCGCCTTGCCAGCGGCCGACAGCGAAGCGGCCAAAACCTTTACCTGAACATGGCCGAACAGTTCCAGGGTTCAATCCGCGTAGCGGACTGGGAGTGTAATCATGACGAACGATAAAACGGAGTTTCAGGGCAGGCCCACGCCAGATTCGTCGGCGTCTGACGCAGCGAGCGAAACCAGGATGTTGCCACAACTGAGCGGAATCATCCTCGAAGAGCTGAACGAACTGACGCTGGCTGAGCTTTGCCGCGCCTGCGCAGTTCGTTCTGAAAGCATTGTCGAACTGGTCGAGGAAGGGGTGCTCGCGCCCCTTGGTCGTGAGCCTCATCGCTGGCGCTTCAGCGGCATTCACATGCACCGCGCCACGGTCGCCCTGCGCCTACAGCGCGACCTTGGCGTCAACCTTGCCGGGGCCGCACTGGCGCTGCAATTGCTAGATGAAGTCGAAGCCCTGCGCGCGCGGCTCAGGGTTTTGGGCGGTTATTGAGACGGCGAGGCGCTCAACCCGGATTTTTTTAATCTGGGCTTTCCGATTTCCGTGATTGACGAGCAGAAAAAATGCAGCCATGCAGCAGACCTGAAAATTACCGTAATTGCAATTCGGCCCGCTACACAGCAAATCAACCACCTGAGAAGACTACATGCGCCATCTTCCACTACTCATCATTGCTCTATCGGTGTGGGGCTGCGCCAAAATTCCACAGGTGGAAGTACCGTCGCCTTCTCGGTCTCAGGGACACGCTGTGGTCCTTGACATCGACGGAACCCTCACGCCACAGAACATGGCTGTGTATGAACCACGCCCGGGAGCGGCCGAGGCAATTCACGCCTTATCAGCGAAGGGATACAAGATCATCTATCTTTCTACTCGCATCCCGCTATTTCAAGCTGGCTTGCCAAGTTGGCTTCGTCAGAACGGATTTCCGGAGGGGAGCCTCCACGTCGCGCAATCCGGAGAGGAGCGAGACCAAGCCGATAAATTCAAGGCGCGAGTACTCGCCGCTTACCTTCAGGGCGGCTGGCGCCTGTCCTATGCATACGGGGACTCCTCGACAGACTTCAATGCATACGCCGAGGCTGGCATTCCACGAGAGCGTGTGTTCGGACTCAAGAGAAGAGATAGTAAAGATTGCCAACCTGGCATCTACCTGAAGTGCCTCGATGGATGGACCGAACATCTACCGTACATCGAGCGCGACATCGCCAGCGTAAAGTGAGGCCACTTGTTCCCTTGATCGGGTGACGCTTACCTGCGACGTATCATTCCGACGATAAGCGATGCGAGAAACAGCAGGATAAATATGTAGAAAAGGATTTTGGCGATCCCGACGGCGCTGGCCGCAATACCGGTAAAGCCCAGCAGTGCAGCCACCAGCGCGATGATCAGAAACACGATAGCATAATGAAGCATTTTTCTTCCTTTCATAGACAGCAAGTCAAACGTACAAGGCGACACCTGTAACTCGACATTCCGCAGTCCGATCCGCTTGTCAAAACAGAGACTCTTGATGGCCTATGACGCCACGCACATCCCCGACCGCTCCATTCCGCAAGCGATCGGGGAATGCGCTATAACCTGCCCATCAACATCAGGACAACCAGTATCAGCAGCACCAGCCCGATACCACCGCTGGGGCCGTAACCCCATTCCCGGCTGTGCGGCCAGCTTGGAATCGCCCCAAGAAGCATCAAAATCAACACAATCAGCAGAATAAATCCTAGTGACATTTCATTTCTCCTTTCATCCAGTCCGAGCCGTGCCTGATAACAATCCCGCAGTCCGCCAATGCTGCATTTCCAGACACTTTCGAAGCAGTTTTCAAACTGTTTCTTCAGTTGCTCCCATGAGGCGGTAGTTCTATCACGAACCTTGCGGTGCCCACCGGTATTACCGATGGTCATCGCCCTGTCCTTGAGTTCAAGATGGCTCAAATGAGGGAAAGCGTCTGTGCGGCAGCGCACATTTCCTGGTTATTGCTCAAAAGATTTTCTGCAGTTAAGTAACGTTTGCAAGTGCCTTCTGTGCGTTGTCGCACAGACTTGGTGTCTGCCGAGGAACAGGATTCGAAACAGAGGAATGCCGATACCCGATTGGGTACTACAGATCGCTTCCTCGCCATTGGCGAAGATGCGCGGTTAGCACCGTGCGCTCGCCCTGTTTCTCATTTTTACCAGGAGGCATATCGAGGATCGAAACGAGGCTGGGCGAGGCCAGAACCAGACTCAACGATGCGCGAATTGCGGCCACCAGCAAGGCTTGCAGTGCCGCCGAAGCCACCCAGGATTACGTCCGGGATAACCCGATGAAGATTATCGGAGTTGCCGCGCTGGCCGGACTGCTCGCCGCCTTTCTCCTCAGTCGCCGCTCATTCAGGGAAGACGGCGCTGGCTGAAGGCAGCGTTGAAGACGATGTCCTGCTTACAACTGCGCACCGATAGTAATCGATCAGACGGCAGGAGTATCTACTCGCGACCTCGCGGTGCGCGGCGTATTGCAACGCACCGCGTCAGGGTTGCCGGTGCAGGTGAATCATGGAGACAAGTAAAATCATGACGATCAATAGTCGCTTCATCCATCCATTGCGGCCCAATGTGGATGCTGACCCTGCAACTTTTTCACTAACATGTCCGAGCTGCAACTCGCCTGTGTTCCGCATATCGCGTCGACTCGTCGATATGCTGGTCAGCATCTTGATGCCGATTCGTCGCTACCGATGCAATTCGATGACGTGCAACTGGGAAGGAAATCTGCGCAACAAGCGAAGCCCCCAGGCGGAACGGAGTGTTGGTGTGTCAAGCGAAGCAGGAAGCAGCACCTCAGGGGAGTCACGGAAGAGTGGCGGCATGGTGTCGGAGGAGCGAGCGCGATAAACAGTCGACACATCGCCTTCGTGTCGCGATATCAGCGAGAGAATCAAGGATGCGCCGTTCAGGATCGAACGGCATACCTGCAACAAAGTGATTAATTTCCAATCAGCAACCCTGCAATCATCAGGAGAATGAAATGTCCAGTATCGGTTATCACGAGCCCATTGAAGAACTGTCGGCCACAACGCGCGACATGCACCGAGCCATCGTTTCCCTGATGGAAGAACTGGAAGCGATTGACTGGTATAACCAGCGTGTCGATGCATGCCAGGACAGTGAACTCAAGGCCATCATCGAGCACAACCGTGACGAGGAAAAAGAGCATGCCTCCATGCTGCTGGAGTGGATTCGGCGCAAGGATGTAAAGTTTTCCGATGAACTCACCGACTACTTGTTCACCGATAAACCTATTACAGATTAGTGAGCATGACAGGTTGCTCGGTCAATCCTGAACAGCCTGCCTCTCTGCTTTGTGGCGCTTATTGCCGGCCTGACCATTTGGCCTTGAGGCCATGATAAATTGATTCAATATACCACTGTCATTCCGGCGCAAGCCGGAATCCAGATTCGTCTATCTGATCATGATGTAAAAAACCGTTTGATAAACGAACTGGATTACGGGTCAAGCCCGGAATGGCCGAGTTTGAAGAGTTAGTACCATAATAAATTATCGCGGCCCTGAACCAATCAAGGGCTGACAAATGGCTGCTTGTGGCGCAGCGATTATTGTCGCGAAGGCCAGATTTTATTTGCGCGCTGATCTCGTTCGCAATTCTTACGGAAGCTCATGGCATGAACGATAAACCGACTACCGTTCTGCTCGTTGAAGACGATGCCGCCGATGCCCGCCTGATCCAGGAGGCTCTGGAGGGCACGCGAGGCAATTCATTTCATGTCGAGCGGGTAACGCAACTTTGCGCTGCGCTCGAACGAATCGGCAGGGAAGATTTCGATGTAATCCTGCTTGACCTGACGCTGCCCGACAGCCAGGGCCTGACGACTTTCGATCAGGTGTTCAAGGCGGCGCCGAATGCCGTGATCATGGTACTTTCCGAAGCCGGCGACGAAGCAAGCGCCAACCTGGCTGTACAGCGTGGAGCGCAGGACTATCTCGTCAAAAACCATGTCGACGCGCACTGGTTACCACGCGCCCTGCATTACCTGATCGAGCGCAAAGCGAGCCGGGAAGCGCTGCAAATCAGTGAGGCACGCTTCCGCGAGATGAGCGATGCTTCCCCGCTGGGCATCTTCGTAGCCGATGCGCAGGGGGCATGCATCTACACCAACGTCGCCTATCACAGGATTTCGGGACTGTCCTTCGAGCAGACGCTCGGTACCCGGTGGACCACGGCGATCCATCCGGAAGATCGCCCGCAGGTGCTTGCCGAGTGGCGCGCCGCTGCGATGGGCAAGGAACCATTCCAGACGGAATACCGCTTTTTGCGGGAAGACGGGAGTGTCGTGTGGACTCGCGTCAGCAGTGCCCCGATGCTCGACGGGGTGCAAGGTCTCGGTCGGGTGAAAACGCTTGAGGACATCACCGAGCGCAAGGCGGGCGAATTGAAGTTGCGTAGGGCAGAAGAAGCCCTGTTCGAGGAAAAAGAACGTGCCCAGGTCACGCTCAACTCGATCGGTGACGCGGTGCTGTGTTCCGACTTGCCGGGCAAGGTGACTTATCTGAATCTGGTGGCCGAGGCGATGACCGGCTGGTCTCGGGAGGACGCGATCGGCAGGCCGCTGGCCGAGGTGTTCAGGATCATCAACGGTACGACGCGCGAAGCTGCCACGAATCCGGCGCAGCGCGCCATTGAAGAGGACCGTACCGTGGGGCTGGCTGCGGATTGTGTGCTGATCCGCCGCGACGGCTTCGAGTCGGCGATCGAGGATTCCTCGGCGCCGATCCACGACCGGGGTGGCCGGGTTACCGGCGCCGTCATGGTCTTCCATGATGTCAGCGAAACGCGCTTCATGGCCCTCAAGATGACTCATCTGGCGCAGCACGACTTCCTCACCGGCTTGCCCAATCGCCTGCTGCTGACCGAACGCCTGACCCAGGCCATCGGGCTGGCCCGGCGCCACCGCAAGCAGGTCGCTCTGCTATTCCTGGATCTGGATCATTTCAAGAATATCAACGACTCGCTTGGGCATGCGATCGGCGACCTGCTGCTGCAGTCGGTTGCCGAGCGCCTGTTGGCGAAAGTACGCGCGACGGACACGGTCAGCCGACAGGGCGGCGACGAGTTCGTGATCCTGCTGGCCGAAATCGAGCAGACACAGGATGCGGCCCACGTTGCCGAAACCTTGATTGACGCGTTCGCCAGGCCTCACTTGGTCGGCGGACACGAACTCCATGTCACCCTGAGCATCGGCATCAGCGTCTTTCCGGATGACGGCGTCAGTGCCCTTAGCACAATCCAGAACACCGACACCATGATGCAGAACGCGGACACCGCGATGTATCACGCCAAGACCATCGGTCGCAACAACTACCAGTTCTTCAGGGCTGAAATGAACACTCGCGCGGTACGTCGGCTATTTATCGAAAACAGCCTGCGCCGTGCCCTCAGGCAGGACGAGTTTCTGTTGCACTACCAGCCGCAGATCGACCTTGTTTCAGGCGCGATAACCGGATGCGAAGCCCTGATTCTCTGGCAGGATCCGGAACTTGGACTCATCCTCCCCGGGCAGTTCGTGCCGGTCGCGGAAGAGTGCGGCCTGATCGTGCCGATCGGTCGCTGGGTATTGCGCGAAGCCTGCCGGCAAGTCCAGGCCTGGCTGGCTGCGGGCCTGCGCGCCGTGCCTGTGTCGGTCAATGTTTCCGCCGTCGAGTTCAGGCACAGCAACTTCGTGGAAGGCGTTGCCCTGATTCTCAAGGAGACCGGGTTGCCGCCCTCGTATCTCGAACTGGAATTGACCGAAAGCATCATCATGCACGACACCCAGGCCTCGGCGTCGGTGCTTGAAGCACTCAAGGCAATGGGGGGTGAAGCTGGCCATCGATGACTTCGGTACGGGTTATTCGAGCCTGAGCTATCTCAAGCGCTTCCCGATCGACACGCTGAAGATCGACCAGTCCTTCGTGCGCGACATCGCCATCAATGCCGACGGCGCGACCATCGTCGGCGCGGTGATCGGGATGGGGAAAAATCTTCAGCAGCGGGTCATTGCCGAGGGTGTTGAAACGCAGGAGCAACTGGCTTTCCTGCAGACGCGGCAATGCGCCGAGGGACAAGGACTCTCGTTTCTTGTTTCCTTAAGTCGTGTGAGCACCGCCGCGTGGCGCTATGTGCGCCAGCGTACCGACGGCAAATGCCTTCCTGGCTATCCTGACTCCAGGTTTCTACACCTTGCGTGTGAAAGAAGCCTTATCTCAACCCACTCTGGAGAATCAATCATGAAACAGCTTGGCAAATATCTGTCTGCATTTTTTATGGCCGTTATGCTGATAACCGCCGTCGGTTGCGCGTCCACGACGAAGCAGGAGGGTACCGGCGAGTACGTCGACGATACCGTTATTACCACCAAGGTGAAGGCCGCCGTAATGAATGAGCCGACACTGAAATCCGCCGAAATCAACGTCGAGACCTTCAAGGGCGTCGTTCAACTGAGTGGCTTCGTCAGCTCGCAGGCCGCAGCGAACAAAGCGGTTGAAGTGGCACGCAGTATCAGTGGCGTGAAATCCGTCAGGAACGACATGCGCATGAAGTAAGCGAAGCATGTGAAGCAATACCGCGAGCCATTGCCGGGTTGCACGTGCGGCAAAGACTCGCGTGCTCTTCGCTCTTGGGGAGCCGCTGAACAAGTGTCTAAACGTCATTCCGGCGAACGCCGGAATCCAGAAAATCGGGCACTGACCCTTTGCCGTGGACTGTTCAGCGTTTCTTCGGTTTATACCATTGCATCCGGAAAGGTGACCTTCAATTGAATGCTGCCGTGAAGCTCGCCGAATATCTGCGTCAGTTCAAAACGCGGATTGGCGGCAGCGGTTTGCCGCGCATTCACACTGATGAAGAACCTGCATTGCCTCCATTGCGTTCGGAGTTGTTCACTGCCGATCAAATGGAGCAGCATGGCAAGGCGCTTGCTGCTTCGCACCGACTGGCACCAGGACGCGCGCCGGATCAGTTGCTGGTTCGGCTGGCAGCGAATGAAAGCACCCTGGTCAGCGTCTGCAATCTGTTGGCGGCAGCGATCAGCGAAAATCACCGTATTTCACCGGCCGGGGAGTGGCTGCTCGACAACTTCTATCTCATCGAAGAGCAGATCCGCACCGCCAAGCGACACTTGCCCAAAGGCTACAGCCGGGATCTGCCACGCCTCGAAAATTTACCCTCCGGAGCATCGGGGCCGTCCGCCGGGTGCCCTCGCGTCTATGACATTGCTCTTGAAATAATTTCGCACGGCGATGGCCGTGTGGACACCGAAGTCCTGAGCCGCTTTGTCGCGGCTTACCAGACGGTCACCGCGCTCAAGCTGGGCGAGTTGTGGGCGACGCCGATCATGCTGCGGCTGGCGGTCATCGAGAATCTCCGTCGCGTCGCCGTGGGCATCGCTGTTGGCCGGGTCGAACTAAACCTGGCCAACGCCTGGGCGGACACGATGACGGAGACTGCCGAGAAAGACCCCAAAAGCCTGATTCTGGTGATCGCCGACATGGCGCGCTCAAACCCGCCAATGACCAGCGCCTTCGTCGCCGAACTCGCGCGCCGCTTGCAGGGTCGAGGACCCGCCCTGGCCTTGCCCTTGACCTGGATCGAGCAGCATCTCTCCGAATCGGGTCTGACCATCGAGCAACTGGTACAACTGGAAAACCAGCAGCAGGCTGCCGATCAGGTCTCGATCAGCAACAGCATCGGCAGCCTCCGGGTTATCGGAGCGGTGGACTGGCGCGAGTTCGTCGAAACCCTGAGTGTCGTCGAACAGGCACTGCTTGAGGATCCCGGCGGCGTTTATGGCCGGATGGATTTTGCCACCCGTGATCGCTATCGTCACGCCATAGAAGAGATCGCCAAAAAAGGCCGACTCACTGAGGATGAAGTGGCGCGCAAGGCCGTCGATCTGGCGCGCACAGGCACTACGGTCAATGCCGGTAACGGAATCGGTGAACGTGCGCGGCATATCGGGTTCTACCTGATTGACCTGGGCTTGCCGGAACTCGAGCGGGCAGCCGACGTTCGCTTTTCCGGCTTGGAGATTTTGCGCAGAACAGCGGCCCGCTTTCCATTGCTCCTCTATCTGGGCCCCATCCTGCTGATCACGGCGCTCCTCACCAGGGCGCTGCTGGCCCAGACTGAACCCGGGTTGCACTTCGCCGGGCTGTCAGTTGGGGTGAATGTCGGGCTGTCAGGTTTATTGCTGCTCTTGTTCGGCACTTTCTCGCTGCTGGCCGCCAGTCAGTTGGCCGTAGCTCTGGTGAACTGGCTGGCCACCCTGCTGGTGAAACCGCATGCGCTGCCCAGAATGGACTTCTCGAAAGGCATACCGGCGCAATCGCGCACGCTGGTCGTGGTGCCGACCATGCTGACCAGTGTGCAGAACATCGAGCATCTGATCGAGGTGCTGGAAGTCAGGTTTCTGGCCAATCGCGACGATTGTCTGCACTTTGGCCTATTGACCGATTTTGCCGATGCCGATCAGGAATCGCTCCCGGCAGACGAGCCGCTCGTGCAACTGGCTCAGGAGAGAATCGACGAGCTGAACGCAAAGTATGTCAGCGCTGCAAACCAGACCGGCGACGATATCTTCTTCCTCTTCCACCGCCCGCGGCGATGGAACCCGCAGGAAGGAATCTGGATGGGATATGAGCGCAAGCGCGGCAAGCTGGCCGATTTGAACGCGCTGTTGCGATCAGCCGGTTGTGAAAGTCAACGCGGTGCCGTCGGTGCGCTCTGCGCCGAGGTAAGCAGAGATTCCCGCAGTGAATCCCGCAGTAGTTCTTTTTCGCATCTCGCCGGCAATACTGCCGTACTCTGCGGCGTAAAGTACGTCATCACCCTCGACACGGATACGCAGTTGCCGCGCGATGCGGCGCGGCTGTTTGTCGGTGCCATGGCGCACCCGCTGAATCGGCCCTGTTACGACGAGGCGAAGCAGCGTGTCGTTGCCGGTTACGGCATCATGCAACCGCGGGTGGCGATCAGTCTGCCGGGGACCCGAAACTCGCGCTATGCGCGACTTTACGGCGGGGAACCGGGTATCGATCCGTATACCCGCGCCGTATCGGATGTCTATCAGGACGTGTTCGGCGAAGGCTCGTTCATCGGCAAGGGAATCTATGACGTCGATGCTTTCGAGCAGGCCCTGGGCAATCGTTTCCCCGAGAATCTGATCCTCAGCCACGATCTGCTCGAAGGCTGTTACGTGCGCGCCGGGCTGCTCAGCGATGTTCAGTTGTTCGAGGACTATCCGGCGCGCTACAGCGCCGATGTGAACCGCCGTTACCGCTGGATTCGCGGCGATTGGCAGTTGGCTGGGTGGCTGCTGCGGCAGGTTCCTGGCCGCTCTCGTGCTCGAGATGCCGGCAACAGGGCAGGGCAAGGCGAGGCAGCGAATGACCCAATGCCGAGCAGGAATGTTGTCAATACCCGGCAAATCAACCCGCTCTCGCTCCTCTCGCAATGGAAGCTGATCGACAATCTGCGGCGTAGTCTGGCTCCTGCAGCGCTGACTCTGTTGCTGCTGCTCGGATGGACGCTGCAGTCGTCGGCCGCGGGGTGGACCGTGTCGGTCTTGGGCATCCTGGTGATTCCCGGCCTGTTCGCCCTGATTCTCGATCTGTTGCGCAAACCGGACGAGGTGCTCTTGCAGCAACACCTCGCCGCTGTGGCACGCTCAGCCTTACGGCACGGCCAGCAAGTGGCGTTCGAACTCGCCTGCCTGCCGTACGAGGCCTATTACAGTCTGGACGCCATCGCACGCACGGCCTGGCGAATGAGGGTGGCACAGCGCCGGCTGCTCGAATGGAATCCGTCGAGCGAGACCGAGCGTGAAGCGGCGCGCAAATCGGCTGCGCATGGCCACAGCGAAGTCAGTGAACTTGCCACCTCCTATCGCTCGATGTGGATTGCCCCGGCTATCGCCAGTGCGCTGGCGGTCCATCTGGCCAGCGAGAATCCGGCGGCGCTGGCCGTGGCCGCTCCGATTCTGCTGCTGTGGCTGGCCGCACCATTCATCGCCTGGTGGATCAGCCGCCCGCTGACTCGCCGCAAGGCGTCACTGAGCGCCGAACAGACTTTCTTCCTGCGCATGCTGGCGCGGCGCATATGGGAGTTCTTTCACAGTTTCGTCGGGCCGGAAGACCATTGGCTGCCACCGGACAACATCCAGGAATATCGCAGTGCCGCCGTGGCGCACCGTACCTCGCCGACCAACATCGGGCTGGCACTGCTGGCCAATCTATCCGCCTACGACTTCGGTTTCATCCCGGCCGGTCAACTCGCCCGGCGTACGGCGAATACCCTGCACACCATGGATAGCCTTGAACGCTATCGCGGGCACTTCTACAACTGGTACGACACGCGGACCCTGGAGCCCCTGGCACCGATGTATATCTCGACGGTGGACAGCGGCAACCTCGCCGGCCATCTGCTCACCCTGCGCGCGGGCCTGCTCGCCGTAGCCGATGACAGGATTATTGATGCGCGGCTGTTCAACGGCCTGAACGATACCTTCAGGATTCTCGAAGATGTTCTCGAGGACGAGGCGGACCGGGTTGTCGCCGGACTGCTCGTAGCGTTCAGGCATGCCCTGGACTCGGTATCCGCTACGCCCCCGGATACGCTGGCGGCCATGCATGCGAGCCTTGACCGGCTGGAAAGTGGAGCCGCCGGCTTGCTCGCTCCGTTCGTCGGCACGGTCGATGTCATCGACGACTACGCCCCGGAGAACGAGGAGAAAAGGCAGGAAGCCAGAAAATGGGCGCAGGCACTGGAGCGCCAGTGCCGGGAGTCGCTCGACGAGCTGACCTTCCTCGCCCCGTGGCTGCTGCTGACGACGGCACCCGGTGGGCTTGCCGCCTGTTTCACCCGGATTGACGAGTTCGCCTCGATCACGTCCATACCCAGCCTGCGCGAACTGGCAAGGCTGGATGCCGGTCTCTGTCAGAAAATCGGGCGACGCCTCGATACCGCGACGCCGCCCGGGGAAAATGCATTGACGTCCGGGCAACGCGTCTGGCTGGCCGATCTACAACGCGCCATCCAGGCCGCCAGCGAGCGCGCCAGAGCGCGCATGACGGCGATCGATCGGCTGATCGTGCAAACCGGCGAATTCGCGCACATGGAGTACGACTTCCTGTTCGACAAGTCGCGTCATTTGTTGAGCATCGGCTACAACGTCGGCGAGCACCGCATGGATGCGGGATTCTACGACCTGCTGGCTTCCGAAGTTCGCCTTGGCTGTTTCGTCGCCATTGCCCAGGGGCAATTGCCGCAGGAGAGCTGGTTTGCTCTCGGGCGTCTGCTCACCGGCACGGGAGGAGACCCGGTTCTGCTGTCCTGGAGTGGATCGATGTTCGAGTACCTGATGCCGCTTCTGGTCATGCCGAGCTATGACAACACGCTGCTCGACCAGACCTGCAAGGCGGCGGTGGCCAGGCAGATCGAGTATGGCAAGCAGCGCGGCGTTCCCTGGGGCATGTCCGAATCCGGCTACAACACCGTCGATGTGCATCTCAATTACCAGTACCGCGCCTTTGGTGTTCCGGGTCTCGGGCTCAAGCGCGGTTTGGCCGAAGACCTGGTCGTTGCACCCTATGCCTCGGTGCTGGCGTTGATGGTGGCACCCGAGGCGGCCTGCCTGAATCTGGAGCGGCTGGCCGGCAAGGGCTTCATGGGCCGCTTCGGCTTCTTCGAAGCGATCGATTACACGCCGGCACGGCAGCGCCGCGGGCAAACGTGCGCGGTGGTGCGCTCCTACATGGCGCATCACCAGGGCATGAGCCTGCTCGCCCTGGCCTATCTGCTCCTGGATCGTCCGATGCAGCGGCGCTTCGCTTCCGACCGGCTGTTCCAGGCCGTCCTGCTGCTGCTTCAGGAGCGTATTCCCAAGGTCACGGCCTTGTTTTCGCATACGGCCAGACTTTCCGGAGTACGTTCGACGCCGCTGGCCAGCGAACTGCCGATTCGCCTGTTCAGCAGCCCGGACACAGCGGTTCCCGAGGTCCAGTTGCTGTCCAACGGTCGCTATCACGTAATGGTCACCAACGCCGGCGGCGGTTACAGTCGCTGGAAAGATCTGGCGGTTACCCGCTGGCGTGAAGATGGCACCTGCGACAACTGGGGGAGCTTCTGCTACATCCGCGAATTGACCCGGGGGGCCGGTGGAACTGGTGACCCATTCTGGTCGGCCGCTCATCAGCCGACGCTCAGGCGAGCGAAAAAATACGAAGCGATATTCTCCGAAGGGCATGCCGAGTTCCGCCGTCGCGACCCGGTTGACGCCAGCGCCAGCGTTGGCCTCGTTGGCGGCGGCTATTTCGAGACACATACCGAGATCGTCGTCTCGCCGGAGGACGATATCGAGTTGCGTCGGGTGCGCATTACCAATCGCTCGCGACAGCGCCGGGAAATCGAAGTCACCAGTTATGCCGAAGTGGTGATCGCCGCGCCGGCAAGCGACACGCTGCATCCGGCCTTCAGCAATCTGTTCGTGCAGACAGAGATCATGCGCGAGCGCCGCGCCATCCTGTGCACCCGCCGGCCGCGCTCGCGCGACGAGCAGGCGCCGTGGATGCTGCACCTGATGGCGGTGCATGGCGCCGTCATTGGCCAGGTGTCTTACGAGACGGATCGCGCGCGCTTCATCGGTCGGGGACGCAGCGCCGCCGATCCGCTGGCCATGAGCACGAGCGCGGCGCTCTCGGGTGCCGAGGGTTCGGTGCTCGACCCGATTGTCGCCATTCGTCATTCGCTGACGCTCGATGCCGGACAGTCGGTCACCGTCGATACGGTAACCGGCATGGCCGAAACCCGCGACCAGGCCGTGTCCCTGATTGACAAGTATCAGGATCGGCATCTGGCGGATCGAGTCCTCGACCTGGCGTGGACGCACAGTCAGGTTGTGTTGCGCCAGCTCAATGCCAGCGAGATCGATGCGCAACTGCATGCGCGCCTGGCCAGTTCGGTGATCTACGCCAATGCCGGGCTGCGCGCCGATGCTGCCGTGCAGATCATGAATCGCCGTGGGCAATCCGGACTGTGGGGCTATGCCATCTCGGGCGATCTGCCGATCGTACTGTTGCAGATCGGTGATGCGGCCAATATCGGGCTCGTACGCCAGCTCGTCCAGGCGCATGCCTACTGGCGCATGAAGGGACTGGCGGTTGACCTGGTGATCTGGAACGAAGATCACGCCGGATACCGGCAGCAACTGCAGGAGCAGATCGTCGGGCTGATCACCTCGGGTATCGAGGCCAGTGTGATCGATCGGCCGGGCGGCATCTTTGTCCGGCAGGCGGAGCAGATATCGGGCGAGGATCGTATCCTCTTCCAGTCGGTGGCGCGGGCGCTGATCACCGACAGCCGGGGATCGCTCGAAGAGCAGCTCGACGATCGCCACCTTGCTGCAGTGCTGCCGCCGCAACTGAAGCCGATCCGTGCGCACCGCCCCGAATCCGCACACGCCGACGCAGCGCCGGGCCGGGATTTGATCCTGTTCAACGGGCTTGGCGGCTTTGCCGCCGATGGCCGCGAATACGTCATCGTACTGCCACCGGGGCAGGTAACGCCGGCACCGTGGGTGAACGTCCTGGCCAACCCGCACTTCGGTAGCATCGTTTCGGAGAACGGCGTCGCCTACACCTGGAGCGAGAACGCGCACGAATTCCGGTTGACCCCCTGGCACAACGACCCGGTCAGCGACGCCAGCGGCGAAGCGCTCTACCTGCGCGACGAGCAGAGCGGCCACTTCTGGTCGCCGACGCCGCTGCCGGTGCGCGCCGAAACGACTTATGTCGTCCGGCACGGATTCGGCTACAGCGTGTTCGAAACCCGATCGGGCGGAATTCGCAGCGAACTCTGGGTGTATGTGGCGCTGGATGCGGCAGTGAAGTTTTCAGTGCTCAAAGTACGCAACGAATCGGGGCGGCCACGACGGCTGTCGGCTACCGGTTATGTCGAATGGGTGCTCGGCGATGTACGTGCCAAATCGGCGATGCATGTGCACACTGAAATCGCCGCCGACAGCGGTGTGCTTTACGCACGTAATCCTTACAGCACCGAGTTTTCGGATCGGCTGGCCTTTTTCGACGTCGACGATCCCGCGCGTACGCTAACTGGCGACCGCGCCGAGTTCATCGGCCGCAACGGTTCGCTGCAAAATCCGGCGGCCATGAAACGCACGCGGCTGTCCGGCAAAGTGGGTGCCGGCCTCGATCCCTGCGCTGCGCTGCAGGTGAACTTCGAGCTGTCCGACGGACAGGAGCGCGAGATCGTCTTTCGCCTGGGCGTCGGGCGCACTGCCGATGAAGCCGGCAAGCTGGTGCAGCGCTCCCGCGGTGCCGTGGCGGCGCGCGGCGCGCTCGAAGCCGTTCGTCAGCACTGGAAGCGTACGCTCGGTGCGGTGCAGGTGGAAACACCCGATCCTGCGCTCGATGTGCTGGCCAACGGCTGGCTGATGTACCAGACGCTCGCCTGTCGCATCTGGGCTCGCAGCGGCTACTACCAGTCGGGCGGCGCCTTCGGTTTTCGCGACCAGTTGCAGGACGTCATGGCGCTCATCCACGCCGAGCCGGGTCTGCTGCGCGAACACCTGCTGCTCTGCGCCAGCCGTCAGTACCAGGAAGGCGATGTCCAGCACTGGTGGCATCCGCCCTCGGGTCGCGGGGTGCGCACGCACTGCTCGGACGACTACCTGTGGCTGCCGCTGGCCGTGAGCCGCTATGTGCTGGGTAGCGGCGATAGCGGGGTGCTCGATGAACCGGTGCTGTTCCTCGAAGGTCGCCCCGTCAACCCGGAGGACGACTCCTACTACGATCTGCCTGGCCGCTCAAATGAAGTGGCCAGTCTCTACGAGCACTGTGTGCGAGCCATCGGGAACGGTCTGCATTTCGGTGCGCACGGCCTGCCACTGATCGGTTCCGGCGACTGGAACGACGGCATGAACCTGGTCGGCATCGGCGGCAAGGGCGAGAGTGTATGGCTGGCTTTCTTCCTGTGCCAGGTGCTCAGGCAGTTCGCGCCGCTGGCCGCTGCCCATGGCGACCCCGCCTTTGCCGAACTATGCACGGAGGAGGGTGCCCGCTTGCGCCGCAGCATCGAGCAGCATGGCTGGGATGGCCAGTGGTACCGCCGCGCCTACTTCGACGATGGCACGCCACTTGGTTCGGCAGGCAACGCGGAATGCCGCATCGATTCGATTTCGCAGAGCTGGTCGGTGCTCTCCGGGGCGGGTGACGGCCAGCGTTCGCGCCTGGCCATGCAAGCCGTTGATCAGCATCTGGTGCGGCGCGACGACGCGCTGGTTCAGCTTCTCGATCCGCCCTTCGATACGGCGAATCTCGATCCCGGTTACATCCGCGGCTACGTGCCGGGGGTACGCGAGAACGGCGGGCAGTACACCCATGCGGCGATCTGGACGGCGATGGCCTTTGCGGCCCTCGGCGAACGCGAGCGCGCCTGGGAAGTGCTGACCCTGATCAACCCGGTCAATCATGCACTCACGGCACAGGCCGTGGCGATTTACAAAGTCGAACCCTACGTCGTCACCGCCGATGTCTATGCACTCACTCCGCATACCGGTCGCGGTGGCTGGAGCTGGTACACCGGATCGGCCGGCTGGATGTACCGCTTGATTCTCGAATCGCTGCTTGGGCTGCGCTTGGAGGGGAGCGCGCTGCATTTCGCCCCCTGCCTGCCCGCCGACTGGACGTCGTTCAAGATAAACTATCGCTATCGGGAAACGATGTACTCGATCACGGTGGAGCAAACGCAGACCGACGATGACGACATGAGTGGCGTGACCAGCGTATGGGTTGATGGCGTTGAGCAATCCGACAAGGCGATTCCGCTCGTCGACGACCAGCAGGAACACCGGGTCGAGGTCGCAGTTAACGCTTAATCCTGGAAACCTCAGTTGAGCACGACAAATTGGCCGCAGCACCAAGTTTGGCGAGGGTTTGGCCTCACCCCGGCCCTCTCCCGCAGGAGAGGGGTTTGCACCCTTCGCCCTGCGGAAGAAGGGCCGGGGATGAGGGCCTACGATATTGGCATTGCGCTCAACTGCGTTTTTTAGGTTAATCGAAACTTTATCGGAATGACCATGGAAAATTCACCCATATCAGGATTGCGCAGCAACACAGTGCGTTACGGATCATTTTCAATCGGCATTCACTGGCTCATGCTGATACTGATCGCTGCGGTGTACGCCTGCATGGAGCTCAAAGGGATCTTCCCCAAAGGCAGTGACTCACGCGAGATGATGAAAACCTGGCATTTCATGCTGGGCCTGTCGGTTCTTGTCCTGGCCGCGCTGCGTCTGGTGCTTAACCTGACGTCCCCGATACCGGATATCAGGCCCGATCCGCCCCGATGGCAGAAGCTGCTGGCCAGGCTGATGCATCTGGCGCTCTATGCATTGATGCTCGGCCTGCCGCTGGCCGGATGGTTGCTGCTCAGCGCCGCAGCAAAGCCGATCCCCTTCTTCGGTCTGCAACTTCCAGCGCTCATCGGCGAGAGTAAAACACTGGCGACGTTGATCAAGGAGATACATGAGACCGGTGCCACGGTGGGTTACTTCCTCATTGGATTTCACGCGGCAGCGGCGTTGTATCATCACTATGGGGTACATGATGACACGCTGCTGCGGATGATGCCGCGACGCGACTGAACCCGCACATTTCGCAGCAAGCAGAGGCTGTCACCCCCAGGCCCCCGCCCGGCGCCGCCCCCTTCCCCCCCGGGGGGCGCCCCCCCGCAATGGGACCCGTGACCCAGCGAACTCCCAAGGCGCCAGTGAAAAAATAAGGTTTTCTTGGTGAATCTTTGTGTTCTTGGTCCCTCTTCAGGGAGGCTTCGCGCTGACTTGGTGGTGAAGCATTTTCCATCTCTTCAACATGCCAGATTACTGCTCCGAAGTCAGGTGACGCTGTGCCAACCCGGCCTGCATCCTTCCATCTTCCTCTACAAATATCCGCGCTATGTGCGCCAGCACACAGAGCGCAGCACGTTTATCCGTCATGATCGGGCATCGTGGTCAGAAATTCATTGACGAGCTCGGTTCGCCCCGGAGCCGGCAAGGCGAATAAAGCATCATTTTTGCAGGAAGAGTGTATAAACAGGTGATGTGCGGCTCGCACCTCGGGTCATGCGCTGTGCCAGACCGATTCACGCTTATTATACATAGCGTCTTTAATGTTGGCGCATTAATCAGCCACGTTTGACCTTTACCTTATCGTTTGCGCAAGACTATGCGCCATTATTTAAGTCGCTATGTATAAACCGAGGTTGGACATGTCCGGGAAAATTACAAGGTGGCCATCGGCAACAAGGACGCCGGCAGGAGCGAGGGCAGTTTTCTCGTGAAAGCGACGCATAAAACGCTGGCCGGGTTTGTTGCAGCGTTACTGCTGGTTGCGCTCGGGGTGGTTTTATCGCTGTGGACCTTCAGGCAGATCGAAGAAGCGGCCGCTGTGCGGAAACATACCTTCGCGGTAATTACGGACGCCAACCGTTTTCTTTCTGCATTGACCGATGCCGAGACCGGTCAGCGCGGCTACCTGTTGACCGGTGACGAATCCTTTCTGGAACCGTATCTGGCAAATCGCGACAGCCTCAGTGGCCGTCTGCAGGATTTGCGGCGCTTGACCTTGCTGCCTGCGGCGCAGAAATACCTTGACGCAGTGGCTCCATTGACCGAAGCCAAATTGGCTGAAATGTCGCAGTCCATCGAATTGCGTCGCCAGCAGGGAATGCCGGCCGCACTGGCGCTGGTACGCAGCGGTCAGGGCAAGTCCTTGATGGATTCGATCCAAAGCGAAATGCTCGGCTTTATCGAGACGGAAGAAAACCTGCTGGCGCAGCGCGAAGCAGAATTCCAGTCTGAAATGCGGCGCATGTTTTCACTTATTGTTGCAGCCACTCTGCTGGCCCTGCTGTTTGCCATTGCCTTCGCCTGGTTGATCCATCGCCAGACACAACAGCGCTTCAAGGATTTGCTCCATCTCGAAACGCGCAATTTGCTCGAGATTCAGGAGGGGATGAAACGGCAACTGCAACAGGCCAACATCGCCCTCGGCGACCGTGAGGAAAAAGCTGGCGGTGACGCTTGACTCGATCGGCGATGCGGTGATCGCCACCGATGCTGAAGCACGGGTGACCGTGCTCAACCCCGTTGCCGCAGAACTCACCGGGTGGACGCAGGCGCAGGCCATCGGCCTCCCGGTGGGCGAGGTTTTCCACATCGTCAACCAGAAAACACGTGAACCCGCCACCCTCCCGGTAATCGAAACCCTGGCGCAGGGCACCATCCAGGGCCTGGCCAATCACACGATCCTGATTGCGCGCGATGGCCGCGAATGCGATATCGCCGACAGTTGCGCACCGATTCGCGAGCGTAACGGTCAGGTGGTCGGTGCCGTGCTGGTATTCCGCAATGTCAGCGATGACTATGCATTGCAGCATGCCCTGGAGGTGCAACAGGTTGAACTGGAGATGCAGAACGAGGAACTGATCCAGTCGCAAGCGGCGCTGGAAACCTCGCGCTTGCGCTATTTCGACCTCTATGACCTGTCACCGGTTGGCTACTGCACCCTGAGTGAGTCAGCGGCCAATTCCGGGCTGATCCTGGAGGCCAACCTGACCGCCGCAACCTTGCTGGGTGTGGCCAGGGGCACGCTGGTCGGGCAAGCCTTCACCCGTTTCATTTCCAGGGAAGGCGCGGATACCTTCTATTTGCTGCGCAAAAAGCTCGGCGAGACCGGTGCGGCACCGCCGTGCGAGTTGCAGATGGTCAGGCAGGATGGCACGCCATTCTGGGTGCGCCTGGAAGCCACGGCGACGCAGGACGATAGCGGATCGGTCACCCGTATCGTGATCAGCGACATCAGCTCGCGCAAGCAGGTGGAGGAGGCGCTGTATAAGGCCGGTGCCCTGCAGCGTGCGATCTTCAACAGTGCCAATTTCTCGAGTATCGCCACCGATGCCAGCGGTGTCATTCAGATCTTCAACGTCGGCGCCGAACGTATGCTCGGCTATGCCGCGATCGACGTGGTGAACAAGATCACGCCGGCGGATATTTCCGACCCGCAGGAAGTCATCGAGCGCGCACAGGCCCTCAGCGTCGAACTGGAAAGACCGATAGCACCGGGCTTCGAGGCTCTGGTGTTCAAGGCCTCGCGAGGTATCGAGGACATCTACGAGTTGACCTGCATCCGCAAGGATGGCAGCCGCTTCCCGGCGCTCGTTTCGGTCACTGCCCTGCGCGATGCGCAAAACTCGATTATCGGCTACCTGTTGATCGGTACCGACAACACCGCGCGCAAGCGGGTCGAGGCGGAGCGGGCACGGCTCGATCAGGTCCTGCAGGACAAGAACGTCGAGCTTGAGCGGGCCAGGATTGTGGCCGAAAAGGCCAATCTGGCGAAATCGGAATTCCTGTCCAGCATGAGCCATGAACTGCGCACACCGCTCGGCGCGATCCTTGGTTTTGCGCAACTCATCGAATCCGGCACGCCCTTGCCGACACCCTCGCAAAACAAGAGCATTGCCCAGATTCTCAAGGCCGGCTGGTACTTGCTGGAGTTGATCAATGAAATCCTCGATCTGGCGCAGATCGAGTCCGGCAAGCTGTCGCTGTCGATGGAACCGGTCGCGCTGAGCGAAGTCATGTGCGAATGCGAGGCGATGATCGAGCCGCAGGCGAAAACGCGTGGTATCCGCCTGGCTTTCGAGCACTTCGAAATGCCTTGTTTTGTCCAGGCCGACCGGACACGGGTCAAGCAGGTGCTCATCAACCTGCTTTCCAACGCCATCAAATACAACAAGGTGGATGGATCGGTGAGTGTCACGGGCACCCTGATCGATCCCGATTTGATTCGTATCAGTGTCCGCGATAGCGGTGCAGGGCTGTCTGCGGAACAGCTTGCGCAACTTTTCATACCCTTCAACCGTCTCGGGCAAGAGGAAAAAGACACCGAAGGCACAGGTATCGGCCTGGTGGTGAGCAAGCGGCTGATTGAATGGATGGGGGGAAAAATCGGCGTCGAGAGCACGCTCGGGGAAGGTACTGTGTTCTGGATCGAACTGAACCTGATCCCTGAGCCGCAGGTACTCGCCCCGCCAGACGAAACGCTGGTGCCTGAGCACTTGTTGCCTGAAGGCGCCGCCCCATTGCGCACACTGCTCTACGTTGAGGACAATCCGGCCAATCTGATGCTGGTCGAGGATCTCGTCGCGCGGCGGCCTGATATTCTCCTGCTGAGTGCACCGGACGGCTACCGGGGAATCAAGATTGCGCGCGACACCGTGCCGGATGTGATCCTGATGGACATCAACCTGCCTGGCATCAGTGGTCTGCAGGCGCTTAAGATACTGGCTGAGGATCCGGCAACCGCCCACATCCCGGTGATCGCGCTGAGTGCCAATGCCATACCGCGCGATATCGAAAAGGGGCTGGAAGCCGGATTCTTCAGATATCTCACCAAACCGATCAAGGTTGCGGAGTTCATGTCCACGCTGGATGTGGCTCTGCAATTTGCAACAACAGAGCGTAACCACGCCGCCAACAAGGAGCCCGCATGTTGATCAGCGAATCCGAAATACTCAGCGCCAGTATCCTGATTGTTGACGACCAGGAATCCAATATCAAATTGCTTGAGCAAATGCTGATTGAGGCCGACTACACCTTTGTCACCTCGACCATGGATCCACGCGAGGTCTGCGCGCTGCATCGAAAACACCACTATGACCTGATCCTGCTCGACCTGCAGATGCCCGGCATGGATGGCTTCCAGGTGATGGAAGGCCTGAAGACCAACGAAGCGGACAGTTTTCTTCCGGTGCTGGTGATCACCGCCCAGCCCGGCCACAAGCTGCGCGCGCTGCAGGCCGGCGCCCGCGATTTCATCAGCAAGCCCTTCGACCTGCTTGAAGTCAGGACGCGCATCCGCAACCTGCTGGAAGTTCGGCTGCTGTACAGGAAGCTCGAAAATTACAGCAGGGAGCTGGAACAGACCGTGCAGGAACGGACCGCCGAACTGCGCGAAAGCGAAGCCCGCTACCGCAGCCTGACCGAACTGGCCTCCGACTGGTACTGGGAGCAGGACGAGAACATGAACTTCACCAAGGTTTCCGGCCCGGTGCTGGAGATGCTGGGAATCCGCGTCGACAACCTGAACGGAGATGCCGGAGATGCAGTCGATACACAATTGGCCGGCTGGAACAAGGAGGAGCGTGACTTCCTGCAGGCGACCATTGCCGCCCGGCAACCGTTTCTCGACTTTGTGTTCACCCGCGTCAATGCCGATGGCACGCAGCAGAAATTTCAGGTCAGCGGGGAGCCCATGTTCAACCAGTCCTGCCGCTTCCTCGGTTACCGCGGGATCGGCTTCGAACTCTCCGGCAAACATTGAACTCAGTGTGGATGTTTAGTCATGTCAATCGCTCCTAGTCCGAATCAAAATCATCTTCTCGCCGCCTTGCCGACGGATGAATTCGAGCCGCTGGCGGCGCAACTTGAGCTGGTTCCGATGCCGCTCGGGCAGATGCTTTACGAACCCGGCAGTCAGTTGCAGCACGCCTATTTCCCGACGAGCTGCATCGTCTCGCTGCACTATGTCACCGAGTCTGGCGCGTCGGCCGAAACCGCCGGTGTCGGTAGTGAAGGTGTTGTCGGCGTTTCGCTGTTCATGGGCGGGGATACCACATCGAGCTCGGCCGTAGTGCAAACCGCAGGCCACGCCTACCGGCTGGAGCGGCATAAACTGTTGCAGGAGTTCAACCGCGCCGGCCTGTTGCAGCGCCTGCTGCTGCGTTACACGCAGGCCTTGCTGACGCAGATGGCGCAGACGGCGGTGTGCAACCGGCATCATACGCTTGAGCAGCAACTGTGCCGCTGGCTGCTGCTGACGCTGGATCGCCTGCCGACGAACGAGTTGGTGATGACCCAGGAACTGGTCGCCAGCATGCTCGGCGTGCGCCGGGAAGGGGTTACCGATGCGGCCGGGAACCTGCAGCGCGCCGGCTGTATCAGTTACCGGCGCGGCCACATTGCCGTTCTTGACCGATCCGGTCTGGAGACCCGCGCCTGCGAGTGCTACGCCGTGGTCAAGAAAGAAATGAGCCGCCTGCTCTCCGATGTGCAGTATCGCCAGGGCATTTGACTGCGACCTACATTGAAATACCGTGGCCCGAGGCCAGGCTTCGCGCTCATTCCGGGCTTGACCCGGAATCCAGTTCGTTAATCAAACACCTCTTTTAACAACTTGATCAGATAAACGAATCTGGATACCGGCTTTCGCCGGTATGACTGTGGGCAGGTAGAACAAATTTACCCTGTGGGCCAGGCGCTGCGCTTTTATCCCCTTACTCGGCTGCCCAGCGAAAGTCGATGGTCCTGAGCTTTGATGCACCGACGGCGACCTGGCGTTTTTCCGCCTTGCCGGCGAAGCTGGCGACGATCTGGTAATTGCCTGCGGGCAAGCGGGTCAGGAGCCACGGACCTTCGCTCGTGGTATCCAGAATGGTTTTGCCCTTAGCGTCAATGATGACGACTCTGACGTCGCTCACGTAGTTGCCGGACTTCATGGCGAACACCAGTTTGAGATTGAATTCACTGGCCATCATGTTCAGCCGGTCGATCGACCCGTCTCCGACACCACCGGAGACATAGGATATGCCGCCGGGGGTTTGAGCGATTGTTTCCCTGTTGTCGGCGGCGAGCGCAAGGAACGATGCTGAGCCAAGCAAAATGGCGGCACAGCCATACGAAAGTAATTTGCTCTTCATGCCAGGATTCGGTTTCATGTGTTGATACTCCTATGTCAAATTGATGATCATTCTTTAGCTGCGAGTTGCCTGCCAGCGCAGATGAGCGCTATGCCAGCTACAAACGATTATCCTTATCCGAAAAACAATTTCTGTGCGCTGGCGAACAGAGCGCACGGTGCCGGTAACAGATAATTGTCGGAATCTTTTCTGTCTCGGACGAGTTATCCGCTTCCTCACCACACCGCCATGACCTTGCCTCGTTCAATCCCCTGGATCGCAGGACTACTTGTCGCACCTGTCGTGCTCGCGCTGCTTTTTGTCGCCATTTTCGGCTGGAACTGGCTGCGCGGGCCGATCGAGCGCATGGTCCTGGATAAAACCGGGCGCGAACTGGCCATTGGTGGCGATCTTGAGCTCAGCTTCGGCTGGACGCACCCTCGCCTGCATGCCAGTACAGTGACCTTCGCCAACCCCGGCTGGGCCAGGGAAAAACAGATGGTCACTGCCGACGCGGTGGACATCGCGATTGATTTGCCGCAACTGCTCCTGTTGAAGATCGTTTTTCCCGAGGTCAGGCTTGAGCGTGGCGTGATATTTCTGGAGCAAGGCAGTGAAGGTCGAAAGAACTGGTTGCTGGATATCAACCAGCAGGATGAGGCGGCGCGCATCCTGATTTCCCGCCTGGCCATCGATCATGGAACGCTCGGCTTTGACGATGCCGGTCAGAAGACACGCATCCGCGCCGAACTGTCGACACTGGATAGCATGTCAGGCCCTCAGCCCAATGGTGATGGGCTGGCCTTTACCGCGCAAGGGCAATACAAGGGCATACCGCTCAAGGCACACGGCAAGGGTGGGCCGGTACTGGCCCTGCGTGATGAAAGCACGCCTTATCCGCTGCAAGTCGAACTTTCTGTGGGCCGCACTTTCGTCAAGGCCGAGGGCACTATTACCAGCCTGGTGAAATTTACCGCGATGGATATGCACCTTGCGCTGCGCGGCGATAGCCTGGCGCAGCTTTTCCCCTTGCTCGGCATCGCTTTCCCGGAAACACGCGCTTACGTGACCGAAGGGCAAATTGTGCATGTCGGGAAAACGTGGCGCTATGAGAAATTTTCGGGCCGCATTGGAGGCAGCGATATTGCCGGGACATTCCAGGTTGATAGTGGCGGCAAACGCACGGCGATACAGGCCGATCTGGTTTCCAGACAGCTCGATCTGGCCGATCTCGGCCCCTTGATCGGTGCCCGGCCCGGTAGCCTGGACGCCGCCAGAGAGGCGGCCCCCGCACCTACGTCAAACGTCGTTCCGACACCTGCGCCCGCCCGCGTGCTGCCGGTCTTGCCTTTCAAGACCGGGCACTGGGACAGCGTCGACGCTGAGGTCACCCTGAAGGCTGGAAGCATTCGCGCCAACGATCTGCCGCTGGAAGACCTGGTGACCCATCTGAGCTTGCGCGATTCGGTGCTGACGCTCGATCCGCTCGATTTCGGCGTCGCCGGCGGTCACCTCAGCGGCGTCATTTCGCTCGATGGGCGGAAGGATCCGATTCAGGCGCAGGCCAAAATCCGGGCGAGAAAAATTCTCATTGCCAAGCTGTTTCCCAAGGTCGAGCTGAGCAAAACCAGCATCGGCCAGATCAACGGCGAGTTCGATCTCACCGGAAACGGTAACTCGGTAGGGCGCATGCTGGCGACATCGAGCGGCAAGGTCGGACTGGTTGTCAAACGGGGCGAGATCAGCCAGTTGATGATGGAAAAAGCCGGCCTGCATCTCTGGGAAATTCTTGGACTGAACATGACCGGCGACCGGCTGGTCAAGGTGCGTTGCGGAGTAGCCAACTTTGATGTCAGGGAAGGCAAAATGATCGCCGATGCGCTCATCTTCGACACCGAGGTGACTACGCTGGTCGGTAGCGGCAGCATCGATCTCGGGCAGGAAACGCTGGATTTGAAACTCCATCAGAAAACCAAGAACACCAGCCCCCTGGCCTTGCGTAGCCCGATTTACATCCGTGGCAGCTTTGCCAGGCCGGATATCGGAATCGACAAAGGGCCGGTCGCCGCGCGCGTGCTCGGCGCCATTGCGCTGGCCATGGTCAATCCGCTGCTGGTGTTGATCCCATTGATTGACCCTGGTCCAGGTGAAGACAGCGATTGCCGTCAACTGATCCGGGATGCACAGGCGCTGCCGCGACAACAGCAGAAGCAGAGGTCAGGTGTAATACCCGCAAGATGAAGCAGCATGTATCCCGATGAGCCATCATGAGAAGCCGGCAGCGTATGTGATGCGTGGAGTTTTGCCGAGGATTGGCAAGGGGAACAAGCTGCGATTCTGCTCCATTAGATAAACGAACTGGACCCCGGCTTTCGCCGGGGTGACGAGCGTGGACACTGGCCCCCGTCTTTTAGCCGGGGTGACGAGCGTGGAAATCAGGCTGGAATGATTTCTTCACATGGCCAATCCTGGCCACATTTTCAACAGAAAATGCAAAAGCGCCTGCCGGCCTTGAGTAGTTCAGGGCGCTTGCAGGCGCTGGCATTTCCTGCCTGCGGCAACCAGCCCGCAGACAGGAGCGCCGGGCTTAAAGCTGGGACTTGAAGTAATTGAAGGAATGGATGAAGGCATCGCGCACTTTTTCCATTTCGCCGACCATGGTTTCCCAGGTATCTTCGCCGGCGGCCTTCAGTTCATCGAGTTTGGCGACAGCGAGTTTGGATTGATGCCGCAGTTTGGTCATTTCTTCCTTGTATTTGGCACGCGCATCTGCTTTTGCATCCTGCGCCTTGGCTTCCAGCTCGCTGATCTTTGCATTCAGCTCGTCGAGTTGAAGTTTCATTTTTGCCACATAGGCGTCTCTTTTTGTCATGGTATGTGCTCCTTGCTGTTGAAAAAATGGTCAAGAGAAACCACGAAACGTGTGTTATCGATTCATGTTCTTTCTCCATGTGTGACCAGAATAGCCCCCCGGAAAGCTGAGGTCTGTGCGTTAGCGTACATTGGAGAGGATATTGATCTGTCGTCGGATCGATGCATCACAGGTCGGTGATTCGCTTATGCCGGCCAAAAAACAGGCCCTCGGGCATGGGGATGCTCCGAGGGCCGCGACCAGCCAATCGACTTCAGAGGATGGGAAGAAGCGGCGAGTCCATTTATATATTGCTCTGAATCCTTCCTGAAATCTGTGCGCCAGCGTACAGAAGCGAAGGTAAATAGAGCGTAACTTCAAAACGTAACTTCAGACGACCGCCAACCATTTCGGGTGAGTGGATTTTGTCAATCTTTGGAAAGGAATTCCCATGAAGTATTCAATAGTGTTTTCATCCGTACTGATCGCTCTGTCCCTGGGCGCTTGCGACAAATCGACCCCGGCAATGCCCACCGTGGTTACCGTTCCCGTTCCCGGGCCCGCCGGCCCGACTGGGGCCACAGGTTCTACCGGATCCACTGGCGCAACCGGGAGTGCAGGAAATACCGGAGCTACGGGTGAAAAAGGAAAAACCAGCGGCGATACGGTGATTGTCGTTCCGCCATCGCCTCCCGCACGCTGATTTCATTCGGGAAGGGGGCCGGAACGCTCGGCAGAGAACGCATCACGCTTGCTGCCTGTGTTCCGGCTCCTGCTCCAGCTACGAGACAGAGCATGGTAGTTCGACTGACCAAGCTGTTTGCAGTGCTTGCAATATGCGTGATCGCCGCAGAGGGTTGCGCGACCTTGCCTGATACCGATGCCCTCATAGAGCGGCACAGCGGGCAGGCGGCCCGCTTTGAAAATGCAAGGGGTACGCTGACCACGCAGAAAAGCGCCGCCATCCTCGCCGAGCTCAAAAGCAAATCCGGCGACATCGATATTCTTGAAAAGCAGATCGTCCTGGAACAGGCGATTGCCGGCAGCCCCTTGATCCTGGGCAACAAGGTCACCCTGTTGCAGGACGGCGAGGCGACCTACTCGGCGATGTTTGCAGCCATCCGCAAAGCCCGTAATCATATCAACCTCGAATCCTACATCATTGAAGACGACGAAATCGGACACCAGTTTGCCGACTTGCTGCTGGAAATGCAGGGCAGGGGAGTTCAGGTCAACCTGATCTATGACAGTGTTGGTGCATTCAATACCCCGAAGACCTTCTTCGAGCGGCTGAGCGCGGGCGGGATCGAGGTCCTCGAATTCAATCCGGTCAATCCGCTGGCAGCGAAAAAGGAATGGCTGATCAATAACCGCGACCACCGCAAGTTGCTGGTCGTCGACGGGCGGATTGCATTCATCGGCGGCATCAATATCAGCAGCGTTTATTCTTCCGGGTCGAGCCTCAGGCGGAACAGGAAAGTGGCGGTGAAAGTAGCTGAAAACACGGTGGCCTGGCGCGATACCGATCTGCAGATCGAAGGTCCGGTAGTCGCCGAGTTGCAGAAGCTTTTCATCGAGACATGGGAAAAGCAGCAGGGCAAGACGCTGGCCGCGAAAGCCTATTTTCCCGTGCTGGAGGTGCAGGGGAAAGACATCGTGCGCGCTATCGGCAGCACACCCGACGACCCCTACAGCCTGATCTACCTGACACTGATCTCGGCCATCGGCAACGCCGAAAAGCAGGTGAGCCTGACCAATGCCTACTTTGTTCCCGATCCGCAACTGCTGAAATCCCTGATCGATGCCGCCGGGCGCGGTGTCGAGGTGACGCTGATCCTGCCTGGCCATTCCGACTCCGACGTCGTTTTCCATGCGGGCCGCTCACACTATTCTTCGCTGCTGAAAGCCGGCGTCAGGATCTACGAACGACGTGGAGCGCTGCTGCATTCCAAGACCGCATTCATCGACGGTGTCTGGTCCTGCGTCGGCTCGACCAACCTCGATTGGCGCAGCTTTCTCGACAACGACGAGATCAACGCGGTGATCATCGGGCGTGATTTTGCCGAGAAAATGCAGGCCATGTTTGCCAAAGATATCGAAGCTTCGGAGGCCATCGATGCGGAGAGTTGGGAACAGCGATCTCCGCTGCTGCGTATCAAGGAATGGGGAGCCAGCCTGTTGCAGCGCTGGCTGTAACACAATGTCGTTATCGCTGTCAGGGTCAAACCACCTGGCCACCGGGGACAGCACGCCAAGTTTGTTATGGATCCGTCGGTGCACCTGACAGGAACCCCCGGTCAATCATGCCCGACATGAACGAGCAGCTTGCCAAAGTTCTTGCCCTGGAGCAGGCCGATGAAGGCCTGGGGAGCGTTCTCGAGGCCTTCGATGATGTGCTCCCGTATCTTGATCCTGTCCTCCTTGAGCCAGGTGCTCATCTGTTTCAGGAACTCACCGAAGCGATCACCGTAATCGTCGAAGATGATGAAGCCCTGCATCTTGATGCGCCTGGTGAGCAGCGTACGGGTCAGGAGCCCCAGACGATCCGGACCTTCCGGCAAAGCGGTGTCGTTGTAATGGGCGATCAAACCACACAAGGGAACGCGAGCGCGGGCGTTGAGCAGGGGCAGAACAGCGTCGAAGACCGCGCCGCCGACGCTTTCGAAGTAGACGTCGATACCTTTCGGGCAGGCCGCCGCCAATTGTTGCGGAAAATCGATGCTACGGTGGTCGATGCAGGCATCGAAACCCAATTCGTCAACCACATAGCGGCACTTGTCGGCGCCACCGGCGATACCGACGGTGCGGCACCCCTTGATTTTGGCAATCTGCCCAACGACTGAACCGACAGCGCCACTGGCCGCAGCAACGACAACGGTTTCGCCGGTTTTCGGTTGGCCGATGTCGAGCAGCCCCATGTAGGCCGTAAAGCCAGGCATGCCGAGAACGCCAAGGGCGAGCGAGAGGTGCTTCATGTCGGGATCGAGTTTGATCAGGCCCGTGCCGTCGGAGAGAGCATAGCTCTGCCAGCCGCTGAAGCTGCGCACCAGATCGCCTGGCTTGTACTCAGGGTGCCGGGAGGTTTCCAGTCGCGAGAGGGTGCCGCCGACCATTACGTCACCCACGGCCACGGGTGCGGCATACGAGGGGGCGTCGCTCATGCGGCCGCGCATGTACGGGTCGAGCGAAAGATACACGGTGCGCAGAAGGATCTGGCCGGACGAAGGTTCCGGAACGATGCGTTGTTCAAGCAGGAAATTATCGGCGGTTGGTGCGCCGACCGGACGGGAGTTCAGAACGATCCGCTGATTGACGGTGTTCTCTCTTGGGGTAATTATTGATCCATCGGAAGTGGATAGG
Organism: Candidatus Propionivibrio dominans; assembly: GCA_016709335.1. Taxonomy (GTDB): domain Bacteria; phylum Pseudomonadota; class Gammaproteobacteria; order Burkholderiales; family Rhodocyclaceae; genus Propionivibrio; species Propionivibrio dominans. Next base: position 163,899 of record JADJNC010000006.1, on the reverse strand, counting down.
GTGCGATTTTCCATTTGTGGACTCCTGTAAAAGGTGCATGGGCAGGTTTGCCGTAGCGTCGATCGGACTGATTATTCGGGGCTATGGGGTTGGGCTTTCCTGGCCTGCCAGCGGCCTGCCGCTTCGGCGCAAAATCCTGCCAGGTTTTCGAGCACCGACTGAACGGCACGATTTGCTGCAAGCACGCCCCCGTAAGGATCCTCGCTGGTGGCCGCAACGCTCTCGTCGAATTCCTGCCACGCCAGCACCTGGCGCGTGGTGTTATCGACCATATAGGCGCGCAGCGTGAACCGCACGCGGTTCGGTGTGCTTCCAACCTCATGCTGCAGGCGTATTATTTCGCTGTCGAGCCGCAGATCGCCGTCGGCGGCGCTCGGTGTTGACACGACGGCGCGGAATGCGCCGCTGTTTTCCAGTGCACTGACGATGAGCGGTGCCAGCATGCGCGCCGGCGTGTCGACCCATTCGCTATGGGCATAGTATTCAAGCTGATGAGCCGCGCGCACGTAAACGATGCGCTGGCTGTTGAAGCCCGATGCCGAATGCGTCGGATTGACAATCAGCGTGGGCGCTGCCATTGACCGCTTTGCCGATGCCGGTGTTGCCGCCTTCGCTTCCAGCCTGACGCTGTCGAGGGAATAGAAGGACGGTTGTTCCGTCGCCGGTGGCCGCAGTGCGCTGCAGGCACTGGCCACGATGAGCAATAGCCCGGTGGCAGCAAGCCGGCAGGGACGTGTTTTGAGTAAGCTGATCATGGTTTCTTCTGTCCTGTGGGTTTGGCTGTCGATGATTCTCCCGGACCTTCCGGCAGCGGTTGGCGACCGAACAGGAGACTCGACGGATTGCGTTCGGTTTGCTCGGTCAGGCGGCGCAGCGAGATCGACAGAACACTCAGTTCGCCGAGCAGGCGTTCCAGTTCAGGCAGTGTCTCTGAAGTGAAGCGCTTCACGTCGGCACCGATCGCATTGACCGTCTTTCCGGCGCTGGCGCTGGTACGGGCAACCTCGTTCCCCATTTTCTCGATCGCTTCGGCGCTGCGTCCGATACGATCGACGACCGGGCCGAGCTGGGCCGATGCGCTTGATGTGTTTTCGAGCGTGCGTCCGGCATTGGCCAGCCCCGCGTCGATGGTGTCCTTGCGTGCGGCGAGGGTGTGCGCGACGGTGGCGATGTCGGCGAGTATGCTCTTGAACGCCGCCTTGTTTTCGTCGCTTAGAATTTCATTGATGTTGCCCGAGGTGCTGTCCAGCTTGGTCAGCACGGAGGTGAGTACATTCTCAAGTCGCGCGCTCAGCGAGGGCTTGGTACGGATCTGTGGATAGTCGTTGCCCGCCGTAACGACAAGCGGTGGTGCATCGCGTGAGCCACCGCTCAACTCGACATAGGTGATGCCGGTCAGTCCCTGTGTTTTCAGCACCGCTACGGTATCCTCCTTGATTGGCGTGCCGCGCTCGATGGCGAAGATCAGGTTTACCCGTTCCGGGTTTCCTGGATCGAGCTCGATCAAGCGCACCTTGCCGACGTCAACTCCGTTGTATTTGACCGGCGCGTTTAGATTGAGTCCGGCGACCGATTCGTCTACGACGGCCTGATAGAAGTCGTGTTTCTTCTGGAAAGCACCCCCTGAGGCGAGCCACAGCACGCCGGCAACGAGCACGGCGCCGAGCACAAGTACAAACGCGCCGACGAGCGCGTAGTTCACTTTGGTTTCGATGATGGTCTCCCGAATTCATTACTGGTTTGCACTTTACCCTGCGGCTTTTCCTGCTTCTGCTCCTGCTCCTGCTCTTGTTCCTGCGCCGCTCTCCCGCGCGGGCCGTCGAAGAATTTCCGGATGGCGGGATTGTCCATTTTCGACAGTTCGCTCATCGTGCCGGTGGCCTGCATCCTGCCGTCGGCGAGGACGGCGACTCGGTCGGCCACCTGCCACAACAGATCGAGGTCGTGTGTGATCATGACGATGGTCAGGCCGAACAGGTCGCGCAGCTTGAGCACGAGCTGGTCGACTTCGCCGGCACTTTCCGGGTCGAGGCCGGCGGTCGGTTCGTCGAGAAACAGCAGTTCCGGGTCGAGTGCCATGGCGCGCGCCAGCGACGCCCGCTTCATCATGCCGCCACTGAGTTCGGAGGGATACTGGGCGCCGACCTCGGGCTTCAGACCGGTCATGGAGAGCTTCCACGCGGCGATTTCATCGATCAGTACGTCATCAAGTGCGGTGTGCTCGCGCAACGGCAAACCGACATTTTCTTTCACCGTCAGCGAGCCGAACAGGCCGCCATGCTGGAACATCACCCCCCAGCGCTGGCGCAGCGCCAAGGATTCGTCATCCGCTTCATCATCGCCGAGCTTCTGCAGGTCGACGCCGAGTACCCGGATCGAACCGGAATTGGGGCGGTGCAGCAGGATCATTTCGCGCAGCAGGGTCGATTTGCCGGAGCCGCTGCCGCCGATCAGGGCGAAAATCTCCGCACGGCGAACTTCGAGGTCGACGTCGGTATGCACGACATGATCGCCGAAGCGTGTCGACACCTTGCTCATCTCGATCACGGCAGCATCGGCGGGCGTGTCGTTTTGCATGTCAGAGATCCAGCGCGCTGAAGGCGACCGAAAACAGGGCATCGGCAACGATCACCAGGAAAGTCGCCTGAACGACGCTGCGCGTGGTTTGCCGGCCGACGCTGTCGGCACCGCCTTTGGTACGAAACCCCTGAAAGCAGCCGATCACGGCAATGATGACTGCGAATACCGGTGCCTTGCAAATGCCGATCAGATAGGCAGTGATACTGACCGCCTTGACGAAGCGATCAAGAAACTCGCCGAAGCTGACAGCGAGCTGCGCACGCGCCATGATCATGCCGCCCAGCACACCGAGCACGTCGGCGAACACGGTCAACAGCGGCAGCGCGATCAGCAGCGCGATGATCTTCGGCAAGACCAGCATATCCAGCGGTGCGATGCCCAGCGTGCGCATGGCGTCGATCTCCTCGGTCACCGACATCGTGCCGATCTGCGCGGCATAGGCGGAACCCGAGCGCCCGGCGATGATGATCGCCGTGATCAGCGGGGCGAACTCGCGCAGCATCGACAGGCCAACGAGATCGGCGACAAAGATGTTGGCGCCGTATTGTCTGAGCTGGTCGGCGCCCTGATAGGCGACTACGATGCCGAGCAGGAATGACAGCAAGCCGACGATGGGCAAGGCGTCCCAGCCGGCGCTACGGATGTTGAACAGGATCGGTCGCCATCTGAAGCGCGCCGGGTGCGCGATGCATCCGGCAAAAGCGAGCGCACATTCCCCGACAAAGCTGAGCAGTGCCATGGCCTGTTCGTAAGCCGCTACAGCATTCCGCCCCAGGCTCTCAAGCTTCGACGGGGCGGCGCTGGCGAGCGGGGGGGTGTCGGTCTGATCTGCGGCCTGCTGCTCGACAACGTCAAGCAGTTTGGAAAATTCCGGAGGCAAATCGCGCATCTCTACGTGGGACCCCTCGCCGCGCAAGCGGCGCAGGAGTTTTTGCAGAACCCAGGCGCCCGCCGTATCGAGCGACTCGATTCGTGCGCCGTCAACGATCAGGCTTGCCGACGCGGATACCGCGTCGAGTCGTGCTCCGATGGTGCCGATCCCGCGTGCAGTCCATGACCCCGACAGGGCCAGTTCTTCTGGCGTCGGCTGATTGATGGCGGCGGGTATCAGCGCAATGGTGTTCATGGATGAGCTGGAGACTAGATGAATTCTTTCATCCAGTATGTACGCCAGCGCACAGAACTCCTTTACGGTTAGCGTCCGGCCTTTTCTCATCACCTCCGGAAGACAAGCGGCCTCCATCGCCGGAGGCCGCTTTCAGTTCTGGAGGGGATTCCCGGAGTTGGTCTTTCTCCCTCTAACGTGTCACCCAGCCGCCACATACAGGGAAAACCTGTCCGACGAAGCAGCTCGCTGGCTCGCTGCACAGGTAGGCAGCGAACTCAGCGTCCTCGCGGGCTCCAACAAGGCGCCCGAGCGGCACCTCGCGCTTGAGCCGCTCCTGAAAACGCGGGTTGGCTTGAACGTCGGCAGGGAAGTAAGTCGGGTTATCGACGAAGTTCTGGGCGATTGCATTGACCTGGATATTGTGCACGGCAAGTTCCACCCCGACGGATTGCACATAAGCGAGTTGGGCGCCCCTGGCTGAACTGTAGGTCGATGCACGCTTCATGCCCCGTAGCGCCGATGCGCTGCCCATCACCAGAATCTTTCCGGCATGCCTTGCAATCATTTGTGGCAAAACCGCGCGCAATAGGCGTGGCAAGGGGTCTACAAGGGTGGCAAATGTTTCTCTCCACTCGACATCGCTCACATCCGTCGCAGCGGTGTTGGGGGCCGGTAGTGCCAGATTGGCAACCAGGACATCAATATCGCCCGCCGAAGCAACGAGGGTTGCCGGTGCTTCGGGATCGACAAGAGATTGTGTGCTGGCGATCACCAAAGCACCGTGCTCGGCAAAAACCTCGCACAGGACCGGCCCCATGAAGGCATCAGCCTGGGTGATCAGAACGCGCTTCCCTTTGAGAATCTTATTCGACATGGGAACTTTCACTGTCTGACGAAGCGAAAATGATAAGCAGGGCAAGCACGAAAAACAAGGTAGAGATAATTGGCCAACGCGGCTTTACGCGCAGGCCCGGTGGAATGATGGCGTAAATCCGCTTCAGTATATTCCGACGTCAATGGGTGACTCGTGAGCAATTTCCTGCAGCCGTTTGGCATAGGATGCCAGATGCTGTTTTCGCTGCTCGTCCGTCAGGCGAATGGGCCCATAGACGATCTGTGGTGCCAGTATGTCGAAGCCAACGAACTGCAACATGCCGCGGTGGATCGGGCGCAGTATCGCAGTGATGTCGCCGTTGAATGCCCCTTTGCGATAGGCCTCCTCCGGGCCACCTGTGGTCAGCGATAGCAGTGCCCGCTTGCCGCGAAAGACGCCGGTCTCGTAAATCCGGCCGCCACCGTAAACTCGTCCCATCGCAAAAACACGATCAACCCACCCTTTGAGAACTGCCGGCAAGCCAAACCACCAAAGCGGAAACTGCCAGATCATTAGCTCGCACCACTCAAGCTTTTCCATCTCGGCCTCGATCTCTGCCGAAAAGCCTTTGATCCCGGTCGCGTGCATTTCTTCGAGCTGCAGTTTAAGGTAGTCCGGATCCTTGACACTCCTAAAATTATTCCGACTGGATACCGGATCGAAGTGCATTTCATGAAGGTCGGATGTCTTCACCTCATGCCCCGCTTCGGCAAGCATTTCACAAGCCGTGCGGAACATCGCAGCGTTAAAACTCTGCGGCTCTGGGTGCCAATAAACCACGAATACTTTCATACAAGAACTCCTTGTTTTGTTCAGTGAAAAACGCCGTTACAGCCGGCACAGAGAAGTATGGCGCTCATGCCGGGCACAATCCATCATCCAGCTCGTGCTTCCCGAATCAGCCGCGCAAAGTTTGGCTAGACGAAGAGCATTACTCTCCTGATTCAGAGAACTACTATACTGGATTCGTTGGTTGCGGCTTTTCAGGGAAAAAAGTAGTACTTCGAGGGTTGCGGAGAAAATACAAAAGCATGATCACTGATAAATGCTTAATTCGAACCTGTGCGACGGCGGGTGAACAACCGAAGACAAACCTGGTTTACGGGAGCAGGATCTTCAATCTGGCTCGCCTGATCGTCGCCTTGATGGTGGTGTTGGCGGGATGCGCCACACCGGATCGCATACCCAGGCTGACACCGCCGGTGCAGATCGCCGAGGAAACCTGGAGACAGGTCGACAGCGACATAGTCGCTGCATCCCTAGCCGCGACTTTACCGGCCAAGAACTACGCACGCGGATCCATGGAAAGCTGGAGGGACCGCGTCCACCAGCGTACCGAGGCCGACTTCATTCCGTGGTTCACTGGCTACTGGACCCAGCAATGGCTGGCTATCAAAGTTGGTTGGTACAAGCTGAACGCCGGCGAAGATAAGACAAATCCAGCCGTGAACCGACTGGCTGCCTATCTGCAGGAGCAATACCAGGATCGTGTGTTGGGACCCGTTGCCAAGGAGATTGATCCCGACCTGGTCAGGGCGCAAGCGACAAATCTCTACGTCCGGATTCTCGGCGAGCAACTTCAGGGAATCCAGCAGCGCTACGGTTTACCCTTGGATCAATTCGACCGGCGGCTCAAGGATATTCCGGCGATTGCACTGGCGCCGCCACCAGCCCACAGTGCTTCGCTCTACCAGATTATCCACGCCGAACCGATCGCCAAGCTGCCGGCCTATGTGGCCCTGATCGATCATATCCGCAGGGACGCGGGTGGCGCGGGAGCCGGGCCATCGGACGCCAGGATATCGCCAGTGGCGAAAAAAGCCAGTGAAAGACTGCTGGCCAAGCTCGCCGCCAGCGGTGGCGCCAGCGCTGCCGCTGCGGTGGTCGGTGGTGTCGGAGGGGTGATTATTTCCCTGGGCGCGCTCGGCTTCGGTGCCATCGGGCACGAGAACGAGCGACCAGAAATGGAAGCGCAACTTCGGGAAAGCCTGAATGCCGCGTTGGACGATATGTGGCTTGGTCTGATGGAGAGCCCAACCACGGGGGTGATGGCAGGGGTCTATCACATAGCTGAACAGGTCGAAGAGTGTTTCTTCCAAACCCTTACGCAACCGCTTATGTTCGAACCATTACCGCGAGAAATCCCCCTGTCAGGCGAGCAATCTCTTGAGAACGAAGAAAGCGACAACGAAGACCTGATCGATGACAAGAACGCTGATGACTAACCCGACACGAGCGCTGGCAGGCTTCCCCCAGCCCTTACCTCCCGCTCAATCAACCCCGCATCATCGTCCACCGTTTTACTGACCCGCCTGCTCACCGGCCACGCCTGCATCCCTGCAGCAGGGTAGGGCGCCACCAACCTCTCCACCTTCTCCACCGGTTCGGCAAGCCAGTCCTGCCAGTGCTCGGGGCTGATGATCACCGGCATCCGCTCGTGGATGGGTTCCATCAAGGCATTTGCGCCTGTCGTAACGATGCAGGCGGTGCGCAGGATGTTGCCGTCCGGCCCCTTCCATGATTCCCATAATCCGGCCAGCGCCATCGGCTCGCCTGATTTCAGGCTGATGTAATACGGCTGCTTGATCCTGTCTTCGGTCTTCCACTCGTAGAACCCGGAAGCCGGGACCAGGCAGCGGCGGCGCTTGAAGGCATCACGGAATGAAGGCTTCACAGCCACGGTTTCTCCGCGCGCATTGTTCAGCCGCGCACCGATGCTCATGTCCATGGCCCAATGCGGCACCAGACCCCAGCGCAGTAGATGCAGGACGCGCTTTCCTTCCGGCGATTGCCGGATCACCGGGATATCGGTGCCGGGTGGAATGTTGTAACGCGGTTTGAAAGCGGCACACTCATCGAGCCCGAAGCGGGTGATGAGTTCGGCCGGTGGTGCTTTGAGGGCGAAGCGTCCGCACATCTCGGTTCATCTCTGGAAGTTGATCCCGGCGGATAGTGTAGACCGGCACCGACTATTTGCGTTTCTTTTTAGGAAATCCCTCTGGCGCACGCGAGAAGTTGCGTAGGTCGGGTTAGCACAGCGTCCCCCAAGAGGATTTGCTTCGCAGCATAACCCGACAGCAGGGACTCCACCACAGATCGGGCAGGCGCTTGTTCATGCGGCAAGTTGCTCCAGCAGCTTGATGTTGCCGAGATGAGCGGCCTTGTCGTAGTAGCGCCGGTCAGCCGTAATGTACGTGGTATCCTTCTCAAGCGCGGTGGCATGGTAAAGGGTGTCGAACAGGTGATGATCCAGGGTCTGAGCGAGGTTAATGGCGCGGCGGTACAGCATCGGTGTGTCGATGTCTTCGATGCCTTCGAGCAGGCTCAGGTCGTCGAGACTGGAGGCGGCAGTTTCAGGAACTCGCCGTACCAGAACAGCAGCGATCTCCGCCTTCCAGTGCGCAGGCTGAGTGAATGTCACTTCGCCTGCCCTGAGCTGGAACAGAAGATCGAGAGCTTCAGGCATATTGGATTCGTCGCTTGCATCGGGCAGAAACCATTTGATCGCGACGCTGGCGTCGATGACAAGGCGTCTCATCGCGGCGGGAATTGGTGTGCCGCATCGGATTCGGCACGAATCTCATCACGCAGGCGCAGGATTTCCTCTGTCGATACGTCGGCGGTCGATTGTCGGCGCACCATTATGCGCCTGATGGCTTCGTCGCTTTGCTGCTTGCGTTCGCCTCGGGCTACAGCTTCCTCAATCAATTGGGCAACGATGGCGCTCCTGTTCCTCTGGGCGAAGGTCCGGTTGAAGCGCTCCTTGATGTCGTCGGGAATGCTGAAGTTCATGGTGCCCATGATGTGCTCCGGTTGTTGAAAATTTCAACAACCATCTTAGTGCTTGAAAAGGGCGTGCGCAAGCCGGGCAAGTGACGCTGAAGGGCGCTGTTGCGTATTTTCTTGTGTGACAGGCAAAAGCGCTGATCGACCTGCCCAGGGTCAATGCGCTGTTTCATCCTGCAGTGGAATCATCACTTCATTGCGGCGCAGGAACCAGAGCGTCCATGGCGGGTTGTAGCGGGCGAGCGAGGGCGGGCCGGCCGCACGCAGGTGGTTGGCGGCGATGAAGTCCTTGAGTTCGGCGGTTTTCTGCTCGATGTCCGCTTCATGTGCCAGGCCGGAAAATCGCACGACGGCAACTCGCGACGGCGGCAGGGTTTTAAGTTGCACCTTTGGGTCGTTGGGTGTGGGAAGCGTATCGAGGGTATAGCTGCTCGGCATGATGAAGCGAATGACCCAGGCATCGGCATTGCCGGTCTGGGTTACCGGCGCCGTCATGGCAATTTTTTCACCGGCCGGTGGTGCCTGAATGACGGGCGCCGTCATGGCAATGCTTTGACTGCGCGTATTACCGCCGAAGATGTAGCCCGCAAGAAGCCGGAATCCAGCATTCACCGCTTCGCTTCGATCTCCGCCAACGCTGACTTCGGCGGCAATGAGCGCGGGATATTCGCGCACTTCAAACGCCCCCGACTGGAGGGCAAGTTTGAATACCGGTTCTTCAGCAGCCATGGCAGGGCCTCCAGGATTGGCGAAAGTAAGGATCAGAATCAGGAGAATGTATTTCATCAGCGCATCGGCACTGGCGGCGAGGCCGCCAGTCGCTTCGTACAAAGCTCAGGAGCTCAGGGTTTGCTGGGCGGATTTACTGAGCTTGAAGAACGATTCTGCGGCATCGCCCGCATTCCTGCGCGCGGCGAGGAATGGAAGTCGTCGAAGGTCTTCTTCTGTTCAGGCGTGAGCACTGCATAGAAATCCTTGAGAGCAGCAACATGCTCAGTCTGCTGCGCCTGATGCTCTTTCATGCGTTCCAGCATCTTATCCGCACGTTCCGGGGTCGTCAGTTTCGACCAGTCTTCTGAATTCGCTGGTCTGGATTTTGCCATAGCCGGCTCTGAATCCATCAGCTTCTTCCAGGCGCCTTCCTGTTCAGGCATCAGCTTCAGGGCGGCGTGGAACTTCTGGTGATGCATTTCAATGTTTCCGGAACGTTGTTTCCAATTCTCTCCGCGTGGCCCCATGGGGCCGCAGTTCTGTGGGTCGGTAACAAGTGGTGCGGCAACAACCCCAAGACTCGAAGCCAGGAGTATGGATGTGACTAGAATGCGATAGCGGGTCATGGCGATTTTCCTTTAACAAGAATTGAGAAATTTAGTGGGCCAATGGATGACTCGCGCTCGAAGTTAAGGTGTTTTCAGTGATCCTTCTGTCTGCTGGCGTACATAGACCGCTTTTTTCCTGCTTGCCCGCTTTTGCTGAGCGCTGGCGGTTGCCAGTCTATCCATCCATCCTCCGGCCACCCCGGGTACAGCAAGGTACCACAAGCTAATTGCTCGAAGCGCTCAAGGTCTGGGTCGATCCGGCCGGCAAGGATTCGCCGGGGTGCCTGGACAGAGTGTAGGGAACCGTGAGGAAGATCAGGGTCATCGTCACCAGGAATAAACTGACGAATTTATGAAACAGACTGGGGGAGATCGTGGATTGAGTTTTCATTTGGTTGGTCTTCTGTTAATGGAGTGAAGACAGTGTAGGCGGCGTGAGATTAACGGCTGATTAACAGATCTCATTAATCGGCCATTGCTGAAGTTGTCGGTCGATTGCAGGTGATGTCGCCGCCGTTATCCTTCAGGCAACTTCGCTGCCGGGGGCGCGTCCGAGGGCTTCGCCGACGGTATCCCTGCAGCAGCGGGCGCCCGTATTCGTGCTTTGTCAACCCGCTCGCGGAGTAATGCGACACGCCGTTCCTTCGTTTCTTGCAGCGCCATGCGTTCAGCGGCGCAAGCATCCGCGCTGCAGTTCTTATCGAGCAATTGGGTCGCCTTTGCTGCCTCCTCCTCGAACCGCGAGAGGCGTTCGCTTAGGTAGCGATCACGATCCTCGGCACTAGCGAACTCCTCTGGCACGAGTGTCAACATGATGAACTGCGGATACTGCCGCATTGCACCGCTCGCTGCGTCAAGCGCGAACCCGATGATGCCGCCGATCAGGATGTTGCCGAAGGTCCATCCCTGAACCTCGGAGTCTACGCGTACCTCCGTCGGCTGGTGACCCGATTTGCGACAAGAGACGTCGATCGACCCCCATGCCTTGTCCACTATGACTTGCCCTGGTGTGGCGCTGAGACTCGCCACATTCTTGAGCTCGCGTGTCACGTCACATGTCGCGCCATCGGGATCCGTGTGTAGCGTGACTGGCTGCGTGGTGCCCTTGGTAACGGTCGCGCAGCCCGATGCAAGCGTAGTTGCAACGACGATCACAATCAACAGTGTAAGTTTTGTCATGTTTTCCCCCTGAGCGTAGCGTCACACGGGCTCCGCCATGCCCGATACTAGACACTGACCCGGATAGCATAGCACTCAAGAAATGAGGACGCTTTTACCCATTTCGGTAAGGCTCATGTGGGCGGCCGCCGAATAACCCGTCTAACAAGCCATCGGGGTCATTTAACCTTGATTAAATCTGGAATTCACGCTGACCCCTTTCGGCTGCCTGAGGTATAGTGTGTTCGCGAAAGGCAGCTTTCCGGCGCGGTTTTTGCTGTCAAGTCCCGGCCACAAGCCGCCCGTCGTCTCCACTCCAGACTAGCCATCTCAAGGACTGGTTCATACCGAAACCTGCCGGACGACCTACGGGAGGAACTGGGCCTTTCTCGACCTTGAGTCGACATGCTTAAATTAAGGCTTCTAGAAGCAGGTCTGCATTTTCATGGATCGTCCAGTCGTCAGCGTATTTCTTGCCTTGAGCCTCGACGGATTTATCGCCGGCTCGGATGGCGATCTTTCCTGGCTTAATCTCTACGCCACGGACAGCGCATTGGAAACTGGCTACGAGCGCCTGCTCCATGACATTGATACGCTGCTGATGGGACGCAACACCTATGAAAAGGTGCTGTCTTTTGATTCCTGGCCATACTCTGGAAAGCGGGTCGTCGTGATGACGCATCGTCCATTTTTTGCTCGGCACGGAGAGATGGCTCAGGCCGGTCCGCTGCATGAGGTGCTGGAGCGACTTTGGGAGCAAGGTGCGCGACATGTTTATCTGGATGGTGGGCAAGTTGTTCGCCAGGGATTGGCCGACGGCCTGGTCGACGAACTGACACTGTCGTGGGTGCCTGTCATCCTCGGTGACGGCATTGGGCTGTTCCACGGTCTTCAAAACCGCTCGGCCTGGGAGGCAAACGAGGTACGCCGCTTGCCGAGTGGCCTCGTCCAAACCAGCTACCGCTCTCCGTTTCCAAAGGAGGCAGATCACAAAGGAGGAGGCGTGTCATGAAACGTCTTGAGGGCAAGACTGCCTTGGTGACTGGGGCAGCGCGCGGCATCGGGGCGGCGATTGCCACTGCCTTCGTCGAGAATGGTGCCTTCGTCTATTTGAGCGATATTTACGATTCCCTGGGCCGGGCGCTTGCCGCCGCCTTGGGTAGTCAGGCCCGCTACATCCCTCTCGATGTACGCGAAGAGTGTCAGTGGCAGGCCGCCATGACTCAGGTTATTAACGAGCGTGCAGGCTTGCATGTACTCGTCAATAACGCCGGCATTACGGGATTCGAGGATGGCTGTTTTGTGCATGATCCGGAACATGTCGCGCTCGATGACTGGCATGCCGTGCATCGCACCAATCTGGATGGCGTCTTCCTCGGCTGCAAGCATGCCATTCAGGCGATGCGCCAGTCGACCAGCGCGGGCTCGATCATCAATATTTCTTCCCGCTCCGGCCTGGTCGGCATTCCAGGAGCGGCCGCCTATGCCTCGTCGAAGGCCGCTGTGCGCAACCATAGCAAGACGGTGGCGCTCTACTGCGCCGAGCAGGGATTGCCGATTCGCTGCAATTCAATCCATCCAGCCGCCATCCTGACACCCATGTGGGAACCGATGCTCGGCGATGGCCCTGAGCGTGAAGAGAGGATGCGCGAATTCGTACAGGAATGCCCAATGCGCCGCTTTGGGCGACCGGAGGAAGTGGCGGCCGTGGCTGTAATGCTCGCGTCGGATGAGGCCGGGTATATGAACGGCGCAGAGCTCAACCTGGATGGCGGTATCCTGGCCGGCGCTGTTGCAGCCCCTGCTTCTGCTAAACAGTAGCGTGCCCGGAACAAGCGCCGATTATCTGACCCCATGAGCTACCTGGAACGTAACCGTCATAGCTGGAACGTAGGGGCCATGTCCACCAGCGTATGGGCACAACCTGTCGATAAGGCCACCATCGATGCCGCCCGCGATGGCAACTGGGAAATTTTTCTCACCCCAAAGACGCCTGTGCCCAAAGCGTGGCTTGCTGACATCAGGGGTAAGAGGATTCTCTGTCTGGCCTCGGGGGGCGGCCAGCAAGCGCCGATTCTTGCTGCAGCGGGGGCAGCCGTCGTCAGTTTTGATTTATCCGACGAACAACTGCGGAAAGATCAGATAGTTGCTACCCGCGAAAGACTCAGCATTCAATGCGTCCAAGGTGACATGGCAAACCTGCAATGCTTCCCGGATAAATGTTTCGATCTTATCGTCCATCCAGCGTCAAACGTCTTCGTCAAAGCAGTTGACGTCGTTTGGCGCGAGTGCTTTCGCGTAGTGCGTCCCGGCGGCACGCTCTTGTCCGGATTCATGAACCCGGCGATGTTTCTGTTCGACCACGACGAGGTGGAATCCACTGGACAATTAGTAGTCAGGTATTCGTTGCCCTATTCGGATGAGGAGAGCCTGTCCGAGAACCGGCTAAAGGCCAAAATTGAAACAGGCCAGCCTCTTGAGTTCAGCCACTCACTTACCTCACAAATCGGTGGACAGACAGATGCTGGTTTTGTCATAACGGGGTTGTACGAAGACCACTGGTACGACGACACATGGCCGTTCAGCACTTATTCTCCGGTGGCCATCGCTACCAAGGCTACACGACCTTGAGGGTAATGCGGCTAAGTGTTGCGCTTGCGTTGTCCGCGCTCAAAGTCAGTCACCCTCTGTGCTGCGGCTTAACTGGGTAACCTGCCGTTGAGGCTCAGAGACGGCGAAGGTCTCTTCTGGTTCGAAAGTGTGAGTAGGCCATTTCGACAAGCAGTCGATCCGGCTCGAGGTTGCTGATTTTCCGCTGGCTCTGATTCATCGGCAGCAATGTGTGAAATGCTTCGCCGATATCGGCAACAGCCATCGTCGACCCGCCTATACGGCAATCAGCACACCATCCTTTTCCTTGAGCGTTCCGGCACGAATCAGATCGCTCGCCAGCCACTGCGCGAGGGTGTCCTTTTCGTAGCCCAGGTAACGGGCATTGATGCTCTGGCAGAAGCTGAGGCTGGCCAGAAAAGCCGGCAGATCGCGGCGCGCCAGTTGTCGCCGCTCGAGCATGGCGAAAGCGAAGATCACCTTGAGGGCATGGCGCGCCAGCCGGTTGATGCTGTGCTCGAAGGCGGTGAGCCGCTGGTAGGCGCACACAAAAGCATCCTCGATTTCAACGAAGGGTGCGCCATGACCGGGGATGACGACGTCGATCGGCAGACGGGCCAGCCGGTCGAGGGTTTGACGCGTTGCCTTGAGACCACCGGCATCGTCCGGGTGGCCGAGCAACTCGGAGAATATGACGCCGAAGCCATCGCGCCACAGCGCGTCGCCGGAGATCAGGATGCGCCGCTCGGCGTTGTGAAAGGCCAGCGCGTCCATGTCGTGTCCGGGAACCGCGATGGCGCGCCAGTTGAGGCCGCCGAGTTCAATCTCGTCACCCTCGGCAATCGTCGCGTCGTGCCGGAAGCGCGCTCCCGACTGGCCAAGCGGCGACAGGAGCAGCGCCTCTTCGTCCCATTCGGCAATCGTCGCGTCGATGCCGACGGGAACGATGACCTGGCAGGCGAAAGCCTCCGTCACGGCGGCGTTGCCCCCGATATGGTCGGAGTGCGAGTGCGTGTTGAGCAAGCGCGTCAGGCGGCGGCCATCGAGCGCGTGCTTTAGAAGAGCAACGGTCTGTGCGGCGTGCGTGACATAGCTGCTGTCAATCAGCGTGGCCTGCTCGCCTTCGAAACAGACGATGTTGTTCGACGACAGCCAGCCCCGTTCGAGAACCAGCAGGCTTTCAGGAAGCATCAGGAGGCCGCAGGGAAATTTTCATCGATCGCAATCTCCGCGAAATTCATCGCCGCAGGGGTCGTGCTCGGCTCGGCGCCGTTCGACGGCGGCGAGAATCGCTAGCCGCTCATCCAGCGCGGCGCGACTCCAGCCGGAGATTTCTTCAAGCGTGCGAAAGCAGCCTCGGCAAAACCCGCTGACCTGGTCCATCTGGCAGACATCGATGCACGGCGACGCCGGTGCGGCCACGGCATGCGGCGAAACAGTCACCGGGCGCTCCGTCGGGCGAGCAAGGCTTTGGCCGACTTCGCGGCGGGCTGGCGACCGAGCTGCTGCAAAATGAACTGCCCGGCCATCAGCAATTTCTCCATGTCGATACCGGTTTCAATCCCCAGGCCGTGCAGCAGATAGACGAGATCCTCGGTCGCCACGTTGCCCGAGGCGCCGGCGGCATACGGGCAGCCGCCGAGACCGGCGATCGAACTGTCGAACACGGCCATGCCGAGTTCGAGTGAAGCATAGACGTTGGCGATGGCCATGCCGTAGGTGTCGTGGTAATGACCGGCCAGCCTGTCGATCGGTACGTCTTTCGTGCAGGCCTCGATCATGCGCTGTATCGAGGCCGGCGTACCGGCGCCAATCGTATCGCCGAGCGAAACCTCGTAGCAGCCCATCTCGTAGAGCTTGCCGGCCACCCATGCCGTTTTTTCCGGATCGACCGCGCCTTCGTAAGGGCAGGCGACAACGCAGGACACATAGCCGCGCACCCGGATATCCAGCGCACTCGCTGAATCGAGAACGGCGTCGAAACGTTTCAGGCTCTCGGCGATGCTGCAGTTGATATTTTTCTGTGCAAAAGCCTCGGAAGCGGCGCCAAAAATGGCGACTTCAGTCGCCCCGGCTTCGACGGCCGCGTCAAACCCCTTCAGGTTGGGTGTCAGCACCGGATAGGCCACGCCCGGCTTGCGGCGCGGACTCGACAGCACGGCGCGCAGTACCTCGTCGTTGTCACCCATCTGCGGCAGCCATTGGGACGGCACGAAGGACGTCACCTCGATGGCCGCCAGACCCGCTTCAGCGAGACGCTCGATCAACTCGATCTTGACGGCGGCAGGAACGATCTGCGGCTCGTTCTGCAACCCGTCGCGCGGGCCGACCTCGACGATTTTTACTTGCCTGGGCAAGCTCATGGCGTATTCAATTCGACGCAGCCGGAGCGCAGCCAGGCGGCGTAAGCGGATTCGGAGAGGTCACCGGCAGCGAGCAACAGCATCTGCGTAACGCATTGCGCATCGCTTGCCGTAAACGACCATCCATTGAGCATAAGGAATAACTCGGCACAAACGAAGGCGGTACGCTTGTTACCGTCAATGAATGGATGGTTCCGGGCCAGGCCGAACGCATAGGATGCTGCAAGATCGGCAGCATCCGGTGTGCCGTAGGCCGCCAGATTGCGTGGCCGCGAAAGCGCCGAAGCGAGAAGACCCTCATCGCGCACCCCGACGGAACCGCCATGCTCTGCAAGTTGCGATTCGTGTACCGCCCACACCACGCTGTAATCGATCCAGCGCCAGCCATTCATTTCGCGAGTTCGTGCAATACGTCGCGACGGGACTTCATGATCTTGCGGGCGGCATCCATCTGCTGTTCGAATTCCGGGTCGAACGGTGTCAGGCGGACGCCCTCAGGCGATTCGGTTGCATACAAAGTGTCGCCTTTCTCCACATGCAGGAGACCTAGCAACTCCTTGGGCAGTACGACGCCAACCGAATTGCCGATCTGGGTCAGTTTCAGGGCGAACATGGTTAAACTCCGTTGTTATAACGTTTGTAATACTAAACAAAAATCGCTGGCCTATCAATCACCCAGGCCGCTCTTCACGGCTCCGCTTCGAACTCGACCAGTTCCGCGCCATCGACCACCTGATCGCCGGCCGCATAGCGGAAAGCCTTGACCGTACCATTCTTCGGCGCGGTGATCGTGTGCTCCATTTTCATCGCCTCAAGAATCAGCAGCGGCGCGCCCTTGTCGACGCTTTGCCCCGGCGTGGCGAGCAGCGCGACGATCTTGCCGGGCATCGGCGCCGTCAGGCCGCCAACGTGCACGCCGCCGGCCTCGACCCGATGCAGCGGATCGTCGCGCAGGACGATCCAGGCCGTTCCGTTGAGGAAGACGTGACGTCTCTGTTCGTGTTTTACTGTGACCGCGATTACGCTGGCCACCAGCCGACGGTCATCGAGTTCAACGGCGAGCTGACCGGCAAACTGGCCGCTGTCGAGCATCCGGCCACGCGCCAGAACCGATTCGCCGGACAGCGTCAGGCGCCAGCCATCGGCCTCGTAGGCGACGCTGACTTCGTGTGCGGTTTCTCCGCTGCGATAGGTGAAGGTGCGTCGCGACTGGATATTCAGGCGCCAGCCGTCGTGCGAACTCCACGGCGACCACGGATCGCCCGAATGAGCGGCTTTGGCCAGTGCCGAGGCCTGCTCGCGCAGCAGTTCGTCAACAGCGAGGATGAAGAAAACATTTCTCGGCGGCTCGACCGCAGCCGGAAAGAGAAAATCACGGCTCCTTTCAATCAGGCCGGTGTCGAGATCGGCGTTGGCAAACGCCGGGCAGGCGACCAGGCGCGACAGGAAGTCGACGTTGGCCGTGACTCCGACGATGCGGTAATCGGCCAGCGCCTGCCGCATGCGTGCCAGCGCGGCGTTGCGGTCGATGTCCCAGACGATCAGCTTGGCGATCATCGGATCGTAGAAGGGCGTGATCTCGTCGCCCTGCTCGATGCCGGTATCGACGCGAACGTTGAGACTCGTGGCCGGTGGCGACAGATGCAGCAGACGGCCGGTCGACGGCAGGAAGTCCTTGCCCGGGTCCTCGGCGTAGATGCGTGCTTCGAGGGCGTGACCGCGGATCTCGAGCTGATCCTGGCGCAGCGGCAAGGGTTCGCCACTGGCGACCCGCAATTGCCACTCGACAAGATCCTGCCCGGTGATCATTTCGGTTACCGGGTGCTCGACCTGCAGGCGGGTGTTCATCTCCATGAAGTAGAAGGTGCCGTCCTGAGTGAAAGTGTCGCTGGCGATGAATTCGACCGTACCGGCACCGACATAACCCACCGCCCTGGCGGCATCGACGGCGGCCTTGCCCATCGCCGCACGACGTTCCGCCGTCATGCCCGGCGCCGGCGCCTCTTCGAGCACTTTCTGGTGGCGACGCTGCACCGAGCAATCGCGCTCGAAGAGATGGACGCAATGGCCCTGCGTGTCGGCGAAAACCTGGATTTCGATGTGTCGCGAGCGCGTCAGATACTTTTCGATCAACATGTGTTCGGAAGCGAACGACGAAGCTGACTCGCGCTGGCACGAGGCCAGCGCGGCAAGGAAATCCTCGCTTTTTTCGACCAGACGCATGCCTTTGCCACCGCCGCCGGCGGCGGCCTTGATCAGCACCGGGTAGCCGATGGCTTCGGCCTGCGCGTGCAGGTAGGCGGGTTCCTGATTGTCGCCATGGTAGCCGGGGGTCAGCGGCACGTTGGCCGCACCCATGATCTTCTTGGCTTCCGACTTCGAGCCCATGGCGCGAATGGCTGCCGCCGGCGGGCCGATGAAAACGATACCGGCGGCGGCACAAGCCTCGGCGAACTGATCGTTCTCCGAAAGAAAGCCGTAGCCCGGATGCACCGCCTGCGCGCCGGTGCGTCCGGCCGCATCGAGAATGCGCCCGGCGACCAGGTAGGATTCACGCGCCTCCGCCGGGCCGATGCACACCGCTTCGTCGGCCAGTCGCACGTGCCGCGCGTTGGCGTCGGCCTCGGAAAATACGGCGACGGTACGGATGCCCATGCGCCGCGCCGTCTTGATCACCCGGCAGGCAATTTCGCCGCGATTGGCGATGAGAATTTTGTTGAACATTAAAAACCTTTCACCACCAAGTCACCAAGGGCACAAAGATTCACCAAGAAATGCAAAAAGGTATTTGCTAAGAGGGAGCAGTAGCACCACGAAGATTTTAAACTTGGTGCCACTTGGTGCCCTTGGTGACTTGGTGGTTTGCTGTTTACATCCTGAAAATCCCGAACTTCGTCTCTTCGGCCGGAGCGTTCATTGCCGCCGACAGACCCAGCCCGAGCACCCGCCGCGTATCGGCCGGATCGATCACGCCGTCGTCCCAGAGGCGCGCGCTGGCGTAATAGGGGTGGCCCTGCGCTTCGTACTGTTCGCGGATCGGCGCCTTGAAGTCGGCCTCTTCCTCGGCGCTCCAGCTTTTGCCGGCGGCTTCCAGGCCATCGCGCTTGACCGTGGCCAGTACGCCGGCCGCCTGTTCGCCGCCCATCACCGAGATGCGCGCGTTCGGCCACATCCACAGGAAGCGTGGGCCGTAGGCGCGACCGCACATGCCGTAGTTGCCGGCACCGAAGGAACCGCCGATGACGACAGTGAATTTCGGCACCCTGGCGCAGGCCACCGCCGTCACCATCTTGGCGCCGTCGCGTGCGATGCCGCCGTTTTCATATTTTCGGCCGACCATGAAACCGGTGATGTTCTGCAGGAATACCAGCGGAATGCCGCGCTGGGCGCAGAGTTCGACGAAATGCGCGGCCTTCAGTGACGATTCCGAGAAGAGGATGCCGTTGTTGGCAACGATGCCGACCGGGTAGCCCCAGAGGCGCGCAAAGCCGCAGATGATCGTTGTTCCGTAACGTGCCTTGAACTCGTCGAAATCGGATCCGTCGACGATGCGGGCGATGATCTCGCGCACGTCGAAGGGCTTTTTGGTGTCGGTCGGGATCACGCCATACAGTTCCTCGGCCGGATAAAGCGGCGCGCGCGGCTCAGCGAGGCTGACCGGTGGCTGCTTCTGCCAGTTCAGGTTGCCGACGATGCGGCGGACGATGGCCAGCGCGTGCGCATCGTTTTCAGCCAGGTGATCGACGACGCCGGAGATACGCGTATGCACGTCGGCGCCACCGAGATCCTCGGCACTGACCACTTCGCCGGTCGCCGCCTTCACCAGTGGCGGGCCGCCGAGGAAGATGGTGCCCTGATTCTTGACGATGATCGACTCGTCGGACATCGCCGGCACGTAGGCGCCGCCGGCGGTGCATGAACCCATGACGGCGGCGATCTGCGGGATGCCGGCCGCCGAGAGATTGGCCTGATTGAAGAAGATGCGCCCGAAATGCTCCTTGTCCGGAAACACTTCATCCTGCATCGGCAGAAAAGCCCCGCCCGAGTCGACCAGATAGATGCACGGCAGCCGGTTCTCGGCAGCAATCTCCTGCGCGCGCAGGTGCTTCTTGACGGTGAGCGGGTAGTAGGTGCCGCCCTTGACCGTTGCATCGTTGGCGACGATCATGCATTCGACACCCTTGACGCGAGCAATTCCGGTGATCATCGATGCGGCAGGAACGTCGCCACCGTACATGCCGTAGGCGGCAAGTTGCGACAGTTCGAGAAAAGGCGAACCGGGGTCGATCAACGCATTGACGCGCTCGCGCGGCAGCAGCTTGCCGCGCGCGATATGCTTCTGGCGTGCCGCTTCGGGGCCGCCGAGCGCGATCCGGTCGACCGTCTGGCGCAGGTCGCCAACGAGCTTCTGCATGGCCTCGACGCTGGCCTGAAAATCGGCACTGCGCGGGTTGAGCTGGGTAGTCAGAACGCTCATCAAAAACCTCCGGTTTCGAGCCAGTGCGCGATTTGCGGCAGACGGTCGGCACCGAAGAACGGCTCGCCGTCAATGATGATGAACGGGGAACCGCAAACTCCCCTGGCGATGGCTTCTTCGCATTCGGCTTTCAGCCGTTCCTTTAGCTGCGGAGCGGCTAGCGCTTCGGCCAGGGCATCCGGATCAGCACCCACCGCAGAGGCCAGGTCAAGCACCACGGCGAGATCGGAGAGATCCCGCCCTGCGCTGAACAAGGCGCGATAGGCCGAGTGCGCAAAGGCGCGCGCCCTGGAGCAATCCTGCCCGTGCAGCCAGTAATAGGCACGGGCCGCGTGCTGTGTGCCGATCGGAAAATTCGCCGGATGCGTATAGGGGATACCCATAAAGCGCGCCGAACGGGAAAAGTCGTGCAGGTAGTAATTACTTTTGATCGGCGCCGTCAGCGTCAGCGGTACGCCGCCCGACTCGCGAAAAACAATACCCAGCAGGATCGGGTGCCATCTGACCTTGCGCCCGTATCTGGCGGCAAGTTCGTCGATTTTTTCCGAAGCCAGATAGCCGTAGGGCGAGGAGAAATCAAAATAAAAGTCCAGCGCGTTATCCATTATTCACCTTCCCGTCTTCGTTTATTCTGCCTCGATCGCGCGCGCAATGACCATGCGCTGGATGTCGTTTGCCCCTTCGTAGATCTGGCAGACACGCACATCGCGATAGATCCGCTCGACCGGAAAGTCACTCACGTAACCGTAGCCACCGTGAATCTGGATGGCATCGGAACATACCTTCTCGGCCATCTCCGAGGCGAACATCTTGGCCATCGAGGCCTCCATCAGGCAGGGTTTTCCGGCATCCTTCAACGTTGCCGCACGCCACACCAGCAAACGTGCGGCGTCGATCCGGGTGGCCATGTCGGCCAGGCGAAAAGCGACGGCCTGATGCCTGATGATGGTCTTGCCGAAAGTCTCGCGTTCCTTCGCATACTTCACCGCCGCTTCGAAAGCCGCACGCGCCATGCCGACCGACTGTGAGGCAATGCCGATGCGCCCGGCTTCGAGATTGGAAAGCGCAATCCGGTAGCCCTCGCCCTCGGCGCCGAGCAGGGCAGTGGCCGGAATGCGGCAGTCTTCGAAGAGGATCTGAGCAGTGTCGGAAGCGTGCTGCCCCATTTTTTCTTCGATACGGGCGACGATGTAACCCGGCGTATCGGTCGGCACCAGGAAACAGGAAATCCCCTTCTTGCCGGCGGCCTTGTCGGTCACCGCAATAACGATGGCGACCTGGGCGTACTTGCCGGTGGTGATGAACTGCTTGACGCCGTTCAATACGAAATGATCGCCATCACGATCCGCCCGCAGGGTGATCGACGACGCGTCGGAGCCTGTGTGCGGCTCGGTCAGGCAGAAGCAACCGAGCTTCTCGCCGCGTGCCAGCGGCTTGAGCCAGGTTTCCTTCTGCGCTTCGCTGCCGTACTTCATCGTGATGCCGCAGGCCAGCGAGTTCTGCACGCTGACGATGGTCGATGTCGAACCATCGCCGGCAGCAATTTCTTCAAGCACCAGCACCAGCGACATGTAGTCCAACCCGGCACCGCCCCATTGCTCGGGAACAAGCATGCCGAGTGCACCGAGCTCGCCGAGTTCGCGTAGCGCTGCGGCCGGGAAGGTGTGATGGCGATCCCAATCGCCGGCAAAGGGAGCCAGACGCTCCTGTGCGAAAGTGCGCAACGAGTCGCGGATCATTTCCTGTTCTTGCGTCAGAATCATCGGCCGTCCTTTGCTAAACGCACTTTCGTCACAGGGTATCGTTTCTTGTAGGTCGGGTTAGCGTGAGCGTAATCCGACGTTTGGAGTGGTGTCGGGTTACGCCCCTTCGGGCTAACCCGACCTACGGGGTTGCTTGCGTCCAAAGCCGTCAAGCCGTTTCGCCAAACAACTCTCGACCAATCAGCATGCGGCGGATTTCCGAGGTGCCGGCGCCGATCTCGTAGAGTTTGGCGTCGCGCCACAGGCGGCCAACCGGATACTCGTTAACGTAGCCGTTGCCGCCGAGCGTCTGGATCGCTTCGCCAGCCATCCAGGTCGCCTTTTCGGCGGCGTAGAGGATGGCGCCGGCGGCGTCCTTGCGGGTCGTCTCGGCACGGTCGCACGCCTGCCCAACGGCATAAACGTAGGCCCTGCAGACGTTGAACGTGGTATACATGTCGGCGATCTTGCCCTGCATCAACTGGAATTCGCCGATCGCCTGACCGAACTGCTCGCGCTCGTGGATGTAGGGCAATACGACGTCCATCGCCGCCGCCATGATGCCGAGAGGGCCGCCGGCCAGCACCGCGCGTTCGTAGTCGAGACCGCTCATCAGGACGCGTACGCCGCCGTCGATTGCGCCGAGGACGTTTTCTTCAGGCACCTCGCAATCGTCGAAAAATAGCGGATAGGTATTGGAGCCGCGCATCCCCAGCTTGTCGAGCTTGGAGCCGCAGGAGAAGCCCTTCATCCCTTTCTCGACGATGAAAGCGGTGATCCCTTTCGCGCCGGCATCGATATTGGTTTTGGCGTAAACCACCAGAGTATCGGCATCGCCGCCGTTGGTAATCCACATCTTGGCGCCATTAAGGACAAAACGCTCACCTTGCCGCTCGGCGCGCAGCTTCATGCTGACGACATCCGAACCGGCATTCGGCTCGGTCATGGCCAGCGCCCCGACGTGCTCGCCGGAGATCAGCCGGGGTAGATACCTGGCCTTCTGTGCGGCGTTGCCATTGCGACTGATCTGATTGACACAGAGATTGGAGTGCGCGCCGTAGGACAAACCGACGCTGGCCGAGGCGCGCGAGATTTCTTCCATGGCGATGATGTGCGCCAGGTAGCCCAGACCGGTGCCGCCGTATTCCTCGTCAGCCGTCATGCCGAGCAGCCCCATGTCGCCGAACTTTTTCCACAGGTCGGCGGGGAACAGGTTGTCACGGTCTATGGCTTCGGCACGCGGTGCAATTTCGGCCGCCGCAAAGTGGCGAATCGAGTCACGCAGCATGTCGATGGTTTCGCCGTGAGCAAAACCGAGGCTAGGGTAGTCCATTTTTCTGTCTCCTTGTCTTACAGGATGCTTTCCTTCTTGCCGTGCAGGGTCATGATCGTCTGCTGCATCACCGCGCACAAGGTTTTCTTGCCGTCCTTGATGGCAAATACCTCAGCTTTGGTCACGATCAGGGTTCGTCCGTAGCGGATCACCGAACCTTCGGCGATCAGCAACTGGCCTTCGGCCGGCGCCAGCAGGTTCAACTTGTACTCGACGGTGAGCACGCCGGTTTCGTGCGCGGTCAGCGTGCTCGCCGCGTAGCCGGCGGCCGAATCGGCAATCATGCCGACCACCCCGCCGTGAATGTAGCCGTGCTGCTGGGTGATTTCCGCCTTGTGCGGCAGATGGATTTCCGTATAACCGGCCTCGATCACCGGCAGGCTCGCGCCAATCAGCGCCATCGCCTGCTGGCGCTGGAAACTGGCGCGTACGCGTTCGGCAAATTGGGGGTCTTGAGCTTTGTGCATAAGCGCCATTTAAGTTGACGTTGACGTAAACGTCAACTGATTTGAGAAAAAGGGATCACACGGCGTCATTTGCCGTGGACGAACCGGCTGCATCAGAGGCTTTCCTGGCTTCGCGCGCCGACAACAGTTCCTGGCACTGCAATTCGAAGGCACTGACTTCCTGCAATACGGCCTCGATATCCTCGCGCTGCTGCACCAGCGCCGCCTTGCGCTGGCCAAGGCCATTGAGCAGTTCGGTAAGCTGCGCGTTCTTGTCGCGCGCCGTGTCGTACATGCCGATCAGATAACCGATCTCGGCCAGACTGAAACCGAGTCGCTTGCCACGCAACGCCAGCTTGAGGCGGGTGCGGTCGCGGCGCGTAAAAATCCGGTTCCGCCCTTCGCGGCGGGGCGAGATCAGCCCCTGATCCTCGTAAAAACGGATCGTTCGCGGCGTGATGCCGAATTCGCGAGCCAGATCGGAAATGCTGAAGGTTGCGGGTTGTTTGTCCACCGGTGTTCTGCCAGTTATCGCATCGAGTGTTATATTGCACGAAGGAAGCGCCAAGGATCAGAGCGCTTCTGTTCAGCCCCAGGGTAAATTTGTTCTAACAGCACAGAGTCATTCCGGCGCACGCCGGAATCCAGATTGGTTCATCCGATCAAGATGTTAAAAAACTGTTTGATAAACGAACTGGATTCAGGGTCAAGCCCGGAATGACGGTATTTGAATGAGTTAGCGCCGAACAAATTTACCGTTTGTTCAGACCAGTGTATAGATTCCCGAGGTTTTTACAATCCGCCGCCTTATGCTTCCAGACTATCCTTTCGCCACTCCCCCGGCAGCCGGCGAGACCTTCGAGGTCGCTCCCGGCATCCACTGGCTGCGCATGCCGCTGCCTTTTGCGCTCGACCACATCAACCTGTGGCTGCTTGCCGACGAGTCGGATGGCCGACCCGGCTGGACGATCATCGACACCGGTTTTGCGCTGCCCAAGGTCAAGGCCTGCTGGGAAAGCATTCTTGAGCGGCTGGCCGAAACGCCGCGCGGTGCTCGCATCCTGCGCATCATCGTTACACATTTTCACCCGGATCATCTCGGCCTCGCTACCTGGCTGCAGGAGAAGACCGGCGCCGCCATCCACATGACGCTGGGCGAGTACCTGACCGCCCATGCCGTCTGGCACGAGTCTGCCGGGCATGGCATCGCGCCGATGCTGGGCCAGTTCTGCGCGCATGGACTCGATGCCGGACGTTGCGCCGGGCTGGAAAAAAATCGCGGCGGCTACCAGCGCGGGGTACCGGATTTGCCGAGCGCGTATCGGCGACTCTTTGACGGCGACGTGATATGCATTGGCGACCACGGCTGGCAGGTTCGCACCGGTTTCGGCCACTCGCCGGAACACGCATCGCTTTATTGCGCAGGCCTCGGCGTGCTGATTTCCGGCGACATGCTGTTGCCGAAAATATCGACCAATATCAGCGTCTACGCGGTAACGCCGATGGCCGACTCGCTCGCTGACTACCTCGAATCGATCGATCGCTATCGCGATCTGCCTGCAGCAACACTGGTGCTGCCTTCGCACGGACTGCCGTTTTGCGGCATGCTTGAGCGAATCGAAGAGCAGCATGCACACCATCGGGAGCGCTTGCAGGTGCTTGCCGAAAACTGCGCGCAGCCGCACAGTGCGGCGGAGTTGCTGTCGACCCTTTTCCCGAGGGAACTCGACACGCACCAGTTGATGTTCGCCATGGGCGAAGCAATAGCCCATCTGAACCATCTCGAACAGGCCGGAAGGCTGCTGCGCGCAACAGGCGAAGATGGTGTAATCCGTTTTGTCGCCTGCCCGATGGCGCCTTGAACAACCCCATGAGTCCAACAGGAGCGTATCCCAGATGAAAGCCTTTCAGGATTATTACCCGGAAAATCTAGCCCACTGCTACGGTTGCGGTCGCCAGAACCAGCATGGCCATCGCATCAAGACCTTCTGGGAGGGCGAGGAGAGCGTCACGCGCTTCTTGCCCGAGCCGTACCATACGGCGATTCCCGGTTACGTCTATGGCGGCCTGCTGGCCTCGCTGATCGACTGCCACAGCACCGGCACCGCCGCCGCCGCGATGTATCGCGCCGAGGGCCGGGCGATGGACAGCCTGCCGGCATTCCGTTTCGTTACCGGGTCATTGAACGTCAGCTACCTCAAACCGACACCACTCGGCCGCGAGCTGGAAATTCGTGGACGGGTGCGCGAGATCAAGGGGCGCAAGGTGCTCGTCGACTCAACATTATTTGTCGACGGCGTCGCTTGCGCTCGTGGCGAAGTGGTAGCCGTTCAGATGCCGGATAATTTTGGTGCCTGAGAGTTTGTGAAAAATCGTTATGGCCTGATTCCCACGCTCGTCACCCCGGCGAAAGCCGGGGTCCAGCTCGTTTATCTAATTTGTTTTAATTGATATTAGAGGAAGGTACTGGATTCCGGCTTTTGCCCCGAAGGTGACAGGGCCTAGGGCTCAAATACCCCTGGGGTGCGCCGGAATGACGGCTTGAGAGGTACTTATCCATTGATGCACAGCCTCTGAGTGGGCTCGATTCTGCAATTAACCGCCGCATGGTAATCGCGTCGGCGCTCGACCCAAAAGCAAAGCGTTTCGTATACTTGAAAAACCCGACGAAAAGGAGAAAAGGCCATGACTACCGAAACCCATCAGGAACCCTACGTCCTGCGCAGCGACAGCCAGGGTATCGCGACGCTGACGCTGAACCGGCCACAACAGTTCAACTCGCTGTCGAGCGCCATGATCGCCGCACTGCAAGGCGAACTCGATGCCATTGCCGCCGATCCGGTGCTACGCGTTGTGGTCATTGCCGGTGCCGGCAAGGCGTTTTGCGCCGGGCACGATCTCAAGGAGATGCGCGCCAATCACAGCAAGGCGTTCATGCAGGCGCTATTCACGCAATGCGGCAAGATGATGATGACCCTGACGCAGATGCCGCAACCGGTAATCGCCCGCATCCACGGCATCGCCACGGCGGCGGGTTGCCAACTGGTATCCATGTGCGATCTGGCGGTGGCGGCCGATGTTTCGCGCTTTGCCACGTCGGGAATCAATGTCGGCCTTTTCTGCGCGACGCCGGGGGTCGGCCTGTCGCGCAATCTGGGCCGCAAGCAGGCGCTGGAAATGCTGCTTACCGGCGACTTCATCGACGCACCGACGGCGCTGCAACAGGGCTTGGTGAACCGTGTCGTACCGAGTTCGGATCTCGATGCCGAAGTCAATAAACTCGCGCAATCGATTCTCGCCAAGTCCTCGCTGGCCATTGGCATGGGCAAGCAGATGTTTTACAAACAGCTCGAAATGGGACTCGATGCGGCCTATCAGTACGCCTCCGAAGTGATGGCCTGCAACATGATGAGCGAAGATGCCGGGGAGGGCATCGACGCCTTCATCGGCAAGCGCAAGGCCGAGTGGAAAGGCCGCTAGGGAAACACTGAATAACCCGTCACACCGGCGGAAGCCGGTGTCCAGTGCCTTGAATTTTCTCGATTCCGGCTTTCCCCGGAATGACGCTTAGAGACTTGATCATCGGCTCCTTGGCGGGCTGCAAACACAGTGAAAACTCGCTATCCGTAAGCGGTTATTGTTTAGCGCCAGTGCACTGCGCAATGATTTTGGAATAATTATCCAGTTATCTCAGTCCGGCCATCTACGGTCATTGATGAACCTTTACCAAAGCAGACAGTCGAGTTAAGAATCAAAACACTCTAGGAATCGGTGAAGCTGACGAAAGGGGTGCACCATGATCAATGAAAACATTGAAAGGCCTTCTGCGGAGATCGTGGAGGGTTTCAAGAGTCTGCTCTCATATGACTCGATAACATGCGCCATCTCGGATTGCATGGGGCGATTCAATGCGATGACTTCTGATATGAGACCGCTCTTTGATGGAATACGCCTTGTCGGAACGGCGGTCACCGTCAAGACTCTCGCTGCTGATCTAGCCGCCGCGTTCAAGGCAATCGACGTCTGCCAGCCCGGCGACATTGTGGTTATCGACTCCCATGGATCGGTGAACACCGCGTTCTGGGGCGAGAACATGACAATGTCCGCGCTCAATCGTGGGGTGGTCGCGGCCATCATCGATGGCGCATGCCGGGATGTCGAGGAAATCAGAAAGATCCGGTTTCCCGTGATCTGCAAGGGCATCGTTCCCAACGTGGGCGCAATCGCAGGTTATGGGGACGTCAACGTTTCGATCCAATGCGCCGGGGTGGCAGTTTCCCCAGGTGATATCGTGGTTGCCGATGGCAATGGCGTGGTTGTCGTACCATTGGCCGAGGCTGCTGTGATTCTGCAGAAGGCGCAGCGGCTTCTGGAGACAGAGCATCTCCTTCAGGAGAAGATCAAGGCGGGCGCAACCATCGGTGAGTTGGTTGACGTTGATGAAGTCTTTCGCACTGCGTTCTCGTACCAGAATAGAGCCTTGAAACGCAGCTGAATTGTTTGTCCATCAATGAAACTTCCTCAGAACACCTCGCTCCAGGGGTCGCCCTTCCGGCGGTGCGAAGCACCGCTGGAAGCTTTACGTTGAGCGTCCGCTTTTCTTAAGCCTGAAGGTCGCATTTGGCTAGTAATGAGACAGTCAACAAACCACAAGCCCATCATGAATCACTGCTAAATGTTGCAACGCGCAATGGCTTCTGCATATCAATCATGGACTACGGATACCCTAAAAACCTTTCACCAAGGACACCAGGATTCACCAAGAAAAACTTGGTGTAACTTTGTGTCCTTGGTGACTTGGTGGTGAAGATTTTCGCTTCTGTTCAACCTACTCGCCAAAGCAGCGCAGGCCGGCGAGGTCGAGGATGGTGATGCTGCCGTAGTCGATATGCAGCAGACCGGCTTCTTCGAGTTTGCGTAGCGCCTGATTGACGCGCTGTCGGGAGATGCCGGCGAGCAGGCCGATTTCTTCCTGTGAAATTTTCAGTTCCAGGTTGCTTTCCGGGTAAAGCACCGGGTTGAACAGGGAAGCGAGACAGCGTGCCAGGCGGGCGTCGGGGTCGAGCAGTCGCTCGTGTTCCATCATGGCGATAAACTGGCCCAGTCGTTCGTTGAGCTGGGTAATCAGGAAGCGGTTGAAATGAATACTGTTATCGCACAGCCACTGAAAGGTGCTGCGGTTCATGTAGGCGACCCGCGATTCGCGCAGGGCGATTACGTCGTATTTTCGCGGTTCGTTCTTGAGCAGCGAGCCTTCACCGAACCACCCGCCAGCCGACAGGCCGGTGAACGAGGTGATTTTCCCGGTACTCCAGATACTGGCCATCTTGACCAGTCCGTCAACAACGCCCATCCAGTACTCGACCGGCTCGCCTTTCATGCACACGAAGCCGCCGGTCGGGATGGTGCGCACGACAATGCCTTCATTGATCTGCTGGAATTGTTCAGCCGACAGCTCACGTGCCCAGGCCGAGGCCATCAACATTTCGTTTAACGAGCGCATTTATTTTGCCAATTGTCAGGGAGACGACAATTATAGTGTGCCCGTGTGCTTAGACTAGGCGCAGAATCGGTTTCTGTGTCATCCTGTGCCGGCTGACGGGAACCGGTCAGGCGCCATAAGAATGTAAAATTGCACCAGAGAAAAACGATAGAATCGTTCCTGGAATTGAAGACAGATAATTATTGGCCGTCACCTTGATGACGGCTTGTTGAACCGGAGGAGGGACAAGGTGCCAGAGATGGCTGCTTCCCGGGCGATGGATACTTTCCCTCGCTTGCTGTTTCACCATTCTCGTGTTCGCGGAGATAAAACCGCGATGCGCGAGAAGGATCTTGGTATCTGGCAATCCTGGTCGTGGCGTGACGTGGCCGAGCAGGTGAGCGCCCTGGCCTGCGGTCTGGCAGAACTGGGCTTCAGGCGTGGCGATAATCTGGCGATCATCGGTGACAACCGGCCGCGCCTGTACATGACGATGGCGGCCGTGCAGTGCCTGGGTGGCGTTCCGGTTCCGCTCTATCAGGATGCCGTGGCTTACGAAATGCTCTTCGTGATGCAGGATGCTGGAATCCGCTTCGCGCTTGTCGAAGATCAGGAGCAGGTCGACAAACTGCTTGAAATCAAGGCGCAGTTGCCGCTGCTGGAGCATGTGGCCTATGACGACCCGCGCGGCATGCGCCACTACAATCAGCCCTTCATCCACGATATTGAAGCCCTGCTGGCCATCGGGCGAATCCATATCAGGAACCATCCCGATTTTCTCGGCGACGAAATTGCCAAGGGTGCTGCCGACGACATTGGCGTCATGCTGTACACCTCCGGAACGACGGGCAAGCCGAAAGGCGTGTGCCTGACGCACAACGCCTTCATCAGCGCCGCCAAGGGCGGTGTCGGGTTTGACCGTCTGACCGCCGATGAAGACATCCTCTCGTATCTGCCGATGGCCTGGGTCGGCGACCATCTGTTCTCCTTTGCGCAGGCCATGGTGACCGGCTTCACCATCAACTGCCCGGAATCCGGCGAAACGGTGATGACCG
Organism: Candidatus Propionivibrio dominans; assembly: GCA_016709335.1. Lineage (GTDB taxonomy): Bacteria > Pseudomonadota > Gammaproteobacteria > Burkholderiales > Rhodocyclaceae > Propionivibrio > Propionivibrio dominans. Next base: position 133,566 of record JADJNC010000006.1, on the reverse strand, counting down.
ACCTGCGCGAGATCGGGCCGACCTACTACTTTGCGCCGCCGCGCGTTTTCGAGAATCTGCTGACGCAGGTGATGATTCGCATGGAAGACGCCAGCGCGATCAAACAGAAACTGTTCCACTTCTGCATGAAGGTGGCGCGGCGTTGCGGTGCCGATGTCCTCGATGGCAAGCCGGTTCCTGTTGCCGATCGACTGCTTTACCAACTCGGCAACCTGCTGATTTTCGGGCCGCTGAAAAACGTGCTGGGCATGAGCCGGGTGCGCGTCGCCTATACGGCCGGCGCGGCGATCGGCCCCGACCTCTTCCGTTTCTATCGCTCGATCGGCATCAACCTCAAGCAGCTTTACGGGCAGACCGAAACCTGCGCCTATGTGTGCCTTCAGCCGGATGGCGAGATCAAGTTCGACAGCGTCGGCAAGCCGGCGCCGGGGTGGAAGTCAAGATCGCCGACAACGGCGAGATTCTGGTCAAAGGCCCGATGCTGCTCAAGGAGTATTACAAGCGCCCCGACGCGACGGCCGAAGCAATCAACGCCGAAGGTTATTTCATGACCGGTGATGCCGGCCTGTTTGACGATGAAGGCCATCTCAAGATCATCGATCGCGCCAAGGACGTCGGCAAGCTGGCCAACGGTGCGATATTCGCTCCCAACTACATCGAGAACAAGCTGAAATTCTTCCAGTACATCAAGGAAGCGGTGGCTTTCGGCGATAGCCGCGAAATGGTCTGCGCGTTCATCAACATCGACATCGGCGCCGTCGGCAACTGGGCCGAGCGGCGCGGCATCGCCTATTCGGGTTACACCGATCTGGCCGCAAAGGCAGAAATCTATGGGCTGATTCAGGAGTGCATCGAACAGGTCAATAGCGAACTGCTGGGTGAGGGTGCGCTGGCCGATTCGCAGATTCATCGTTTCCTGATCCTGCACAAGGAACTGGATCCCGACGATGACGAACTGACGCGCACGCGCAAGGTACGCCGTAACTTCGTCGCCGAGAAATATGCCGTCCTGATCGATGCGCTTTACAGCGGCAAAAGCAGCCAGTTCATCGAAACGGCGGTCAAATTCGAGGACGGGCGACAGGGCAAGGTGGCTGCCGATCTGCAAATCCGGATCTGAAGACCTTCGCCACCGCCGGGAGGTCCGCCTGATGAGTCGCGAGATCGGCGAAGTCATTCTCGACCTGAAAAACGTGTCGCTGGCCTTCGGCGGCGTCAAGGCGCTGACCGACATCTCCTTCGACGTTCGCGAACACGAGATACGCGCCATCATTGGCCCGAATGGCGCCGGCAAGAGTTCGATGCTGAATGTGATCAACGGCGTTTATCGGCCGCAGCAGGGCGAGATCATCCTGCGCGGCAAGCACTTCAGCAAGATGAACCCGTACAAGGCGGCCCGGGCCGGCATCTCGCGTACTTTCCAGAACATCGCCCTGTTCAAGGGGATGAACGTGATCGACAACATGATGACCGGGCGCAACCTGAAGATCCGCAGCAACCTGATCCAGCAGGCCCTGTGGTGGGGGCCGGCACGGCGCGAGGAACTCGAACATCGGGCCAAAGTCGAGGAGATCATCGACTTTCTAGAAATCCAGCACATTCGCAAGACGCCGGTCGGGCGTCTGCCCTACGGCCTGCAGAAGCGTGTCGACCTCGGTCGGGCGCTGGCCATGGAACCGAGCATCCTGCTGCTTGATGAGCCGATGGCCGGAATGAACGTCGAAGAGAAGCAGGACATGTGTCGTTTCGTCCTCGACATCAATGACCAGTTCGGCACGACGATCGTTCTGATCGAACACGACATGGCCGTGGTCATGGATATCTCCGACCGCGTAGTGGTTCTCGATTACGGCAGGAAAATCGGCGATGGCCTTCCGGACGAGGTCCGTGCCAATCCGGAAGTCATCAGCGCCTATCTTGGCGCAAGTCACTGAGGAGGAAATGCAATGGGTTTCTTCATTGAAACATTGATCGGCGGGCTGATGGCCGGCATGTTGTATTCCCTGGTGGCGCTGGGCTTTGTGCTGATTTACAAGGCCTCTGGGGTGTTCAACTTTGCGCAGGGGGCGATGTTGCTGTTCGCGGCGCTGGCCATGGCGCGGTTTTCGGCGTGGATTCCGGAATGGCTGGGTATCGACAGTCTCTGGCTGGCGAATGTGATCGCCTTTTTCATCGCCGGTGCGCTGATGTACCTTGTCGCCTGGCTGATCGAGCGGCTGGTTCTGCGCCCCCTGGTGAACCAGGAGGGAGCGACCCTGCTGATGGCCACTCTGGGCATTGCCTATGTCCTTGAAGGCCTCGGTACCAGCATTTTCGGAACGGCCATCTACAAGATCGATGTCGGCATGCCCAAGGAGCCGGTACTGATTCTCGAGGGGATCTTCGAAGGCGGGCTGCTGATCAACAAGGAGGACTTCGTGGCGGCGTTGATCGCCGCCGTTCTTGTTGCACTGTTGACCCTCTTCTTCCAGAAGACGGTCACCGGCCGCGCCTTGCGTGCGGTGGCCGACGACCACCAGGCGGCGCAATCGATCGGTATCCCGCTCAATCACATCTGGGTCATCGTCTGGTTCGTGGCCGGCGTCGTCGCTCTGGTGGCCGGAGTGATCTGGGGTTCCAAGCTGGGCGTCCAGTTCTCGCTGGCGACAGTTGCGCTGCGGGGGTTGCCGGTGGTCATTCTCGGCGGACTGACCTCGATTCCCGGTGCCATCATCGGCGGACTGATCATCGGCGTTGGCGAGAAGCTCTCCGAGGTCTATCTCGGCCCGATGGTTGGCGGCGGCATCGAAATCTGGTTTGCCTATCAACTGGCTCTGGTTTTTCTGCTGTTCAGGCCGCAGGGGCTGTTCGGCGAAAAGATCATCGACCGCGTTTAACCGGGGAGCAGGCAAGTGCTTTATAGAGAAAACGGTCAGTTCAAGACCTCTTACGCGGCCGATCAGCAAATCTTCCCGATTGCCCAGGACCGCTGGGCCATCCTCGGCATCCTGGTTTTTGCTTTCGTCGGCATCCCGCTGCTGGGCGACGAATACCTGTTCCGCGCCATCCTGATTCCCTTCCTGATCCTTTCGCTGGCCGCGCTTGGTGTCAATATCCTGGTCGGTTTCTGCGGCCAGATCACCCTGGGTGCCGGGGCCTTCATGGCCGTCGGGGCCTACGCCGCCTACAACTTTCACATCCGTATCGAGGGTCTGCCGCTGCTCGTTTCCATCCTGCTCGGTGGCCTCACTTCGGCACTGGTCGGCATCGTTTTCGGGATACCCAGCTTGCGTGTGCGCGGGCTCTATCTGGCTGTCGCCACCCTCGCTGCCCAGTTCTTTACCGACTGGGTTTTTCTGCGCATCCCGTGGTTCACCAACAACGCCTCGTCCGGCTCGGTTTCGGTTTCCAACCTGCAGATCATGGGCTGGGAGATAGCCACACCGTTCGACAAGTACATGTTCTGTCTGGTCTGGCTGACTATTTCCGCGCTGTTGGCGAAGAACATGACGCGCAGTGCCATCGGCCGACAGTGGATGGCGATCCGCGATATGGACGTGGCCGCCGAGGTGATCGGCATCCGGCCGCTGTTTGCCAAGCTCTCCGCTTTTGCCGTCAGTTCCTTTTTCGTCGGAACCGCCGGCGCCCTGTGGGGCTTCATCCATCTCTCCGTGGGAGCCGGCCGCTTTCTCGGTCGATCGTTCGTTCCAGTTGCTGTTCATGGTCATTATCGGCGGCCTCGGCTCGATCATGGGCAGCTTCTTCGGCGCAGCCTTCATCGTCACGCTGCCGATCGCGTTGAACCTGTTTCTGCCGGCGATCGGCGGACTGTTCGGGGGCACGATTTCGACGGCCGGCGTGTCGCATGCCGAGTTGATCATCTTCGGCTCACTGATCATTTTTTTCCTGATCAAGGAGCCCCACGGTATCGCCCGCCTGTGGTCCACAGGCAAGGAAAAACTCCGGCTCTGGCCATTTCCGCATTGAGCCGCGCCGGGGAACCCGTTTCACTGTTGTTGGAGTTGTTGTCGCAAACGCATCATTACTATTTCAATAAAAGGAGACACTGATGAAACTTCGCAAGCTCGCACTGGCGGCTTCGGCCGCCGCCGCCATCTGTTCATCGTTGGCCGTAGCGCCGGCTGCCCTGGCACAGGCCAAGGAGCAGTTCTTTCCTGTATTGGTCTACCGTACCGGCGCCTATTCGGCCAACGGCAGTCAATGGGCCAACGGTTATGTCGATTACCTGAAACTGGTGAATGCCAGGGGGGATCAACGGCGTCAAGATCATTTTCGAGGAGTGCGAGACGGCGTACGCCACCGACCGCGGTGTCGAATGCTACGAGCGCCTGAAAGGCAAGAATGGCGGAGCAACGCTGTTCCAAACCCTGTCGACCGGCGCTACCTTTGCGCTGACCGAGAAAGCGCCTGTGGACAAGATCCCGCTGATTACGGCGGGCTACGGCCGTAGCGAATCGCAGAATGGAGCGGTCTTTACCTGGAACTTCCCCCTGCTCGGAACTTACTGGGTCGGTGCCGAGGTCGCCATTCAGCATATCGCCAAGAAGCTGGGCGGCGTCGCCAATCTGAAGGGCAAGAAGATCGCTCTCGTCTACCATGACAGCCCGTACGGCAAGGAGCCTATCCCGGTCTTGCAGGAACTGGGCAAGATGCATGGTTTCGAGGTGCAACTGCTACCAGTGGCGCATCCCGGCGTCGAGCAGAAAGCCACCTGGCTGCAGATCCGGCAGCAAAAGCCGGATTTCGTTCTGCTCTGGGGCTGGGGGGTGATGAACTCGACCGCGCTACGCGAAGCACAATCTACCGGTTATCCTCGTGAAAAGATGATGGGTATCTGGTGGGCCGGTGCCGAGCCGGACGTCAAGGACGTCGCCGAAGGCGCCAAGGGTTATAGCGCCATGACGCTGCAGCATGGCGCCGAGCCCAATTCCAGAGTCGTCAAGGACGTGCTCGATCTGGTGTATGCCAAGGGTCAGGGCACCGGACCGAAGGATGAGGTCGGGCAGGTACTCTACATGCGCGGACTGATTTCGGCGATGCTTGGTGTCGAAGGCGTACGCAAGGCACAGGAGCGTTTCGGCAAGGGCAAGGTGATGACCGGCGAACAGGTTCGCTGGGGCCTCGAGAACCTCAATCTCGACCAGAAGACGCTCGACAACATGGGTTTTGCCAGCGTGATGCGGCCGGTGCAGACCTCGTGCCTCGACCACATGGGATCGTCGTGGGTTCGCGTTCATACCTGGAACGGCAGCAAGTGGGAGTTCACTACGCCGGACTGGTACCAGGCCGACGAGAAGCTTCTGCGCCCGACGGTGATGCTGGCCTCCGGCAAGTATGCGGAAGAAAAGAAACTGAAGCCGCGTACGCCTGAGGAATGCAAGTTGTAGTTCACTGCGGACCCGCCTCGGCGGGTCCATGGTCAGCCCTCCCGCGTGCGGGAGGGCGAGGCGGCACGATTAGCAAAGAGACACCATGAGCACTGCCAATATCCTGCTGAAGGTCAATAGCATCGAGGTGATCTATAACCACGTGATCCTCGTGCTCAAGGGCGTTTCGTTCAGCGTTCCCGAGGGCGGCATCGTGGCGCTGCTGGGCGGCAATGGCGCCGGCAAGACCACGACGCTGCGCGCAGTAAGCAATCTGCTGCGCGGCGAGCGCGGCGAAGTCACCAAAGGCACCATCGAATTGCGCGATGAACGTATCGAAGCGCTCTCTCCGGCGCAACTGGTAAAACGTGGCGTCATCCAGGTGATGGAAGGGCGGCACTGTTTCGCTCATTTGAGCATTGAAGAAAATCTGCTGGCCGGCGCCTACACGCGTACCGAGGGCAAGGCGGCGATTGCCGAGACGCTGGAGAAGGTCTACACCTACTTTCCCCGCCTCAAAACGCGCCGTACCAGCCAGGCGGCCTACACCTCGGGTGGCGAGCAACAGATGTGCGCCATCGGACGAGCGCTGATGGCCAATCCGCGCATGGTGCTGCTCGACGAACCCTCGATGGGTCTGGCACCGCAAATCGTCGACGAGGTGTTCACCATCGTCAGGGATCTGAACCAGAAGGAAGGCGTGACTTTCCTGCTCGCCGAACAAAACACCAACATGGCGTTGCGTTACGCAGACTTCGGTTACATCCTCGAAAACGGCCGCGTGGTGATGGAGGGTGCGGCCAGCGAACTGGCGGCCAACGAAGACGTCAAGGAGTTCTACCTCGGGCTGTCCTCCGCCGGGCGCAAGAGTTTCCGTGACGTCAAGCATTACCGCCGCCGCAAACGCTGGCTGTCCTAGAGTCTGCACACCCGGGCTTGCCATGAATGACCATTACGATTCCTTGAAACCCGCCGGCCTGCCGAACGCGAAGCCTGGCTGATGGAGCGCTTGCCGCGCCAGGTGGCGCACGCGCAGCAATATTCGGCTTATTACGCCCGCCTGTTGGCCGCTATCGACGCCAACGCCCTTACTTCGCGCGCGGCGCTGGCCCGCTTGCCGGTAACGCGCAAGAGCGATCTGCTCGAACTGCAAAAGGCCGCGCCGCCTTTCGGCGGGCTTAACGCCACACCGCTCGCCGGACTGTCGCGGGTTTTCGTTTCGCCCGGCCCGATCTACGATCCGGAAGGGCGAGGCGAGGACTGGTGGCGCTTTGCCCGGGCGATGTTTGCGACGGGCTTCAGGGCCGGCGACCTGGTGCATAACACCTTCTCGTATCACTTCACTCCCGGCGGCTTCATGCTTGAAGGCGCGGCGCGCAAGCTGGGTTGCCCCGTTTTTCCGGCCGGCACCGGGCAGACCGATATGCAGGTGCAAGCCATTGCCGATCTCAAGCCGGTGGCCTATGCCGGCACCCCGTCCTTTTTGCGCATCATTCTTGAGAGAGGCGACGCGCTTGGCGCCGATCTTTCCTCACTGAAGAAAGCCATCGTTTCCGGCGAGGCCTTGCCGGCCTCGTTGCGCAGGCAGTTCAACGAGCGCGGCATCGTCGTCCGACAGGCCTATGCCAGTGCCGATCTCGGCGTCATCGCCTACGAAACGCCGAGTGAAGAAGGCCTGGTCGTCGACGAGGAGATTCTGCTCGAAATTGTCCGGCCGGGCACCGGCGATCCGGTGGCCGCCGGCGAAGTCGGCGAGGTCCTCGTCACCAGTTTCAATCCGGATTATCCGCTGATCCGTTTTGCCACCGGCGACCTTTCGGCCGTACTCGCCGGCGTCAGTCCCTGTGGTCGAACCAACGTACGCATCAAGGGCTGGATGGGTCGCGCCGACCAGACGACGAAGGTCAAGGGGATGTTCGTTCATCCCGAGCAGATCGCTGCCCTTGTCGCGCGCCATTCCGGGATTATCAAGGCGCGTCTGGTCGTCGATAATACCAGCGGTCAGGACGGCATGACATTGCATTGCGAAGTGCAGCTGACGCCGCGGTTTTCTGCCCGGCGGCTGCCCAACGACGGCAAGGTGATGGATCGCAAGCCGGAGGCCCAGCGGTGCAATGGCGAATGATTTTGGCTGCCGACGCGCTCGCCAGCATCCAGGGACGAAATCACTAAGCTGCGGCAGGAGCAACAAGCGCCGCCCGCTGGTTTTTGGCGAACCGCGCGTTGTCGGCCCCAATGAGTCCAGTGCCCAACGCACGGCAAGGTGATCGAGGCGACCATTGTTTCCGCGCGCGGCGGTACCAGTGGAGAAGAGTGCGACGCGATGTCAGGTTGCACGCGCTTGTGCATCAGCTTCGTGCGCGAACAATTATTGCTGCAGTGCTATTCACGCGCATGCTTCCGGGGATCCCCCTCCCACAAGACGCCACAAATTTCGGCCAACCGAGTCGCTTCGTCCCCCGCGCCCAGCCGGGCACTGGCGATCAACCCTCGCCACATTTTGCCGATGGGGCAGACATCCTGAACATCAACGCCCCCCCCCCATGCCATGGAAATCAAAGCGGGCTGATCCTTCCATCAGCCGTAAGCAGAGCAAAGCTAACCGGGCATCTAGTAGGAGAATGAAGTCGTGTAAATTATTCGTATAGCCTAGCCGGAACCAGAGATTGTTACTCTGGCTTGCGCCAGGGTGACGAGCATGTTTCCCCAGCGATCCACTTTATCTTTTCAGGAAGGATTGCTTATGGCCAGTAAGCCCTCATCATCGACAAAACGCCAGGCACCTGCGGCCAGGCGTCCGGTCAGGAAGCCCTCGACAAAACGGGCAGCCGAAATTTCCCCGCCTGCCGAGACGGGTCTCGTCGATCAGGTGCGCGAACTTGCTGGCCGTTTGCTCGATATCAGTTCGGCCACAGTGCTTGCCGAAGGAGCGTTCAAGACGGCGGGCAAAGCTTCCAGGGCACTGCGCAACGGGCACCCCTTCGATGCGGCTGGCGTGCTCGTGCAAGCCGTTCTGCCGGGTGTGGTGGAACCAGCGACCTGGAGCAAGACCGGAGCCGCGATTCGCAATTTGCGCGAAAGCGCCGGGCTGACGATCGCCGAAGTCGGTGCGGCCATCGACCTCGATGACCCCTCGTTGATCGAGGCGCTGGAGAACGGTCGCATCGCCCTGTCTTTCGAACTGATTCTGCGCCTGGCGGCAGTTCTCGGGCGCAATGACCCGGTCGGTTTCGTCATGAGATTCACACGCAGTTCCAACCCGGAGGTGTGGAAGAGTCTCGAAGCCCTCGGCGTGGGCAAACTGCTGCTGCAGTCGGCACGCGAACGCGAGTTCGTCAATATCTGCCGCAGCAATGACGAGGCGCGGAACCTCAGCGACAAGGAGTTCACCGAGATCCTGGGTTTCACGCAGGCGGCATTCGAGATGGCCATGGCCTTGCGCAATCGTCACACGACTCGCCGCCGCAAGGTGTCCACAAAAGACGCGTGAGCGACAGGCACTATTCAGCGGGGCAGGGGGGCTTTAAAGCCTTGCCGGGCGCGGTTGTCGGGTTACGCCCGATGGGCTAACCCGACCTACTGTCTGACGTCCGAGGCATGTCGCCAGTCAGGAAGGTTTTTTCGCTTCCTTGCCCGGAAAATACTCGGTTGCCGCCAGTCCTTCGAGCAGGAAACCGTAGTCCAGGTGGTCGCGCATCAGGCGTTTCAACTCGTGGGTGATCGCCAGCCGCGCGTAGGTCACGGTCATCGGCGGCTGTTTGAGCAGCTTGCGTGCGTGCTCGCGCGCCCGCTCCATCAGTTGATCGCGCGGCATGACTTCGCTGACGACGCCCAGATCCAGCGCCTGTTTGGCGCTGATCTTCTCGCCTGTGAGAAGGAAATACCGGCCCCGATTCATTCCCAGCAGCAATGGCCAGAGGACATGCACCCCGTCGCCGGGTACGAGACCCTCGGGGTAGTGCGGCGCATCCTGGAAAACCGTATCGTCGGCAGCGAGCACGATGTCGCACAACAGGCCCAGTTCGGCATGGATGGTCGCCGGGCCGTTGATCGCCGCGATCATTGGTACCCGAATCTCCAGATGGTTGTAGATGAGTCGCTGACCATGCACGAAGACGCGTTCCCAAACCGGCGCGGTAACGCCGGGATGGCCGATCTGCTCGCGAGCAATGAATTCGGATCCGGCACCGGTAAAGATGACGACCCGATTGCCGGGGTCGGCGGCGATGTCGCCGAATGCCGCACCACATTCGCGATGGGGGCCGGGACCCCATACCACCGGGCCTCCGTCGCTGTGCAGACTGACTTCAAGGATGCCCTCATTACGCTGCATTTTGAGGTGTTTGTACTTGTCGCAATACTCTTCGAATTTAGCCATGATGCCTGTGTCCTTCTATGGAAAATGAGCCTGCACAGCGAGCTACCCGCCGGTAAGGGTGGACGTTCAGAGCCACACGCCAGCGTTATTCTTCTTTGGTGTAAATAATATTCGCACCATCATCTTGCCGGACTCCCCTGGCGCGACCAGAGCAACGAATCGATGAATGACAGGGCAATCAGGCGCAAGCTCAAAGCGTCCATCAACGAGTCACCCCTGTCATTGTCCGTTTTTGCCCATCAACCTCCGAAGAAGTCTCCATTTTGCCCCTCTCCTGCGCAAAACGGCAAGAATCTTTCGCATCACGCCGTCATTGCCGATTGACTCATGAATGCAATTTAGCTATCGTTTGAGCAGCCTATTCATTGAACAGGAAATCCCATGCAAATCGAGAACAGTGTATTTCTGGTTACCGGTGCAGGTTCTGGTCTGGGTGCGGCAACGGCGCGAATGTTTGTTGCTGCGGGCGCCCGCGTCCTGATCGCCGACGTCAATCGCGCCGGTGGTGAGGCGGTGGCCGCCGAGCTTGGCACACAGGCGCTGTTTGCCCACACCGACGTCACCGATGCAGCCAGTGCCCAGAACGCCGTCGATCTGGCCGTATCCCGGTTTGGCGCGCTGCATGGACTGGTCAATTGTGCCGGAATTGCACCGGCCGAAAAGGTTGTCGGCCGCGACGGCCCGCACCGGCTGGGAGCATTCGTCTGGGTCGTGCAGGTCAACCTGATCGGCACCTTCAACATGATCCGGCTGGCGGCGGTCGCCATTGGCCGTAATGAACCCGATGCCGACGGCGAGCGCGGAGTCCTGATCAGTACAGCATCGATCTCGGCGTTTGAAGGCCAGATCGGGCAGGCCGCCTACGCGGCATCGAAAGGCGGGGTAGTCGGAATGACCTTGCCGATCGCCCGCGAACTGAGTCGCAGCGGCATCCGGGTCAATACCATTGCTCCCGGCATCATGGAAACACCCATGCTGCTCGGCATGCCGCCCGAAGTACAGGAGTCGCTGGGCAAGATGGTTCCCTTTCCATCGCGGCTGGGCAAGCCCTCCGAATTTGCGGCTCTGGTTCGCCATATCGCCGAAAACAAGTACATCAACGGCGAAGTCATCCGCATCGATGGCGCCATCCGCATGGGTGCCAGGTAAAGCAGGTTTATCCTGCGACTCATGGTCGCTGTTCTTCAGGCCTTTTGCCTTGTTCATGGTCGGCAGCAAGCGACTGGCGCTGTGGCCGCAGGTCGTTGCGCTGTCGGTCCTGCCGGCACCACGCGGCAATGCTTCCTGCAACGAAATCGCACAAGACGCCAAATGACAGAATGATTGGCCGTCAACTTTCCGGATGTCGAAACCATGGGTCCACTCGCAGGAATTCGCATAATTGAAATGGCCGGAATCGGGCCGGCGCCATTCGCTGCCATGATGTTTTCGGACATGGGCGCCGAGGTGATCCGCATTGACCGCAAGGGACGCCCGGAGGCCAACGCGTTCGATGTCCTCAAGAACGGAGGTTTTCTCAATCGCGGTCGTCGTTCGATTGCGCTCGATCTGAAGAAAGCGCAGGCGGTGAGCGCACTTTTCGATCTCACCGAGTCGGCAGACGCCTTGATCGAAGGTTTTCGTCCCGGGGTCATGGAGCGTCTCGGGATTGGCCCGCAGGCTTGTCTGGCCAGGAATCCAGCGCTGGTTTATGGCCGGATCACGGGTTGGGGGCAGAACGGCCCGCTGGCGCACGCGGCGGGCCATGACATCAACTACATCGCCCTGACCGGTGCCCTGCACGCCATCGGCAAGGCCGATTCGCCGGTTCCGCCATTGAACATGCTCGGCGACTTTGGCGGCGGTGCGATGTTTGTCGCCTTCGGAATGGTATGCGCCTTGCTCGAAGCCAGAACTTCAGGTCAGGGTCAGGTCGTTGATGCGGCAATGACCGATGGCGCCGCGCTGCTGATGGCCATGCAATACAGCTTCAAGTCGATGGGGCACTGGCAGAACGCGCGGGAGTCCAATCTTCTCGATGGCGGCGCGCCCTTTTACGGAACCTATCGTTGCGCCGATGGAAAGTGGCTGGCCGTCGGGGCAATCGAACCGCGCTTCCACGACGTGCTGATCGACACGCTGGAACTCTCGCCGGAGGCCTTCGCCGGGCGCTGGAATCCGGAACAGTGGCCGCACCTGCGCCAGTTGCTGGCCGACACCTTCCTCAAGCGGACGCGATCCGAGTGGTGCGCGGTACTCGAAGGAACCGACGCCTGCGTCGCACCGGTTCTCGATATGGATGAAGCCCCCGTGCACCCGCACAACCTGGCCCGGCAAACCTTTGTCAGGCATGCCGAAGTCATGCAGCCGGCGCCGGCGCCGCGTTTTTCCAGAACGCTGGCGCAAATACAGCGACCCCCGGCGGTACCGGGTGAGCATGGCGAAGACATTCTGCGCGACTGGGGCTTTGACTCTGACCGGATTGATTCATTGAAGGCCTGCAGGGCGCTGTGAGCGCGACGTCCGGAGGCATGAAAAGCAAGGAGATATCATGACCTACGCGATTGATCCGAATCCGCTGTGGACGCCTGATCCGGCGACGCTCGGCGAAACCCGCATGGCGCAATTCATGCAGTCTACCGATCACGGCCGCTATGCCGATCTCTGGCGCTGGTCGATTGATCAGCCTGAGGCTTTCTGGTCGAAAATCTGGGATTTCTGTGGCGTCGTCGGAGAAAAGGGCCAGCGGATTCTGCTCGATGGCGACAGGATGCCCGGCGCGCGCTGGTTCCCCGAGGCCAGGCTGAATTACGCCGAAAACCTGCTGCAGAAACGTGACGATGGGCTGGCGCTGGTGTTCCGGGGTGAGGACAAGGTCAGGCGCCAACTGAGCCACGCCGATCTTTATGCCGAAGTGGCCCGTTTCCAGCAATTCCTGATCGCCAGCGGCGTCGGCGAGGGCGACCGGGTGGCCGCTTACCTGCCCAATCTGCCGGAAGCCCTGATCGCCATGCTGGCCACCACCGCGCTCGGTGCCATCTGGTCTTCTGCCTCGCCGGATTTCGGCGTACAGGGCGTGCTCGACCGCTTTGGCCAGAGCCAGCCGAAGGTGCTGATCTGCGTCGATGGCTACTGGTACAACGGCAAGCCGGTCGATTGCCTGGAGAAGAACGCTGAAGTGGTGTCGAAGTTGCCCTCCCTGGTTAAAACAGTGGTGGTTCCTTACCTCGATGCCTATCCGGACGTCGGCAGCATCGCCAGCGCTGTCCGCTGGAACGAGCTGACCGCAGTTGACGGACCACAGGAGGTCATTTTCAGGCGCGTCGCCTTCGATCATCCGCTGTTCATCATGTTCTCTTCCGGTACCACTGGCGTACCCAAATGCATCGTTCATGGTCACGGCGGCGTACTGCTCCAGCATCTGAAGGAGCACCAGTTGCACAGCGACGTTCGCCCTGGTGACCGGCTGTTCTACTTCACCACCTGCGGCTGGATGATGTGGAACTGGCTGATGTCCGGGCTGGCCAGCGGCGCCAGCCTGTTGCTCTACGACGGCTCGCCTTTTGCGAAGCATGGCAAGGTGCTGTTCGACTACGCCGCCGCCGAACGGATGACGCACTTTGGCACCTCGGCCAAGTTCATCGACGCCGCCGCCAAAATCGGCCTGACACCGGGAAGGACGCACGATCTGGCGGCCCTGCGCGCCATGTTCTCGACCGGCAGCCCGCTCTCGCCGGAAGGCTTCGACTGGGTCTATCGGGAAGTCAAAAACGACATTCTGCTGGCCTCGATTTCCGGCGGCACCGACATCGTTTCCTGTTTCGTTCTCGGCAATCCGGTGCTGCCTGTCTATCGCGGCGAAATCCAGTGTTGCGGCCTGGGCATGGCGGTCGATGTGTTCAACGACGAAGGCCAGCCGGTGCGCAGCGAGAAAGGTGAGCTCGTGTGCACCCGGCCTTTTCCGGCGATGCCGGTCGGCTTCTGGAACGATAGTGACGGCAGCAAGTACAAGGCCGCCTATTTCGAGCGCTTCGCCAATGTCTGGTGCCACGGTGATTTTTCTGAACTCACGACGCACGATGGCGTGATCATTTACGGTCGCTCCGACGCCACGCTCAACCCCGGAGGAGTACGCATCGGCACCGCTGAAATTTACCGACAGGTCGAACAACTACCGGAAATCCTTGAATCGCTGGTCATCGGTCAGGACTGGCCGCCGGGAAAGAATGATGACGTGCGCGTCGTGCTCTTTGTCAAGCTGCAGGAAGGTCACACGCTGGATGCCGGACTGATCGAACGCATCAGGAAGCAGGTCAGGGACAACACGACGCCGCGCCACGTCCCGGCCAGGGTCGTCCAGGTTCAGGACATCCCGCGCACCAAGTCCGGCAAGATCGTCGAACTCGCCGTGCGCAATGTCGTCCATGGGCAGCCGGTGAAGAATGTCGAGGCGCTTGCCAATCCGGAAGCGCTGAACTACTTCAAGGGGCGTGTGGAACTGGCGGAATAGCCAGGGTCGTTGAGCTTGAAGGGCATGGAAAAAGCTTCACCACCAAGCCACACACAAAGATTCACCAAGAAAGCAACAATGCCAACCTTTTCCCCTTGGTGCTCCTTGGTGTTTCTGATGACCCTGGGCCAAGTCGAGGGGATTTCCTGCGCGGCAACTTGGTGGTTTGCTCTTTCGCGTTGACTGACGCTACTTGCCTTGGAACTTCGGCGCGCGTTTTTCGAGAAAGGCGGCGACGGCCTCAAGGTGATCGGCGGTGTTGTGGCAGACCCCCTGAAAGACCGCGCACAGTTCAAGGAAGTCGGGCAACTCCTGGCGTTGTGCGAGCTTCATCAGGCGCTTGGCCAGACGCAGCGCCTGCGGCGGTTTTTCGGCAATCTTCAGTGCCAGTTCGTTCGCTGTGGACAACAGGTACGCGGGCTCGGTTACCGATAACACCAGTCCCATGGCCAGCGCTTCATCGGCGTCGAATATCCGGCCGCTAAAGCTCAGTTCGGCGGCGCGCTGATAGCCGACCACCCGCTGCAGCAACCAGGCGCCACCATCGCCCGGGATGATCCCGAGATTGACGAAGGTCTCGCCCATCCTGGCACCAGCCGCCGCGATGCGCAGGTCGCACAGGCAGGCCAGATCGAAGCCGGCGCCAATCGCCGCGCCATTGACCGCCGCAATCGACGGCACCTCGAGCTTGTGCAGCGCGAGTGCGACGCGCTGGATCCCTGCGCGGTACTTTTGCTGTACGGCGTATGCCGTGCCGCCGAACGTTCCCTCACGCTGCAGCATGTGCTTGACATTGCCGCCGGCGGAGAACGCCTGGCCGGCTCCGGTCAGGATCAGGACTGAAATCGACTCGTCGGAGTTGATCCATTCGGCGGTGCGAACAATGTCGTCCACCAGGCAAGTTCCGGTCAGTTCGTTGCGCACATCGTCCCGATTGAGCGTCAGCGTTGCGATGCGGCCGTCGACGGCGATCAGTGCGTCCTGTAGTTGCGGTGGCAATGCCATTGAATGCTCCTTTCCAGGGTTTGTCTTCTGCCGCAGAGGGCACGCGCCGGGATTTTCCAAACCGAGCGCTGCCGCCCCAGGCAAGGGGCTGAATCACTGAGCGCCAGGCCGGGGCTGCGCAGATCAAGCCAGCGATTCACGACTTCGTTTTCCTGACCAACTGCCTGGCAAAAGCGGCATCGTTTTTGGTGATGCGACGAATTTTTTGCGGGCCCATGGAATTGACAAGTCGCACAAAGTCATCCAGTGACAGTGCCTCGGAAGTCTGCTTCCCGTCTTCTCCATTCTGTGCCTGCAACTTGAACAGGCCACTACTCGTGATCACCACCCCGTAGCGGGGCCCTTCGCTACGCTGGTTGAGCCTGGCTACTGCTGCCGTAGCACGGGTCGAGCGCATGCCAACCTCCTCAAAGAGCCGAATTCATCAACAGCGCTTGCCGGAAAATTCGACAAGGGGCAGTGTTCTTCATGACGAACGCAAGGCCTGCCCTGACCAACTAGCCTGGAGATCCGGAGTTTGCTTCGGCCAGCCGGGCTTCCAGAACGTGAGGATCGAGCGCCGCTGCATAGAGATAGCCCTGATACTCGTGGCAACCCAGTTCCTGCAGGCAGGCTTTTTGCCTTTCGGTTTCGACGCCTTCGGCGATCACCCTGAGATGGAGAGCCAGACCCAGGTTGACAATGGCGCGGGCGATCGCCAGGTCGCTTTCATCGTCAGGAAGGCCGTTGACAAAAGAGCGGTCAATCTTCAGTTTCTGCACCGGGAAGCGTTTCAGGTAGGTCAGGCTGGAATAGCCGGTACCAAAATCGTCGATCGACAGACTGACGCCCAGACTGGCCAGGGCCTGCAGCCGGGCCAGTGTTTCGTTGATGTCATGAATCAGGATCGATTCGGTGAGTTCGAGTTCCAGCCGGTAAGGTTCCAGTCCAGCCTGTCTGAGCGCTGCCGCGACGCTGTCGATGAAGGTGGGGCTCTGAAACTGCAGGGCCGAGACGTTGATGGCTACCACCAGATCAATCCCCTTTGCCTGCCAGCGCGCCGCCTGCGCGACCGCTTCGGTGAGTACCCATTGCCCGAGCGCCACAATGAAGCCGGTTTCTTCGGCAACCGGAATGAAATGCGCCGGAGAGACATCGCCCAGTTCCTTGCTGCTCCAGCGCAGCAGCGCCTCGACACCGATGATGCGACCCGACCCGATATCGATCTGCGGTTGGTAGCGCAACCGAAAATTGCCTTGCGCAAGTGCCGCGCGCATCGCCGAATCAAGCTTGATGTGTGACAGCGAATCGACGTTCATCTGCCGTTGATAGAAACGGAAGTTGAAGCGGCCTCTTTCCTTGACCTGATACATGGCCGTATCGGCATTCTTGATCAGCTCATCCCGGGTCACGCCATCGACGGGAAAGAGGGCAATACCGATGCTGCCCGTTACCGTCAGCGACAGATCGCCGAGCACGATGGGCTCGCACAGGCGTTGCAGCACCCGATGAACCATCGCTTCGGCGCCCAGCGCATCGGTATCGTGAAGGAGCAGAACGAATTCGTCCCCGCCGGTACGCGCAGCGGTATCCGACTGACGCAGACAGGATCTGAGGCGTTTGGCAACGGCAACCAGTACCTGGTCGCCGAAGGCGTGCCCCAGCGAATCGTTGATCTGTTTGAAACGATCCAGATCGATGAAGGCAATGGCAAAATTCTTGTGCTCGCGGGTGCACAGGCCGAGCGAGAAATCGATACGCTCATGCAGCAAAACGCGATTCGGCAAGCCGGTCAGGGCATCGCTATAGGCCAGTTCCTCGATCCGCTGCGTGGCCGCCAGTTTCTCGGTGATGTCCTTGAGAAAAGCGATGTAGTGCATGGTATTTTGTTCCTGGGACACGACACGTACCAGTGATACCAGAGCCGGCACCTCGTCACCGTTCTGACGGCGGTAACAGGCTTCACCTTCCCAGGAGTTGGCGTGTTCCAGTGCCTTGAGCAAATCCTGCCCGAAAACGGAATGGTGCGTTGAGCGAATCATTTCAAAGAGCGCTTGCCCCTTGATCTGGGCAAGGGCAAGCCCGGTCAGACGCTCGAAACTGGGGTTGGCGGCGGCGATCACGCCCTGCGGATCGGCTACGCAAATTGCATCGAGGCTGGATTCAAAAACTTCGGCGGCGAGCTGCAGCCGTGATTCATTGGCCAGTTGCTGGGTAATGTCACGAAACGAATAAACCCGGCCGGTCGGCCGGCCTCGTGCGAGCTGAGGCATCGAGACGCGCTCGAGAATACGCCCGTTGCGCAGGGTCACCACGTCCCTGCTTTCGGTCAGTACCGAGTTGGCAATGGCCCGGATGCGGCTTGCGTACTCGGCGCTGTTAAGCACATTCCGGGTCATCCACAGATGTGTTGCCGCATCGTCGCGGCGAGTCATCAGCTCCTGCGGAATATCCCACAGTTCGGCAAAGCGCTGGTTGTAGCCACGAACATTCCCGTCGGTGTCGGTCACCAGAATGCCGTCGGCCGTTGATTCGAGTGTCGCCCGCAATTCGGCGAGCAGGTTTTCCAGTTCCTGCTCTACCCGTCGTTGCTCCGCCTTGTTGGAGATGGCGACCAGATACACCATGATTTCTGCTGATAGCCGGACCTGGCTGACCCGGCGTTCAACCGGGATGGTGCGGCCATCCTTGAGCAGCAGAAGGGTATCGGAATAGATGTTGTCGGTCAGTCCGGCAGCAACGTCTTCCCAGAAAAACTGGTCTTCCGGTGACGCGGCCAGTTCAATGACGGGTCTGCCGACCAGCTCACCGGATTCCATACCAAGCATCGATGCCGCGACCCGATTGGCAGCGACAATGCGCAGCGTCAGGGGATCGACCAGCCACACGGCTTCAATCATCCCGTCGAGCAGCGATTGCCAGCGCTCGACATTCATGACGTATCATCCCCCCCGGCCAGGCTGCTCGCACGCTCGAAGAAGTAGCAGATATGCTGCCGCGGCGACAGATAGTCCAGTACCTGACGCGGCAACTGCACCGGCTTGATACTGCGCCTGACCCCCAGATCCGCCTGCCGTTCGAGGTCTACGACCAGCGCTTCCTCCTTGGGAATCTGCGGGTCGTAGATGATCAGGCGCGGTTTCAGCGGGCGCGAAGAATTGACCGATACCACCATCGCGTAACTTTCATCGCTCAGTTGTACCACCGATCCTGGGGGGTAGACCCCCATCATGCGAATGAAGACGCTCATCGTCTGGCCGTCAAAGCGGCCCTTGAGGCGGCTGAAGATGGTCGATAAAGCCTCATGGGGTGTTTGTGCTGCCGCCGGGTTGCCGGGATTGCACAGGCTGTCATACTGGTTGGTCAGAGCCAGGATGCGCGCCAGCGGCGAAATCTGTTCGCCGGCCAGACGCATCGGGTAGCCGCTGCCGTTGGCCGCTTCATGATGCTGGGCTATGCACAGAAGGGCGGCGCTGGACAGTTCCATTTTTTTCCCGAGAGCGATCCCGTGCCTCACATGTTCCTGGTAGAGTTTCTTTTCGGCACTGGTGAACTGTTCGTCATCCCAGCGCAGACGGTTGGGCAGTTCCTGCTTGCCGATGTCATGCAGGAGCGCGCCGATTCCGAGCTCCTGCAAGTCGGCTTCGCCCAGCCCGCAGGCCTTGCCCAGCAGAAGGGAGAGTACCAGTACATTGACCGAGTGCTGGGAGCCGCGATCCCCGATCTGCTCCGAAAGCAGCCGGATGCTGCTTTCTTCAAGCCCCTGTAGTTGCCGTATGACGTCTTCAACCAGTACCTGCGATTGGGCGCGTGATTTATCGGGTGCGGAATTGGCCTGCTCCAGCAATTGCTTGTAACTTCTGGAGGCCTGGGTATATTGACGCTCGCACATTTTCAGGCTGGCATTCTGCTCGCCGAGCAAGGCCCTGCGCTTTTGCCGTTCCAGTTCCTGCGGCGAAACAGGCTCGGGCGGCGCCTCGCCTACTTCAACAGGTTCCGGCTCGGGGTCGCTTTTTTCCGGCGAATAGCGAATACGCTCGATTCCCAGCGTGCGAATCGTGGCGATCTGCGCCGGCGAATGCAGCTTGAAGCTGTTCAAGGGGAAGGGATGCGACATCCATCCCAGGTCGATATAAACAAACAGGCCGATTCGCAAATCGGCGACATCAATGAATTGTGCCTGGGGTTCCGTCATTTTTTATTGGCAGGAGTGAGTTAATCCTTCTCTGGGCTCAAGCATAAATCATATTTTGCCTGGTGTCGCGTTCCCGGAAGTTCCAGAGTTGGGTGCACACGACTTTGGCATCACGCTGTGGACGATAGAAGTACAACGTGCGCGGGACGGAAGCCGTCAAGGCGCGTTCTAATGCGCCTGCCTGCCGTTCGTGGCGCATCAACCTAAACCTGTCAGGTATATGTCATGAGGAAGTTGGCCTGGATTGCAAAACCGTTCCCATACAATTGGAGCCGGTACAGCGGAAATCGGGCAGAATGGTGCAATCAATGATCCCGGTTGATTCCGGTCTTTTATCCAGGCCTGCCGATGCGTTCCCTTGCCTTGCTGCTCGCTATCGTCTTTTCCGGCCCGGGCTGGGCGGACCAGTGCGAGCAGTTGCCGATGCCCTCTGTGACTGTCAAGCGACTTGATACGCGCGTCACCGTCAATACACAGCGCGGCTACAAGGTGCTCAACCATCTGGGGTCGGTACTGGCGCGTCCCGGCAGCCAGATTCTGGGACTGACCCGCGGCAACGCCTTCGCGCACTTTACGAGCAGCACGCCGCTCTACGTTGACCGATCGGGTCGCTGGGAGTGCGCCAGTCCGCAACTCACCCTGACGCTCGGCTTCAGTCCGATGACGGTCTACGTCGCGAAAGAGTTTCCCGAAGGCGGCTGTGCCTACAAGGAAATTTATCAGCACGAGCTACGCCACGTCCAAGCCTATCAGGCACACCTCGCCAGTATCGAGAAAGACCTGAGCGAAGCGCTGAACCGTCGCTTCGCTACCGGAGGACCCTGGCGTGGGCCTGTGGGTCAGACGCGTGCCGATCTGCAACGCGAGCTGGATGAACGCTGGCTGCCCTACATCCAGCGCGAATTTGCTCGCGCCGATGAAGCACAGGCGCTTATCGACACCCCGGAGGAATACGCCCGCGTGGCGAATGCCTGCAATGGTGAAATCAGGAAACGCACACGCTGATCCGTAGTCTGACCGAATTATTCGCTGGATTTTTCCAGGGCAAGCTGCGTGGCAACAATCATGCAGGATGGTTTCCAGGTGTTCTTCGCGCACGGCGGTTTCGCCAAAGCCCTGTCGTTTCCTGATGCCATCGGCCTGGTAATCGATGCCGTAACAGTCGATGCCGAGAATCGAAATGCCGTCTGGCACCGCCCGCTGCACTGAATCGAGAAGCCTGTTTTCCGTCTCGAGCGAGAGTGACGGCAAGCTGCTGAAATCGTCCGCCTCCAGCCATCCCATCCTGCCGAGACCGGCGATAGGCCGAACTCGCCTGGGGACGATGCGAAAAAACATGAAATCGAGTTGCAGATACTGTTCGGCGTCAGGCAGGTAACGCAGGTAGCGCGCCTGCAATTGATCATCCGGCTCGAACGGTTCGGCATCGCCGATCAGGGTCAGGCGAGTGGCTGTCTGGACGTTGGCGCAATTCGGTTCAAGCAGCGAAAGACTCAGGCGCGGGTCGGCGAACAGGTTCCGGGTATGTTCGGCAAGGGCGCTGACCAGGAGCAGTGGTCGGTGGCATTCATCGAGTACATTGGGGACGAGCGTCGCGTAAGGATAACCGGGCAAGCGGGCGGATTGCGTGGCCAGCGTGGCGTACGTGGCGCCGTGCAACAAATCGATTACCGGTTCGACAGCCTGTTTCATCGGCTCACTACTCCGGAAGCTGGACGCGGCCCTGCGCGTCCAGGGGAAAGAAGGGGTTGCAGCAGACTTCCCACAAAAAGCCGTCAGGATCGGCGAAGTAGCCTCGGAAACCACCCCAGAATACCTTTTCGGCGGGGCGCGCCAGGCGGGCACCGGCGGCGACGGCTTGCTCCAGGGTTTTGCTCACCGCGTCTTCGGACTCGACATTGTGCGCCAGCGTAAATCCCTGAAAGCCGGTACCTGCCGACGAGACATTCGCATCCTCGGCCAGTGCATCGCGTTGAAACAACCCGAAAACCACTGTCCCGGCCTTGAAGAAGGCAATTTCAGTCTTGCTGGCTGAAGATTCCGTCCACCCGAGCGCTCGGTAAAACGCCCGGCTGCGTGCCAGATCGCCAACGCCCAGTGTGATAAAGCTGATGCTTTGCTGCATGCTGACTCCTGAATTGATTCACCGATGAGTTCAAGGTTTCGGTTTTTCGGGCGGGACACTGGCCGGATTTTGCAGTTCCCTGGATTTCTTTTCCAGTGCGATGGCTTCACGAATTTTCGCCGAGTCCTTGCTGCGCAGGCCCTCGGCCAGCGAACGCGAAGCGTCCCGGCGCAATTCGGCATAATCGCGCAGCATTTCCAGTGTCTTGGCCGAAGGCAAGGCCGGATTGATCGGAAACAGTGACAGGTGTTCGAAACTCTCTTCGTAGCGGTCACCGATCGCCGTATCGATGCGTCCGGCCAGTTCGTCAAAAGAAACGCCGCCGCGCTTGCTGTCGTAGAGGATCTTTTGCCAGGCTTGCCTGATCGCCGCGTCGTCCCGCAAAAACTCGCTGACTTCCTTGCGCGCCAGTGCTTCCTCGCTCCAGCGCCAGGCCGGTTCGGGAATCTGGCTGACCAGCAACAGCAGGGCCAGGGTAAACGCCGCAGCGGCGAGCGAACGCGGGCGCCAGGGTAATGTCTGTCCCGCTTCAAGCGCTCGCGCCAGCACCACGCCGCTGAGCAGGCCCGTCAGAAATCCGCCGACATGCGCCGCGTTATCGATTCCGGGAATCAGCAGACCGAGCACGATGGTCAGCGCAGCAAAACCCGACGCCCCCCAGAATAGCCAGCGGAACTCGCGCGGCTGCAAATGCCGACGTTCGCGCCACAGACAAACCAGCAGGGCACCATAGACGCCAAAGATTGCGCCGGACGCGCCGCCGGATATGGCCTGGCCGTGATGACTGACCAGCGATAGCAGGTTGCCGGTGATCCCGCTGATAAAATAGATCGCTGCGAAACGCAGGTGCCCATACATGCGCTCGACCAGTTGGCCGCCGTCCCACAGAGCCCACATATTCATCACCAGGTGCAGCACACCAAAGTGCAGAAAGAGGGCACTGCCCAGGCGCCACCATTCGCCATCCTGTGTGGCCGGGCCGAAATTCGCCCCCCACGCCAGTTGAACGGCGTTGGACGAATGCCACAAACCGGCACCGCTGGCGAGCATTGCCAGGAAAACCAGGAGATTGATTCCGATCAGCCATTGCGTGACCCGCACCTGCGGCAGACGCTGGCGAAGCCGGTCATGGAGCGGAATGAATGAGGAATGCACGGACATAGACAAGTCTTGAATGAAGAGACGCTATTATGCGCGAGGATGAAGTTTTCTTTCGTTTCGCCGATGAGGTCATCGTTTGAATTTTCTTGAATTATCCCTTTTTTCCCGACCGGCCCTGTTCCTGCTGATCACGCTGCTCACCGCCCCGTTCGTTGCCAGTTCGCCGCTCGCAGCGACGGCGCAGATCCTGCTGCCGCGGACCGGCATCAGCGCCGAAGAGCTCGCTCTGATCATCAACGACGAGGACCCGCTCTCGCGACAGATCGGCGAGTACTACCAGAAAGCACGCCACATTCCGGCAACCAATCTGATCCATGTGCACTTCCCGCCCGGACGCAGCGCGCTCGGCAAGGATGAATTTGCGCAACTGAGAGCGGAAATCGAGCTCGCCACACCGGCGCACATTCAAGCCTACGCGGTGGCCTGGAGCAGCCCCTACCGGGTCGGCTGCATGTCGATGACTTCCGCGCTGGCCTTTGGTTTCAACGAGGACTATTGCTCGACCAACTGCGGCAAGACGGCGCCCAGCCCGTATTTCAACTCGCCCAGCCTGTACCCGGCCAACGAGCACAAAATGCGGCCGGCGATGATGCTGGCCGGCAGCAGTTTCGAGCAGGTCAGGGCGCTGATCGACCGCGGCATCGCCGCCGACCAGAGTTTCCCGGCCGGCCGCGCCTATCTGCTGAGCACGCCAGACAAGGCGCGAAGCGTCCGTGCCGCGTATTTCGAACTGACGGCAAAGGAACTGGCTGGCGTATTCCCGATCGAGATACTGAAGCCGGCGCCATTGAAGATCGCCACGACGTTCTCTTCTACTTCACCGGTCTGCCGCAAGTACCGCAACTCAGAACCCTCGACTTTCTGCCGGGGGCGCTGGCCGATCATCTGACTTCCTTCGGTGGCCAGCTTACCGATTCAAGCCAGATGAGCAGCCTGCGATGGCTCGAAGCCGGCGCCACGGCCAGCTATGGAACCGTGGTGGAACCGTGCAACCACCCGCAGAAATTCCCTTTCCCGGCGGTAGCCATGTTCCATTACGCGAGCGGTGCCAGCGCCATCGAAGCCTACTGGAAGAGTGTCGCCTGGCCGGGCGAAGGTGTTTTCGTCGGCGAACCGCTGGCGCGTCCGTTCGCACCGAAACTCCAGGAACTCCGGCCCGGCCAGTTTGAACTGAAAATTTTTTCCCCGCGCGAAGGGCGACTGCGCATCGAACGATCGCTTTCGGCAATTGGCCCCTTTACCCCGACAGCCGGGCAGAAGCCCATCCATCGCGGCCTCAATCTGCTCCGTTTTTCGCTTCCGGAGAATGCCAGCGGCTATTTCCGCCTGCAAATTTCCCTGCGCAATGTTGCGGCAAGGCCATGAAGCTGCTTTCGTACAGCGCTACAAAAACACAAGGAATTCACTTCGCTGACAACAAACTGCAATATTGCGCCAGTAGAGTCGGGTGTCTTCTCATTATTTTCAGGACACCAATTCATGTTTCTACACGAGCTTCGCCGACATCCCCGCTTTCCCTTTCACGCAAAAGGCGAGCTTCGCCTGAAGTTCATGGCCTATCGCGGCGACCTGATCGACATCTCGCTGTTCGGCGCCTTGTTCGAGCCAGGGACTGTTCCAGCTTGATGTCAAACCGGGTGAAAGCTGTTCGCTCGAAATTCTGCACCTGAACGACGATTCGCTGATTGCCGTCAAAGGGGAAATTGCGCATGCCAGCAAAAACCTGATCGGCATCCGCTTCGACCCGCTGGAAAAGGAGCAACAGAACAAACTTCGGCAGATCGGCATGCTCAATCTGGCGCCACCGTGCCTGCTCAACAGAGAGCTCCCAGCGCTCTTCCAGGCCTGGCGAAGCCAAGCCTGATTCGACCCGGCAGGTTCCGAGTTACCCGGACAGGATGTTCGGTATTGTCAATCCAGGCAAGGGGCAAGCATCATCGCTTATGTCCTGTAGCCGAGTGGATTGTGCACCTGCCAGTTCCAGGTGTCGCGGCACATGGCGTTGATGTCCCGTGTGGCCTGCCAGCCAAGACACTCCGCAGCGAGTGAAGGATCGGCATAACAGGCCGCGATGTCGCCGGGACGACGGGCATCGATACGGTAAGGCACCGCCTTGCCGCTGGCACGGGCAAAGGCCTCGACCATTTCGAGTACGCTGTAGCCGCGCCCGGTGCCGATATTGACGGCCAGCAGACCTTCACGCGAGACCAGCGCGCGCAGTGCCGCAACATGGGCCAGCGCCAGATCGACGACGTGGATGTAATCGCGAACACCGGTACCATCCGGCGTCGGATAGTCGTTGCCGAAGACGCGCAACTCGGGCAGTCGCCCCACGGCGACCTGGCTGACGAAGGGCATCAGATTGTTCGGAAGGCCATCGGGATCCTCGCCGATTTGGCCGCTGGGGTGAGCGCCGACCGGATTGAAATAGCGCAGCATCATGACGCGCCAGGCCGCATCGGCGCGACACAGATCGCGCAGGATCTCCTCAATCATCAGCTTGCTGCGCCCGTAGGGGTTGGTTGCCGTGAGCGGAAAATCCTCGCGGATCGGCACCGTGTGCGGATCGCCATAGACCGTTGCCGACGAGCTGAAAACCAGCGTTTTGACGGCAAATTCGGCCATCGTTTCAAACAGCACCAGGCTGCCATAAACATTGTTGTCGTAATAGGCGAGCGGCTTGGCGACCGATTCGCCAACCGCCTTGAGGCCGGCAAAATGTACCACCGCACTGATTTCGTGGGCGGCAAATACGCTACGCATGAAACTGCGCTCGCGAACATCGCCCTCGATCAGCGTCAGCGGTCGACCGGCGATCCGGGCGACACGGCGCAGCGCTTCCGGATTGCTGTTGGAAAAATTGTCGACGACCAGCGGCTCGTACCCCGCTGCCATGAACTCGATGCAGGCGTGGCTGCCGATGTAACCGCCGCCGCCGGTGATGAGAAGTTTCATTTTCTATTTCCCTTGTGGTTACTGCATGTTATTTTGCACCGAGTTCGAAGCGCACATTCTACAGTCACCAGCAATCTCTAGTAAGTTGTAGGACGGGTCAGGCCGCCGGGCCGTATCCCGCCACTTCGGGTGTGTTTGTCGCCTTCTGCAACCCGGCAACCCCTTATCAGCGCAAGGCCTCCTGGTTGCTTGAGAACCCCGGCGGGCGCTGGCGGTCTTATGACCATGATGAGTTGATCGTGCGCGACAGGGTGAGCCTCGACACCAGTCCGTTCTCGAGCAACCCGGATTGATCGCCGGAGATATGACGGATAATATTACCGCCAATGACCGGTAGCGGGACCATTTGAAAGCCTATGCTATGGAAGCGAAAAAAGTACTTCAGATCGTCCGCGCGCTCGACTTCGCCGCCTGGGCGCATTCGGCGCAGCGGCGCAAGGGGGGTGCGCGTGAGCCTTATGTCAATCACCTGACCGAGGTGGCGCGATTGGTGGCGATGGCTACCGGCGGCAATGACGAAAAGCTGATCATTGCCGCGCTTCTGCACGACGTGCTGGAAGATCAATCGATGCATGTCAATTACGAAATGCTGGTCGGGAATTTCGGCAAGCGGGTAGCGAATATCGTGCGCGAGGTGACTGACGACAAGTCATTGCCGAAAGCCGAGCGCAAGCGTTTGCAGGTGGTGCATGCACCGCATCTGTCGCGGCGTGCGAAGATTCTCAAGATCGCCGACAAGTCGGCCAATCTCAATTCGATCCTGCAAACCCCGCCGCACGACTGGTCGGCGACCAGGAAACGCAAATACTTTACCTGGGCCGCCGAGGTGGTGGACGGCTGTCGCGGCGTTAACGCCTGGATTGAAGCCGTATTCGACGAACGCCTGAGTCTGGGCAAGTTCTGATCGGCGTTTTGTCGGGAGTGAGCCTTGTCTGACGATTACGCGCGATGCGCTGAACTCATCGCTCAGGCCGACGGGCTGCTGATTACCGCTGGTGCCGGCATGGGCGTTGATTCCGGTCTGCCGGATTTTCGGGGTGCTCAGGGATTCTGGGGCGTGTATCCGGCGCTTGGCCGGGCGCGGATTGCCTTCGAGCGGATCGCCAATCCTGCCGCTTTTGCGAGCCATCCCAGGCTGGTCTGGGGCTTCTACGGTCATCGTCTGAACCTTTACCGGGCCACTGTTCCGCACGCGGGCTTTGATATCCTGCGGCAGATTGGCGAGCAGATGCCGGAGGGCTGCTTCGTCTTTACCAGCAATGTCGATGGCCAGTTCCTCAAAGCCGGGTTTGACGGTCGCCGCATCAACGAGTGTCACGGTTCGATCCATCACCTGCAATGCCTCGCCGGGTGCACCGGGGAGATATGGGCTGCTGATGACTACCGCCCCGAAATCGACGAGGAACATTGCCTGCTGACCTCGGACTTCCCCAGGTGTCCGCACTGCCATGGCATGGCGCGACCGAACATCCTGATGTTCGGCGACTGTGGCTGGCTGGAGCAGCGCACTGCCGAGCAGGACCGGCGCATGAGCGACTGGCTGCGCCAGGTAGAGCGTTTGCTGGTGATCGAGATCGGTGCCGGCACCAACATTCCGACGGTTCGTCTTATGGGTGAATCGCTGCCCGGTCGATTGATCCGCATCAATCCGGGCGAGCCGGACCTGGGCGAGGGGAAGGGGGTTTCGATCGCCCGTGGCGGGCTGGAGGCGTTGCGAGGAATCGAAGCTGCCTTGAGTCGGTTGTCGTAGCGTAGCCTGGCACTGCCCCACGGGATTTGCTTCGCGACAATCTCTAAAATGGGCATGGATTTGGTGCAACCCCGCATTATGAAATTTACCGGCCTGCCCGTTTCCCTCCCTTGCAGGGCGCATTCCGGCTTGGTAGCCGGAATCGCTCGATTGGCACGGAGCATGCTCCGCGAATTCCCAATCTCGCCCCCCGGCCCCTCCCACAGGGCGAGGGGAGATTCGTGAGTAGCTGGCGCGACTTTCGCGCTAATTGATATTCTCGATGTGCTCGATCATCAACTGCGGCGTCTGCACGCCGTTGTAGTCGTTGATTGCCAGCCGGTAAGCAGCGCGGATGGTGTTGCCGGGCGCTGTATTGAAGTTGAACTGGATCGCATCGAGACGCTGCTGGCCTTTGCGCAGGCGCAGTTTGAGATGCTTTTCCTTGAGCACGCGCTGGTTTTCGACGACGAACTCGTCCTCAAAAATCGGCGCCGGGAAGCCTTGTCCCCAGACCTCGTTTTCCAGCAGGCGGACGGTAGCGATCGAGACGTAGCCGGATTCCAGTCCGCCATCGGTTTCCAGCGTGCGCGTCAGGTCGGCCGGTGACAGCAGCTCTTCGGCGATTTGTGCGAACAGTTCGCGGAAGTGCGGGAAATCGGCTTCCCTGATCGTCGCGCCGGCGGCCATGGCGTGGCCGCCAAAGCGCAGCAGCATGGCCGGCGCACGCTTGGCAACGAGGTCGAGCGCATCTCTCAGATGCAGGCCCGGGATCGAGCGACCGGAGCCCTTGACTTCGCCGTTCTCGCCGCGTGCAAAGGCGAACACCGGTCGGTGCAGCTTCTCCTTGATGCGCGCGGCAAGGATGCCGACAACGCCCTGATGCCATTCCGGGTCGAATAAGGCGACGCCGGCCGCTTCGCCAGCCCTTTCGCCGGTCTCCAGCGTTTCAAGATGGATCAGCGCCTGATCCTGCATTCCGGATTCAATGTCCTTGCGTTCACGGTTGAGCGCATCAAGCTGTTGCGCAATGTTCAGGGCACGCGCCTGATCATCGGTGATCAGCGATTCGATGCCGAGCGACATGTCGGCGAGTCGCCCGGCAGCGTTCAGGCGCGGGCCGACGATGAAGCCCAGATCGAGACTTGTGGCCTTGGCCGGATCGCGTCCGGCGGCGCGGAAGATGGCGCGCAGGCCCGGCGTCAGCTTGCCTTCGCGCATGCGTTTCAGCCCTTGATTGACGAGAATGCGGTTGTTGCGGTCGAGTTGCACGACGTCGGCGACCGTGCCAAGCGCAACGAGGTCGAGCAGCGCAGCGAGGTTCGGTTCCTTGCGCCCGCTGCCTTCGGCAAACCAGCCGCGCTCGCGCAGTTCGGCACGCAGCGCGAGCATGACGTAGAACATGACGCCGACACCGGCGATGCATTTGCTCGGGAATTCGCAGTCCGGCTGGTTCGGGTTGACAATACAGTCCGCCGCCGGCAGTTCGGCGGCAGGCAGATGGTGGTCGGTGATCAGTGTGGCGATGCCCAGTTCGTTGGCGCGGGCGACGCCTTCATGGCTGGCGATGCCGTTATCGACGGTGACGATCAGGTCGGGCGAGCGCGTTGCGGCGAGATCGACGATCTCCGGCGTCAGGCCATAGCCGTAGGTAAAACGGTTGGGCACCAGATAGTCGACCGTGGCGCCGGAGTCGCCGGCCATCGCCCGCAGCGCACGGATGCCGACGGCACAGGCGGTGGCGCCGTCGCAGTCGTAATCGGCAACGATGAGAATGCTTGCTTGCGCCTCGATGGCGTCGGCGAGCAGGATCGCGGCCTCGGCGGCGTGGGTCAGCAACGCTGGCGGCAGTAGGGATTTGAGTTCGTAGTCGAGTTCGCTGCGCGTCTGGATGCCGCGCGCCGCGTAGAGGCGGGCAAGCAGCGGATGCAGCCCCTGCTGCTCAAGCTGCCATTGAATGCGCGGCGGGACGGAGCGGGCTTTGAGATGGGTCATTGGACTATCTACCCTTTCGCCAATGCTTTCGCCAGCACGGCCAGTGGCTGTGGGCGGCGCCACAGCTTCCACTGGTCGCGGCGCCGGCTCTCCCAGGCCAGCGTGGCGTAGGCGGTCGAAGCTTCAATACGCAATTGCCCGATCCGGCCCGTTGTCAGTGCCCTGCGCAGTGGTGCGAACCAGCGGCTTTCGAGCCCGTTTAACCCTGCGCGGTAGGCTTCGCCGTTTTCGTACTGTGCCGCTCCGAGCAACTCGTCGAGTACGACGAGAGGGCTGGTTTGCGCTGCGGCATGCGCAAACAGTGTCGCCGCATCGAGCGGCAGCGGATGCGTCGGGACACCCGCAGCACGGGCGAGACCCAGTGCCAGCGGGTTGCTGCTCCACACTCCATCAAAGTTTGAATCGATGCGTGGCGGCAAGCTGCCGGCGCCCCACAGCCACAGGCTGTTGATCGGCAAACGGCCTTCGCTCTCGCGTTGTTGGTTGGTGGCGTGGGTGTGCAGCAGCATCTGCGCTTCGTTGAGCAGCTTGCGCAGTTCCCTGGCCTGCGCTGTTTCGGGCAGCAGACGTTCGATGCGGCGCCCGGCGACGGCAGAAAGCGGCGGAACGTTAAAACCGGACAGCGCAGCGGCATCCAGACCGGCGCTTGCGGCAAGTTGCAGATACCAGCGCTCGGCGGTAGCGACATGGAAGCGTCCGACATCGGAAAGCTGACGGTTCAGCGCGTCGGCGAGGGCTTTTGCTTCCGCAAGCGAAATGCCAAAGCTGCCGCTGTCGGCGACAATCAACCGTTCCTGATGGAAGCGCAGATGCACGGGGTCGGCAGCAATCCAGTAGTCATTGGCGGGGTCAATGCGTTTTTCAAGCTCGCCGAGCAAGCGAAAAGCGGCATAGGGTGCGCCTTCCGGGTGGCCGAAAGCGTCGGTCAGCGTGGCTTCGAGCGATTGTGGCGGGCGGCGTTTGCGCTGACTGCGGGCAAGCAGCGTGTTCAGTGCCGGACAGACCAGACCCTCCAGGGTATCGCGGTCGTCAGGTTCGGGCCAGATCAGTTCGGGGACGAGCAGGGTAAGTTGCATGGGCTATCGAGGCACGGTGAAAAAACCGTTAAAACGCTTTCAACGCAGAGTGCGCAGAGACGCAGAGAACGCGGAGAGAAACAAGGAAATCTTTATTAGTGTCGCAGCCAGGCTGGCTCCAAGTCATCAGGCGGGAAAACCTGTCGCGAATGAGTGTACCATGGCAACTTTACGGGATCGGCCTTGCCTTGTCCCAAAACGCGTTTCAAATGGAGCATTCAGGAGATCGCCTGAACGATATTCAGATTTCTCTGCGTTCTCTGCGCCTCTGCGCCCTCTGCGTTGAAAGCGGTTTCCTGGATTTAACCAACCACAAGAACAGAATCTGCCCCTGATGGCCCTACCTTACGAATTGCTGATCGGCCTGCGCTATACGCGCGCCAAACGGCGCAATCACTTTATTTCCTTCATTTCAATGATCTCGATGCTCGGCATTGCGCTGGGTGTCGCGGCGCTGATCGTCGTTCTCTCGGTGATGAATGGCTTCCAGACCGAGCTGCGCGGGCGCATTCTGGCCGTCGTCTCGCATATACAGATCAGCGGTGCCAGCGGCGAGATGGCCGACTGGCAGCGTGTCGCCGAGCAGGCCGCCAGGCAGCCGGGGGTACTGGCGGCAGCGCCCTTCGTGCAGGCGCAGGGGATGTTGGCTTTCGGGCAGTCGGTGCGCGGTGCGATGGTGCGCGGCATCCTGCCCGATTTCGAAGACAAGGTCGTCGATTTCCGCACGCACATGAAGGAAGGCAGTCTCGATTCACTGGCGCCGGATTCCTTCAATATCGTGCTCGGTAGCGAACTGGCGCGTGCGCTCGGTATTTTCGTCGGAGACAAGGTGACCGTCATCGCACCGCAAGGTGTCGTGACGCCTGCCGGCGTCATCCCGCGCCTGAAAACCTTTACCGTCAGCGGTCTGTTCGAGGTCGGGATGTTCGAGTACGACAGCGGGCTGGCGCTGATCCGCATGGAAGATGCACAACGGCTTTACCGGATGGAAGACCGCGTCTCCGGCGTGCGCCTCAAACTCGACGATCTGTTCAAGGCGCCGGCCCTTGCCCGACAATTGGCCAACCGTCTGGATACCGCCGCCTATATCAGCGACTGGACCAAAAGCCATGCCAACTTCTTTCGCGCCGTGCAGATCGAGAAGAACATGATGTTCATCATCCTCTCGCTTATCGTTGCCGTCGCCGCCTTCAACATTGTGTCGACGCTGGTCATGGCGGTCACCGACAAGCAGGCCGACATCGCCATCCTGCGCACACTCGGGGCCAGTCCGGGCAGCATCATGGCCATCTTCATGGTGCAGGGTGCGCTGATCGGCTTCATCGGCCTTGGCCTCGGCATTGCCGGCGGTGTAACGCTGGCGCTCAATATCGATGTCGTGGTGCCCTTCATCGAGCGTCTGCTCGGTACGCAGTTCATGTCCAAGGAGGTCTATTACATCTCCGACCTGCCGTCAGAATTGCAGTGGAAAGACGTCACAACGATCACCAGCGTGTCCTTCGTGCTGTCGCTGGTGGCGACGATTTATCCGAGCTGGCGCGCCTCGCGCGTCAATCCGGCGGAGGCGCTGCGCTATGAGTGAGGTATGCGACTCCAGGCCGGTCGTTCTGGCCTGTCAGGGACTGAAGAAAATTTACCGGCAGGGAACCGGCGAGGGTGCTGAAGTGCCGGTGCTGACCGGTGTCGATCTGCAGATCGTGGCTGGCGAGCGGGTCGCGGTGGTCGGAGCCTCCGGTTCGGGCAAAAGCACCCTGCTGCATCTGCTCGGTGGGCTGGACTCCGCCAGCGCCGGCAATATCCAGTTGATGGGGCGCGATCTATCGCAGATCAGCGACGCCGAACGTGGCGTCATGCGCAACCGCCATCTGGGATTTGTCTATCAGTTTCACCATTTGCTGCCCGAATTCACGGCGCTTGAAAACGTCGCCATGCCCTTGATCATCCGGCGCCTGCCGAAGGCCGAAGCCGAGCAACGTGCGGCGGCTGTGCTTGCCGATGTCGGGCTGTCGCACCGGCTCGATCACACGCCATCGGAACTTTCCGGCGGCGAACGGCAAAGGGCGGCGATTGCCCGTGCACTGGTCACCGAGCCAGCCTGTGTATTGGCCGACGAACCGACGGGTAACCTTGACCGGCAAACTGCGGAGGGAGTGTTCGAGTTGATGCTGGCGCTCAATCGCACGCGGCAGACGAGTTTCGTGATCGTCACGCACGATCCTGGACTGGCCGGGCGTGCCGACCGGATATTGACGTTACGCGACGGGTCTTTTCTGGGGAGCACCGAATGAGCGGACATTCGGCGTGCTGACATCAGCGAGGGCAAATCGCCCCGCTGTTCCAATCGGGGCTCAGATAAAAACCTGACTCCTCGCCAGAAGCGGTGCTTTGTCTATTGCTACGCCCCCGGAGGGTGAGGGCCTTGAAACATGCCGAGAAAATCAGGCTAGATCCCTGAATGATAGACTTCCGGTTGATGCTTCCGATGGCGTGCGACCCAATCAACAACCAGACCGATAGCGGGTGAGGCCAGACAAGAAACCATGAACACGATGGCAAAACCGGCGCCAAGTACCGAGATTTCCGTTCCCATTTCATTCTCCTTCAACTTGTTTATCCGGCCTAACTATATTTAGTCGATGGAGTTGCGGCAAACGATAAAATCTCAGTCGATGCATGAGAATATTTCATCCATGCAGCGTCCTGAATACCTGCTTTTTCAAGGGGGATGTGAAAGCGGATAGTCGACTCTGGGGGGGCGACAACGCCTGGAATATACGGTTTTCAGCGTGCGCTGTTGGCTGCGAGCGGTGGGCGGGCAAGTCCCTGGGTGACAATGTAAGCAAGGGCCAGCACCACAATCACGCTGATGCCGAGCCCGAGTTCCTTGCCTTCGTACCAGAGAGCGACGTCCGATTGCAACCAGCGCGCCAGACCGAATGCCGCCACCGTGAGGCTGATCAGGGCAACCAGCAGGCCCATCACCCGCGAGGCCATGCGGGCGCGTTGATCAGCGCGACGCAGCAGACGGGCAATCCACAAACCGTTGATGCCATCCATCACCAGCATGCCACCGGTGAAGGCCAGCCCGAGGATCAGGGCATGGGCAATGCCGCCGTGCTGGGTCGCCGTGACGGCAAATAACGCGGCCTGGCTCATGGTGTCAAACGACAGGGCGAAGAGTGCGCCGACTGCGGCAATCGCCAAGGGATGCGATGCCGACTGCAAGCGCGTGAGCAGCCCGGCCTTGAGACCTACCGGGGACACCACGGCATCCGGTGCGGTCAGCAGTACTGCGCGCAGATTGAGCAGACCAAGCAAAGTAAGAAAGATGATGGAGATCCAGGTGCCGACATCTTCCATCCACTCCGGTACCTGCCACCGGGTCGAAGCGATGCCGACGCCGAGCGCAATGAGCATCACCACGGCACCATGGCCCAAAGAGAACAGCGACCCGCACCAGCGCGCCCGAGACGGCGCCTGCCGCAGGTTGTAACGGGTCAGACCATCGATGGTCGCCAGGTGGTCGGCGTCGAGGCCGTGCTTGGCACCAAAGACAAAAACCAGGGCAAGCAGGGCAAACCAGTCGTTGGGCAAATCCATAGAGGTACCTCAGGTGGGGTTCGAATTTCATACCTATGATTTTTTCGGAATATATCATACAAGTTCAATTCAGACGCAGTACAACGGGCCAAGAAACAATGAATCAATGGTTTTCGCATCTGATCGTACTCAAGCCTGATCACCAACTGGTTAGTCAGGTGGTTATAAGATAATCGAATACCAGTCAAGCTGCTGCGATGCAGCATGGCTAAGTCCTTGAATTGGCAGTATCGAAAATAATCGCCAAGGATGGCACGCGACTTGCAGTGCTAACTTCTATTAGGTCCGGACGCGGCCAGACACCAGGAGGAGACAAGCGATGGGCGATCTGAATGAAATCTTTGATCTGGAGCGCAAGACCTTGCACGACGTCGTACAGCGCCTTGACATGTCGCGCCGCGATTTCCTCCAGTTTTGCTCGACGCTGGCGGTTGCGATGGGTCTGCCAAGCGGTGCCGAGGCGGCGATCGCCAAAGCGATAGAAACAGCCAAACGCCCTTCGGTCATCTGGCTGCACTTCCAGGAATGTACAGGATGCTCCGAGTCGCTGCTGCGAGCAGAGCACCCGACCCTGGACAAGCTCATCCTCGATGTCATTTCCCTTGACTACCACGAGACCTTGATGGCCGCCGCCGGCCATCAGGCCGAAGCGGCCCGCAAGGACGCCATGAAGGCCAACAAGGGCAAGTATGTCCTGGTCGTCGAAGGCGCCATTCCGGTCAAGGAAAATGGCATTTATTGCAAGATTGGCGGGCAAACGGCGATCGATATGGTCAAGGAATGCGCGGCGGATGCGGCGGCAGTGATTGCCATTGGATCCTGCGCCTCATGGGGCGGCATGCCGTCAACCGGCCCCAATCCCTCCGGCTCGACCGGTCTGGGTGAAGTGCTCGGCAAACCGGTGGTGACCATTCCCGGCTGTCCGCCGAATCCCTACAACTTTCTCGCTACCGTCGTCCATTTCCTGACCTTCGGCAAGCTTCCCGAGGTCGATAAGCTGGGACGTCCAAAGTTTGCCTATTCGCGCCTGATTCACGAAAACTGCGAACGCCGCGCCCACTTCGACGCCGGGCGCTTCGCCATCGAGTTCGGCGATTCGGGACATCGCCAGGGTTACTGTCTCTACAAGCTCGGCTGCAAGGGGCCGGAAACCTACGCCAATTGTCCGACGCTGGGTTTTGGCGACGCCGGTGAGAATAACTGGCCGGTGGGCTGTGGCCATCCGTGTATCGGTTGTACGGAGAAGGGGGTGGGTTTCACCAAGCCGATCCATCAGGTCTCCAGGATGATCAATGTCGCACCGCCTTTGCAATATCCGCGAATTGTCGAAGAGCAGGGCCAGGGCGCAACCTTCGCCTCGGCCGCGGCACTGACCGCACTCGCGGCAGCAGCAGCTGGGGCGGCGGCCATGCTCACCCGTAACCTTGGTTTGTCGCACGCGGCCGAAGAGGCCCAGCGGGCCAAGGACGCCAGCAAGGCGAAAGAGAAGGAGGGGGTGTAATCATGACTACCCGGCGAAATTTCCTGAAAGGCGCTCTCGCCAGCGGTGCCGCAGTGAGCAGCGCAGCGATAGCTCCGCCCGTGTGCGCACGGGAAACAAAATCGCGACCCCCCGAGGCGCTCGGCCTGCTCTATGACGCCACCCTGTGCGTTGGCTGCAAGGCCTGTGTGGCTGCCTGCAAGGCGGCGAACGACAATCCGCCGGAGTTTTCCACCGCCGATCATCTGTGGGATACGCCGCTCGATACTTCGGGGTATACCTTCAACATTATCAAGATGTACCGCAACGGCACGATGGAAACGAAGGACGCCGAAGTCAACGGCTTTGCCTTCATGAAGACCTCCTGCATGCATTGCGCCGATCCTTCGTGTGTCTCGGCCTGCCCGGTTACGGCAATGGTCAAGGATCCGGTCACCGGCATTGTGTCCTACGACCCCGATGCCTGTGTCGGCTGCCGCTACTGCGTCGTCGCCTGTCCGTTCGGCATTCCCAAGTATCAGTATGATTCGCCAACCGGCAAGATCGGCAA
Organism: Candidatus Propionivibrio dominans; assembly: GCA_016709335.1. Classification (GTDB taxonomy): domain Bacteria; phylum Pseudomonadota; class Gammaproteobacteria; order Burkholderiales; family Rhodocyclaceae; genus Propionivibrio; species Propionivibrio dominans. The sequence continues at coordinate 97,483 of JADJNC010000006.1, read as the reverse complement.
GTGCGAGTTGTGTCGCCATCGCTACGAGGATGGGCATTATTCGGCCTGCGCCGAAGTCTGCCCGACCGGCGCCACGCTATATGGCAGAACCGCCGATCTGCTGGCCGAAGCCAAGCGTCGCATCGCCCTGGCACCGGGGAGCATGACCGTCTATCCGCGCGGAAAGCTCGGCGGTCCGGATCAGAGCTACGAGGGGCCGGTCGGCAATTATCTTCAGCATGTGTATGGCGAGACCGAATATGGCGGCACCCAGGTTCTGAAGCTTTCGGCGGTGACCTTCGCCAAGGTCGGCATGCCCGATCTGAAGCCTGAAGCCGCAGCGGCGCTGTCCGAAAATATCCAGAATGCACTTTACGGTGGACTGATCATGCCCATTGCCGTACTCGCCGGAATGACCTATGTGGCCAAACGCAACGTTCATCATGAGGACGATGAACCGGCGGACAAGCCAGGGAAGGAGTGATCATGAGCACAGATCAACATACAGTACCGGCGCCGGTCGGCGGCAGCCTGCTCAATGCCACGACATTTACCTGTGGCGTGCTGGTTGTCGTCATGGCAACGATCATTCTCATCCGCATGTTTTTCGGTCTGGCCTCGACAACCAACGTCAACGATGGTTATTCCTGGGGTATCTGGGTGGTGGTCGACGTCTTCATCGGTTCGGCGCTGGCCTGCGGCGGCTTCTGCATGGCGCTGCTGGTCTATATTTTCAACAAGGGCAAGTACCATCCTCTGGTGCGTCCGGCACTGCTCAGCAGTCTCTTCGGCTATACACTGGCCGGTGCCGCCATCACCTTCGATCTTGGGCGCTGGTGGAACTTCTGGCATATCTTCTGGCCGGGCTACTTCAACGTCCGATCGGTGATGTTCGAAGTCGCGGCCTGCATCACCCTGTACATCATCGTCATGTGGATCGAGTTCACGCCGGTTTTCCTGGAGAAAATGGGTCTGCGTGAAACGCGCAAGAAACTCAACAAGGTGCTGTTCTTCTTCATCGCCCTCGGCATCGTCCTGCCGATGATGCACCAGGCTTCGCTGGGTACGATGCTGGTGGTCATGGGCGGCCAGGTCCATCCGCTCTGGCAGACTCCGATGCTGCCCTTGATCTACCTGCTCTCGGCGATCACGCTCGGCTACGGCGTCATCCTCTTCGAGTCCTGCGTTGCCGCATCGGCTTATCGCAGGCAAATCGAGGTACCGCTGCTCAATCCGATGGCCAGGGTCATGCTCGGCATCATGGGCTTGTATCTGGTGGTGCGCTTCGCCGACCTGATGGTACGTGGTGTACTTGGCTACGCCTTCCAGCTCAACGCCGTTGCACTGACTTTCTGGATCGAGAACGCCTGCTTCATTGCACCTTTCCTGCTCATCGGCACGGTCGAGGCGCGGCGTAATCCGGCCCGGCTGTTCGTGGCGGGTCTGGCGGTGATGCTCGGCGGAATTATGCTGCGGCTGAACGGCTTCCTGATCGCCTTCGACACCGGGCCGGGCTGGAGCTACTTCCCGTCGGTGCCGGAAATGCTGGTTACGCTCGGCATCTTTGCCGCCAACGTTCTTGGTTACATCATCATCACCCGTCGTTTCCCGGTGTTGCCAAGGGAAGACGCCCCGGAGTTGCCGAGGCAAGACGCCCAGTTGGCCCACTAGCTGGCATGACTCTGAAACTGATCCCGATATTTTAAGTAATGCCCGCTTTTTTACCCTCACCCTCACCCAGGCCCTCAACCAAAGGGCAGGGGGAGATTCGAGAGTCGCTGGTGCGACTGTCACGTTAAAAATAAGGATGGAGACATAAAATGTCCGAGCGCATAACAATTGATCCGATCACCCGTATTGAAGGCCACCTGCGCATTGATGTCGATATTGATCAGGGCCGGGTCAAGAAGGCCTGGTCCTCCGGCCAGATGTGGCGCGGTGTCGAACTGATCCTGCTCGGGCGCGACCCGCGCGATGCCTGGGCCATCACCCAGCGTATCTGCGGCGTGTGCACCACGGTGCATGCCATAGCCTCGGTGCGCTCCGTTGAAAATGCGCTGCAGATGGAGATTCCGGTCAACGCGCAATACATCCGCAACATCATCATCATGGCGCACGCGGTGCATGATGCCATCGTGCATTTCTATCATTTGTCAGCACTCGACTGGGTCGATGTGACCTCGGCGCTCAAGGCCGATCCGGACAAGACGGCGGCACTCGGGGAAAGCCTGTCGTCATGGCACCTGAACAGCAAGGCCGAGATGCGACGCGTACACCAGCGGCTCCAGCATTTTGTCAATGGCGGGCAACTGGGCATCTTCAGCAATGGCTACTGGGGGCATCCGGCGATGAAGCTGTCGCCTGAAGTCAATCTGCTGGCCGTGGCGCATTACCTGCAAGCCCTGGAAGTGCAGCGCAAGGCGAACAAGATTGTTTCAATTCTTGGCTCCAAGACGCCGCACATCCAGAATGTCGCCGTGGGTGGCGTCTCCAATCCGCTGGCCACCGACTCGCAGGCCGTATTGACCGTCGAACGTTTGCTGGCGATCAAGGCCTGGATCGATGAACTGGATGACTTCGTCAAGAACGTCTATCTGGTCGATGTCGCTGCCGTCGGCGCGTTCTACGCCGACTGGACGGCGATCGGCAAAGGGGTCACCAACTACCTTTCGGTGCCGGATATTCCGCTCGATGGCAAAGGAACGCAGTTTGCCTTTCCCGGCGGCTACATCGAGGCCGGCGATCTTAGCAAGCGCAAGCCCATTACCTCGTTCAACGATGAGTACTGGATCAAGGGCGTCGAAGAGGCCATCAAACACTCGTGGTACAACTACGACAAGGCCGGTGCCCTGCATCCCTACCAAGGTCAGACCGTGCCGAACTACACCGACTTCAAGCCCGACGAAAAGTATTCCTGGTTGAAATCGCCGACGTTCTACGGCAAGACCTGCCAGGTCGGCCCGCTGGCCAGAGTGCTGAACGGACTGGCGGCCGGTCATGAGCCCACAACGAAGTACGCCACGGCCACTCTCGATCTGGTCTCCACGCTGGCCAAGACCAAGGTCGGGCTCGACGCCATGCACTCGACCATCGGTCGTCATGCCGCACGTGCCATCACCTGCTGTCTGAACGTCGATCTGCTGAACGAGCAATGGACGGCATTGCTTACCAATATGGGCAAGGGCGATATGGCGACCTTCAACAAGCCGGTGTTTCCCAAGGGCGAAGTCATGGGCGTCGGCATCCACGAGGCGCCGCGCGGCGTGCTGTCGCACTGGGTGGTCATCGACAACGGCAAGATCAAGAACTACCAGTGCGTGGTGCCCTCAACCTGGAATGCCTGCCCGAGGAATGACAAGGACGAACCGGGACCGTACGAGGCTTCATTGCTCAACACCCCGATTGCCGACGCGCAAAAGCCGCTGGAAGTGCTGCGCACCATCCACTCCTTCGATCCCTGCATCGCCTGTGCCATCCACCTGACCGACAAGGAAAACGACAACGCAATAAGCGTAAAGGTGGTCTAGCCGCTCGTCGGCGAGCAGCCAAATGCATTTTCTCCGCCCGGCGTCAGTATTGGCCTTACGTGCAGCCTATGCCCACAGGCGCCCATCGTGCTGTCGCCTACCCGCCGCAGAGCCGCAGAGGGCTCCGGTTTTCTCCCTCTCCCGTGGGAGAGGGCCGGGGTGAGGGCCAATTTTGTTAGTATTCACCCGTAGAGATTTTATTGTTAACCGACCATCAGACAATTCACCATCCCCGCCCTTCCACTTGACGGACCTTGCTCAATGCGTGCAGTAGTTCTGGGTATCGGCAACACCATCCTGACCGACGAGGCCGCTGGTGTGCGCGTCGTCGAGGCACTGGAGCAGGCCTACAAGGTGCCCGACAACGTGCTGCTCATCGACGGCGGCACCTCGGGCATGGAGATGATCGAAGATCTTTCCAGTCTCGATTTCCTGATTGTCGTCGATGTCGTCAAGACCGGCGCCGCACCGGGCACCGTGGTCAAGATCGCCGGCAAGGATATCCCGGTGTTCTTCCGCAACAAACTATCACCGCATCAGATCGGCCTCTCGGATGTGCTGGCTAGTCTCGAACTGCTCGACACCATGCACAGGGAGATCATTGTGCTCGGCGTTGAGCCGATCTCGCTCGAACTCGGCATGGAGATGACCGCCACGGTGGCGGCACGCATACCGCAACTGGTTGCGATGGCCGCCGGGGAACTCGCCCAGCGCGGTTATCAGCTTGAAGCACTTGTTGCAGCGGAGGCCTGAGGTGTGCCTCGCTGCGCCGTCGCGCGTCCTTGAAGTTCGCGAGGGTACCGCCCTCACCGAGTGTTTTGGCCAGTTGCGCGAAGTCAGCCTGCTACTGCTCAGCGAGGAAGTAGCGGTCGGTGACTATCTGCTCATCCAGGCCGGTGGCTTTGCTTTTGAACGGGTCGAAGCCGAGCGCGCCGAGGAGGCGCTGGCACTGATCGCCGAACTCGTCGCGCAGGGCGGCGATGAACGTCGTTGGGGTCACGCCACGTGACGTTTCGCGTCCATCCTGCCAGTCCGGCGGATGCGGTTGAGGCGTCCTTCTTTCGCATCCAGCACGAGCGCATGGCCGGGGTGCCGATGCTCAACCCGGCACTGGCCGTCGAAGCCATCGACTTTCAGCCTTGGAGAGGGCACTGGCTGGGGGTTGTCGTCACGCCTTGGTGCATGAGCCTGCTCCTGGTACCCGGCAGCGACAGCGACTGGATCTCCACCGGTGAGAACCAGCGTCGCTTCGTCAATTTCCCCGCCGGCGATTTTGCCTTTCTCGGCAGCGATGAACCGGAGTTGGGCGAGTATCAGAGTTGCCCCCTTTTTTCGCCCATGGACAAGTTTACAACGCAGTCCGAGGCCGTGATGACCGCCCGTGCGGCCATGCTCGGTTTGCTCGCAGCGCCCACACCAACTGAGAATGAGAAACCCTCTGGCGAACCCTCGCTTTCACGTCGACGTTTTCTGGCGCTGGGATCAAGGGCCAAGGGTTGAACGGTGCAGGGGAAATCAACGAGCTGAGCGTGAGAAAGGGGACGAGCGTGAGAAAGGGGTCGGAGTGATTTCCGTTTTCCGAGAGAAGTATGCAGCGGGTTAGTTGGCAAAGTAATGACAAATTACCCCTTTGGCTCATTATTAAATTGATGACTTCAGAATCACCATTTTGGCACTTCGCTGCCGCACGGTTTTCATCCGCTTCCTCGGGACGGGAAATTCCCTTTCATTCGTTAGTCCTCGCCCCAGTTTGCTGACCGAGCGGTTGACAAGGTGTAACCATACGACTACATTTAACTAATGTATTTGATTAAACGCACCGATGGATTTTCTGCCTGGCTTGATGGACTGAAAGACAGGATCACTCGGCAGCGGCTTAATCTTCGCTTGCGCAAGGCGATGTTAGGAAACCTTGGCGATGTGAGGCCTGTTGGTGAAGGCGTCTTCGAGATGCGAGAACATTTCGGTGCGGGGTGGCGTATGTACTACATCCAGCGAGGTGAATCATTGATCGTAATGCTCGGCGGCGGCGTTAAAGCTACGCAGTCCGCCGATATTGCCAAGGCCGTGAAACTTGCGGCCATGATGGAGGAATGAATCATGACAAAGAAAATTCGTATCGCTGACCTGCCCGATTTCGATCCCGCAGAACACCTGAAGGACGAGGACGATATGGCGGCCTATCTCACTGTTATTCTGGAAGAGAACGACTCCGCCTTGCTGGCAGCGGCGCTCGGCGACATTGCCCGTGCCCGAGGCATGACCGACATTGCTCGCGCTTCTGGTATTACCCGTGAAGCGCTGTACAGAGCTTTGCGACCTGATGCACAGCCGCGCTTCGATACGATCAGCCGCGTTTGTACGGCTCTTGGGGTGAGGCTAGTGGCACAGGCCGTTCGTACGTGAGTCTCGGCTTTTAATAACAAGATTCAATGGGGTCGCCATCGCGCAGATTTCCCTTGCCAAATTCAATAACTACGCAATGCGGCCCCGATGTCGCCCCCTATTGATTTACCATGGCCACACCGGAATCGAAGAGTAAATGGATCACAGAAAGGATCACACCATGAGCGAAACGCCAGCCAGCGAAAGTACTGCCAATCCCTTCCCGGTAATACGCCACGTAGAGGTTAACGCCGTCGCCCGCTGGCTGCGTGGAGGCTGGCAAGACTTTAGACGGGGCGGGCGGGCCAGCCTGTTCTACGGTGTTTGTTTTGCTGCCTGCGGCTGGCTGATGCTGCTGGTGTTTGCCAAGGCTTATGCGCTCTTTGCCGGGCTGGCAACAGGCTTCCTTTTACTCGGCCCGTTCCTGACCATGGGGATGTATGATCTGAGTCGGCAAATCGAACGTGGGGAGTCGCCCAGACTGGCTCCCAGTCTCGCTACCTGGCGCCCCAACCTGACCAATGTCGGACTGTTTGCTGCGCTACTGGTCGTTGTCATGCTGATCTGGGCACGCGCATCGATCGTTATTTTTGCCCTTCTTTTCTCCGGCGGATTCCCGAGCTTTGTGGAGGTCGCGCGTGCTGTCGTAAGTTTCGAACAACCCGAATTTACGATCATCTATTTTGCTGTGGGTGGATTCTTCGCCGCCCTGGTCTTTTGTATCAGTGTGATTGCCGTTCCGCTGATGGTTGACCGCAAGACCGATGCGGTTACGGCGGCCATCGCCAGCCTCATCGCCTGTGGTCGCAACCCCGGCCCGATGCTGCTCTGGGCCGCGTGCATCGCGTTCCTCGCCGTCATCGGTTTTGCGACGCTCTTTATCGGTCTGATCGTGACCATGCCGGTGGTCGGGCACACCACCTGGCACGCCTTTCGGGACGTGGTCGCAGCGCAGGTGCCGCCGGTCGAAACCGCCGCGTCTTGAACGAAGCGTGGGCCAATGCTGATTTCGGCACGCTCGAATTGATCGGCGAGGTATGATGAGGGCTCGTGAAAGCTCGCCAAGGAGTTCGCCATGCCCTCACTACCGCGCCACAAAGGCGATGCCCACTGGTCCTGGCAGGATTATCTGAGCTGGCCGGACGAAGAGCGCTGGGAGATCATTGACGGCACGGCTTACGCCATGTCGCCAGCGCCGTCGACAAAGCACCAGAAAATTGCGTTGCGCTTATCCGCTCATCTTTTGCAACAGCTTTCCGGAAAACCCTGCCAGCCTTTCATTGCACCCACCGATGTAAAACTCTCGGAGCAGGACGTGGTGCAGCCGGATATTTTCGTTGTCTGCGATCCGGCCAGGATAACTCCAAGTCACATCGAGGGCGCACCCGAGGTGGTGATTGAGGTGCTGTCGCCGGCGACTTCAAGCCGCGATCTGCGCGAGAAAAAGGCGCTGTACGAGAAAACTGGCGTGCTCGAATACGTGCTGGTCGATCCGCTTGAAAACTATGCGATACGATTTCTGCTGACCGACGACGGTTACGACAAGGGTATGGTGTTCGCCTGCGACGAGTTACTGGTTTTTGAAAGGCTGGACGGTCTTCAGGTGCCGCTCTGGGAGGTATTCGAACTGCCGCCACCGGAGCCTGCCGCAGTATCCGGGGACTGAATCCGTAGTCGGTTCCAGGCCGCTCCACAGGGTGTTTCAGAATGTTTGCCTTCCCGTTCTGCGAACCTTCCGCGACGAATAATACGCCCGGGTGCTCAAACAATACTGGTCAGATCAGCCCCAACATACTAACATTAGTAGGAAGGGCTTATATTGAACGCTATTATTAACCGGCAGACCACAGAGAGGCGAGACCATGTCAACCGAAACCATGTCAACCATTTCCGATTTCAATCAAAAATCACATGACGAAACCGATGCTGAGCATCGGGTTCAGGTCGAACTGCTGAACGAATTGTGCGAAGCGGTGAAGAAAAATGCCCCGCCGACAGTGATTAGCGATATTTTTCAGCAACTCGTTGATTACAGCAAGGCGCATTTCCTTTCGGAAGAGTTGCTGATGCGGCAAATGAGTTATGACGACTATGAAGATCATGTCGGCGACCACGTCCGAATGCTGGAGGCACTGGATGAAATTGCTGAGGCTCAGGCGTCGGGAAAATCGGTACTTGTTTCCGGCAAGGCCGAATCCATTCTCAAATTCATCAAGCAGCACATCGCTACCCGCGATCAGCGCTTTGCCGACTTCTTGCTGCGCGGCGTAAAATAGTCGCCGAACTGGGCTATCGGGTTTAACCGTCCGATAGCTACCGCAAAGACGTCCTTGCGGCGCATGGCCAGCGCTTGAGCGCCGGGCGCGCAAGATTTTAGCCGCATCAGTGATAGACTCTTTGCCATGCATGAAATGTCTCTGGCTGAAGGCGTGTTGCAGTTGATTGAGGACACCGCGCGCCAGCAGGAATTCTCGAAGGTCACCACGGTGTGGCTGGAAATCGGTCAGCTTGCCGGGGTTGAGGTTGCGGCCATGCGCTTTTGTTTCGACGCCGTGACGCGCGGTAGCGTGGCGGAGGGTGCGCAGTTGGAGATCATCTCAACACCGGGGTCCGGCTGGTGCATGGGCTGTTCGACGAGCGTCGCCCTGAGCGAAGCGTTCGGTGAGTGTCCGCAGTGCGGCTCCTATCAGGTGCAGGTGACCGGCGGCACGGAAATGAGAGTCAAGGAACTTGAGGTCGGGTAAAGGAGATCGGCATGTGCACAACCTGCGGCTGCGCTAGCGGTGAAGTCAAAATCGATGGTGCCGATGTGCATCGCGAAACGGCACCGGGCCATCAACACGAGCACGAGCATGTGCATGCCGACGGAACGAGCCATCGCCACGATCATTCCCATGACGAGGGGCATGCCCATGATCACACCCATGAGCACAGCCACCGCTACACGCCCGTGCATTCGCATGCCCCCGGTCTAGGCGCCCGGCGCATGGTGCAGATCGAGCAGGGATATCCTGGCCAAGAACAATGCCTACGCGGCACAGAACCGCGAGCGTCTGCTTGAGCGCGGCATCTTTGCCCTGAATCTGGTGTCCAGTCCGGGCTCGGGAAAAACCACACTGCTGTGCAAGACCATCGCGCTGCTCGACGGTGAGCCGGTGGCCGTCATCGAAGGCGACCAGCAAACCAGTCAGGACGCCGAGCGCATACGTGCGAGCGGTGCCCCGGCGATCCAGATCAACACCGGCAAGGGCTGCCATCTTGACGCGCACATGGTTGGCCACGCCATTGAAAAGCTGGGACTGGCCGAGGATTCCCTGCTGATGATCGAAAACGTCGGCAATCTGGTCTGCCCGGCGGCCTTCGATCTGGGCGAGGCGCACAAGGTGGCCATCCTGTCGGTCACCGAGGGCGAAGACAAGCCGATCAAATACCCGGACATGTTCCGCGCCGCCAGCGTGATGCTGCTGAACAAGATCGACCTGCTGCCCTACGTCGATTTTGACGTCGATGCCGCCATCGCGTATGCGCGCCGGGTCAACCCGGCAATTCGGGTGATTCGTGTTTCCGCCACCAGCGGCGAGGGCCTGGGCGAATGGCTGGCCTTTCTGCGCGACGGGCTGAGCAGCGCGGTCGCCGCGAAACGACAAACGGTCGACAGCCTCAAGCGACAGATTGCCGCGCTGGAAGCGAAGTTGCAAGGCTCGCCGACCTGACAGCCGACTTGGATCGCATCGCCCGTCGCATCCGTGTTACCGGGATCGTCCAGGGAGTCGGTTTCCGTCCCTTTGTCTGGCGTCTGGCGCAGGAACTGAAGCTTGCCGGCTGGGTACGCAACGATGCCGAAGGTGTCGAGATTGCTGCCGAAGGTGCTCAAGCCGAGGTCGAAACATTGCTGCACCGCCTGCGCGCCGAGGCGCCGCCGCTAGCCCGCATCGACACGGTACATGCCGAAACCCTCAAACCCGCCGGTCTTATCGGCTTTTGCATCGCCGGGAGCGGCGGAAATTCAGTCACCGGGGCCACGACGGCCATCGGCCCCGACGTCGCGCTGTGCGCCGACTGTCTCGCTGAACTGTTCGATCCGGCGGGTCGCCGCTGGCGCCATGCCTTCATCACCTGCACGCACTGCGGCCCGCGCTATACGGTAACGCGTGCGCTGCCCTACGACCGGCCGCAAACCAGTCTGGCGCCGTTCCCGCTCTGCCCTGACTGCGCCATTGAATACGGCTCGCCCGCCAATCGTCGCTTTCATGCCGAAACCACCTGTTGCCCGCTCTGCGGTCCCCACCTGTCGCTGGTAGATGCGCACGGAGAGGCCATCGCCGGCGACCCGATTGCAGAAACCCTGCGCCTGTTGCTGTCGGGAGCCATCGTCGCCATCAAGGGTCTCGGCGGCTTCCATCTGGCCTGCGACGCGCGCAACGCCGAAGCGGTGGCGCACTTGCGCTGGCGCAAGAACCGCGAAGCCAAGCCCTTTGCCGTGATGGCGGCGAACGTCGCCAGTCTGGCGCCTTACGCCGGCAGTTCGCTTCAGGAACAGGCGCTGCTGGAAAGCCGCGAGCGCCCGGTCGTGCTGCTGCGCACTCGGCCGGCAGGCGCGTCTGCTTTGCCGGGGGTGGCTCCCGGACTGCTCTGGCTGGGTGCGATGCTGCCGACGACGCCGATCCATTTTCTGCTCTTCCATGAAGCGGCAGGCCGTCCGGGCGGCAGCGAGTGGCTGGCGACGTCACAGGATCTGCTTCTGGTGATGACCAGCGCCAACCCCGGCGACGAGCCCATCGTGCGCACGGGTGCCGAAGCCCGGACGCGGCTGGCCGGGATTGCCGATGCCATTCTCGATCATGATCGCGACATCGTTTGCCGTTGTGACGACAGCGTGCTGCGCACTCAGGGACAAAGCACGCAATTCATCCGGCGCAGCCGCGGTTACTCGTCGGCTGCGATCCCGCTGCCCCACGCCGGGCCTTCTGTGCTGGCCTTTGGCGCGCATCTGAAAAGCAGCATTTGCGTTACCCGTGGCAGCGAGGCGTTCCTGTCGCCGCACATCGGCGATCTCGATAACGCCGCAACCTGCGACTTCTTCGACGAAACGCTTGAGCGAATGCTCGACCTGCTGGAAGTCAAACCGGATGTCGTCGCGCACGACCTGCATCCGGATTACTACAGCACCCGCGCCGCGATCGCCTTTGCCGCCAGGCACGGATTGCCGAGCGTCGCCGTAGCGCATCATCATGCCCACATCGCCGCCGTCTGTGCCGAGCATGGCCGGCGTGCCCCTCTGCTCGGTCTGGCCCTCGACGGCGTCGGCCTCGGGCCGGATGGTGCGGCGTGGGGCGGCGAGTTGTTGTCGGTGCTGGGCGCGCATTGCCAGCGTCTGGGTCATCTCCGGCCCCTGCCTTTGCCCGGCGGCGATCGTGCCGCCCGCGAACCCTGGCGCATGGCGGCCGCCGTTCTGCACGAGCAGGGCCGTCAGGCCGAAATCGGTGCGCGCTTCCCGGGAGCGGCTGCTGCCACGCTGGTCACCATGCTCGAACGCAACATCAACTGTCCGCGCACCTCCAGCATGGGCCGCGTCTTCGATGCCGCTGCCGGTTTGCTCGGCCTATGTACGCACATGCAGTACGAAGCGCAGGCGGCGATCCTGCTGGAACAGGCGGCAACGCGCCACATCGAGAGGCAAGGCTGGCCGCCAGCGCTGGACGGCGGCTGGATCATCAGCCGGGCAGGGCAGCTCGATCTGCTGCCCGTCCTGGCGCAACTGGAAGGCGAGAGTGATATCGATCTGCAGGCGGCCCGTTTCCATGCCACGCTGGTGGCCGCCCTGGCCGAGTGGGTCGGGCAGGCCGCGCAATCGAGCGGCCTGAGCACCGTGGCTTTCGGCGGCGGCTGTTTTTTTAATGCCCTGTTGTTCGCCGGGCTACGGCAAAGCCTTGAGCAACGCGGTATGATCGTGCTTGCGCCAACAAGCCTGTCGCCGGGCGATGCCGGCATTGCTCTCGGGCAAGCCTGGGTGGCGATTGAATCCCTGGAGTCGTGAAATGTGCCTTGCTCTCCCCGTCAAAGTCATTGAACTCGGTGCCGGCGATACGGCCATCGTCGATCTCGGTGGGGTGCGCAAGGAAATATCGCTGGCCCTGCTCGATGAGGTGAACATCGGTGACTATGTGATCCTGCATGTCGGCTATGCGCTGTCGAAACTCGACCCCGAGGAGGCGGCGAAGACGCTGGCGCTTTTTGCCGCGCTCGATGAGAGCGAGCTGGCGGCGTCGTGAAGTTCATTGACGAATTCCGCGATGGCGAGCTGGCGCAAACGCTGGCCGGCAAGATTTCGTCGCTCGTTGAACCGGCTCGCCGTTACAGCTTCATGGAGTTCTGCGGTGGCCATACCCACGCCATCTCGCGCTATGGCCTGAGCGACTTGCTGCCCGATAGCGTGCGCCTGGTGCATGGGCCGGGCTGTCCGGTCTGCGTGCTGCCAATCGGGCGGGTGGACCTGGCGATCAATCTGGCCTTGCAGCAGCAAGTGATTCTGTGCACTTACGGCGACACCCTGCGCGTGCCGGCTTCCGACGGCCTGTCGCTGATGAAGGCCAAGGCCGGGGTTGGCAAACTCAGCGGGGATATCCGCATGGTCTACTCGACGCTCGACGCCCTGCAGATCGCGCGTGACAACCCGCAGCGCGAAGTGGTCTTCTTTGCCATCGGCTTCGAAACCACGACACCGCCGACGGCGCTGGCGATCCAGCAGGCGCAGCGCGAACAGCTTGGCAATTTCAGCGTGCTGTGCTGCCATGTGCTGACGCCGGCGGCTATCGGTACCATTCTCGAATCGCCCGAGGTACGGCAGTGGGGAACCGTGCCGATCGACGGCTTCATCGGTCCGGCGCATGTGTCGACGGTGATTGGCAGCCGGCCCTACGAGTTCTTTGCCGAGGAGTATCGCAAGCCGGTAGTGATTGCCGGTTTCGAGCCGCTCGACGTCATGCAGGCGATCCTGATGCTGGTGCGACAGGTCAATGAAGGGCGTGCCGAGGTGGAAAACGAATTCACGCGGGCCGTCACTCGCGAGGGCAATCTCAAGGCGCAGGATCGCGTCGCCGAGGTCTTCGAACTGCGTCGCGAGTTTGAATGGCGCGGGCTTTCGGTGGTGCCCTATTCGGCGCTGAGGATTCGCCAGGGCTATGCGGAATTCGACGCCGAGCGGCGCTTCAGACTCGTCTACCGCTCGGTTCCCGACAACAAAGCCTGCGAATGCGGCGCCATCCTGCGCGGCGTCAAGCGACCGCAGGATTGCCGGATTTTCGGCACGGTATGCACCCCGGAGAATCCGATCGGTTCCTGCATGGTCAGTAGCGAGGGGGCATGCGCTGCACATTACAGCTATGGCCGGTTCAGGGAAACCGGGCAGGTTTCGCTGTAAGCCAGCGTGGTTGTGAGCGCCAATCGCCAGCTTTGCGCAGGATGCATTTACCCAGGGTGTCCTGCATTCCGATATGTCTTGAAAACGCAATTGAGCGCGACAGCCGCAACACCAGGTTTGGCGAGGGTTTGGCCCTCACCCCATCCCTCTCCCGCAGGGCGAGGGTTTGCACCCTTCTCCTTGGGTTTGCACCCTTCTCCCCGCGGGAGAAGGGCCGGGGATGAGGGCTTACGATATTGGCATCACGCTAAACTGCGGTTTTTTGAACCAGTCACATTGCACCGGAAATCCGGGCGCTAGCAGGAGATGAACTGATGGGCGAAGTCGGAGAGGTCAGAGAAACCAGAAGCGCCTACGTCCGCCCGCTCGACCTGAAGCATGGCCGCGTCGATCTGACGCACGGTTCGGGCGGGCGGGCGATGGTGCAACTGATCGCCGAACTGTTTGCCAGGCATCTCGGCAACGAGTATCTCGGTCAGGGCAACGATGGCGCCGTTCTGCCGGTGCCGAGCATTGCCGGCAAGCCCGGTCGGCTGGTGATGTCCACCGATTGCCACGTGGTGTCGCCGCTCTTCTTTCCGGGCGGGGACATCGGCTGCCTCTCGGTGCATGGCACGATCAACGACGTGGCGGTGATGGGCGCCACCCCGCTTTATCTGGCGGCGGGCTTCATCCTCGAAGAGGGCTTTGCGCTGAACGATCTGGCGCGCATCGTCGAATCGATGGCCAGCGCGGCGCTCGCGGCGGGCGTGCCGGTGGTGACCGGCGATACCAAGGTGGTCGAGCGTGGCAAGGGTGATGGAGTTTTCATTACCACCACCGGCGTCGGTGTCCTGCCGGAGGGCCTTCAGCTCGGCGGCAACCGGGCGCGGCCCGGAGATCGGGTGCTGGTTTCCGGCTCGCTCGGCGATCACGGCGTGGCGATCATGAGCAAGCGCGAAAATCTTTCTTTCGACGCTGCGATCGAATCCGACAGTGCCGCGCTGCATGGCCTGATTGCCACCATGCTGGCCACCGGGGCCGACATTCGCTGCCTGCGCGACCCGACACGCGGCGGCCTGGCGGCGACGCTGAATGAAATCGCCAGCCAGTCGGGCGTCGGCATGATGTTGCACGAGAAGGCGATTCCGCTGAAACCGGTAGTCGCCGCCGCCTGCGAATTTCTTGGCCTCGACCCGCTCTGCGTGGCCAACGAGGGCAAGCTGATCGCCATCTGTGCCGCTGCCGATGGCGAACGCCTGCTGGCAACGATGCGCGCGCATCCGCTTGGGCGCGATGCGGCGCTGATCGGCGAGGTGATCGCCGACGCGCATCATTTCGTGCAACTGACTACCGCCTTTGGTGGCCGGCGCATTGTCGACTGGCTGGTCGGCGATCAGTTGCCGCGTATCTGCTGATGGTCGCGTGATGCGTATCCTCCTGCTCACGCACGCCTTCAATAGCCTGACGCAGCGTCTTGCCGCCGAACTGCGGCTGCGCGGGCATGACATAACCATCGAATTCGATATCGCCGATACGGTGACCGAGGAAGCGGTGATGCTGTTTCGACCGGAGCTGATCATTGCCCCCTACCTGCGCCGTGCGATCCCCGAATCGGTTTGGTCGCAGCACCTGTGCCTCATCGTTCATCCCGGCGTCGTCGGCGACCGCGGGCCCTCGGCGCTTGACTGGGCGATTCAGGCCGGCGTTGCCGAGTGGGGGGTCACCGTGCTGCAGGCCGAGGCAGAAATGGATGCCGGCCCGGTGTGGGCCAACGCCAGTTTTCCAATGCGCGCGGCAAAGAAATCGAGCATTTACCGCAACGAAGTGACGCAGGCCGCCTGTAGAGCGGTATTGCTGGCGGTACAGCGCTTTGTGCAACCTGAATTCCAGCCACAACGCCCGCTCGCCAGCCAGTGGCGGCCGCTGCTGCCGCAGGCCGACCGCGCCATTGACTGGCAGCATGACGACAGCACGTCAGTATTGCGCAAGATCGCTGCGGCGGACGGATCACCCGGTGTCGCCGACAGCCTGTTTGGCCAGCCCTGCCACCTCTTCGACGCCTGGCCGGAGGCCACCCGGCGCGGCCTGCCAGGCGCCGTGATCGCTCGCCGCGAGACGGCCCTGCTGCGCGCAACGCGCGATGGCGCGGTGTGGATCGGCCACGTCAAGCGCGAGGGCAGCATCAAGTTGCCGGCGACCCTGGCCTTCGAGAACGAATCCGGATCGGTGCCGGAGGCGCCGCTGGAAAGCTGGTGGCGCGCCGGTTCTGCCACCTGGCAGGACATCGCCTACGAAGAAAGCGGTGCCGTCGGCTTCCTGCATTTCGAGTTCTACAATGGTGCGATGTCTACCGTGCAATGCGAACGCCTGCGTGCGGCGCTGGTATGGGCCAGGCAGCGTCCGCTGCGGATTCTGGTGCTGATGGGCGGTGCCGATTTCTGGTCGAACGGCATCCACCTCAACGTGATCGAGGCGGCCAGTCTGGGCGAAGGCTCGGCAGCCGACGAATCCTGGCGTAACATCAACGCCATGAACGATCTGGCACTGGAACTGATTGGCAGCGGGCAGCAGCTCACCGTCGCCGCGCTCGGCGGCAATACCGGTGCCGGCGGCTGCTTCCTGGCGCGGGCCGCCGATCTGGTCTGGGCGCGTGAAGCGACGATCCTGAATCCGCATTACAAGAACATGGGCAATCTGTATGGCTCGGAATACTGGACTTACCTGCTGCCGCGCCGGGTCGGTGCCGATGCGGCAGGCGCCATCATGCGCGACCGGCAACCCCTGACCGCACGGCGGGCGGTGGAGATTGGCTTCACCGATGCCTGCCTGGCCGGCGACGTGCCAGCCTTTCGCGTTGAAGTGGAACGTCGTGCCGCCGAACTTGCGGCCGCCCCTGACTTTGCCGCGAAGATCGCCGCCAAGTGCGCCGCACGGGCGTGCGACGAAGCGGCCAAGCCGCTGGCCGCCTATCGCGAGGAGGAGCTGACGCACATGCGACGCAACTTTTACGGTTTCGACCCGAGTTATCACATCGCCCGCCATCATTTCGTTCGCAAGTCGCCGGCGTCGTGGACGCCGCGTCATCTGGCGCGCCATCGTGATCTCGGCTGGAGCATCCCATGACCCTGCGCGCGCCCCTGTCCATCCTGGTCGTTGACGATGAACCGCGCTCGCAGGAAACGTTGCGGCGCACGCTGGAAGAAGACTTCACGGTATTCACCGCCGCCTCGGCCGAGGAGGGCCTTGCCATCATGGAGCGCGAGTTCGTGCATATTGTGCTCTCCGACCAGCGCATGCCCGGCACCTCCGGGGTGGACTTCCTGCGTTCCATCCGTGACCAGTGGCCGGACACCGTGCGACTGATTCTCTCGGGGTATACCGACGCCGAAGACATCATCGCCGGAATCAACGAAGCCGGGATCTGGCAATACCTGATGAAGCCCTGGCATGCCGACCAGTTGCTGTTGACCCTGCACAGTGCGGCTGACCTGTGGCGCCTGCAGCAGGAGAATCAGCGCCTGTCGCTGGAACTGCGCGACAGCCCGGAATATCTGGCGCGCCAGGTCGCCGGCCGGCGCATCAAGGCCAAGGCGCAGGCCGGTTTCGAGCGCCTGACACGCGCTACCGATAGCCCGCTGAACGAGGTCTGCGAGCTGGCAAAAAAAATCGCCCGGCACGATCTGTCGGTACTGATCACCGGCGATTCGGGTACCGGCAAGGAATTGCTGGCGCGCGCCATTCACTACGCCAGCCCGCGTGCGGAACGCTCTTTCGTCGTGGAAAACTGTAGTGCACTGCCCGACACGCTGCTCGAAGGCGAGCTCTTCGGCCACAAACGCGGTGCCTTTACCGGGGCCACCGAAGATCGCATCGGGCTGTTTCAGCAAGCCGACGGCGGTACGCTGTTCCTCGATGAAATCGGCGAGACCTCGCCGGCGTTTCAGGTCAAGCTGCTGCGCGCTCTGCAGGAGGGCGAGGTACGCCCGCTTGGCAGCCCGCGACCGGTCGCCGTTGATGTGCGCATCATCGCGGCCACCAATCGCGATCTGGATGCCGATGTCGCCAGCGGCCGCTTCCGCGAGGATCTGTATTACCGCATCGCCGGCATGACGCTGTACATGCCGGCGTTGCGCGAACGGCCACAGGACATCCCGCTGATTGCCGACGAACTGCTCAAAAGATCGGCACACAGCGAGCAGCGGCTGTCGGACGAAGCGATGCACTGCCTGCTCGGCTATGCCTGGCCAGGCAATGTGCGCGAGCTGCAAAACGAAGTGCGCCGGGCGCTGGCGCTCGGCGATGGCCCCGTGCTTGGCGCCGAACTGTTTTCGCTCCGGCTGCGCCTGCCGGCGAAATCTCCCGTCCAGCCGACCGATACCCTTGACGGTGAATCCGGCTTGCTCAAGCATCAACTTGAACGTCTTGAGGAGCAGCTCATCCGCGCCGCGATGGCGCGGCACAAGGGCAACAAGACGCGCGTCGCCGACGAGCTGGGGCTGACCCGCCTCGGCTTGCGCATGAAACTGACGCGTCTTGGACTGGAGGAGGCATGAATCTGCTCTGGTTGCAGTCAGGCGGCTGTGGCGGCTGCACGCTGTCCTGGCTCGGTTACGAGCATGGCCCGCTGTTTCAGGTGCTGGCCGACGAGGGGGTCGAGTTGCTCTGGCATCCCAGCGTTTCCGAAGCCGGAGTCGATGAGGCACGCGAGTTGATCGCCGAGTGTGCCGATGGTCGTCGTACCGTCGATGTGCTGTGCATCGAAGGCTCGCTGCTGCGCGGGCCGCAGGGCAGCGGTGCCTATCATCGCTTTGGCGGTGGTCGCCAGTCGATGGCCGAGTGGGTCAGGCAGATCGCCGGGCGGGCGCGGCATGTCGTTGCCGTCGGCACCTGTTCGTCCTTTGGCGGGGTCACCGCGGCCGGTGTCAATCCAACCGATGCCTGTGGCCTGCAATACGATGGCGAACTCGACGGCGGCCTGCTCGGCCCCCATTTTCGCGATCCCTCGGGACTGCCGGTAATCAACATTTCCGGCTGTCCGCCGCATCCCGACTGGATCACCGAAACGCTGGCGCTGCTGGCGCACGGCCAGCTTGGCGCACTCGATCTCGACGACTACGGACGACCGCGTTTTTATGCCGATCAATTGGTGCATCACGGCTGCCCGCGCAACGAGTACTACGAGTACAAGGCCAGCGCGGGCAAGCACTCCGACCAGGGCTGTCTGATGGAACAACTGGGTTGCAAGGGAACGCAGGCCCATGCCGATTGCAACCAGCGGCTGTGGAATGGTCAGGGTTCCTGCCTGCGTGGCGGTTTTGCCTGTATCCGCTGTACCGATCCGGGTTTCGAGGAGCCCGGCCATCCTTTCGAGACCACCCCGAAGATTGCCGGCATTCCCATCGGCCTGCCCTCCGATATGCCGAAGGCCTGGTTCGTGGCCCTGGCCGCCCTCTCGAAGTCGGCAACGCCGGCGCGCGTGCGCGAGAACGCCAGGGCCGATCATCTGAAGCGTACGCCGTCCGTCAAGCGTGGCCGCAAATGACCACGCGGCGCGTCGTCGGGCCCTTCAACCGGGTCGAAGGCGATCTTGAATCACCCCTGATATTGAAGCCGGCCGGATTGACGCTGAATATATTGTTGTCAAACACTTTACAAGCGTCCGGTGGTGTGGGAGGGAGGGGCCATGAGGCTTCTTCCTGTCCCGATTGGGCACCTTCTTGCAGCACTGGACGGATATACTCCTAAGGCGTATAGTCTGTCCATGTTAACCGTCATCGAAACGTCGCTGTTTCAGAAACAGTGGCCGCATTACTGGACAGAAGATGAACGCGGAGCGTTCGCTTCCTACATTGCTAGACATCCAACCGCCGGAGATGTCGTGCCCGAATCCGGTGGAATACGCAAGGTGCGCTGGAACCGGGCAGGTACAGGCAAGTCAAGCGGGGTGCGAGTGATTTACTTCACGCGTACTGCCGAAAGTGAGATTGTCTTGCTGACGCTTTACGCCAAGTCAAAAACAGACAACCTCACTGGTTCAAAGTTAAAGGAGATACGTCATGCCCTCGAAGAATAAACCACTTACCAAGGCCGAACTCGCGGCCTACGAGTCCAAACGCGACCTTGCGGCTGAACTGCTCCAGTCTGTGCGCGAAATGCAGGCAGGCAAGGTTCATGTTGTGTCCTCTCCCGTCATAGAGGCTCGCAAAAAAACTGGTCTCTCGCAAACGCAATTTGCGGCACTCCTTGGTGTGTCTGCCCGTACGCTTCAAGGTTGGGAGCAAGGCCGCAAACAACCGAGTGGCGCCGCTCGTACCTTGCTCGCAATTGCCAGCACAAACCCAAAAGCTCTGGTGGCGCTAGCATCCAAGTGATCGCTTCGTGGCGCAGGCGCCCAACCCATCGACCGTGGGGACGCTATGCGATAAAGCCGCTTCGCGTTCATCACCTTGAACGTTGGGCACCAGGAGGTGCCGAAACGCGCGACAAGGTGGCAGCTTTCGCGCCGTGATTGAAATTGGAAAACCGTTCTCTTCGCAGTGGCTCGACGACTTGCGACCTCCGGGCGAAGCGCGCGGCTATAATCGAACGGTCGCCGCTGGAACCCCGGAGATGTCAAACTGGTGCCGACTACCCAGGGTGAAACCGTGGAGGAAGCTATTCTGCGGTGGAAAAGCTACAAGCCAAGGCATCAAGGCGCTTTGCGCCTCGCACGTAATCTGTCGGAGTACACCACAGATCCATTTGCTATGACGTCATCCGCTGGTAATGGCCACCTATTTAGCCTACCTTGAAAGGCCCGGGATGCTGCATTCATGCCAAAGCACTTGCGATTTCGCGCCTTGGGCATGTCCGGTCGCGCCATGCCGGCGCTGGAGCTTTACAAAGCGCTCTCGGGTCGTAGCCTGACTTCGACACATCCTTAAAGTCATCGCCAGGCTGAGCAGCAGTGGTCACGGGTCCCCCGTCATGGGACGCAATTGTTTCTTCTTGGGAAATGGCGTCTGCTGTGCGAGCTAATGGACCCAGTTCATTTATCTGTGGTGCTGACCCCATTTATCTCACCGGCGCGCGTGCGCGAGAACGCCAGGGCCGATCATCTGAAGCGTACGCCGTCCGTCAAGCGGGGCCGCAAATGACGACGCGGCGCGTCGTGGGGCCTTTCAACCGGGTCGAGGGCGATCTTGAAATCACCCTCGACATTGAAGCCGGCCGGATTGCCGCCGCCTACGTCAACTCCCCGCTGTACCGCGGCTTCGAACAGATTTTGCAGGGCAAGATGCCGGCCGATGCCCTGACGCTGGTGCCGCGCATCTGCGGCATTTGCTCGGTGGCCCAGTCGGCGGCGTCGGCGCTGGCGCTGGCCGATGCGGCGGGAATCGTCGCGCCGCCCAACGGCCGCCTGGCCGCCAATCTGACGCTGGCCACCGAGAACCTGGCCGACCATCTGACGCACTTCTATCTATTTTTCATGCCGGATTTTGCGCGGGCGGACTATGCCGGCAGAGCGTGGCATTCCGCAACCGTCGAGCGCTTTCGTGCCACCGTCGGCACGGCGCCGAACGAAATGTTGCCGGCGCGTGCGCGTTTCATGCAGTTGATGGGCCTGCTCGCCGGCAAGTGGCCGCATACCCTGGCCGTTCAGCCCGGCGGTTCGACGCGCCCGCTACAGAGTACCGAGATTTTCCGCTTGCATCGCATCCTCTGCGACTTTCGCAACTTTCTCGAAAGCGTGACCTTTGGCAGCACGCTTGAGGAGGTGGCTGGCTTGTCCAGCCGGAACGAGCTGAGTTCCTGGCAGCAGCGTTCCGGCGGCGGCGATCTGCGCCTTTTCCTGCGCATCGCCGACGATCTCGACCTGTGGCATCTGGGGCGCGGCACCGACGTTTTCATGAGCTACGGCTGTTACCCGGAGACGACGGGAAAACTTTTTCCCGCCGGGCTGTGGGATGGACAACTCGTGCCGTTCGACATTAGCGCGATCAGCGAAGATATCTCGCATGCGTGGTACGTTGCCGCCGCCCTGCCACAACATCCGGCCAGTGGCGGCACGCTGCCGATGGCCGATAAACCGGGGGCCTACTCCTGGTGCAAGGCTCCGCGTCTGGCGGGGAGGGTCGTTGAAACCGGTGCGCTGGCGCGGCAGATGGTCGCCGCCCATCCGCTGGCCCGCGACATGGTGCAGATCGCCGGCGGCAGCGTCGCCGCCCGGGTGGTGGCGCGCCTGCTCGAACTGGCGCTGGTGATCCCGGCGATGGAGCGCTGGCTGAGCGAAATCACCCCCGGCGAGCCGTGGTGCATTCCCGGAAATCCCGCCGATGAAAGCAGCGGCGCCGGCCTCGTCGAAGCTGCCCGCGGATCGCTCGGCCACTGGCTGAGCGTCAGGCGCGGACGCATCCACAGCTACCAGATCATCGCCCCCACGACCTGGAATTTTTCACCGCGCGACGTGCAAGGCCAGGCGGGCGCGCTGGAACAGGCACTCGCCGGTTTGCCGGCCACCGCCGACGAGCCGATCCCGGCGGCGATTCATCACGTGGTGCGCAGTTTTGATCCATGCATGGTGTGTACGGTGCATTGAAAAAAATCCAGCTTGCTCTGTAATCTGACGGGTAAAACCGGTGCATTGATGGAACGTCCTCTCCGGCTTCGTGGGTTGGGGGGTCTCGGCGGCATTTCTGCAAAACCAGCCGCATGAAAACTGCCAAACTGGGTGACCCCCCCCCCCCCCCCCCCCCTTCAAGGCGGTCATCTGAAAAACGCCGTGCAGGCGGCCTTGTGCGCCCGCTGATGGATGCGCGTGGAATCCCGCTGCCAGTGGTTTAACGGGGACCCAACATCTTGGCTGGCGAATGCGAACTTGCAACGGCTTTGGCGTGAGGTTCTCGAGCTGACAGGTTACGCAGCCGGCCCCACGCAATGAAAAGGAAAACGGGGCTACCTGGGCCCATACTCCGCTCCCAACGCTGCAACGCGTTGCGGACCAAGACAGTCGGACCAAAGGGGCCAGGCTCAATTTACGCGGGAATTAAATGTGACAGACACGGATTTCCAGAATCTTCAGTCGGATTACTGGTCGACAAAGGTCATTTTGGAAAAGGAAGCCAGTTCTCGGGTCAGGTAACGGCGCGCGCCCTGCATGGGGATTGTTCCGAACCTGAATCGTCTTGGCAATCCGTTAATCCCGCGCCGTGGCGCGTCCAGTTGGCCGTTTGACATGGGTTCGGTCGCATTACTCGGAGGGGTATATAGGCGAAACATCCCCGGAGCCGTGATATGAGCCGCTCAAAGCATTCAGGAAAGCCACCTGGAAAGGTGGCTTTTGTTGTAATCAAACCTCCGCGGGTTTGTCGTCCAGGCGATCGGTGAACCCGCCAGCGCGGGCACCGGTCCGCCGGAATGGGTGGTCGCCGGTTCGATCCTGTAACATCAAAACAGCCCTGGAAAGTCCATGGACGGTGCAAGTCGCCTTGACTCTTCCTGGACGTGACTTTCATACACAGTTGATACCGCGTATATTTGCGCTCCCCGGTTTTTAGCAGTGCGCCTATTTCGACAAGTTCCTGCAAGTCTCTTGTGGCCGTTGCGCGTGACGTTCTGGCGATGCTAATGTATTTTTCAGCACTGAGGCCCCGTTTGAAACCCTCCGGCCCTTCGCGAAACAAGCACGCGATGACTTTTTCCTGACGCGCATTCATCTTGCCACGCTGTTTTTCGTAGAGCTTCGATTTCTTGATCAGAAAGTCGGTGAGTTTTTGGGTATATCCTTGCGCTTCAAGTATTGTTTTCGCGAAATAGACGAGCCAGTCAGTTATTTCATTGCCCTTGTTGTTTTTTTCAAGGCTCCCGTAATAGGCTTTCTTGCGCTCTTGTATCTCGCGCGACAGGGCAATCAATGTAGGTTGCCCCAGACATTGCGACAAGACTTTTTCTGCAATAGCTCGCCCGATGCGGCCGTTACCATCTTCAAAAGGGTGAATACAAACAAAATGAAGATGAGCTATGCCCGCACGGGTCAGGGCGGACAACGGGTTTTTACCGCCTGGCGCCGTATCGTTTAGCCACTTGATGAAATGCGTCATCTCGCGGCGCACGGTTTTTGAAGGTGGTGCCTCAAAATGCACTTTGGGTTTGTGAACAGGACCGGATATGACTTGCATCGGATCTTCATTGCTTCTGTATGCCCCAGGTTCGCGAAGGTCTCTGCGCCCCTTCATCAGCATTTTGTGCCATGCAAAAAGCTGTTCATGTGATAGTGGCTTTTTGAAGGTCTTATAGAGATCAACCATCATCTCGGCGATGCCTTGCTCGGCGGGCAGGATTTTCTGTTTTTTGTCGTCCAGGCCGAAGTTATGCCGGATGGAGGACTGGAGACTGTCGCGATCGAGGATTTCCCCTTCGATCTCGGAAGTTTTAAGGGCTTCCGTACTTATGAGATCGACGATCAGGGTGTCTTTGTCCTCAGCGCTGACATGTTTCATGGCGCCAATAAAGACACCGGACTGGTGCAAAAAACAGGCCTCCAAATCAGCAAGGGCTGATTTTTGGTAGCTGAATTGCGGCCAGTCGGCCTGTTGCCAGTTCCATTTCATGAGTTATGGCGCCTTTTTCTATAGCTCACTATATCCCATATTTGTGAGCTATAGAAGTCTGGTCTTTGCCTCATGATTCAGGCAGCCAAGGCGATTTAACTCATCCTTTGCTCTTTACTGGGCAGGTCTCTTTCGATATCGGTTAAGGGAGCTAAAAGGGCCACCGCTCGATTGTCAGGCCATATTGGCGTATGGTATTTTATATTGCTACATGCTAGGCTTTACACATGGCACACACACGCTTTGATTGGGATCCAGGCAAGGACGCAGAAAACCAGCGGAAGCACGGAGTTTCCTTCTCCCGCGCCCAATACGCATTTGCGGACTCACAGCGCGTGATTGCCAAGGATGTCACGCACAGCCAAACCGAAGAACGGTTCTATTGTTTCGGCGAAGTCGATGGTGGCGTGCTTACGGTGCGGTTCACTTACCGTGCTTCAGTTATTCGAATCATCAGCGCCGGTTTTTGGCGCAAAGGAAAGGTTATCTATGAGCGCGAAAACGCAGCGTAGCGGAGTTTCTGAGAAGGCTGATGCCGGCCCAAGCCGACGTTACGCCGAAACTAAAATCAAATACACCAATGAGCCGCTTGGCGAAGTGCAGGTAGTTCCCGACTTCCTTCCTTCTCCTGCTGAATTGGCATTTCGTGAAGAGGGAGTAAAAGTAACTTTGGCTTTGAGCAAGAAGAGTATCGAATTCTTTAAGTCCGAAGCTACGAAACATCACACTCAGTACCAGCGCATGATACGTCGGCTCATCGACGCTTATGTTGATGTCCAGGACCCAAACCGGCAGTCTTCTCGGACGCTGCGCGATAAAGCTGCGCCGCGCCGGTGACTTCTACGTTCGGCGGCTCATGAACCAAAGCGTGAACCAATGGGGTCGCTCGATTTAAAAAAGTCGGCAGCGTAAGCCCGCACCGGTGATCGAGTTCGCTTAGCGCATCGCCTGGTAGATGCGGGGAGGCCTCAGGATAAGCTCGTCAGGGCAATGTTCGTCCGGATGCTTTCAGAGTGGCCACGCACCGGCCTCGGGCAGTTCCTGGGGCACCTTTCGGAGCAATTTTCTGCGCATCGTGACGCATGCCCGTCCGAAATCGACGATTGACTGCGGCACCCGGCATCAGCCATACTTCCTCAATGCCGTTTGGATTTCCTGTCCTTCGGCAACTCGCAGGGCAACGTCATCAGTTTTCAAGAAATACAACATAACCGCTATCAACCATGCAACCGAAAAAAGCCGGCCCATCAACCTGTTCAGGAAATTCTCGCAATGATCGTCACCAATATCGAAACCGTACCCGGCCAGACCATCGTCAAGCACTTCGGCCTGGTCAGCGGCAGTACCGTGCGCTCCAAGCACGCCGGTCGCGACATCATGGCCGGGCTGAAAAACATCTTCGGTGGCGAACTCAAAGCCTACACCGAATTGCTCACCGAATCGCGCGAGGAAGCCGTGCAGCGGATGATCGAGCAGGCCAGGGTCATCGGCGCCAATGCAATTGTCAACGTACGCTTCTCGACGTCATCGGTCGCTGCCGGCGCCGCCGAGCTGTACGCCTACGGCACCGCCGTCGTCGTGGAATGATGCGATGTACGACCTGATATTTTTCCTGGTCCTGCTGCTGCTCGGTTACGTTTTCGGTCAACGCGCCGAGAAGAGCCATTTCCGTTCGATCATCGAACGCGAGAAGCAACTGCGCGACATCCTGGTCTTTTCCGAGCGACGCATTCCCGACGAGGACAAACTCGACGGCACCCTGGTCTGCGGCAGCGTCGTCATTTCTGTCGACTTCTTCAAGCGCTTCGTCGCCGGCCTGCGCAGCCTTGTTGGCGGCCGCGTCAGTGCCTACGAATCCCTGCTCGAACGCGCCCGCCGCGAAGCCATCCTGCGCATGAAGGAGGAGGCGCGGCGCACCGGGGCGAAGAGCGTCTGGAATACCCGCCTGGAGACAGCGTCGATCTACAAGGGGGCGCAGCAAAGCATCGGAGCGGTCGAAGTTCTCGCCTACGGGACCGCCGTCAAGCCGCGCTGAAACAATGGCCGAATACGAAAATCCGGAGATTCCGGAGGGCATCAATGTCAGCCCGACCCACCCCCGCAAGGATTTCGCACTGCTCGTCACCGGCATCAGCGCACTGATCATTGTCGCGGTGCTGGCACTGTCGCTGCTCGCCGGCCAGCTTGCCCGCCACGTCCCGTTCGAACAGGAACGGGCGTTGGCGGAAAGCCTCGGCCGATGGCTACCGCAGCCGCCCGATTTGCCGGTCGACCAGCGGCGCCAGCACTATTTGCAAACCCTGACCGAACGTCTCACCGGCGCAATGGAACTGCCGCCGAATATGCCGATTACCGTGCATTACTCGTCGAGTAAAACGGTCAATGCGATGGCAACGCTGGGCGGCCACATTGTCGTCTACCAGGGCCTGATAGATACCCTGCCCAGCGAAAATGCGCTGGCCATGATCCTTGCCCATGAAATCGCCCACGTCCGCCACCGCGACCCGGTGGTCGCCATGGGCCGCGGCTTCGCCGTCATGCTTGCACTCTCCAGCCTGGCCGGCATCGGCGATGGCGTGCTGCAGCAATGGCTGACAGGTGTCGGCATGCTGCCGATTCTCTCCTTTAGCCGCAGCCAGGAAGAAGAAGCCGATAGCACCGCGCTGCAGGCGGTATTGGACCTCTACGGCCACGTTGGCGACGCCGCCGCCTTTTTCGAGGCGCTTGCCCGGCGCCAGTCGATGCCGAAAAGCCCGACGATGTTCAACACTCATCCCGACGTCGAACAACGGATTGCCCGAATTCGGGATTTCTCGGCGCGCCATGTGAATCCGGATCAGGCTCCGGCCATCCCGCTGCCGGAATTCATGAAGGCGACCTGACGGCTTGGCACGGTAAATTTGTTCTGGCGCTAACTCATTGAAACGCGTCATTCCGGGCTTGACCCGGAATCCAGTTCGTTGATCAAACCGTTCTTTTAACATCTTGATCAGATGGACGAATCTGGATTCCGGCTTGCGCCGGAATGACTGTGGGTTGTTAGAACAAATTTACTCTGGACGGCCTGACCAGCGATGCGGCGCGGGGTGCCCGCCGATGATAAACTCCGCGCTTCCCCTGTTAGCCGGGGATAGCGGCTAAACTGCGGACCTATTTTTCTCCAGGACGGATTCACGAAACCATGGCCGGCGCCAGTTTGCTTGCACTGCTCGACGACATTGCCACCATCCTCGACGATGTGGCGGTGATGACCAAGGTCGCGGCGAAGAAAACCGCCGGCGTGCTGGGCGACGACCTCGCCCTGAACGCCCAGCAGGTGAGCGGCGTGCGCGCCGAACGCGAGCTGCCGGTGGTCTGGGCGGTGGGCGTCGGCTCGCTGAAGAACAAGGCGATCCTGGTGCCTGCGGCGCTGGCGATCAGCGCCCTGCTGCCGGCGGCGATCACGCCGCTGTTGATGCTGGGCGGCGTGTTCCTCTGTTTCGAGGGGGTCGAAAAGCTCGCCCACAAATGGCTGCACCCGGCTGCGGAGGATGCCGCCCACCACGCTGAAAAGCTCGCATTGCTGGCCGATCCGGCGGTCGACCTGGTGGCCTTGGAAGCCGACAAGATCAAGGGTGCGATACGCACCGATTTCATCCTCTCGGCTGAAATCATCGTCATCACGCTGGGTACCGTGTCCGAGAAACCCTTTCTGTTTCAGGTTGCCGTACTGTCGGGCATCGGCGTGCTGATGACCTTAGGCGTCTATGGCCTGGTCGCTGGCATCGTCAAGATGGACGATGCTGGCGCCTGGCTGCTGGAACGCGGCGGTCGCGTGCGCATGGCGCTCGGGCGTGCCCTGTTGCTGGCCGCGCCGCGCCTGATGAAGGCGCTGACCGTGATCGGTACGGCGGCGATGTTCATGGTCGGCGGCGGCATCCTGATGCACGGCCTGCCCGGCAGCCATGATGTCTTGCATCGCCTCGGCGAAGTACTGCGCGCCGTGGCCGGCATCGGTGGTCTGCTCGCCGCCGTGGTGCCGACCCTGCTCGACATGTTGCTCGGCGTCGTTGCCGGCGCGCTGGCGCTGGCGGTGGTGAAGCTGTTCGGGCGCCTGCGGCGCTTGGAAATAAAAGGGTCGTAGTCCAATGGCACTACCTTAAGCCAATGACATCTACCGTCTGTTAAACAGAGCACGTCACACCGGCGAAAGCCGGTGTCCAGAATTGTGCCCCGCTACTGGGTCCCGGCTTTCGCCGGGACGACGTATTACTTCCAGCTGTCCTTGCAACTGCTTGTTGTTGAACGGAAATATCTGATGTTAAATGCTTAAGGTAGTGCCATTGGGGTCGTAGTCTGTTGTGCCCTGATTTCAGCAACGAAAAACTTTGTTCTGGCGCCTCATTACAACGCGTCATTCCGGGCTTGAGCCGGAATCCAGTTCGTTTTTCAAATCGTTCTTTTAAGATCTTGTCAGATGAACGAATCTGGATTCCGGCTTACGCCGGAATGACGGTGGAGAGTTAGAATGAAATATCCTCATTCCGGGCTTGATCCAGTTCGTTAATCAAACACTTCTTTTATCATTATGATTTGAAAAACGCATCGGGATTCCGTTTGACGCCGGAAAGTCTGAAGACTGATAGAACAAATTTACCCTTGGGTTATAGATTAAGATTCCTTTCAATGAGTCTAATGCAAATTTTTTTCGATCCGGAGCTACCGCTTGCGCAAGCGAAAGGCTCTGGCATTGCCTCGTCGGTACTCGCTGATTCTGGCGCTCAGCTCAATCGATGAAGACCCGGCCAGCATCTTCTGCAGAGGGTAAAACAGCCAGCAAGGACGCTGCCGGCAAGGGCGACGCTTCCCGGCAAACCGTCGAGTTGCTGGCCGCCGCTACCGCCGCGGCGGCGGAGGATGGCATCTGGCTGGACGTGATTCACAAGATGGACGAGGTCTATAACGACCTCCTGCAGTACGAAGTCAGCCTGGAAGAAAAGAATGCCGCACTGGAGGATTCGCAGCAGTTCATTTCGTCGGTGCTGACCTCCATGTCCGATCTGCTGATCGTCTGCAGCCGCTCGGGTCTGATCGAAAGTGTGAATCAGGCGCTGGTCTCCTTGCTCGGGGTCGAAGAGAAATCGCTGCATGGCCGGCCGCTATTCGATCTCTTCGCCGACGAAGAGTCGCGCCAGAACGCAGGCCGTCTGCTGGTCGAACAAATCGGGCAAACGGTCGCCGATGGCGAATTCATGTTACGCGCAGCTAATGGCAGCGGCATTCCGGTTTCGCTCAACTGCACGCCGCGTTACAGCGGTGTCGGAAAGTTGCTGGGAGTGGTCATCACCGGGCGTCCGCTCGGCGAATTGAAGCGTGCCTATCAGGCACTGCGCCGTGCTCATGAAGACCTCAAGACCACGCAGCACCAGTTGATCCACTCCGAGAAAATGGCCTCGCTCGGTCGACTGGTGGCGGGCGTGGCGCACGAGCTGAACAATCCGATCAGCTTCGTCTATGGCAATGCCATCGCCCTCAAGCGCTATGAGGAACGCTTTTCGCGCTACCTGGCAGCGATCCATGGCGGCGCCCCACCCGAAAAATGCTCGGCCTTGCGCGAAGAACTGCGCATTGACCGGATGCTCAGCGATCTGCCTTCGCTGATCGACGGTACGCTCGAAGGTGCGGAACGAACCCGCGACATTGTCGATGCCCTCAAACGGTTTTCGGTGAAGGATCGCGACGAGCGGCAGGAATGCGATCTGCGCGAGATCGTCGAGCGTGCAGTAAGCTGGATACAAAAAGGCATCGCCAGCCAGTTTTCCGTGCGCTTGTCGTTCGATGAGACGCTATGCACCCTGGGTTCGCCGGGCCAGTTGCTGCAAGTCGTGATGAATCTGGTGCAGAACGCGGCCGACGCCACCGAGGGTGTGCACGAGCGGAGTCTGGAGATTTCGGGGCGCGCGGAAGGTCAGGACGCCGTGATCGAGTTCCACGATAACGGCCCCGGCATTCCGGCGGGCAATCTCGGCAAGCTGTTCGAACCTTTCTTTACCACCAAGGCGGTCGGCCGCGGTACCGGCCTCGGTCTGGCCATCAGCTACGGCATCGTCGAGCGCCACGGCGGCACCTTGACGGCGGGAAATCATCCCGGCGGTGGCGGATTGTTTTGTCTGCGCCTGCCCCTGGCGACGGGCTGACGCATGGCTTGGTGGTTTTCCTTGCGGGTTGCGGGCAGGGCGCGATGAGCACCGCTTTCGATGCCGGAAGTGTGCGTATCCGGGTCCAGGGCGATGGTGCCAGGGTGATCGCTGCGCAGGTGGTCAGCCAGCGACCACAGGTGGCTCGCGTTCTCAAGGGGCGACAGGCCGACGCCGCTGCCACGATGGTACCGCTGGTGTTTTCGCTGTGCGCGCGCGCGCAGGGGGTGGCCGCCCGACTGGCCCTGGCGGCAGCGCGCGGCGATGAATCTTCGCCACGACTCGACCCGGATATCGTGCGCGAGGTGATGCGCGAGCATCTCTGGAGATGGTTGCTCGATCTTCCTGTCCTGTTCGGCAGGCCGCCGCTGCGCGATCAGTTTACGAGCGCCGTCCGCGCCGTCGATGTCGGCGACGGCGAGGCGGTGCAGGCCTTGCTCGCGGCGCCCGAGATGTCCCGGCTGATCGAGTCGATCATGGCGCTTGAACAGCCTGCGCAGCAGGCGTCTGCGCTGCTGCATATCGACTCGGCTCAGAGCTCGCTGACCGACTGGCCACAACTTGGCGACGAACTGTGCCAGACCCCGACGTGGCGTGGGCAGGCCACCGAGACCGGCGCCTACGCCCGCAGTAGCGGTACGTCGGTGTCAGTCAGCGGCGCCTTTGCAGTGCGCTGGCTGGCACGGCTGGCCGAGCTGGAGGCCTGGGCCAGGGGCGCGCAACAAATCGGTGCTGGCGGCACGGCAAGCGCGACAGCGGTCGCCCCCGGCGTCGGTCGGGCACTGGTGGAAACGGCGCGTGGGTTGCTCATGCATGAGCTTGTGCTTGAGGGTGATCGCGTTGCGGATTACCGCATCGTCGCCCCGACCGAATGGAATTTTCACCCCCGGGGGCCGCTGTCCGGCTGGCTGATCGGCAGACCCTGTGCGGATGCGGCCGAGCTGCGCCGGTTTGCAGCGCAGGCCGTTGCGGCGCTCGATCCCTGCGTGCGCTGGGAACTGACGCTGGAGTCCTTGCAGCAGATGTAGGGAACGCCCTGAATTACGCCTCGCCGATCAGCACGCGGCCATCGCCTTCCAGCCGATATTCCGGGATGAGCAGATTGGCGGGCGCCGGGCCGCCACGGACAACCCGTCCGGCCAGATCGAATCGGGACGTGTGGCAGGGGCAGAGAAACACGCCTTGAGCGCCAGAGCCCTCACGCAACTGGGGCGTGCAGCCCTGATGGGTACAGAGTCCGATGGCGACAAAGACATCCGGACGAAATGAACGATGCCGATTTCGGCATCCCGCGGGTTGCAGGGAATGTGTGGAGTCGGGGTCGATCAACTCGCTTTCGCGCTCGGCCAGCGCGGCGACTTCCTCGGCAGTTCGGCGCAGAATCCAGACCGGGCGACCATTCCAGTCCACCGTACGCAACTTGCCGGGGGGGAGATCGGCGAAATCGACCGGCGTCGGATGGCCTGCCGGAACTTGGGGTCTTCCGGCCAGATACTTCGCCACGCCGAGACCGGTACCGAGCGCGCAGAGTCCGACGACCAGGTGCCGACGCCGACGATCGGGATTGGCGGTGTGATCCTTGTTCATGAAACCGTGTTCGAAGGGATATCCAGAGGCTGAGCAGGATCACGGAAGTGGTTCGCCGGGGCCTGAGCACAACGTGAAGCTGAAACCCATGGCCGGGAACATCGTTCAGATGCCGGGCAAGAGACTATCACCTAACTCGTGCTTTGCCCGACCACTCGTGCCAATCAACCGTAATTGATCGGGTGATCGGTCAACCAGTGCTGATCGCGAACCCGGCTGATGCGCTTGCCCGCGCCGTGCGCCATCGCCGAAGTCAGTGGCCGGGTCTTCCAGGCAAAGCTGCTGGCATAGCCAACCGCAGCCCCAAGCAATACTCCGAAGATCACACCGCGAGTCGGTTTCTGTTCATCGGACAGCACGCCGACCAGGGCGCCGGCCATCGCGCCTATCGTTGCCGATTGCCAGGACTCTTGAACCGCCGCATGGACCAGATTGCTCTTGTCTTCTTCAGCCAGCACCGTCTTGCGCGCTTCCGATGCGCCTTCAATGCCTGACTCGACCAGTTCCTTGCCGTAAGCCAGATTGGTCTTGATTTTGTCGGTAATGCTCATTTTCGTTACTCCTATTCCTGTCTGTTCTGAAAAAACGGGCAGCTCAATTCCTCTTGCCAGGGCCCGGAATCTAAATCCCTGCTCATCCTCATTAAATATCGGCGATGCCCAAGGGTTAACAACCCGATCAGGAAGCGTCAATGGCGGGTCAGAACCCTACGGCCATCACACTGTCCTGCCAACAAACAATAGCACAAACACCATGAAAAAAATAAGGCCATGGCGGATAGAGTTCACACCGCCGGGATGTGCTGGCCTCGGTGGCATCGCTTGACGGATAAGTCAGCAGCGCAGAGATCGCTGATCTGGCCGGAGGCCGCAGGTCGTCCGCCGAGCCAGGGGGGGGGGGGGGGGGGGGGGGGGGGGGGGGGGGGGGGGGGGGGGGGGGGGGGGGGGGGGGGGGGGGGGGGGGGGGGGGGGGGGGGGGGGGGGGGGGGGGGGGGGGGGGGGGGGGGGGGGGGGGGGGGGGGGGGGGGGGGGGGGGGGGGGGGGGGGGGGGGGGGGGGGGGGGGGGGGGGGGGGGGGGGGGGGGGGTGGTTCGGCGGGGCGGGGGCCGCCGGGGGGGGGGGCCCCGGGCGGGGCGCCCGGCGCGGCGCGCTGCGCGCGTTGGTGGTGGCGGTAACGCTGCTGCTGGGTGCGCTGTTCATGCCTCCGGCATCGGATGAACAGCGCTCACTGGCACGGTCGGCAATAGCCGTGGCCTTTTTTGGCTCGAATTTCTATTTTTTCAGGACATCGGGAGGCTATTTCGATGACCCGTCCTTCAGCATGCCATTGCTGCATACCTGGTCTCTGGCCATAGAGGAGCAGTATTACCTGCTCTGGCCGTTACTCATGCTTCTGGTTTTCCGTTGTGCCGGGGTAGCACGCGCAGAAGGCACGATGCGCTTACGCGTGCTGTGGGCGCTGGGGGGCATGTTTTTGCTGTCGCTGGCCTTGTGTATCGGGACAACCCCTGACTACCAGAATTTTGCCTTTTACCTGTTGCCGGCCCGCGTCTGGGAATTCGCCATCGGCGGCATTGTCGGACTGGCGGAACTGCCTTTAATTCGCGTCTGCAACGATGGGCAGAAGGCTTGTCGTGCTTGGCCTGGCCTTGATCGTTTGTTCAGTAGCCGGCTTGAATTACCGAACGCCCTTTCCGGGTTGGGCCGCCATTTTCCCGGTATTGGGTTCAGCAGTCCTGATTGTCGGTATGAGCGCTAACGAGCAGGGTTACGTACGCCGGTTCATGGCTGTCCGGCCTGGTGTTCATCGGTGTGTTGTCGTACTCGTGGTATCTGTAGCACTGGCCGCTGCTTTCTATCTACCGGATTTACACCCTGGGAACGCAGAACATGACAGCCAACGCCGTGCTTGTTAGCGTTGCGCTGGCACTGGCCTGGCTCACCTATGTCTGGATCGAGCACCCCATCCGGATGCGCCGACCGTGGCTGTTTGGCCGCGTCAGAGCAACCTTGTTTGCAGGTGCTGGAATTTCCCTGACTACGGTGCTGTTCGCTTTGGGTCTTTGGGCGTGGTACAAGCATCAGAAATCCTTTGATACGAATCCGGCGATCCCTCCCTATCAGAAGGTCTGTTCGATATCCCGATCCAGCCCGTTGGCAAGCTGCCGCGAAGTGCATTCACGGCCCGGACAAGATGCATCGAAAGTGTTGCTGTGGGGCGATTCGCATGCCGGGCACATGATGCCGATGCTGATGGAGGCTTTTTCCGATGTAGCCGTTTATCAACTGACGATGGCCGCCTGTGTGCCCGTAATAGGTTACGAGGCGCTGGCTCCGGATACGCCGAAGTTCTGCCCTGAGTTCAATCAGCGCGTAATTCAGGAAATCAAGGATCTGAAAATAGACGGCCTGGGGGCGTTATTTCACCCGGGCCAGCATGGCAAACTCCAGCCGGGCAAGTGACAGGCGCGGAGCCTGTTGATCGGAAGAAGAAGGCGCAAGCGCTTGCTGCCATGCAGTCGAGTCTGGACGCGATGCTGACAACACTTGAGGGAATTGGCGTGCGCGTTGTGGTCATCGCGCCAACTCCGGAGCTGGTTTTTTCCGCGCCGCAGTGTCTCGCGCTGGGGAGAGGATCACAGTGCAATGTGGCGCGTGCCAGCAGCGAAAAATATGTGGGCGATTCGACAGCGGCATTGGCCGAGGTCATCAGCCGTCATCCCAACGCACGCCTGGTGCAAGTGATGGATTTTTTCTGTGACGCACAGACCTGCTTTGCCGCCCGAGATGGAAAAACCTTGTACTCCGACCTCGATCACATGACGGCAACCGCATCGCGCGAACTGGGACGTTTTTTAAGTCCGGAGCTGGCCTGGTTGCGCGGGAAGCCGGAAACTGCTGCCCGGATCAAGGACTGAATCCCGACCGGGTGACACCGCTCCGGCATTTGCCAGTGCCAGCTTACTTCAGGAAAAATGGCTGGCGACGGCATTCCGGTTCAGTTTTCCAACGGCTGTCAGCGGCAATTCGGCAACCGGCCGGATTTGCCGGGGAACCTTGTAATCGGCCAAGGACTCCCGGCAAAAGGCTTTGAGTTCATCTTCTGTGACACTGCTGCCGGCGTGAAAAATTACGAGCGCGACCGGAGCCTGTCCCCATTTGGGGTCGGGAATTCCGGCGCAAATCGCTCCGGCAACCGCAGGATGTTTCATCAGGGCGTTTTCGATCTCCTCCGGGGAAATGTTTTCTCCGCCGGAGATGAACATGTTGTCTGCCCGCCCCTTGATGAACAGCAAGCCGTCCTCATCCTGCACGGCGAGGTCTCCGGTATAGATCCAGCCGTTTTCAAGGATCGTTTTCCCGGTGCGCGCCGGGTCGTGGAGATAGCCGTCAAAGTTATGCGGGCTGCGCAAACACAGTACGCCAATTTCGCCGGGTTTGACCTCGTGTCCTGATTCCTGATCAACGATCCTGGAATCGCAATGAAACATCGAAGTGCCGATGCTCGCTGAATTGGCGAGCAACTCTTCCATGGAATCGGAGCGGGGGATATAGGCACAATTGGAGGGGCCGGCTTCGGTCATCCCGTAGGTCTGACTGATGGGAACGCCCTTGTCCAGGAAGGTTTGCATCACGGCTTTCGAGCAAGGCGCGGCAGCGGTAGTGATCGCCTTCAAGCCGGAAAAATCGGTTTCAGCAAATTTGGGATGGGCGATCAGGAACTGCAGCATCGCTTCAACCGCGCCAAAATTCTCGATGCGCCCTTCATGGGTCAGTTCAAGTATCAGTCCGGGGTTGAATTCGCGCATCAGGACGCTGGTCAGGCCCGCATGAAAAAGCGGCGTAAAGGTATTCCAGCCGCCGATATGGAAGAACGGGAAGGTGATCAGCACCTTCTTGAAGGCGCCGACGATGCCGGTGGCAAGGATGTCGAACGAATTCCAGACCATCTGCCGGTAGGACACGATGCAGATTTTCGGCACTGCGGTCGTACCACCGGTATGGACGTACAGGCAACGATCATTCATCGCCAGCGGAATATTCACCTCCCGGAGATCGGTCTTGAGGATGACGTTTTCAAAAAAGTTTTTCTCATCATCGATGTCGATCACCGATTGAACCGAGGAGGGCACCGACAAGGTTGAGATCAGTTCGGCAAATTGATGTTCGTGAACCAGAACGCTGGGCTGGAGGCGCGCCAACAGGTCATCCAGTTCCGGCTTTTTCAGACGCTGGCTGAGCGGGGCCAGGATAATACCCAGTTTTCCGCAGGCCAGATAAAGGTCGATGGGTTCAATCCGGTTGCGGCAGATCAGCGTGATGACATCGCCTTTGCGCAGGCCCAGCACGTCGCTCAGATAGACCCCCACCCGGCAAGCCCGCTCGTTCATGTCCTGAAAGGTGTAAGTCTTCTGGGTGAATGAGTCATACAGGGCCGTCCGCCGGGGTGTCATGGCCGCGCGGCGTCCCGCCCAGTCTCCGACCCAGTTCATCGGCAGATCGTCATAATTCTTAATGGATTCCATAGGAATCTCCCTCGATCATTTTAGGAATAAAGTGATATGTTGCAGAGCGCGAAGTGTTCAAATATCCAATCCCAGTGTGTGCCGGGCTGGGTTGATCTTGAAGTGTTCAGGCGCTTTTGTCCAGATTTTTCAGACGTATTTTTCAGACGTATTCGTGGGGAGTGAGACCCTTGAGAGTTCTTTGTCTCCGCAAAATATTGCAGGCCATCAAGAAGGTTGGAAATGGCCTTGAGCAGGGTGTGCGATTGGTAGTGGTAACTGAACCCCTCGATCGAAGGGGTGTTCGGATGCGCATTGCAATCCAATGGGCGAAGGCTCAGAACTATCCGCCAAAGCAGCACGATTGCCCCATTGCAGCAGAAACTTTGTAGAATGAATTCTGTTCATAAGATCATTTCAGGTGGTGATCATGCGCGCGATTTCATCAAATACCGTCATCACTGACCCTTACCGCGCCGGTATTGCGCTGGGCGAATCGCTGGCCTCGATGTCGCCCGAAGTCGTTTTCCTTTTCTCTTCGGTGCATTACTCTGTTCCGGAGTTGCTGGAGGGACTTCATGACGCGCTGGGGCGTGATGACATCATCGTTGTCGGTAACAGCGGCGACGGATTCTACGAGACCACAAGGGTTTCCGATCAGGGTGCCGCCGTTCTCGGGCTGAATTCCGACGGGCAGGTGCGCTGGCGGCTGGAACATGTCGAACGGCTGCATGAGGATCTGGAAGCCAAGGTGGAAAAACTGATGGCAAGGCTGTCGGAAGAGGGTGAAACCCCTTGTCTTGGTTTTCTGATTTCCGATTTCAGGGTCGATGCCAGCCGGATTGAAGCCGTGCTGCGCGAAACGGTCGCTTTCCCTGTCGTTGGCGGCCTCGCCGCCGATGAATACCGGATGGAGAGTTGCTATCTCTACGTTAACCGTGAAGTCATCAGCGATGCGCTTGTCGTGCTGGCGGCCTACGGCGATTTGAGCTACTCGATCCGTGTCGGCAATTCCCTGCAGGTCATCGGGCATAGCGGTCTGATCGAGGTGGCCGAGGGCACCGAGGTTCATCGCATCGACGGCATCAGCGCCATGGATTTCATCGAGCGCGAGACCGGCAAGCCGGTACTGCAGACGGACTGGGGAATCCTCTCGCTGCTGGTTCAGGATCCCGAGGTCGCCGAAGAAAAGCGCCAGCGCTCGATTGTTCCGGACTCCTCGGCCAGGCTGGGCTCTCTCGGTTTGTTTGGCGGCATCGCCAAGGGCCATTCGGTGCAGGTGTGCCTGGCCCGCCCGGAGGACTTGGTGGCTGAGGTAAAAGCCATCGCCGAAGCGGCCAGCGCCAGCGGCAGGGTGCCGGTAGCGGCCCTGGTCATCAGTTGTTCCGGGCGCAAGGCGGTGCTCGGCAGCCAAATCGGGCACGAGGTCAGCGCGCTGACCGCAGCCTTTGCTCCGGGTTTGCCGCTGGCCGGTTTCCCTTCACTTGGAGAAATCGCGCCCTTGCGTGCGGGCAACGGTTACACGCGCAACCTTTTCCACAATATGACCTACGTGCTGTTGCTGATTGAGCAGTGAACGCGTGAACACACGTTATCTCAGCTTGATCAGCGACCCACCAGCCGGCTTTGTCTGCGGTGTTTTCGGCAATCGCGAGTTGCTCTCGGGAACGGTGGTTCTGCTCGCTGCAGATTGTGCGTCAGCCTGTGCGCTGCTGCCTGATTTCCGGACGCGGGTCGAGGGTGTGGTGCTCACTTTCGGCACGCCGCTGATCACACGCCTTGGACCACTGTTATGGCATGTCAGCCTGTCGCGTGAAGCACTCGTTCTGGGCGGCGAACTCCTGGCCCTGGCGCTTGACGCGGTAACCGTGGCCAGTACGGCAGGCGACCAGGCAAGGCTCGCTCAACGTGCCGAGGCGCGCTTGCGTTCCGAGCACGAGGCGCACCGGCATGACTATCTGCGCGTCACCGAAGCGCTGCAGAATCAGGTGGAACGTGTGACAGGCAGCGAGCACAAGTTGAGCAGCATTCTCGAGAATGTCGATGCCTGCATCTATCTCAAGGATAGAGAGGGGCATTACCTGTTCGCCAACCGGGCGGTACGTGAATTGTGGCAAGTCGAAATGGATGACATCGTCGGCTTCGGTGATGAAAAATTCTTTGACCAGGCAACGAGCGCCCGAATTGGGCACCAGGATCGTCGGGTAATGGACGAAGGCGAAACGCTCCGCTCGGAGGATATCAATACCCTCGCCGGTTCCGGGAAAACAAGCGTATTTCAGTCGACCAAGCTGCCGCTGCGTCGTGAGGATGGCCGCATCTACGCACTGTGTGGAATTTCGACCGACATCACCGGGCGCAAGCGGATCGAGGCGCAGTTAAAGCAGGAACAACAATTTTCAAAATCAGTCCTGGACAGTCTCCCAGGCATCTTTTATCTCTACACCTACCCGGAATGCCGGTTAGTGCTGTGGAACAAACGGCATGAATTGCTCCTTGGCTATGACACTTCTGAAATGAAAGGCCGTCACGTTACGGATTGGCATGTTCCGGAAGCCAGGGAGGCAGTCCTGAGTGCCATAGAAGTGGTGATGAAAACAGGTCAAAATTCGATTGAGGCTCCGCTAGTGGCGAAAGATGGACGCCTGGTGCAGTTCGCTCTTACCGGAGTCAAATTCGAGGCTAGGGATCAGGTTTATTTGATTGGTATCGGGATCGATATTACCGAGCGCAAGCAGCAGGAGGAGAAAACCCGCCAGCTTCTGGCAGAAAACGAAACGATTCTGAATAATGTACATGTCGGCATTGTCTACCTCAAAAATCGCTGCGTTGTTTCATGCAACCGCCGCTTTGAGGAAATATTTCAATATGAGCCCGGTGAATTGTTGGGTGAATCTTCCTTGCGTTTCTATGCCTCCCGCGAGACCTTCGAACAGATCGGCCTGGAAGCCTACAGGACAGTGGCGGAAGGCAGGAACTACAGTACGGAATTGAGACTGCGGCGAAAGGATGGCAGCGTATTCTGGGGCACACTCGGCGGTCGGGCCATCGATCCGGATCGGCCACAGGAGGGCAGCATTTGGGTTTATAGCGACATCACCGAACGCAAGCAGGCCGAAGAAAAGCTGCATCTCGCCGCCAGCGTCTTCACCCATGCCCGCGAAGGCATCATGATCACCGCCACCGACGGAACGATCATCGACGTCAACGACACCTTCTCGCGCATCACCGGTTACAGCCGTGACGAAGTCGTCGGTCGGAACTCGCGCATCCTCAGCTCCGGGCGTCAGGAAAAATCGTTTTACGCCGCGCTGTGGCGCGATCTGACCGAAAAAGGCTACTGGTACGGTGAAATCTGGAACCGGCGCAAGAATGGCGAAGTCTACGCCGAGATGCTCACCATCAGTGCCGTTCGCGATGTCGAGGGCAAAACCCGGCAATACGTCGCCTTGTTTTCCGACATCACCGCGCTCAAGGAGCACGCACGGCAGCTCGAACATCTGGCCCATTACGATTCGCTGACCATGCTACCCAATCGCACGCTGCTGGCCGACCGCCTGCAGCAGGCGATGGCCCAGGCGCAGCGGCGTCGCCAGCCGCTGGCGGTAGCCTATCTTGACCTCGATGGTTTCAAGGCCATCAACGACCGCCACGGGCATGACGCCGGCGACCAGTTGCTGATCGACCTGGCCAGCCGCATGAAACAAGCCCTGCGCGAAGGCGACACGCTGGCTCGCCTGGGCGGCGACGAGTTCGTTGCCGTGCTG
Source organism: Candidatus Propionivibrio dominans (assembly GCA_016709335.1). Taxonomy (GTDB): domain Bacteria; phylum Pseudomonadota; class Gammaproteobacteria; order Burkholderiales; family Rhodocyclaceae; genus Propionivibrio; species Propionivibrio dominans. Next base: position 57,568 of record JADJNC010000006.1, on the reverse strand, counting down.
CTCGACCTGGCCGATGTCGCGGCCAGTGTGCAGGTGCTGGCCCGCCTGCTCGAAGCCGCCGCCGAGCCGGTGCCGGTCGGCGATCTGATGCTTCAGGTCTCGGCCAGTCTCGGTGTCACCTTCTATCCGCAGAGCGAAGACGTCGATGCGGATCTCTTGCTGCGCCAGGCCGACCAGGCCATGTATCAGGCCAAGCTGGCCGGCAAGAACCGTTACCATGTCTTTGACACCGAGCAGGACAGCAGCGTCCGTGGCCGCCATGAAAGCCTGGAGGACATTCGACGCGCCTTGAGCGCGCGCGAATTCGTTCTCCATTACCAGCCCAAGGTGAACATGCGAACGGGAGAGGTGACCGGCGCCGAAGCGCTGATCCGCTGGCAGCACCCGGAAAAAGGTCTGCTGCCGCCGGCGGTGTTCCTGCCGGTGATCGAGGATCACCCGCTGGCCGTCGAAATCGGCGAGTGGGTGATCGATACCGCGATGCTTCAGATACAGCGCTGGCGTGAAGCCGGGCTGAACATCCCGGTCAGCGTCAATGTCGCCGCCCGTCAGTTGCAGCAACCGGACTTCGTCGAGCGTCTGTGCGCGCTTCTGGCAGCACACCCTGAGCTCAGTCCGGCCGATCTTGAACTGGAGGTGCTGGAAACCAGCGCACTGGTCGACCTGGCCCGCGTAGCCGGGATCATCGAGTCTTGCCGGCAAATCGGGGTAATGTTCGCCCTGGATGATTTCGGTACCGGTTATTCCTCGCTGACCTACCTGAAACATCTGCCGGTGAAACAGCTCAAGATTGACCAGAGTTTCGTGCGCGACATGCTTGACGACCCCGACGACCTGGCCATTCTCGAAGGCGTTCTTGGATTGGCCATCGCCTTCCGCCGCCAGGTCATCGCCGAGGGCGTGGAGACCGTCGAGCACGGCAAGTTGCTGCTGCAACTGGGCTGCGAGCAGGCTCAAGGCTACGGTATTGCACGACCGATGCCGGCGCTCGATTTCCCCGCCTGGGCCAGCACCTGGCGCCCCGATTCCGACTGGAGCAACCGGTCTTCGATCAACCGCGACGATTTGCCGCTGCTCTTTGCCAGCGTCGAGCATCGTGCCTGGATCGTTTCCATCGCCCGCTACCTTAAGGATGAGCGTGAAGAGCACCTGACGCTGGATCACAACCTTTGCCGCTTCGGCACCTGGCTGGATACCGAGGGGCGGATCCGTTACGGTGCGCAATCTGCCTTCCCTGGCCTTGAATCCTTGCACCGGCAAGTGCATTTGCTGGCCATAGAGCTGTGTGAACATAAGGCCATGGGTCTCAAGCTGGAAGCCGTGGCCAGGCTGGGCGAACTCCACGGCTTGCGCGACGCCTTGCTTGAACAGTTGCAGACACTGTTGCAGGAAGGGCAGAAGTAGCGGGAGAAGGAATTGGCCTGGGGGGACGCCCGAGTGTCATTTTCCCTGATGGCCGTTGCCCGTAAGCGAAAGATGAACATGGCAAATGCATGCCATTGAAATGGTCTTCTGCTGCCGTAGTATGAGTTGGCCAGCGTACTCCCGCTTTGACTTTTCAGCTTGCACACGAGCACTGCGCATCATTGACGATAACCGGATTCCCCGAATTTCAGGCGTTTCCGCTGCTGCTATCCACGCAAGCCTGTCGCTTAAAAAGCTTATAATTGCGCCATGGTTTCTGTTGTCCATTCCGTCGCCGCCCAGAGCGACTTCGAACACTCCCTGCAAACCTTGAGTGAAGGCCTTTCCGCCGAAGAGACGGAAAAAATCCGCCGCGCCGCCGAGTTCGCCCAATCGATCTACGCCGATCTCAAACTGGGGAGTGGAGAAGGGGTCTGGCACCACGCGCTGGGGATGGCATTGATTCTGGTCGGATTGAAGCTGGACGCTGACAGTCGTCTGGCTGCGCTGCTTTTTGCAGTGCCGACTTACGATGAACACGGCCTCCAGCATGTTGAAGAACGCTTTGGTACGGCCGCGGCGAATCTGGTCGGCGGTATTACCCGCCTGAATCGCCTGCGCCCGATTGCGCGCGGCTTCGTCGCGCATTCGGTGGACAGCGGCGAACACAATCCGGTCGAAATGAAGGCGCAGATCGAAATCCTGCGCAAGATGTTGCTGGCCATGGTCGAGGATATCCGCGTCGTTCTGCTCAGGCTGGCTTCGCGCACCCAGACCATGCGTCACTATGCCGAGGTGCCTGATGAACTTCGTGTTCAGGTGGCGCGTGAAACCCTGGAAATCTATTCGCCGCTGGCCAATCGGCTCGGCGTGTGGGAGCTGAAGTGGGAGCTGGAGGATCTTTCTTTCCGCTTTCTGCAGCCGGACATCTACAAGAAGATTGCCAGTCAGCTCGATGAAAAGCGTGGCGAGCGCGAACAGTTCATTACCGACGCTATCGATCGCCTTAAGCGGGAAATGGAGGCGGCGGGTATCAAGGGTGCCGAGATTTACGGTCGCCCGAAGCACATCTTCAGTATCTGGAACAAGATGCGCAAGAAGGACGTCGCCTTCTCCGAAGTCTACGACGTGCGTGCGCTGCGCGTGATTCTCGGAGACGTGAAGGATTGCTATACGGTGCTCGGTCTGGTGCACAACATGTGGTCGCCGATTTCAAAGGAATTCGACGACTACATTTCGAATCCGAAAGGTAACAATTACCGTTCGCTGCATACGGCGGTCAGTTGCCCGGACGGGCGTTCGCTTGAAGTGCAGATTCGCACCCTCGATATGCATACGCATGCTGAACTCGGCGTGGCGGCGCACTGGCGTTACAAGGAAGGTGGCAAGCATTCGTCCGAAGACAGTTACGACGAAAAGATTGCCTGGCTGCGCCAGCTTCTGACCTGGAAGGACGAGGTCGCCGATTCGTCGGACTGGGTGAAGCATTACAAGGAAGCCGCGCTCGACGATACGATCTATGTCATGACCCCGCAAGGTCTGGTCGTCGATCTGCCCCGCGGTTCGACGCCGGTTGATTTTGCCTACCGGGTGCATACCGACCTGGGCCATCGCTGCCGGGGCGCCAAGGTCGATGGTGCGCTGGTTTCGCTCAATACGCCGCTCGAAACCGGGCAGCGGGTAGAAATCGTCGTCGCCAAACAGGGCGGGCCGTCGCGTGACTGGCTCAATTCGCTGCTCGGTTATCTTTTTACCCAGCGGGCGCGGGCCAAGGCTCGGCATTGGTTCTCCTCGCGAGCCCTGGAAAAAACGCTGGCCGAAGGGAGGGCCATCGTTAACCGCGAGTTGCAGCGCATGGGCGAGACCGGTACCAAGATCGATGAGCTAGCGAGCAGGCTGGGTTTCGCCAAAACCGACGATCTGTTCATTGCGCTGGCGCGTTCCGAGTTGAACCTGCGCCAGCTCCAGTCAGCCGTGCGTGGCAGCGAGTCGCCGCCGGATGAGCGCGTCTCAAGCGAAACCCCGGTACGCAAGCACAAGGCCAGCGATGAAGCCGAGAAAGGCATTCTGATCGTTGGTGTCGACAAGTTGCTGACCCAGCTTGCCGGTTGTTGCAAGCCTGCGCCGCCTGATCCGATTGTCGGCTTTGTCACGCGTGGCAAGGGCATATCTATTCACCGTGCCGATTGTTCCAATTTTGCCAACATGCGGAAGATGCAGCCGGAACGCGTAATCGAAACCGATTGGGGCGGTCAGAGCGAAGGTGTTTTCGCAGTCGATATCGTGGTTGATGCCAATGACCGTCAGGGCCTGCTGCGCGATATTTCGGAGGTTCTGACGCGCGAGAAAATCAATGTGATCGCCGTCAATACGCAATCGAAGCAGGGCAAGGCGCACATGAAATTCACCGCTGAAATCGGCAACGTCAGCCAACTCAAGCAGACACTGATCCTGCTGCATGAAGTTGAGGGCGTGCTGGGTGCCCGCCGCGCGTGAAAACCCCTGTGCCCGGCCTGGCCGCCTGGCAAATGCGGAGCCGTGAAAGTCGCTAACCCGAGCTATGCTGACTGGAAAAACGCTCAGCGCCCGCGGTTGATCTCTTCCTCGGCAAACAGCGCGGCACCGACCAATCCGGCCTGATTCAGGAAGCTGGCTGCAACCACCGGCGCCTTGGTGGTGATCATTGGTGAGAACTTGTGCAGTTTATCGCTGACGCCACCGCCCAGAATAATCAGGTCAGGCCAGAACAGGTTCTCCATGGTGGTCAGATACAGGTTCAGGCGCGGTCCCCATTCCCTCCATTTGAGTTGATTGACGATACGCACCGACTCGGAAGCGAAGCGTTCTCCTTCAATGCCATTGGCAAGCAATACGTGGCCAAGTTCGGTGTTGGGTAACAAGTGACCATCGACGAAGAGGGCGGTGCCCAGACCGGTGCCAATGGTTACGATCAGCACCACACCCGGATGGCCCATGCCGGCACCGAAGCGCATTTCTGCCAGACCGGCGGCATCGGCGTCGTTGGCCATATAAACCGGGCAACCGGTGTGCTGCGAAAAATATTCGGCGACCGGCAGTCCGATAAAGGAATTGTCGATGTTGGCGGCGGTGCGTGCGATACCGTGCTGGATGGCGGCAGGAAAGCCCATGCCAATCGGTACTCCCGACCACTGATTCTGATCCAGCATGGTTTTCAGTGTCTGCCCGATCGCTTCGGGTGTTGCCGGTCGCGGTGTCTCGATCCGGGTGCGCTCAGTCAGCAGTACTCCGGTGGCGGTTTCAACGATGGCCGCCTTGATACCCGTTCCACCCACATCAATGCCCAATATTTCCACAACGGTCTCCGCTCGAAATTTTTCTGAAACCCGATGCTAGCCTATCCTGAACGCTTTGAGTGCTTTCAGCTTGAGCAAGCGGCATCCAGAAGCGACAGGTGTGCACCCTGCAAGGATTTATCAAGGGCAGCAATCAACAATCCGTCGTTTTCAAGTCGTGCTGTTCGTTATGCTCACTGCCAGGTGATGTGGATGAACAGCGCCAGGGAACTGATCAGTAAATCGCACCGGCTTCAGCGGCCGATCTCCGCCAGAAGCGTGGCGACCATGCGTTCGGCCTGATTTAGGTAGCCGCTTCCGAACAGGTTGAGGTGGTTGAGGACATGATAGAGGTTGTACAGCGTTTTGCGCTGTTCAAAGCCGTCGGCCAGCGGCCAGGCCTGGCGATAGGCGGCGTAAAAACTGTCCGGGAAGCCGCCGAACAGTTCGCTCATCGCCAGATCGGCCTCGCGGTCGCCGTAATACACTGCCGGATCGAATAGCGCCAGCACGCCCGACTCGTCCAGCGCCGCGTTACCATGCCATAGATCGCCGTGCAGCAGGCTGATGTTCGGCTGGTAGTCAACGAACAGTGCCGGCAGTTTTTCAGCGAGACGTTCGCTGTCGGCGATGAGTTTTCCCTTGTATCCCTTGCGCCTGGCCAGTTCAAGCTGAGGCAGGAGACGCTGGCGCGCGAAGAAGAGCGGCCAGGTACGCTCTACGCCATTGTGCTGCGGTGTGCTGCCGATGAAGTTGGCGCGATGCCAGCCAAACCGGTCTCCCTCGATGCGATGCAATTCGGCCAATGCACGTCCTGCCCTTGTTCCGCTGTCGCGTTCGCGCAAGGGCTGCAAATTCAGGTGCTCGAGAAGGAGATAGGCTTGCCGGCCGCTGACGCCATGGGCGATGACACGCGGCACGCGCAGGGCAGGGCAGGCGCCAAGCGCGCTCAGGCCGTCCGCTTCCGCCTCGAACATGTCATGGAGATCAGCGCTGTTGAGTTTGACGAACCAGCGTGCGATCGCGGTCTGCGCAATGACTGACCGGGAAATCGAACCGCCGCCAACCTCGGCGACCTGTTGTATGTGACAGGGTGATCCGCTGAATTGGCTGATCGCCCCATTCAGGGTTTGGCAAAGGCTGGAATCCAGCGGGATTTCGCTGTAGCTCACGGTGGCCTCGTCTGATTCGCTTATTTTTCGGTATACATTCCTGATCTTTCACGCCGCCTAGGGCTCGCTCCATGAGAGCAAATCAGGTTTGAGTAGTTCGATCAGTTCGCTCTGCGCGCAGCGTGGTTTGTCGGGCGAACCACGGCGCAGATGGTAGCTGCCGTTGGCGTCCATCTCCCAGGCCTGCTGGTTGTCGGTCAGATAAATCTGCAGGCCTTCGGCGATGACCCGGCGTTTGAGCTTCCTGTCGAGTATCGGGAAGGCGAGCTCGATGCGGCGAAAGAAGTTGCGCTCCATCCAGTCGGCGCTTGAGAGATAAACCTTCTCTTCGCCGCCCGCGTAAAAATAGAATACCCGATGATGTTCGAGTAGCCGGCCAATGATTGAGCGAACGCGAATGTTCTCCGACAGGCCCTTGATTCCGGGCCGAAGCGCGCAAACACCGCGCACGATCAGGTCAATCTTTACGCCGGCTTGCGAAGCCTCATACAGCGCGCTGATGGTTTCGGGCTCAAGCAGTGAATTCAATTTGGCAATGATGCGTGAGCGCTGGCCGGCAACGGCGGCAGCGGCCTCTGCCTTGATGGACGCAAGGATGTTCTGCTGCAACGAGAAAGGCGCCTGCCAGAGATGCTTCAGGGTCTGGGCACGACCAAGACCGGTGAGCTGCTTGAACACCTCATTGACATCGGCACAGATCTCCTCATTGCTGGTCAGCAGCCCGAAATCGGAGTACAGACGCGCCGTTCTCGGATGGTAGTTGCCGGTACCCAGATGCACATAGCGCCGCAGCAGGCTACCGGTTTTTCCTTCTTCACGACGGACGATCATCAGCATCTTGGCGTGCGTCTTGTAGCCGACGACGCCATAGACGACGTGTGCGCCAACCTCTTCCAGCTTGGTTGCCCAGCCGATATTGGCCTCTTCGTCAAAGCGCGCCATCAACTCGACGACCACGGTGACCTCTTTGCCGTTCTGCGCAGCGTGCAGCAGCGATTGCATCAGTACGGAGTCGGTTCCGGTCCGGTAAACCGTCATCTTGATGGCCACGACTTGCGGGTCACTCGTTGCCTGGTCGATCAGCGAGATGACCGGCGCAAAACTCTGGTAGGGATGATGCAGCAAGACATCGTTGGCGCGAATATCATCAAAAATGATCTGCCCCTTGTGCAGCGACTTGGGGAAACCGGGTCTGAAAGGAGCGAACTTGAGATCGTCACGGGCGACCCAATCGGGTACTTGCATCAGGCGAACAAGGTTAACCGGGCCGGCAACGCGATAGAGATCGGTCTCTCCCAGGTTGAACTGGGAGAGCAGGAAATCGGCCATGACCTCCGAACAATTGTCCGCAACCTCCAGCCGCACGCCGTCGCCAAAGTGCCGCTGCGGTAATTCGCCCTGAATCTTGGTACGCAGGTTCTTCACCTCTTCTTCATCGACGAAGAGGTCGCTGTTGCGCGTGACGCGGAACTGGTAACAACCGAGGACGTTCATTCCGGAGAAAAGTTCGCCGACGAAAGCGTGTAGCACCGAGGAGAAAAATACGAAACCGTACTCGCAATTGCAGAGTTCCTGCGGCAGGCGAATGACGCGCGGCAGAACCCGCGGGGCTTGTACGATGGCGGCGCCGGAACTGCGTCCGAAGGCGTCCTTGCCATCGAGTTCAACGGCGAAATTGAGGCTCTTGTTGAGTACGCGCGGGAAGGGGTGCGAGGGATCAAGACCGATCGGGGTCAGCACCGGCATCACTTCACGGAAAAAATAGTCCTTGATCCACTCGCGTTGCCCGGCAGTCCATGCCGAGCGGCGCAGAAAGTGAATGCTCTCCTCGGCAAGCCTGGGAAGGATTTCATCGTTGAGCAAGGCATATTGCTCTTCAACCAGCGAGTGTGCTTCGTCACTGACCAGACGGTAGGCGGCGCGTGCGGTCAGGCCATCGGTGGTGACCGCAACCGAGTTCAGCTTGAGCTGTTCCTTGAGGCCGGCGACTCGGATTTCGAAAAATTCGTCGAGATTGCTGCTGACGATGCACAGAAAACGCAGGCGCTCAAGCAGCGGTGTGAGCGGGTTTTTGGCCTGCGACAGGACGCGGCGGTTGAACGCCAGGATGCCCAGCTCACGGTTCAGGAAGTTTTCGCTGGGGAAGTGTGCGGCGCTGGCCGTCGCGATATCGGTGCGAGTAGTCATGGCTTCATTGAATCAGGAATGGATGAGCGATGCAAGGAAGTGTTTCTGTGAATTCATGGCCAATATTCCGTTTCTCAAACGCTCGCGCCAATGCTCCCAGCCATTGCGACGTGGTTGGCAGTGTTAAAATGATCGTCGATAAAAACAAGCCTTGACCGGGAGTGCAGACTATGGGTTACGAACAGATCGCGGCGGTTGATCTTGGTTCCAACAGTTTCCGTTTGCAGATCGGGCGTGTTGTTGACGATCAGATTTACCCGCTTGATTCACTGAAGGAGCCGGTTCGTCTGGCTTCCGGGCTGACCCGTGAAAAATACCTCAATGAAGTCGCCCAGCAGCGTGCGCTTGAGACCTTGTGTCGATTTGGCGAGCGTTTGCGCGGTTTTCAGCCTGAAGCGGTGCGTGTGGTGGCGACCAATACCTTGCGCGTGGCCAAGAATGCGCGAGCATTTATCCCGCAGGCCGAGGCCGCGTTGGGTTTCCCGATCGAAGTCATCGGCGGGCGCGAGGAAGCCCGCCTGATTTACATCGGTGTCGCACATACACTGCCACTCGACAAACACAAGCGCTTGGTCGTCGATATCGGCGGTGGCTCGACCGAATTCATTATCGGAAAAAAACTTGATCCTCTGGCCATGGAGTCGCTGTTCATGGGCTGTGTCAGCTATACACTGCGCTTCTTCCCGGAGGGCAAGGTGGATAAGAAGCGTTTCAGCGAGGCCGAAGTCTCGGCTGCGCGTGAAATCCAGACGATCGCCCAGGATTACCGTCGTCTCGGCTGGACGGAAGCGGTCGGTTCTTCGGGCACCGCGCGCGCCATTGCCGATATGCTCGAAGGCAACGGATTGAATCCCGATGGACTCAGCGGTATTACCCGTGAGGGTCTGTCCAGATTGCGCACAATGCTCATTCGCGCCGGTTCGGCGACCGAACTGAAGCTTGCGGGACTGGAGCAGCGAGCGCCTTCCGGTTTTTGCCGGTGGGCTGGCGATCATGTCGGCGATCTTCTCCGAACTGCGTATCGAGCGCATGACCTATTCCGATGGGGCCTTGCGCCTCGGCGTGCTCTACGACCTGCTTGGGCGCTTTCATCATCAGGACATGCGTGATGCGACGGTGCAACAGTTCATGCGTCGCTACCAGGTGGATGCGCGTCAGGCCGGGCGTGTCAGCCAGACTGCACTTGAATTGCTCGAACAGTTGATCAGTGTCGACCCGATGGAACACGAGAGCGATGTTCGCTTTCTGCGCTGGGCCGTAGCACTGCATGAAATCGGGATATCGATTGCGCATGGTGGTTTTCACAAACATGGGGCTTACATCGTCACCTTTGCCGACATGCCCGGATTTTCAAAGAAGGATCAGGAACGCCTCGCGCAACTCTTGCTCGGGCAACGTGGCAAGCTGGAGAAGCTTCCGTCGGCGCCGTCCGCTGACTCGATCTGGCGACTGATTTTCTGTCTTCGGCTGTCCGCGCTGTTGCACCGTTCGCGTGATGATGAGCCATTGCCGCTGCTCCTCGTCAGGCAACTGGATGGCGGGTTTCAGCTTGAACTTCCCGCCGACTGGCTGCTTGCCAACCCGCTCAGTGCGGCGGCGCTGGCCGATGAAAGCCTCAACTGGAAACGTATTGGTTCGGCATTACGGGTCAAGCCCCAGGGCCTGCCAGCGGTGCTGGAGTAGACGCAGTGGCTGAGTCCACGATAGACACCGATGAGCGCGCCGGGCGGCTCCATGTGATTCTTTCCGGCGACTGGACGCTGGCCCATCTGCCGACACCGATTTCCGGGCTTGAAGCGCGCCTGCAGGCGCTGGCGGCAAGCCATCCGGTCTGGGATTTGCAAGCCATTCCGCGCATCGACAGTGTGGGTGCCATTCTTCTCTGGCGGGCCTGGGGTCGGCGCTGGCCCGATTCGCTCAATGCCTTGCCGCAGCAGCGCTCGGTTCTCGAGCGGGCGGCGAGCATCCCGTCGGTTGATGCGTCAAGGCCTCAGGCGTCTCGGCTGGCTGCGGTTCTTGCCCTGGGGCAGCTTGCCTTGTCAGGGTTCAAGAACATGCGCGAGATCATTACGCTGATCGGGCAGTTGCTGCTCGATGTGGCGTATCTATGTTCGCATCCGCATGACATTCCGTGGCGCGAGTTCTCGGCCAATCTCTACAAGAGCGGTGCTCAGGCGCTACCGGTGACGGCGCTGGTCGGTTTCCTGATTGGTGTCGTGCTGTCATACCTGTCCTCATTGCAGCTCAAAACTTTCGGTGCCGATATTTACATCGTCAATCTGCTCGGGATCAGCATTATTCGTGAGCTGGGGCCGGTGATTGTTGCCGTTCTGGTGGCTGGACGATCCGGTTCGGCGATGACGGCGCAGATTGGCGTCATGCGGGTGACCGAAGAGATCGATGCGCTGGCGACGATGGGTGTTTCGCGCAGTGTGCGTCTGGTCCTGCCCAAGGTGGCCGCGCTATCGATCTCCATGCCGCTGCTCGTCGTCTGGTGTTCGGCGGCAGGGATCATCGGCGGCATGGTGTCGGCCAATCTGCAGATGGGTCTGTCCTATGGTTTTTTCATTGAGGCGCTACCCAAGGCGGTTCCGGTGGGTAACGTCTGGATCGGGATCGGCAAGGGCTTCTTTTTCGGCCTGTTGATCGCGCTGATCGCCTGCCACTTTGGTCTGAAGGTAAAGCCGAATACCGAGAGCCTGTCATCAAAAACCACAGCGGCGGTAGTCACGGCGATTACCGTGGTGATTGTTGTTGACGCCGTGTTTGCCATATTGACGCGTAATCTGGGTCTGCCGGCATGAACATCATTGATGCCTCAGCCAGCGTCCAGACGAGTTCTCCAGCGAATCGTTCAATCATCGAGATTCGCGGGGTAAGTACGCGGTTTGGTGATACGGTTATTCATCGCGACATCGATCTTGACGTCGAAGCCGGGCAGATTCTCGGACTGGTCGGCGGTTCCGGCAGCGGCAAGACGACGCTGTTGCGCGAGATCGTCGGCCTGCTCATTCCGAGCAGCGGGTCGGTCAAGCTGTTTGGACATCCGGTGCTTGATGCCGATCCACTGATACGCCGCAACCTGCGCCGCCGTTTCGGCATGCTTTTCCAGCAAGGGGCCTTGTTTTCCGCACTTTCAGTCTTCGACAATATCGCTTTTCCCTTGCGCGAGTTGCGCGTGCTGGACAAGGAAATGATCCGTGAACTGGTCTTTCTGAAACTCGGCATGGTCGAACTCGAAACACGTCATGGGCAATTGATGCCTGCCGAATTGTCGGGGGGAATGGTCAAGCGGGTGGCCCTGGCGCGCGCCCTGTCGCTGGAACCTGAACTGCTGGTGCTTGATGAACCGACGGCCGGCCTCGATCCGGATCTTGCCGATAATTTTGTAAAATTGATCAGGATGCTGCAGAAAGAACTGGGGTTCACCGTCGTCATGGTGACTCACGATCTCGATACCCTGGCGGGGCTGGCGACGCATGTGGCGGTGCTGGCCGAGCAGCGTATCATTGCCTGCGGCACACCGGCGGAAGTGCTTGCCGTCGATCACCCGTTCATCCGTAATTTTTTCTGTTCCGAGCACGCTACGGCGGCCATGCAAAAAGGGTTCGTTTAATCATGGAAAATCGCGCATATGCCCTGATGGCTGGCCTTTTTACGCTGCTTCTGGGGTTTTCTGCCATTGCCGCGCTGTGGTGGTTCGGCGGCAAACCAGAAGCGAGCAATCAGTATCTGGTAGTCACCAGGAAGACCATCAGCGGGCTTAACGTGCAGGCCCAGGTGCGCTATCGTGGCATTCGCGTCGGCAAGGTCGAAAACATTGAACTCGACCCGGGCGATGTTGGCAATACTTTGATTCGGATCACGCTGCGCAAGGACATTCCGGTCACGCGAGGAACCACCGCCAGGCTCGGGTTTCAGGGTGTGACGGGAATCGCACATGTGCAGCTCGATGATACGGGTCAGGATGCCTCACCCCTCGAAGCCAGTCCCGGAGACCTGGTGAGGATTCCGATGCAGGATTCGCTGATCCAGGAACTCTCGGAGGTCGGTGGCGAAACCCTGCGCAATGCCCGTGATTTTCTGGCCAATGCCAATCAGATCCTTACTCCGGAAAACCGCCAGAATATTTCGAAAACACTGTCCAATCTCGAAGCGACGAGTGCCAATGCCAGGGAGGTCAGCGCTCAGTTGCGCCAGTTACTGACACCTGAGAATGTACGCCTGCTTAACTCGACGCTGGCGCAGGTCGAACGGACTGCCGCACAGGGGGCGCCCTTTCTTGCCGAGTCGCGCGGGCTGGTACTGCGCTTGCAATCGGTGAGCGACAAGCTGGAGATGACGCTTGGCGATCCATTGAGCGGCGGCGCCGGGGCGCTGCTCCCCCGGCTCAACGAGTTGAGTAGCGGGCTTTCCTCCAATTCGCTTCAACTCAACCGCGTCCTGCAAATGCTCGAGGAGTCGCCGCAGAGCCTGATCTTTGGTCGTCAGAAAACGATGCCAGGACCGGGTGAAGCGGGCTTTATTGAGCCAATGAACGCCAGGGGACAACCATGATCAAAATTTTGATACTCCTTGCGGCCTCTCTCCTGAGTGCCTGTATCGGTGGTGCGAGAAATGTGCCGCCGGCTCTTATTTATGACTTTGGATTGCCAGCGAAGCCGCTGGTGGGTGAAGGAACGTGGTCCAGGCTGGCGCTTGAAGTCAGATCGCCGCCCTGGATCGATTCGCGCAACATCGATTATCGGCTGGTCTACGAAGAACCGCTCAAAAAGCGCGAATACGCAGGCAGCCGCTGGGCGAGCAGTCCGGGTCTGCTGCTTGCCCAGCAACTCAGACAGCAACTTGGGGCCGTCAGTGCTGGCGGCAATGCGGCGGCCGATTGTCTGCTCCGGGTCGAGTTGCAGGAGTTTTCCCAGGTGTTCGACTCGCCGCAGAAGAGCCATGCGGTGTTGCAGGCCAACGTCAGCCTGATTGATACCAGGCGGCAGCTTGTAGCCGAGCGACAGGTGTCCATCGAACAACCGGCAGCAAGCCCTGATGCGCACGGTGGCGTCAATGCACTGGTGAAGACGAGTACGGAACTCGGTCAGCAACTGGCCGACTGGCTCGCCAGTCTGGAGAAGAATAATGCGCTCAAGAATTGTCGCTCAGGCCACTGATCTGGAGCTTTGGATACCAGTCCAATCTTTTTCTTGACCCTGACCGCCGTTGCACGATGCCGCTGGCAGTAATGCGCTTTCCCGATAGCGGTTTTTTTGTTGCCTCTCAGCAGGTTCCTTGTTTGACAGACAAGAAACGCCATATCCCGGCGTGCGACATACCGGTGCGAAAGATATCGTTGCCTGCGCAAGAATCCGCCCTTGTGGCAAAAGCCTCACAACCTGTAAAGCGAAAATAACGCAAAGTGACATAGGCTGGCCTATTCCCATCGTGTACCCGGCGGGTGGGCATCATCTGTGCTCAAGAACATGTTTCAAGTCCTTGTTTCATAAGGAACGATCTGTGTTTTCCGGGCTCTGGAGGCAATCTGTCCTGCGTGCTGGGTGGCCTCGGGGAGAACGCTCTGCCATGCCATTTGTTCGATATGGCACGTTCATTGCCTGTAGGGATTATTCAGGGTGCCCGGAGTAACACTTTGTTTCGTTTCCTACATCGCCTGGTCAGGCAACTGTGCGTAAGCCACAAAACTTTCCTCATCAGCGCGCTCGACTTGCTGGCGGTAATTTCTGTCTCGATGATTTTGAACCTGATCATCCAGGGACGGCTTGATGCCGATGTCAACGGCATTTCCGCCAATTTTCAGGAAAAAATAGTCGCCGGTGTAGCTGCGCTAAAAGTGGCGCTGGACCCATCTCGTGACATGTTGCTGGTGGCAACTGATGCCCTGCACAAGGGGGCGTTGCAGGTCACTCTGGAATTGAGCGGCGAAGACACGAAGAGTGGAATCTGGCGTGTCAGCCGTCGCGCGAACCGGCCAACTCATGAATTGTGGTTACAGGGTGGGTTAGTTGAAAACTGACCTCTTTATTTCATAAGAACATAAGGAGATCAAACAAGATCCTGACAAAAGAATTTGACCTAATGGAATAAACGACTGAAGCAATAGTTCATTTTTGTGCGAACGATTGCCAAGTAATCGAAGGTTTTCAAACCTCAACTCTAAAAAAGGATGGATTGATGAAATACCCTAACTTGTCGTCCGCACCAATGTATGGCTTGGTGCATATGGCCCGGCTCATTCTTGCCGCTCTGCTGATCAGTGCGGTCTCCCCGGCGTTCGCCAGTTCTGAAGCCAATCTGGTCTTGCCGAACCTGCAGGATGCCGCTCTGGCAAGCTTCATGGGCGGTATGAGTGGCTCGCAATTGCTGACCTATGGCCTGTTCGTCTGCCTGGCAGGACTCGCATTTGGTGCCATCATTTATGGTCAGGTCAAGGCCATGCCCGTGCATCGTTCAATGGCTGAGGTCAGCGAACTGATCTACGAAACCTGCAAGACGTACATGATCACCCAGGGCAAATTCATCCTTTTTCTCGAAGTATTCATTGGCGTAATCATTGTCGCTTACTTTGGCTGGGTACAGCGCATGCCAGCCTCCGAAGTGGCGTTGATACTGGCATTCTCGCTGGTTGGTATTGCCGGTTCCTTTGGCGTTGCCTGGTTCGGTATCCGCATCACTACCCTGGCCAACAGCCGCACTGCCTTTGCCTCGCTAGAAGGCAAGCCATTCCCGGTCTACGCGATCCCGATGAAGTCAGGCATTTCCGTTGGCATGATGCTGATATCGACCGAACTGCTGATCATGCTCGGCATTCTGCTTTTTGTCCCCCCCGAACTGGCAGGCAAGTGCTTTATCGGTTTTGCCATCGGCGAATCCCTCGGTGCGGCGGCACTGCGCATCGCTGGCGGCATCTTCACCAAGATTGCCGACATTGGCTCCGACCTGATGAAGATCGTCTTCAAGGTCAAGGAAGACGACCCCCGCAACCCCGGCGTCATTGCCGACTGTACCGGTGACAACGCCGGTGACTCGGTTGGCCCGACGGCTGACGGATTTGAAACCTACGGTGTAACCGGCGTTGCCCTGATCAGCTTCATTCTGCTCGCCGTGCCCGAAGCGGCCGTTCAGGTTCAACTTCTGGTCTGGATCTTCGTCATGCGCGTGATGATGATTATTGCTTCTGGCATTTCCTATATCGGTAATGAAATCGCCATGAAGGCCAGATATGGCAAGGAAGACAGTTTCGACTTCGAAGCCCCGCTGACTTCGCTGGTGTGGGTCACCTCCATTGTATCGTTGATCATCACCTTCATTGTGTCCAAGGCCCTGATCGGTAACATCGCTATCGGAGGGGTGGTTTATGCCAATCTCTGGTGGCAACTCTCGCTGATCATTACTTTCGGTACGCTGGCCGGTGCGATCATTCCGGAAGTGGTCAAGGTTTTTACCTCGACAAACTCCCGGCACGTTCGCGAAGTCGTCACCGCGTCCCGCGAAGGTGGAGCAAGTCTGAACATCCTGGCCGGTCTCACCGCGGGTAATTTCTCCGCCTTCTGGATGGGCTTTGTCATCGTTGCCCTGATGACCGGGGCTTCTCTGGTATCACAAGGTGATTTGTCGCTGGTAATCAATCCCGATCCGGAAAAGGCCGGTATCATGGCCGCCGTTTTCTCCTTCGGACTGGTCGCCTTCGGCTTCCTCGGCATGGGTCCGGTAACCATCGCTGTCGATAGTTACGGCCCGGTGACAGACAACGCGCAGTCGGTCTATGAGTTGTCCACCATCGAGCAGATTCCGGGTATCGCAGCCGAAGTCAAGACCGATTTCGGAATTACCCTCAACTTTCACAGGGCCAAGGAACTACTGGAAGAAAATGATGGTTGCGGCAATACTTTCAAGGCAACGGCCAAGCCGGTGCTGATCGGTACGGCGGTTGTCGGCGCCGCGACCATGGTGTTCTCCATCATCATGCTGCTCACCGACGGCCTGGCGAGCAATGTCAGCCATCTGTCGATGCTTCACCCTCCCTACTTGCTCGGCCTGATCTCTGGCGGTGCGACGATTTTCTGGTTCTCCGGCGCTTCAACCCAGGCCGTGTCGACGGGTGCCTATCGTGCCGTTGAATTCATCAAGCTCAACATGAAACTTGACGAAGGTTCGACCAAGGCCAACGTGGCAGACAGCAAGCGGGTTGTTGCCATCTGCACGCAGTATGCGCAGAAAGGCATGTTCAACATCTTCATGGCGGTGTTCTTCGGCACGCTGGCCTGTGCCTTCATCGAGCCCTTCTTCTTTATTGGCTACCTGATCTCGCTGGCGATCATCGGTCTCTATCAAGCCGTATTCATGGCCAACGCCGGTGGGGCATGGGATAACGCCAAGAAGATTGTGGAAACCGAGCTGCGGGCCAAGGGCACGGAACTGCATGCGGCCGCCGTCATCGGTGACACGGTGGGTGACCCGTTCAAGGCCACCTGTTCCGTGGCGATGAACCCGATCATCACGTTCACTACACTGTTTGGTCTGTTGGCGGTGGAAATGGCGGTTGGCCTCGTTGCCAGGGGACAACAAAACCTGGCCTGGCTATTGGCGGCCATCTTCCTGATGCTGAACCTGTTCTTCGTTTATCGCAGCTTCTACTGGATGCGTATCGAGGATGACGAACGACTCCCGGCCCAACCGGTGCCGGTTTCTTTCGGCGCTTTACCGCAAGAAAGCTGATTTATCGGGTTCGTTGTCTTAAGAGACTGGGCAGAGTTTGACTGGATGTCAGCGCATGAATCCAGAGCAAACCTGCCCACCTTTGTCAAGTCCATGACCATGCCACTTTTTGCAGCCGACCTGGTCAGGTCCGAGAAGCTGCTAGAGATTGGCCGAACGCCACCAGTTGCCGTGATCCTTCCTGAGCACCGCCTGCGAAGGCATCGGGTAGTACACGAACTCGGAACCAATGCCCACATAGAAACCGCCCTTGACCATGCGGAACGGGAAGACGAGCGAATGCACCCGATGGACAAGCTTGTTCCGCTTCCCGCCGGGCTTCAGTTCCATCAAGGCTTCGCGCAAATGCTGCATGAAAGTGTACGGCAGATCGCCCTCCAGACCATTTTCCGGATCGTGGGCGAGCGGGCCCAGTTCGAGTTCGACAAAGCACAGTCCTGGAAAGCGGAAGAATTTGGATGGCGTACTGGTCACATCGGCGCAAAAAAATGCCGGATCCAGGCGACTCACCACCAAACTGTTGATTGGCGCAAGATCCTGGTACATATGCAGTTCAACTACGGGGGCCGGGACCGCGCTCGCTCGATTAATGCCCAGCGTCGCGCCATTGGCTGTCGTCAGGTACAGTTTGCCCAATGAACTCATCGTGAGATGCTCCATCACGCGATACATTGATATGTAAACCGAGTTCTTGGGTGAACCATCCGGCTTCGCCACACACTTGGCAAAGGCTCCCTCGATGTCGAAGTACTCATGGCGGTACGTTGGGTCGATTTCGAAAAATACGGCCTGCCCCTTCGATTTGAACTTGTGGCCTGTCGCGTAATACTGCCCGAATTCCTCTGGTGGCAGCATGGAGGCGATCAGCGCTTCCGGAATCAGCGAGAAGTAAAGATGAGTAGTCATTGTTGATGCCCCCTTAAAATAGTCGACTTCGTTCTGGATTAACCCTGTTGCCGTGGCCACGAACACGCGATGACTTGCTTGTTCGGGCAAAGACCTCAAGGACGCTACGGACTACATACTGCTACCGACTTTCCTCTTTGGCGACGATGCGCATACCGTAAAAACTGCGGAAAACAAATATCAGGTTGACGACCAGAAACAGAGCCGACATTGCCCACACCACGGATTGCTGGCCCTGTGCGTTCAGGCCGACCGCCATTTCAACCGCCAGCAGACCGAAAAGCGTCGTGAATTTGATGATCGGATTCATGGCCACCGAAGCGGTGTCCTTGAACGGGTCGCCGACGGTGTCGCCGACCACCGAGGCATTGTGCAAATCGGTACCCTTGGCGTGCATTTCGGTCTCGACGATCTTTTTGGCATTGTCCCATGCTCCACCGGCGTTGGCCATGAATACGGCCTGATAGAGACCGATGATTGCCAGCGAGATCAGGTAGCCGATAAAGAAGAAGGGCTCGATGAAAGCACAGGCCAGGGTACCGAAGAAAACGGCCATGAAGATGTTGAACATGCCCTTCTGCGCGTAGATGGTGCAGATCTCGACAACCTTCTTGCTGTCTTTCTGTGAGGCCTTGACGACCTCATCAAGCCGGATGTGTGTGCTGATGAACTCGACAGCACGGTAGGCGCCGGTAGATACGGCCTGTGTGCTGGCCCCGGAAAACCAGAAAATCGTCGCGCCACCGGAGATCAGGCCGAGCAGGAAGGGCGGATGCAGCAACGACAGCTTGTCCAGGTTTTCCGTAAGACCCGCCGTCAGCAACATGACGATGGAAAAAACCATCGTGGTCGCACCGACCACGGCGGTTCCGATCAATACCGGCTTGGCCGTGGCCTTGAAGGTGTTGCCGGCTCCATCGTTCTCTTCAAGCAAAAACTTTGCGGTACGGAAATTGAGATCGAAGCCGAAATCCCTCTTTATCTCGGCCTCGATGCCGGGTATCTGCTCGATCATTGACAGTTCGTACACCGACTGTGCGTTATCGGTGACCGGGCCGTAGCTGTCGACGGCAATCGTCACCGGACCCATTCCCAGGAAGCCGAAAGCGACCAGGCCGAACGAGAACACCGCAGCCATCATCGACGCTTTCGCGTAATCGGGATTGATCACTGCGGTCAGGTCAAACTGCGACAGAATGTAGGCGCCGGACATCAGCCCGACGATGATCACGCCAATCCAGAAAGCCGAGAAGTAGCCGGCGACCAGGCCGGACAGGATGTTGAGGCTGGCGCCACCAGCCTCGGACGCCTTAACCACTTCGCGCACGTGCTTGGAGTGGGTCGATGTGAATACCTTGACCACCTCGGGAATGATCGCGCCGGCCAGCGTGCCGAGGGTGATGATCAGCGAAAGCTGCCACCAGAGGTTGGTGTAGGTTTCGCCGGCAACCGCAAAGCTGCCGATCAGCAGGTACGACACGATGAAGGTGATGATCAGGGAAACGAGCGAGGTGATCCAGACCAGCGAGGTCAACGGTAATTCAAAATTGAAGCGCGCCTTTTCCCCGTAAAGATGTTGGGCGAGCACCTGATTGCCGAGATAGGAAATACCCGAAGCCACGATCATCATCACGCGCATGACGAACAGCCATACCAGCAACTGAACCTGCACCGAGGGTTCAGGAACCGCGAGCATGATGAAGCTGATCAGCGCCACACCGGTGACACCGTAGGTTTCGAAGCCGTCGGCGGTGGGGCCGACCGAGTCACCGGCATTGTCGCCGGCACAGTCGGCGATCACGCCGGGGTTGCGCGCATCGTCTTCCTGGATGCCGAATTCAATTTTCATCAAGTCCGAACCGATGTCGGCAATCTTGGTGAAGATGCCGCCGGCAATGCGCAGCGCGGCGGCGCCCAGAGATTCCCCGATGGCGAAACCGATGAAGCACTTGCCGGCCAGGCTGGGCGGCACGAACAACAGGATGCAGAGCATGATCAGCAGTTCGGTCGAGATCAGCAGCATGCCGATCGAGATGCCTGACTTGATCGGGATGGCATACACGGGATAGGGCCTGGCCGCCAGCGAGGCAAATGCCGTTCGGCTGTTCGCCAGGGTGTTGATGCGTATGCCGAACCAGGCAACAGCGAAGGAGCCGGCGATGCCGACCAGGGAAAAGGCCAGGATCAGCGCCACGTCGGGAACCGGGAGTTGCTGAACGAAATAGAAGTATCCGACCATCAACACTGCGGTCAAAGCCTGAAGTATCAGCAGAAACTTGCCCTGGGTGATCATGTAGGTCTTGCAGGTTTCGTAGATCAATTCGCTGACTTCGGCCATTGAGCCATGAACCGGCAGACTGTGAATCTGCCGGTAAATGATGGCACCGAAGACCAGGCCACCCAGGCAGATCAGGAGTCCATAAGACAACAACGACCAGCCGGACATCCCGCCAAGGAAAGAAACCAGCGACAGATCGCCAAGGTCGGGAAGGACAAGATTGGCCTCACTGACGTGGCCCGTGGATGCAAGGGCTGGAAGCGAACTTAGGCCGACGATGAAAAGCAAGGTAAACAACAGGAGACGTGCAAGGTTACGCCATGCCGGAACATACGCAGAATTACCATAAGTCATCAGTCTTCCCCAAAAAAACAAGACAAAGCGTTACGATGGATACGTTGATCCATCCAGGCAATAAAAAGTGCACAATTCCAGCCAGCGCATCAACTGATTAAGTAGTCGAAGACGACCAATACGAGCCGGTTATATCCCAATAGTCCTGAGTCCGAGCCTGGTATCAATGCATACATACGAAAGAGCCCATTCAAAGGACAGGCAGCTTCATGTCATCATCAAGTTGCTTGCTGGCAGATCAGTCCTGTCATACGCACTGATTCGCACATGTTTTGCCCAAGAACTCTGGAACGCGTGTAAGTCTACTACCAGATCGCTGTATCTGACCAGTTACTTCCAATGTTATGTGGTCTTGAATGTTTACGAGACCCCGGCTTCCTCCGGGACGACGGCTTCTCGATAAGCAAGGCTCTGCGGAGTCTCAAAAATTGACTGTTGCATTCATGCGATTGCCCTGCAGTTGTTGGTAATCGCAGGTTGGCGTCAGCATTAAAATGGTATTATTCGCAACGGCGGGTCTCCCCGCATTGCAGGGTGGTTAACCTGGTCAGGTCCGGAAGGAAGCAGCCACAGCCATTTACTGCGAGTGCCGGGGGTAAGGCTCGCCACTTCCATTCATGGCCTCGTGGCCGCACGCTGTTTCAAGAGAATCGCTGCATGAAGCGGCGGTCAATCCGGTCCTTCCAGCGCCACACCCAGTCCCCGCTGCTGCTAAAGGGCCCCCAGGCTGCCAGTGCGTGGTGCTTTCCTGTGCTGATCAGGTATAGCGCCTTGCTTTGGGGTGCCCATCTTTGCATGGTTTTTCCAGTCAACGCTGAGCGCAGATTGTCGGCCAGCAGCGGACCGGCACGAACGGCAAAGACGCCGGACTTTGGTCTGGGATCGGCATAAGCCGCTACATCACCGGCGGCAAAAACAAAAGGATGGGAAGTACTTTGCAGCGTTGGCGTGACGCGAACAAAGCCATTTTCATCGCAGGCCAGACCGCTTGCTGACGGCCAGATCGGAGCGGCGGCGCCGGTCACGAGCAGGCTGGCATCGCAAGCCAGGCTCGTTGCATCGGAGAATATGACTCGCCCCGGATGGAATTCAATCGCGCGTCGATTCGCCAGGCAGGAAATCCCGCGTTGTTTTAGCAGCGCAACGGCAGTATTGCGCAGACGTTCAGGAAGACCTGATAGCGGTAAAGCGTTGTTGCCGATCAGCGTGACTTGAGCGTTGACTAACTGCTCAAGAGCGAATCTTTGCTGAATGGCAAAAGCCAGTTCAGTGCCTGCAGCGCCATCGCCGACAATGCTTAGTTTGAAACCCGAAGTCGCCTGGCGAGCACGCTCCAGAAAGCCGGGCCAGGCGGCCACAAACCCTTCAATGGGCCGGATGGGCAAAGCGAATTCCCGGGCACCGCAGGCGAAACCCAGGTCAACAACTGGACCGCAATCGATGGATGCGATGTCAAAGGGTATGCTTTCGCCATTGGCGCAGCGTACCTGTTTCAATTCGCTATCGAGTTCGATGCACGCACTCTGTACAAACCGGATACCGGCCCGCCTGGCGAGCAGGCTGATCGGGATAGCACATTGCTCGATACTGTAGTGGCCGGCGATCCAGCCCGGCAGCATGCCTGAGTATATTTGTCGTGGATAGGGCGAGATGAGCGTTACTTGGCAATCGGGATACGGCGACCTGGCCAGTTCATCAAGCACGTAGACATGGGCGTGACCACCTCCGATGAGCAGTAAACGCCTCATGGCCTGGCTTTGCAGCGGAAATCGCCGAAGTGGCGAATCATGATGCCCACTCGCTGAAGTCCTCAAGAGTGGCGAGGCGTGCCAGATCAGCGGGTCGATCAACATCCCACAAGGTAAGCGGTTCTGCCCAACGTAGGCCAAGCCCTGCCAGACGATCGCGTGTCTGTGCCATGACCTGTCCGCTTCCCCAGTCGATGTTTTCGAACAGACGGGGTTGCGCTTGACGCAGTCCGACCAGCACATAGCCGCCATCCTCGGCCGGAATGAAGACCGCATCGTGACCATCGCGCAGCAAATTGGCCGCCGTGGTGAAATGAGCGGTTTGCAGCGCCGGGCAGTCGGTACCGATCAGCAACATCGGGCCACCATGCGCTGCGAAGGCATGCGCCATGCGGGCTCCAAGATCGGGTCCCGACTGGCTACGGACATTGACTCCACAATGGGCATGCAGGGCGCGGAAAAAATGGTGCTGCGTATCCGGAGCACACCACAGGGTAAGCCTGCCTGATCCAATGCGGCTGGCATGGTGCAGGGCGTTCAGGATCAGCCGGCGTTGCAGCCGTGCCGCAGCAGCGGCACCGAGGGCTGGAATCAGCCTGGTTTTGGTTGTGCCTGGCTGCGGTGCCCTGGCAAAAATGGCAATATCCACCGAATCAGCGCTGACGCGGGGTGTCATAGCGAACGGCCAGTTTGTCCGGATCCGCTCCGAAAAAAAACCCGGTGCGCAAACGCCACATGAGCAGGATGGTGCGTAAAACACCATGCTTTTCCCAGCGTCGACCCGAGGTGACAACGCGTTCGCGCAGACACGCCGGAGGGGCAATTCGCTTAAGCTTTTTCGACAGCACAATATCCTCCATCAAGGGCAACTCGGGAAAGCCGCCAATCCGCTCGAATACCGCCCGGCGAACAAAAATGGCCTGATCGCCGGTGGCAATGCCGCTCAGCCTGGAGCGCCAGTTCATCATGCGCTCGACGATACGCAACAAGGGGTGCGTGCCGTCGATGCGTACGTCGAATCGCCCCCAAAGTGCTCCGGACGTGATTGCTTCATGAACACGCTCGAAGGCAGAAGAAGGAAGGGCGGTATCGGCATGCAGGAAAAGCAGTACCTCTGCGCTGCTGGCACGAGCGCCGGCGTTCATTTGCACGGAACGGCCACGGGGAGAATGAGTGACCAGATCAACCAGCGGGCCTGCCTGCTCTGCGGTGCTGTCATCGCTGCCCCCGTCAACAACAATCAGGGTGGCGCCTTTGCCGCGCAAAATTTGCAGCGCTTCAAGTTGCGAACGGATCACCGCTGCTTCATTGAGCACGGGAATAATGACCGAGAGAAAGGGCTTGGGCATTGAGCAGTGATGCAAAACGAATTTAGTAGGCTGGTCAACGCCGGGCTTGGCAAGCGTCCAGGGGTATTGGGCGAGCGATGTTTGGGCGCAATTGGATACAGCAACGCCAAACATGAACAATTCGTATTCTATCGCGCTAGCCGGTTTTCACCCGTAACCGGTCGGAACGCTTGAATGCCTTTAGCGGTGCCGGCTGCCGCTACGATGCGCACCACCGCCTGCCGGCGGCTTGCCGCTTCCGGAACGGGTGGCGTTCACCGCACCTGGTCGTGCGCCACCGCCGGTTCGAGCACCGGGCGAACGCTGTCCGCCGCGTGCACCCGCCGAGCGCATCAGGATCGGCTCGGCACGGATGCTGGGATCGGGCGCGTAATCCGGATAGGGCACCACTTCAATCTGCTTTTTCAGCAGGCGCTCGATGTCGTGCAGGAGCTTGAGTTCATCGACGCAGACCAGCGAGACAGCGGCACCCTCGGTACCCGCACGCCCGGTACGGCCGATGCGATGCACGTAATCCTCGGCGACGTTCGGCAACTCGTAATTGACGACATGCGGCAATTCGTTGATGTCGATACCACGCGCCGCGATGTCGGTGGCGACCAGCACATGCAGCTTGCCGTTCTTGAAGTTGGCCAGTGCCCGGGTGCGCGCGTTCTGGCTCTTGTTGCCGTGAATGGCATCGGCCTCGATGCCGGCCTTGAGCAGTTTGTCGGCCAGGCCGTTGGCGCCCCACTTGGTGCGTGTAAACACCAGCACCTGATACCAGCCCTTGTCACGGATCAGCTCGACCAGCAGGTCGCGCTTGCGTTCACGGTCAACCCGATAAACAAACTGTTTGACAAGTTCTGGTGCAGTATTGCGGCGCTCCGACTCGACGTATTCAGGGTCAATCAGGAAGCTGCCGGCCAGCGTGCGGATTTCGTCAGAAAATGTGGCCGAAAAGAGCAGGTTCTGGCGCTTCTTTGGCACCAGCTTGATGATGCGCCTGATGTCGTGGATGAAGCCCATGTCGAGCATGCGGTCGGCTTCGTCGAGCACCAGCACCTCAACACCCGAAAGGTCGACATTGCGCTGCTGGGCGTGATCGAGCAGACGACCGGGAGTGGCAACGAGGATGTCGACGCCGTTTCTGAGCGCCGAAATCTGCGGGTTGATGCCGACACCGCCAAAAATGACGAGCGACTTGAACGGCAGGTGAGCACCGTAGGTACGAACGCTGTCTTCAACCTGAGCGGCCAGCTCGCGCGTCGGTGTCAGAATCAGCACCCGTATTTTGCGCGGCCCGGTCACCCGCGAGGCGGCCAGACGATTGAGAATCGGCAGGGTAAAGCCGGCGGTCTTGCCGGTACCCGTTTGTGCGCAGGCCATCAGGTCACGCCCGGCGAGCACGACCGGAATCGCCTGCGCCTGAATCGGAGTGGGGGTTTCATAGCCTTGATCGGCGATGGAACGAAGGATCTCGGGTACCAGACCCAGTTCGGTAAATTTCATGCGGGAGAACTCCAGGCGTTTGCCATGCGTGCGCGGAACACAACGACCGCCAATACACGAACCAGTCTGGGCAAACAGCAGGTGGGTAGGGCGAGGCGAGAATGCCTGGCCAGATCGGTCGGGCGCCAAGACTGATGAATGGCGCGACGAAGAGCGCTGATTGTAGCACGACACCGGCATTGGTTGAGCATTTATCCTTCCGCCAGCAGAAATGTCGTTTGACAAGATCGATCCGGCGCAGACGGCCGTGCGCTTCAAGTTGATGAATCGCTTCGGTATCTGCGAGCTTGCGGGATAACCTTCATCGGGCAAGGCATTGACAGTGCTCGGGTCGCAGTGCAGAATCGAACGCTGTTGGTTCACTGGCGGTTTCCTGTCGTCGCCCCGGTTCACACGAGAAAAAAAATACATGGCATTTTCGTCAGATTCCTTTGCTCCTGCGACGCAGATTTTTGTACAGGTCGGTCAGACCCTGATGCAGGGTTTTGTGGACCTTCTCGGAACGCAGCCGCGGGCTCCTGGTGTTTCAGCACCGTCGCTCGATCTTCCCGATCCTGA
Source organism: Candidatus Propionivibrio dominans (assembly GCA_016709335.1). GTDB lineage: Bacteria > Pseudomonadota > Gammaproteobacteria > Burkholderiales > Rhodocyclaceae > Propionivibrio > Propionivibrio dominans. Next base: position 32,083 of record JADJNC010000006.1, on the reverse strand, counting down.
GCCCCTGGTGAAGTTGCAGAAGAGTCTTGTCGATCAGCACCAGCACTTGTGGAATTCCATGCTGCGTGGAGAAGACAAGTCCTTGCCACCCGGGATCGAGACCGATCCGGGTGATCGTCGTTTCTCGTCACCCGAATGGAAAAGCAGCCCGGTTTTTGACTATGTCCGGCAGGCCTACCTGATCAATTCGCATTACATCCGCGAACTGGTCGAGCTTTTTCCGGCCAGCGATGACAAGGCAAAAGAGCGCGCCCGGTTCCTGGCTCGCCAGTTTAATGACGCGCTGTCGCCGGCCAACTTCCTGGCCACCAACCCGGAATTCATTCGTCATGCGCTTGATACCAGCGGGCAGTGTATCACCGACGGCATCAACAACCTGATCAATGATTACGGAAAAGGTCGTGTATCCATTTCAGACGAGTCGGCGTTTGAAATTGGCAGGAATCTGGCGACGACCCCCGGCGCCGTGATCTTCGAGAATGAACTCATCCAGTTGATTCAGTACGTGCCGATGACGCCCAGGGTCGCCCGAAGGCCGCTGCTGATTGTGCCCCCGTGCATCAACAAGTTCTACGTTCTCGATCTGCAGCCTGAAAATTCCTTTGTCCGCTTTGCGCTCGAACAGGGCAATACGGTCTTTCTGGTTTCCTGGCGCAATCCCAAAGCCGGGCAAGGGCATCTGACCTGGCACGATTATCTGGAAAGCGGGCCGATTACCGCCATCGACAAGGTTCGCGAAATCTGCAAGGTCGATCAGGTGAATACGCTGGGCTGGTGTGTTGGCGGAACCCTTCTTGCCAGCGCACTGGCCGTGCTCGCTGCGCGCGGTGAAGACAAGGTGGCCAGCCTGACGCTGCTGACCACCTTGCTTGATTATTCGGAGACTGGCGAGCTTGGCCTGTTCATCGATGAACCGTCCGTTGCCGAGCGCGAAGCGAAGATGGCCCAGGGTGGCCTCCTGAAGGGAAGCGAGCTATCGAGCGTCTTTTCAATGCTGCGGGCCAACGATCTGGTGTGGAACTATGTCGTCAGTAATTACCTCAAGGGCAAAACAGCCGCCGGCCTTTGACCTGCTTTACTGGAATTCGGACAGCACCAATCTGCCCGGTCCTTTTGCCTGCTGGTACCTGCGCAATCTCTATCTGGAAAATGGTCTGCGCGTTGCGGACAAACTTGAGATGTGCGGCGTCAAGGTTGATCTGGGTCGCATAGAGGCGCCAAACTATGTGCTGGCGACGCGTGAGGACCACATCGTTCCATGGAAATCCTCTTATCTCGGCACCCGGCTGCTGGGTGGAAATTCACGTTTTGTCCTCGGCGCAAGTGGCCATATCGCCGGTGTGATCAACCCGGCCAGCAAGAATAAACGCAGCTTCTGGCTTAACGAGAGCGAGCAGGGCAATGCGGAACAGTGGCTCAATGGTGCGCAGGAACATAAGGGGAGCTGGTGGCACGACTGGAGCAACTGGCTGAAACAGTTTGCCGATGGCGAGTGTGCCGCACGCACAAAACCGGGCAATGTAAAATACAAGCTCATCGAGCCGGCACCGGGTCGCTACGTCAAAGAGAAATCCTGAGTTTATAATGGCGATTCGCAAGGGTTGTGCTTATTGTCTGTCTTAGAAAAAAAAGAGAGAAAATCCAAGGAGTTGTACCCGCTTCATCAATGTTGGTCGGCCTCTGTACTGATAACCGGTAAAGGCTTTATCCCAGCAATTTCATTGGTTTTTAAACGAAAGGAAACATCATGTCGCAACGTATTGCTCTGGTTACAGGTGCTATGGGCGGTCTCGGTACCGCAATTTGTCAGGAGTTCGCCAAGGCAGGTCACAAGGTAGTCGCTGCCTACCATCCGGAGTTCGACAAGCCGGATGAGTGGACAAAGGATATGGTTGCTGCCGGTTTCAAGGATTTCATCATTGTCGCTGGCGATATTGCGAGTATTGACTCGTGTGCGGCGATGGTTGCCGAGGCAGAAGCCAAAGCGGGTGGCCCTATCGATATTCTGGTGAACAACGCCGGGATCACGCGCGACCGCATGTTTGCAAAGCTGGAACTGGCCCAGTGGGATGCCGTGATTTCCACCAACCTGACCAGCCTCTTCAACATGACCAAGCAGGTGTCGGCAAAGATGGCCGAGCGCGGCTGGGGCCGCATCATCAACATGTCGTCGATGAACGGCGTCAAGGGCCAGGCCGGCCAGTCCAACTACGCCGCAGCCAAGGCCGGCGTCATCGGTTTCACCAAGTCGCTGGCGCAGGAACTGGCCAGCAAGGGCGTGACCGTCAATGCCGTCGCGCCCGGCTATGTCGGCACCAAGATGGTAATGGCGATCCGCGAGGACGTACTCAAGGGCATCGTCGACGCGATTCCGATGAAGCGGCTGTGCAAACCCGAAGAAATCGGCGGTATCTGCGCCTATCTGGCCTCCGACATCTCGGCTTACATGACGGGTGCAACCCTGAACATCAATGGTGGTAGCTACTACCAGTAAGCAGCCGGAAAGCAGGAACGAGGCAGGCTCTTATCAAGAGCCTGCTTTTTTTCTGATGTATAATGGTGCTTTGCAACATTATTACGCCTGCAAGAATGTGTGTTGTGATTTGGCATTGGAGAGGTCTGCATGTCTGAGTCGTTGCGACTGGTCAAGAAATACCCGAATCGCCGTCTTTACGACACCAAAACGAGTGCCTATATCACGCTGAGCGATGTAAAAGCTCTCGTGCTGTCGCTTGAAAACTTCAAGGTGGTGGACGCCAAAACCGGTGAAGACCTGACGCGCAGCATCCTGCTACAAATCATTATCGAAGAGGAAACGGCCGGTGTTCCGCTGTTTACCACCGAACTGCTGGCACAAATGATCCGCTTTTACGGCCATGCCATGGAGGGCATGCTGGGCAAGTATCTGGAAACGAACATCAAGGCCTTTACCGAGTTCCAGAAAAAGCTTCAGGAGCACTCGCATTCGCTCTATGGCGAGAACAACAGCCAGATGCAAAGCGATATGTGGTCCCAGTTCATGAACTTTCAGGGGCCGGCCATGCAGACGATGATGGCCACCTATGTGGATCAAAGCAAGAAGATGGTTCACAAGATGCAGGGTCAGCTAAAGAGTCAGACGCTGAACATTTTTTCCGGTATCCAGTTGCCCGGCTTCGTCCCGGATGAGGCGATCAAGCCAGACAAAACCGATTGAAAAATCGACTCCCTGTTTTTTGAAAAATTCCCCCGTGATTGCTGATTCAAGCCAGCCACCCAAGGTCGGCTTCGTTTCCCTCGGGTGCCCCAAGGCGCTCGTCGATTCAGAACAGATCCTGACCAGGCTGCGTGCCGAGGGCTACCTCATTTCACCCTCGTATGAAGGCGCCGATCTGGTAGTCGTCAATACCTGTGGCTTCATCGACGCGGCGGTTGAAGAATCGCTCGACACCATCGGCGAGGCGCTTGCCGCAAACGGCAAGGTCATCGTCACCGGTTGTCTTGGTGTGAGGGAGGATGTGATTCGCCAGGCGCACCCGCAGGTTCTGGCGATCACCGGTCCGCACGCCAGCGACGAGGTCTTGCAGCATGTGCATGCGCACCTGCCGCAGCCGCACGACCCTTACACCAGCCTGATACCGCCGCAGGGCATCAAGCTCACGCCGCCGCATTTCGCCTACCTCAAGATTTCCGAAGGCTGCAACCACACCTGTACCTTCTGCATCATCCCCTCGCTGCGCGGCCCGCTGGTCAGCCGGCCGGTCGGCGATGTCTTGCTGGAAGCCAAGCATCTCGCCGAGGCCGGTGTGCGCGAATTGCTTGTCATCTCGCAGGACACCAGTGCCTACGGTGTCGATCTGAAGTACCGCACCGGCTTCTTTGGCGGTCGCCCGGTCAAGACCCGACTCAGGGAGTTGTGCGCGGCACTGGCCGAGTTCGGTATCTGGGTGCGCCTGCACTATGTTTATCCTTATCCGAGCGTCGATGAGTTGCTGCCGCTGATGGCCGAGGGCAAGATCCTGCCCTATCTCGACGTGCCTTTTCAGCACGCCAGTCCGCGCATCCTCAAGGCCATGAAACGCCCGGCCAGCTCAGAGAACAACCTCGAGCGCATCAAGGCGTGGCGCGCGGTTTGCCCGGACATCACCCTGCGCAGCACCTTCATCACCGGCTTTCCCGGCGAAACCGAAGCCGAGTTTGAAGAGCTGCTTAACTTCATCGAGGAAGCGCGGCTCGACCGCGTCGGCTGCTTTGCCTATTCGCCGGTCGCCGGCGCAACGGCCAATGCCTTGCCCGGCGGGCTGCCGGACGAGGTGCGCGAAGAGCGTCGCCGTCGCCTGATGGACGTTCAGGAAGATATTTCCGCCGAACTGCTTGCCGCCAAAATCGGGCGCGAGATCGAGGTGCTGGTTGACGAGGTCGATGAGGAGGGTACCATCGCCCGTTCCTCGGCCGATGCACCGGAGATCGATGGGCTGGTCTTCATCAACGACTTCTTCGCTGCCGAAGCGGGCGATTTCCTGCGCGTTCGAGTGCTGGACGCCGACGAGCACGACCTCTATGCCGAGATTGCCGAACGTTGATAGTTGACTGCGCAGATCACCAGGCCATACAGGCGAAAAACGATCGCCCGCCATTGTCGCCGAGAAAACAAATTGGCTGCCGTCAAACCGGCGAAAGCCGGTATCCAGTGCTGGAGTGGATTCGCCTCCTTGACCCAGGCCAACTTCGTGTTGAGCGCGAAGCCTGGCCTCGAACCACGATCTTCAGGCATTTTCGGGCCGCAGCAATAATTGCCTGCGCAGCCAGCCCGTCGTGGTTAAATCCTGTTTCTGAAAGCAAGGGGTGTCCTGCTTGGATTTAATTGAACAACTCGTTGCCATTGTCGGCTCCGATAACATCCTGACGGCGGCCGGTGACATGGCGCCCTATCTCCTCGACTGGCGTGGGTACTATCGCGGCGCGGCGCGTTGCCTGGTACGACCGGCATCGAGCGAAGAAGTGTCCGCCGTGGTGCGCGCCTGCTCACAGGCAGGCGTGGCAATGGTGCCGCAGGGCGGCAATACCAGCCTGTGCGGGGCAAGCATTCCTGATGAAAGCGGAGAAGCCGTGCTGATCTGCCTGTCCCGCCTGAACCGTATCCGGAAGATTGACCTGGACAACAGTTCGATCACGGTCGAGGCCGGTTGCCTTCTGCAGGCCGTGCATGAAGCCGCATTGGCGGCCTGGCGGCTGTTTCCACTGGCATTGGCCGCCGAAGGCAGTTGTCAGATCGGCGGCAATCTGTCGACCAATGCCGGTGGCGTGCAGGTGATACGTTACGGCAACATGCGCGAACTCACGCTCGGACTGGAAGTGGTACTGCCCAGCGGCGAGGTCTGGAACGGCCTGCACGGTCTGCGCAAGGACAACACCGGCTACGACCTCAAGCAGCTCTTCATCGGCGCCGAGGGTACACTCGGCATCATTACCGGCGCCGGTGCTCAAGCTTTTTCCTCTGCCGCAGGCCAGCGCTACCTGTTGGCTGGCGCTCGAATCGCCGCAGGCCGCCGTACATCTGCTGGGTGATCTGCAAAGCGCTTTTGGCGCCACGCTGACCGCCTGCGAACTCGTCTCCGACATCGCACTTGGCCTGGTGCTCAAACACATTCCAGGCGCGCAGCCGCCCCTTGCGGCAAGCCCGTGGCATCTTCTCGTCGAGCTTTCAGGATCCGGCGAAGCCGGCGCGCTACGATCCTCAATGGAATATTTTCTTGAAAAAATGCTCGAGCGCGGCGTGATCAGCAACGCCGTGCTGGCGCAGAGCGGCGAGCAGGCCAGGCGTTTGTGGGCGTTGCGCGAGAACATCAGCGAAGCCCAGAAGGTCGAGGGCGTGAGCATCAAGCACGACATTTCGGTCCCGATCTCGGCAATCCCCGAGTTCCTTGAGCGCGCCGACGCGGCACTGAAAAAAGCCTTCCCTGGCTTTCGCGTCGTCGCCTTCGGCCATGTCGGCGATGGCAACCTGCATTACAACCAGTCGAAACCGGAAGCGATCGGGAACGCCGCATTCATTGCCATGCAGCCGCAAGTCAATCGGATCGTCCACGACATCGTGCATCAACTCGGTGGCAGCATCAGCGCCGAGCACGGCATCGGTCAGCTCAAACGCGAGGAAATCCTGCGCTACAAGAGTGCGGTCGAAATGGATTTGATGCGCGCCGTCAAGCAGGCCTTCGATCCGAAGGGCCTGATGAACCCCGGGAAGGTGCTTTGACGACGCTGTCCCTGTGGGAGCCTCGCCGATCGACGACCTGCAAGCCAATAAATACGCCATTCTTCGCAAGCATGCCTTGTTGATCGCCATATCATAAGCCTTGCAGACCTGTCGTATGGAACGATCGTTTCAAGAACAAATTTGCAGCACTTATTCAAGCGGCCCAGTTTTCAATGGTCAATCCGGGAATACGTGCAAAATCACGTTCGTTGTTGGTGAGGAGTATCAAATTTTCAGCGAGCGCATGGCAGGCAATCAGGGTGTCCATGTAGCCCAGGAGCCTGCCGGTCAGCTTTTGCGTAGCTCGCAGTTTGGCATAATGCTCTGCCGCTGAAACAGGCCATTCCAGGCAGGGCATATAATCGAGAAACGCGAGCACCGCGAGTTTAAGCGTCGTGGCATCGGGTACGAGTTCAAGGCCATACAGCAATTCGCCACGGGTAATGGCCGAAATGGCGATTTCTTCACTTACCAGCCCAGCACGTATTTTGCTCAACAACCCCGGCTCTTTGCGCTTGATCGCGTAGCTGCAAATGTCGGTGTCAAGCAAATAATGCGGCATCAAAAAATCTCCCGGAACCCACCCGCCTTGTTATCTCGCTCGGCCATGAACTCTTCTGGCACAGTCGCATCCGCTATCAGCCTGAACAACTTGTCGAGGCCGTCGGTCATGCTTTTCTTTGGGGTGAGCGTGACGACACCGGTGACTTCGTTTTTATGTACCCAGACCTCGTCGCCCGGTAGCCTGAAGGCCTTGGGCAAGCGAACGGCCTGGCTATGTCCGGTTTTAAACAGTTTTGCGGTAGCTAGCATGACAGCCTCCTTGTATCTATGGATACGTAGCTACTTTATCACAAGCCAAGTGATGATTTCAAAGTCACTGGCGGATTTCACTTGTTTGCCCGCGTCGATGATTTTGCTGACCTGCCCGGCAAAGAGGCTATTCGCTGTATGGGTCGTCACCGGAGCAACCTGCGGTAGCGGGTATTTGTTGGGGTACTGAACGATAATTCGCCTAGAAAAGCAAAAAGCCAACCCCGAAGGATTGGCTAAGTGCTTGGTATTACTGGTCGGGGCGGCGGGATTCGAACTCGCGACCCCTTGCACCCCATGCAAGTGCGCTACCAGGCTGCGCTACGCCCCGACAGCCGGCGATTATAAACCAGATGACGCCGGTTTGTCTTCGATCCGGAGCATTTCAGCGATGTTAAGTAGTTCACCGCGAAGGAATTCGGGGGTCAGGGCGGAGGGTTTGGCTTCGCTGGGCGCATCGTCGAGACGATGACGCGCGCCGCTGATGGTAAAGCCCTGGCTGTAGAGAAGTTCGCGGATACGGCGTACCAGCAATACTTCATGATGCTGGTAATAGCGCCGGTTGCCGCGCCGCTTGACCGGCTTGAGCTGGGTGAATTCCTGTTCCCAATAGCGCAGGACGTGCGGCTTGACGCCACAGAGTTCGCTGACTTCGCCAATGGTGAAGTAGCGTTTGGCCGGGATGGGCGGCAAAGGCTCCTTGCCGGAATCTTTAAGACTCGGATCCATTGTAGGAGAGCTCCACTTCACCCTTCAGCTTCTGGCTGGCATGGAAAGTCACGACACGCCGTGCGGTGATCGGAATTTCCTCACCGGTTTTCGGATTGCGTCCGGGGCGTTGTGGTTTGTCACGCAACTGGAAATTGCCAAACCCCGAGAGCTTCACCCCGTCACCGCGTTCAAGCGCGTTTCGGATCTCTTCGAAGAAGGCTTCGACCATATCCTTGGCCTCACGTTTATTGAGGCCGACTTTTTCAAACAGTAAATCTGCGAGTTCTGCTTTGGTAAGCGTCATGTCTTTTCCCTGTCAGACGCGAAGCTGTGCCGCGAAGGCATGCTGCAAATAAGACATCAGTTGTTGCACTGCGGCATCGACTTCCGCATCTTGCAAAGTTTTTTGAGTATCTTGCATAACTATACGAAATGCAAGACTTTTTTCCCCGGCGGCGATGCCTTTTCCGGTGTATACATCGAACAGTCGAATGTCCTGAATGATGGCCGGCCGATGCGCTGCCATGCCGTCCATGAGGGTCTGCAATTCGAGTTTCTGATCAACGACGATGGCCAGATCGCGGATGGCCGGGGGTTGCCGTGAAATCTCGCTCGATTGCGGTAATGCAGATTGAGTCAGGGCAGCGAGATCCAGCTCGAATAGCAGCGGTGCCAGTGGAAGGTCGTATTTCTGCAGCCATTGCGGATGCAGTTCGCCGACCAGGCCGATGACCTTGCCATCAACAGTCACGCTCGCGCTGCGACCCGGATGCAGTGCCGGGTGGTTGACCTTCTCGAAGCGGGCAACGAGCGGTGCCAGCAGCGTTTCGATTTCACCCTTGATATCGAAGAAATCGACGTTGCGCGTAGCGCTTCCCCATTGCTCGGGGAGGGCGCTGCCGTAAGCCAGAGCGGCGATTTTCCACGGCTGGCGGAAACCTTCGACCGGGCTACCGCTTTTGTCGCGCCAGAAGCAGCGGCCAGTCTCAAACACACGCACGCGGCTTTGCCTGCGCTTCAGATTGGTGACGACATTGGCCACCAGTCCACCAATCAGCGTCGAGCGCATCACGCTCATCTGGCTGGCGATCGGGTTGGCCAGGCGGATCGGCGCCGTATTGGCTACAAAGTCGCATTCCCAGGCCTCTTCGACAAAGGCGAAGTTGATGACTTCCTGAAATCCGCGATCCGCGAGGATCTGTCGAACCCGGCTCAAGGGGCGTGTCTCCTCGCTTTGCGGCAGCATCGACAGCGTCGCGCGCGGTGCCGGCGATGGAATGTTGTCGTAGCCGTAAAGGCGGACGATTTCTTCGATCAGGTCTTCTTCGATCTCGATATCGAAGCGATAACTCGGCGGTATGACGATGAAGTCATCGCCCTCACGTTTATAGGCCAGATCGAGACGCGCAAAAAGTTCGCCGATCAGTTCGGGAGCAAAGGTCACACCAAGAACCCTGCTTACGCGCGCCGGACGAAGACGGACGGCTGCCCTTTGCGGCAAGGCCGCTTCGGCTTCGCACAGCGGCCCGGCCTGTCCGCCGCAGATCTCGAGAATGAGCTGGGTGGCGCGTTCGAGCGCACGCCGTGTTCCGCCAAAATCGACACCGCGCTCGAAGCGGTGCGATGCATCCGAGACAAAGCCGTAGCGACGGGCGCGGCCGGCAATCGCTTTCGGCGCAAAGAAGGCCGCTTCAAGGAACATCTCGCGCGTGTCAAGCGTAATGCCGCTGTCTTCGCCGCCCATGATCCCGGCCATCGCCACCGGGTGCTTGTCGTCGGCGATCAGCAGAACGTCGTCCTGAAGTTCCAGCGTCTGTTCATTGAGCAGCAGGATCTTTTCTCCCGCTCGCGCCATGCGCGCGTGGATGGCGCCATCGAGCCGGGTGTTGTCGAAAGCGTGCAGAGGCTGGCCCAGCTCGAGCATGACGTAGTTGGTGATGTCGACCAGCGCGGAAATCGAGCGCAGGCCGCTGCGCTCCAGGCGGCGCTTCATCCAGTCGGGAGTGGCCGCGCGACCATCGACGCCGGACACAACGCGACCGCAGTAGAGCGGGCAGGCCTCGGGGGCATCGAGAACGATCTGGCGCCGGGTCGCGATGCTGACCGGCGCGGCAACACATTCGGGGTAAGTCGCCGGCGTACGGGTCAAGGCCGCTACTTCACGCGCGACGCCGGTGAGCGACAGGCAGTCGGCGCGATTGGGCGTCAGTTTCAGCGTCAGCAGGCGATCGTCGAGATCAAGGCAGGCGCGGATGTCCTGGCCGACCGGTGCCTCGTCGGGCAGGACCAGCAGGCCGGAGGCGTCTTCGTCAATGCCGAGTTCCCTGGCCGAGCACAGCATGCCCGAGGACTCGATGCCGCGCACCCTGGCGACCTTGATCGTGAAGTCGCCGGGCAGTATGGCGCCGGGCAGGGCACAAGGCACCTTGAGACCGGGAACGACGTTGGGTGCGCCGCAGACGATCTGCTGCACTTCACCGCTGCCGATATCGACACGGCATACATTCAGCCGGTCGGCGTCGGGGTGCTTGTTGACTTCGAGCACGCGCGCCACGACAACCTTGTCGAAGGCGGGCGCGACGCGTTGCTCCTCTTCGACTTCGAGACCGGCCATGGTCAGCAGGTGAGAAAAAGCCTCGCCAGTGAGACTCGGGTTAACAAAGCAGCGCAGCCAGGATTCAGAGAATTTCATGAACGATCCGTATCAGCAAATGCGGTCAGATGAACTGGCGCAGAAAGCGCAGATCGCCATCGAAAAACAGGCGCAGATCATTGACCCCGTAACGCAGCATGGTCAGCCGATCCGGCCCCATGCCAAAGGCAAAACCGATGTACTTTTCCGGATCGATGCCGACGTGACGCAGAACGTTCGGATGCACCATGCCGCAACCGGCAATTTCCAGCCAGCGACCTTTCAGCGGGCCGCTCATGAACGCCACGTCGATCTCGGCCGAAGGTTCGGTGAACGGGAAAAAGGACGGACGGAAACGCACCTGCAGGTCATCGCTCTCGAAGAAGCGGCGCAGGAAGTCGGCAACGACGCCCTTGAGGTCGGCAAAGCTCACGTTCTCGCCGATCCACAGCCCCTCGACCTGATGAAACATCGGCGAGTGGGTGGCGTCGGAGTCGACGCGATAGACGCGACCCGGCGCAATGATGCGGATTTCCGGCATCGTTTCGAGATGGGCGTACTTCGCCACATGCGCCTGCATGTAGCGCACCTGGATCGGGCTGGTATGCGTGCGCAGCAGAATGTCTTCGGCGACCTTGCCGTTTTCATCGAGCAGGTAGAAGGTGTCGTGCATCGAACGCGCCGGATGATCTTCGGGCGTGTTAAGTGCCGTGAAATTCTGGAAGTCGGCCTCGATTTCCGGGCCGTCGGCGACTTCAAAGCCAATCGAGCGGAACAAGGCTTCGATGCGTTCAAGGGTGCGCGTCACCGGGTGCAGACCGCCGCGTGACTCGCTACGGCCGGGCAGAGTGACATCGAGTGATTCTTCGGCCAGGCGGGCTTCGAGGGCGATACGCCGGATTGCATCACGGCGGGCGTTGAGCGCTGTCTCGATGGTTTCCTTGGCGCGATTGATCGCCGCGCCGGTTGATTTGCGCTCTTCGGGCGAGAGTTTGGCCATTCCCTTGAGCAGTTCGGTAATCTGGCCGCTTTTGCCAAGGAAACGCGCCTTGATTTGCTCGAGTGCGTCAGGGTCACCAGTCGCCGCAAAGGCTAACGATGCGTCTTGCGCTATTTGATCAAGGTTCTGCATGAATTTTCCTGATTAGCCATGAAGCTCAGCTCGTCATTCCGGCGCAAGCCGGAATCCAGGTGATTTCCAGCCTTGCTTTCTGGATTCCGGCTTGCGCCGGAATGACCGGCGGAAAACAGTGCTGGAACATGACACCATTGCGGGCCAACTGATATTCATGGCTCATCTGTGAATATTTAACACTTCACCGAAAAAAAAGGAGGCGCGAGCCTCCCTTTTCCACACGCGTTGAATCAGGCGCCGAGTTGGGCTTTGGCTTGAACGGCCAGAGCAGCAAATGCCGGCTTGTCGAAAACAGCCAGATCGGCCAGCACCTTTCGGTCGACTTCGATCTGCGCCTTCTTGAGGCCGTTCATGAAAGTGCTGTACTTCAGGCCGAGTTCCCGGGCGGCCGCGTTGATACGGGCAATCCACAGCGTGCGGAACTGACGTTTCCTTTGCCGACGGTCACGGTAGGCGTACTGACCGGCCTTCATTACCGCCTGTTTGGCGATGCGGTAGACATTCTTGCGGCGGCCGCGGTAACCCTTGGCCAGTGCGATAATTTTCTTGTGGCGCGCGCGCGCCGTTACACCACGTTTGACTCGGGGCATCTTCGATCTCCTTAAGCGTAAGGCAACATGGCACGAACCATGGCCTTGTCGGAGTCATGCACTCCGGTCATGCCGCGCAACTGACGCTTGGCTTTGGTGGTTTTCTTGGTCAGGATGTGGCGTTTGAACGCCTGTCCGCGCTTGATACGGCCACTCGCGCTGACCTTGAAGCGCTTTTTGGCGCCACTCTTGGTCTTCATTTTGGGCATTGAATGCTCCTGTTTTTTAACATGGACGCAGGTGTCTCCCGGCGGGAGTTCTTTTGACCTGATACCACTTGTGGGTGCTGCAACTGCTGACTACTTGAAAAAAGCGAACCACCAAGTCACCAAGTTCACCAAGAGGCACCAAGGAGAACCAAGAAAACCAAGAAATTTGATCGCTCTTCTTGGTGAAACTTGGTGCCCTTTATGTCTTGGTGGTTCGCTTCTTATCCTTAACCTATTTCTTCTTGCTCGGCGTCAGAATCATCACCATCTGACGGCCTTCCATCTTGGGCATCTGCTCGACGGCGGCAAAATCCTGCAGATCGGTCCTGATCCGCTCGATCTGGCGCATGCCGATTTCCTGGTGGGCCATTTCACGGCCACGGAAGCGCAAGGTCACCTTGACTTTATCGTCTTCCTGCAGGAAGCGCGTCATGTTGCGCAACTTGATCTGATAATCGTTTTCGTCCGTACCCGGGCGGAACTTGACTTCCTTGACCTGAACCTGCTTCTGCTTGAGCTTCTGCTCATGCTGACGTTTTTGTTCCTGGTACTTGAATTTGCCGTAATCCATGATCCGGCAAACCGGAGGTTGCGCCATCGGGGCAATCTCGACCAGATCAACTCCGGCCTCCTCGGCCAACTGTAAAGCCTGGCGGACGCTCATGATTCCGAGCGCTTCACTTTCTTCCCCTACCAGTCGAATTTCCGGTGCGTTGATTTCTCCGTTAACGCGTTGCGCCTTTTGCAGTGCGATGGTTCCGCTCCTTGTTCTGAAAAAATTAAGCCGTGCCACTTCGCGCCGCGACTTCCGAGAGAAGTCGCTCGATCAGTGCCTCGAGCGGCATTTGCCCGAGATCCTGACCACCGCGTGTACGCACGGCAACCAGATTTGCTGCAACTTCCTTGTCGCCTACAACAATTTGGTACGGCAGCTTGTTCAAGCTATGGTCGCGTATTTTATAGGTAATTTTCTCGTTGCGCAAATCCGCCTCGGCGCGCAAACCTTTGCGCCGTAGCGTATTTGCAACATGTTCGGCATAGTCGGACTGCTTTTCCGAGATGTTCAGGACGATCGCCTGAACCGGCGCCAGCCACAGGGGGAGGGCGCCGGCACTGTTCTCGATCAGAATGCCGATGAAGCGCTCGAGCGAACCGAGAATGGCACGATGCAGCATGACCGGCGTGTGCCGGGTGTTGTCATCGCCGACAAATTCGGCGCCCAGTCGCTGCGGCATCGAATGACCACCACGTCGTGAAAACCGAAATCGGCATACACCTGGCGCACCAGATCGTTGAAGTTTGTCACTTCGGTCTGGATCTGGTCTTCGGTACAGAAAATGTGGCCGTCGTCCTGGGTGAAACCGCGCACGCGCATGATGCCGTGCAGCGCCCCCGAAGGCTCGTTGCGATGGCAGGAGCCAAATTCGCCATAACGCAACGGCAGGTCGCGGTAGCTGCGCAGCCCGGTGTTGAAAATCTGGATGTGCCCCGGACAATTCATCGGCTTGATCGCGTACTCGTGCTTTTCCGACTCGGTGGTGAACATGTTGTCCTTGGAGTTCTCCCAGTGCCCCGATTTCTCCCACAGGGAACGCTCGAGAATTTGCGGACACTTCACTTCCTGATAGCCGTTGTCCTGATAGACGCGGCGCATGTACTGCTCGATCTGCTGCCACATCGCCCAGCCCTTGGGGTGCCAGAAGATCATCCCCGGCGCCTCGTCCTGCAGGTGGAACAGATCGAGATGCCGGCCCAGGCGACGGTGGTCGCGCTTCTCGGCTTCTTCGAGCATGTGCAGGTAAGCGTCCTGCTCCTCCTTCTTGGCCCAAGCCGTACCGTAAATGCGCTGCAACTGCTCGTTGCGCTGATCGCCGCGCCAGTAGGCGCCGGCCACTTTCATCAGCTTGAAGACCTTGAGTTTGCCCGTCGAGGGAACGTGCGGGCCGCGGCAGAGGTCGACGAAATCGCCTTCGCGATAAAGCGAAACCTCCTGGTCTTCAGGAATGGCGGCAATCAGTTCGGCCTTGTAATGCTCACCGATCGACTTGAAGAAAGCCGTCGCGTCATCGCGCTTCCAGACTTCGCGAGCGACCGGGATGTCGCGTTTGGCCAGCTCGCCCATGCGTTTTTCGATGGCCACCAGATCTTCCGGGGTGAACGGGCGCTTGTACGCGAAGTCGTAATAAAAGCCGTTTTCGACCACCGGACCGATGGTGACCTGGGCTTCCGGGAACAGCTCTTTTACCGCATAAGCCAGCAGGTGTGCCGTGGAATGGCGAATGACCTCAAGGCCTTCGTCATCCTTGTCGGTGATGATGCCGACTCGGGCATCGCTCTCGATGCGGAATGAGGTGTCGACCAGACGACCATCGACCTTGCCGGCCAGCGCCGCGCGTGCCAGGCCGGCGCCAATGCTTTGCGCCACTTCGGCAACCGTGACGGGCTGCGCGAACTCCCGTTGAGAACCATCAGGCAGAGTAATGACCGGCATCTTGCAACCCCAGAAATGAATAAAGCCAGAGACTCGCTCTGGCTTTAATAGTTTGGTAGGCGCGATTGGACTCGAACCAACGACCCCCACCATGTCAAGGTGGTGCTCTAACCAGCTGAGCTACGCGCCTTCATTGCCGCACGAGCTTCCAGCGACATCAAAGAAGGCAGAATTATACGGGCGCGGCAAGGCAAGTCAACATTTATGCTGATTAGACACGCAGTTCAACTTGTCATTCCGGCGAAAGCCGGAATCCAGAAAGAACGGCTGAAATCTCCTGGATTCCGGCTTTCGCCGGAATGACCGCACTGCTTCGTCAGGGTGGCAAGAACCAGGTTGACGCCAATGTTTGTCGTATAACCGTTAGGGAATGGATAATCATGCTATTAAATATGTAATAACTAGCAATATCAATGATAATATTCTATGGAATAAATAACACATCAAGGAAACTGAGTTAATCATGGCACATGAACAGGCAAACCCGGAAGCCGCGAGTCGATCAAGCGTACTCAGTACGGCCGTCGCCGAAACGGCCCGTCACCTGGATATCGGGCCCACGGATCTCGGGAAGATCATTGGGCTAAGCCAGCCCGTCGCCTCAAGACTGCTGAATGGCCGCTACACGATCAGGGAAGGCTCGAAGGAATGGGAACTCGGCGCGCTTTTCATCCGCATGTACCGAGGTTTGTTCTCGCTGGTCGGCAACAGCGACACGCTTGCGAAAGACTGGCTGCGCTCGAACAACCGTGCCTTTGGCGACCAGTGGCCGATCGGCGTAATCAAGAACGTGCAAGGCCTCGTCCATGCCTGCGAATACATCGATGCCCACCGCGCTTCCGTCTGAGGCGCATACCTGGACGGGCTCGGGCTGGCGGGCTGTCGAAGCCCAGCACCGCAATGCGACGCTCGGTCTGGTGAATGGCCACCTGGGCAACCAGGCACTCCTTGAAGACATCATCGAGGAGGTCAAGCCGGTGCTTCCCGCCGAGGCCGAGGGGCTGCATTTTCTGTTGAGCACACCGTTCCGCTACCGAGCACCGCCACCGTCCGGATCGCGCTTCCGTGGCCGACTCGATCCCGGCGTATTCTATGGCGCCGAAGACGTCAGGACAGCCTGCATCGAACTGGGTTACTGGCGCCTGAAGTTCTGGATGGCTAGCGCAGGACTGTCGGCCAGGACGACGACAATTTCGCTAACGCTCTTTGAATTCCATGGATCGACCAGTGCCATGGTCGACCTGACCAAGCCGCCCTTCGTCACCCGGCGCACGGACTGGATTCACCCCGGCGACTATAGTCAGACACAGGCTTTGGCCGCCAGGTTACGCCAGGAAGGAGTCGAGGTGATCCGTAGCGAGTCGGCGAGAAACGGCCCTGAGGGCCGATGTCTGTCCATCCTCACTCCCCTCGTTTTCAAAGCGATCCCGTCGCCCTTCAGGCACCAGCAGCAGAGCTGGAACCTGTTCATTCAACCGCCCAACCTTGGCGTTTGGCAACGATCGCTGATCAACGACAGCTTCGAATTCAGGTATTGAGCCTGGGTCTGTCGTTTCGGCGGGTACTGACGGGTGTTGGTCAAACCGCCAGAAAAGCCTTGAGAAACGCAGCCTTCGCTTCCTGCGGCGACATCGGTGTAATCCGAGTCGGGCTAGCAACGATGCCTTTGAGCGAATCCCACGGTTCGCTGGAATTGGGCATCAGATCCCGCTTCTCCATGGCCAGGGCAATCAGATCGGCGCGCTTGATGGCCGGATCGTCGAAATTTCCGATGCCGTAGCGCAGCCCGACGACGCTCATCACCTTGGACTCAATCTCCGAAAAAAGCGGAAACAGTTGCTTCAGCGGCTTGACCATGTCTCCCATATAGGCCTCGGCGGCATCGTGCAGCAAGGCCGCCATTCGCAGATCCTGCGCAACGAGATCGGCAACGATCAGGCTGTGCTGCGCCACCGAGTAGAAATAACGGGTCTGGCCGTTGAAACGGCACTGATACGCCAACCCGTGCGCAATGTCCTCGATGTCGATCTGGTCCGGCGTCGGTGCCAGGGGATAGAACTGTTTGCCGGTAAAGGTCGAGACATAAAGGTTGCTGGTGACGATCTGATCGACGGGCGTCATGGGTTCTCCTTGTTTTGCCGAATTATGACCTGTTGCAGGCTCAGAAAGTGAGCCCGGCGGATGGTTTTGAAACCATTGCTTCGATAGGTCGCTCGCCGACCGCCGTTCAATACGCTGGTATGATCCTCGAATCCATTTGACCCCGGAATTCTGCCCATGGCCAGGATTATCCCCGAAGGCTGGCGCGAGATGTCGGCGCTCGGCGCGGTTCAGCGCGAAATCGAGACGCTGGAGGTTCTCGCTGCCGGCCTGCCGGACGACTACACCGTCTACCACGGCGTGCACTGGACGCGTATCCAGCAAGGCTACGCACTCGTTGGCGAGATTGATTTTGCCATCGTCAGCCCCGCCGGGAAGCTGCTCCTGATCGAGCAGAAATCGGGCTTCCTCTCCGAAACCCCGGAGGG
The DNA here is from genome assembly GCA_016709335.1 of Candidatus Propionivibrio dominans. GTDB lineage: Bacteria > Pseudomonadota > Gammaproteobacteria > Burkholderiales > Rhodocyclaceae > Propionivibrio > Propionivibrio dominans. Next base: position 14,739 of record JADJNC010000006.1, on the reverse strand, counting down.
TCTGGTCAAAGTCTATGCGGCAAGGGAAAAATCGGTCGCTTTCCAGATGCGGCGAACAAGCGAGGCACTGCATTCCCGGCTGCGGAATTTTTGCCCGGAGGCGGGGTTTTTTGTCGACGCCTTGCTCTACTGCCCGGACTACACCGTCAGGCAACCCGGTTCCGCCGGTATCGATCCCGAACGGATCGTCGACGCCGGACGACGCGAGCGTCTGGTGCCTATCATCCAGAACATCCTGCCGGCCGATGAGCCGGTCAATAAGCAGATCGACAGGCTGCACCGCTTCCTCGGCGATCAGCTCAATCTGGTGCCCGAGGTCAATGCCCTTGTCGGTCAGGCGAAAACCCTCTACACCCGTCTTTCGGGCGGGCTTTCCCAGTGGGCGCGGCAGATCGAATGCGAGCCGTTTCGCCTGCGCGTGATCGGTACGGCGGGTTCCGGCAAGACGCAACTGGCGCTGGCAGTGTTCAGGGATGCCCTGGCCGCCGGGAGGCGGCCGCTGTATGTCTGCTACAACCGCCCGCTGGCCGATCACGTCGCCCAGATCGCCCCGTCCGCTGGCGAGGTGGCGACTTATCATCAACTGGCCGACCGGATTTACCGTGATGCCGGGCACACTCCCGACTTTACCCAGCCCGGCGCCTTCGCCCGGCTGGAAAGCTTTCTGGATGACTACGTTCCCACCGAGCGCTGGCTGTTCGACGAGGTGATCATCGACGAAGGACAGGACTTCCAGGCGTCATGGAAAGACAACGTGCTGAAACTGTTGCGTGCGCCTGGTCGCGCCTGGTGGCTGGAAGATCAGATGCAGAACCTCTACGGCCGCACACCCGTGGAACTGCCGGGCTGGGTGGTGATCCGCTCGGAAACCAACTACCGCAGCCCGCAGGACATTCTCAGGCAAATCAATCGCCTGTTGCCGAACGGGCAGGGTGTCGAGGCGGGTAGCCCGCTGAACGGTTCCGAAGTCGACATCGTCACCTATGCCGATCCGGCGGATCTGATCGCCCAGACCAAACGCGCCATCACCCGGTGCATCGCGGCGGGTTTCAAGCGCGACATGATCGCGCTCGTCACCTACCGTGGCCGCGAGAATTCACTGCTGACGCCCTATGACCGGCTTGGTGCCTATCCCCTGCGAACCTACACCGGGCACTACGATCTGTTCGGCAATCCGGTTTTTAGCCAGGGCGATGTCCTGATGGATTCGATCTATCGCTTCAAGGGGCAGGCGGCTCCGTGCATCATTTTCACTGAAATCGATTTCGCCACGCTCGACGACCTGGCGCTGCGCAAGCTCTTTGTCGGCATAACCCGGGCGACGATGAAATTGACGATGATCGTCTCGGAACGTGCCGCGCAAAAGCTGATCGAACGCCTGAATGATCCGGAGACGAAGAATGGCCTCACACCTCCGAGCCGTCATTCCGGCGAAAGCCGGAATCCAGTTCCTTCCTCTGATATCCATTAAAAAAATCAGATAAACGAGCTGGACCCCGGCTTGCGCCGGGGTGACGATCCCAATGAAAGGCAACACCCAGGAATTACTGCATGAATCAAACAGACCTAAGCGACCTCCTAACGGCGGTCAAACTTCTCGAAAATCCGGGTTTCGGCGCGAAAGTAGCTGGTTTCGTCGGCCGCCCGATAGAAAAAGCCATCGCGCGTTTACCGGACAAAGCCACCAAGGCCATTGTCTCTGCCGCACACAAGGCGATCCGGGGCGCGTTAACCCTTTCGCTGAAAACCTTTGCCCATCATGACCCGAGCTCGGGCAAGGAAACTCCCGAAGCCTCGAACTGGTGGCATCTGGCGGCCACGGCAACCACCGGCGCGGTCGGCGGCGCTTTTGGCGTGCTTGCCCTGACCATCGAACTGCCCATTTCAACGACCATCATCATGCGCTCGATTGCCGATGTGGCGAGAAGCGAAGGCGCCGATCTGCGCGACATTCAAATCCAGCTTGAATGTGTGCAAGTCCTGGCGCTGGGCGGCGATTCGGGCATCGACGATGGTGCAGAAATCGGCTATTTTGTTGCCAGAGAAGCCATGAGCAAAGCCGTCTCCGAAGCGGCCACCCATATCGCCCAGAATGGTCTGAAAAAGGGCAGCGCCCCGGCTATTGTCCGGCTGATCACCGGAATCGCACAGCGCTACTCGATCAACGTCACCGAGAAAGCAGCGTCCCAGCTTGTCCCTGTCGTTGGTGCCATTGGCGGCGCGGTAATCAATACCGTCTTTATCGATCATTTCCAGAACATGGCGCGCGGCCACTTCATCGTACGCCGCCTGGAGAAAAAGTATGGTCAGAGGATCGTCCGCCAGAAGTACCTGGAACTGAAACAATCAAAGTCAACGTAGGTCGGGTTAGCCCGCAGGGCGTAACCCGACGTACCGGTTATTGCTCCAACCCGTAAATGTATGAAGATCGTGGCCCGAGACCAGGCTTCACGCTTACCCCGGCGGAGGCCGGATCCAGGAGCGAATCCACACCAGCACTTCGGCAGTCTCATCTGGTGAGCCCGTGAGCCTCGACAATGAACGGCATCGTCCTCAGATAATACTCATGGCACAGCATCCGGAGATGATTGATCTTAAAAAACGCAGTTGAGCGTAATGCCAATAACGTAGGCCCTCATCCCCGGCCCTTCTCCCACAGGGCGAAGGGTGCAAACCCCCTCTCCCTGTGGGAGAGGGTCGGGGTGAGGGGCCAAACGCCCGCCAAACATGGTGTTGCAGCCAATTAGTCGCGCTCAACAGCGGTTTCCAGGTTGATTCAGTGTTGCTGGCCAACAAGTTTCCCGATCGTGACCTCTCTTCAAGTAAGCTGATGAATACATCCAGCGGCGTGTGTTGCCGGGATAATCTCTTGATTTCTGCCGAACTGAAGCAAAGCATGCCCTTGACTCCTTTAGCCTCCTTCCCTTTTCGCCGTGGTGCCCTGCTGGTCGTCATCGCCCTGCTTGGCGGCAATATCAGCGTTGCCGCCCCAGCGCATTCCGTGCGGGCTAACGGCAAGTCCGGAGGGGCGAGCAAAGTCTTTGAGGATGCACGCAGCCGCATATACCAGATCCGTACGCTGACCTCCGACGGTGACGCCGAGAACTCGACAGGATCGGGATTTCTCGTCGGCAAGGACGGGCTGATCGCCACCAACTGGCATGTCGTCTCCGACAACATCCTCGATCCGGGGCGTTATCGCCTGGAGGCCATTCGTACCGACGGGAGCCACCTGCCTGTGAGCGTAGTGGCCATCGACTCAATGAATGACCTTGCCCTGCTCAAGGCCGCTGACGAGACGGGTCTTCCCTTCACCATTTACCAATCGCCGCTGGTCAAGGGCGACAAGGGCTTTTCCTCGGCAACCCCAGCGGGATCGGCTTCACCGTGGTGGAGGGTACCTACAATGGGGTTGCGGCCAAGTCGCTCAGAGGGAATTACCACTTCACTGCCGCGATCAATGCGGGAATGAGCGGCGGACCGGCGCTTGCCGGCAATGGGGACGTGTTCGGGATCAACGTTGCCCGCCGCACCGACAGCAATTTGATCAGTTTTCTCGTTCCCGCCAATAAACTGGCCGCACTCATGGACAGGGCCAGGTCAGCGAATCCGACCCCGGAAGCTCTTCTCGGCGAAGCCCGGCAGGGAATGATCGACGGGCAGGAAATGATCGCCGCTGACATCCTCGGATCGTCGCCAAGGATGCAGAAGATCGCGCCTTTCCTTCTTCCTGCTGAGTACGGGACGGCGTCCCGATGTGGCGGTGCTTCGAGCAAGGAAGATGAAGACGGCTACACGCTGGAATCGGTTTCCTGTCTGGCGGAACTTTCCATAACCGCCGGACGAAAGCATTCGGTGAGCATGATGTGGTCTGAATACCGGGTGGTCAGGAACCTTGGGCTGGACGCTTTTCGCTTTGCTTCCCGGCTTTCGGATCAGTTCACCAGTGACACCGACGACGGCGGCGAGCGTAAAGTCGTCGGACGCTACGTGTGCCGGAACTCCCTGGTGCAGTTGAAGGGTGGAACGGCCAGAGTGGCGATCTGCAAACGCCCCTACAAGCAACTCGACGGGTTGGTCGATGCCCACCTGCGGCTGGTAACGCTGGACAGCAGCGAAGTCGGCCTGGTCGGCAATCTGGTTCTGATCGGCTTCACCGAAAACAATGTCAAGCGACTCGCTCGCTGGTATCTGGAATCGATCGAATGGAAGCACTAGCCATCGTCGAGGTACTGGGGCGCGATGGCGCGATCCTGCATCGCGAACGTCTTTTCACCTTGCCGGCGGTCATTGGCCGGGGTTTTGACGCGGATCTCATGCTCGACGACCCGCATGTCGCCGGCCATCACCTGCGACTTGAGGCCGACGAAGCAGGCGGCTTCATGTTGACCGACCTCGGAACACGCAATGGCTTTTCCTTGCCGGCCCGCCACCATCGCTCGCAGGTGGGGGCCACAGCGATAACCAACGGCGAAACGATCCGGCTCGGGCACTCACAGATCCGGATCTGGCGCACCGACTCGGCAGTCAGCCCTGAAGTTCCCTCCAGAAATGCCTGGAACCCCCGGATCTGGCTGTCATCGGTGGTCTGGTTCATCGTCGCAACCGGCTTGATGGGAACCTTCACCTGGATAGAAGCAACCGGAGCCAACCGGGATGGGGCGGTAAGCATGCGCATCATGCTCACCGCCGCCCTGATCGTTGTCTGGTCAGGCCTGTGGTGGATCTCGTCCCGCGCCATGGACCGGGCTGGCGCCTATCTTGCCCACCTGGCCGTGGCCGCAAGCATGGTCTGCCTGATCATCCTGGGTCAGGTCGCAACGAGTACCCTGTTCTTCTCCTTCGATCTTCATCGGTATGGCCTCGAACATGCCTCGGATGTCGTGCTTGGCGCCTGCCTCGCCGCCGGGGTCTATCACCACCTCCGTCTGGTCAGCCGCAAGTCCAGACCCGTGCTCGCTGCCCTGTCGCTGGTACTGGTCAGCGTGCTGCTCGTTCCTGCCAATTACATATCAAGTCAAAGCGATCTTGAAAAAAGCGGGCAACTGGAGATGCCCGCAACCATTCGTCCTCCGTGGATGCGGGTAGCGCAGGGCGTATCGCCTGAAGAGTTCCTGAAATAAATTCCTGCGCATCATCGACAGGCTCATTCTGTGAGCCGCTGACCCCGTATTGTATCTCCCATGTCCCGGCAATCATGCCCGGCAGCAAGGAGACCCGATGTCAGTTACCAACACCCCGCAAGTCCTGATCATTCCGCTCAAGCCCGCCCTGATCCACGGCGTGGCGCAAAAGCTTCCCGTCCTGGTGCGCGTTCAGGCGCCCGATGCCGATCCTGGCATGACAAAGCAACGCAAACCCTACCACCTGTCGCTGGTCATCGACCGTTCCGGATCGATGTCCGGCGAACCGCTGCAGGAGGCCGTGCGCTGCGCCAGGCACATCATTGACCGGCTCGCTGCCACCGATATCGCCTCACTGGTCGTCTTCGATGACCGCGTCAAAACGCTCGTCCCGGCAAAACCGGTGGGTGAGCGCAAGGCACTCCATCTAGCGCTGGCACGCATCCAATCCGGCGGTTCGACCAACCTGCACGGTGGATGGAAGGCCGGAATGGAAACCCTGCTGCCGCAGGCAGGGAAAGCCTCACTGTCCCGCGTCATCCTGTTATCCGACGGCAATGCCAATGTCGGCGAAACAACCGCCAGCGCGGAAATCGCCGCCTTCTGCGCCGAAGCCGCCGAACAGGGCGTCAGCACCTCAACCTACGGGCTGGGGCGCGACTTCAATGAAGAACTGATGGTCGAGATGGGCAAGCGCGGAGCCGGCAACCACTATTACGGCGACACGGCAGCCGACCTCTACGAGCCCTTCGCCGAGGAATTCGACTTCATCTCCAGTCTCTACGCCCGCCACATCCGCCTCACGCTGGCTGCGCCGCAGGGCGTCAAGATCACTCTGCTGAACGACTATCCGGTCGAGGCCGGCGAAGGATTCCCGCTGATCCGACTGCCGGATATCCCCTTCGGGGCCGAGGCATGGGCGCTGGTCGAACTCGAAATTCCGGCGGCTCTGGCGCTTGAATCCGCCAACCTGATCCTGCAAGCCGAAGTCACGGCAAGCACCCCGGACGGCGAGCCGTTAACCTTCCCGAATCAGGCACTGACGCTGCAGGCCATGTCACTGCCGGCCTGGGAGGCGCTATTGCCCGATGCGCTGGTGCTCGCTCGCCAGGCTGAAATACAGGCCGCAATCTTTCTCGACCAGGCGCGAGCCGCTGCCGAACGCGGTGACTGGAACACCATTGAGCAGATGATCGCCGAAGCCCGCACACGCTTCGCAGACAACCCCTGGGTGATGGAAATACTCGAAGGACTCGCCGAACTCGCCAGGACAATGGACGCCTCACGTTTCCGCAAGGAAGCGATGTACTCCAGCCGCAAGATGGGATCGCGTGTTTCGGCCAAGGACGAGGCATTGGCCTGCATGGCCGCTGAGGCCGACATGCCGAGTTTCCTGCGCCGAAAAAAGATGCAGGGCAAAGCCCAGTTCGACCCGCGCCCCGAGGATGAGGCTAGGTAATTTGTAGGTCGGGTTATGCTGCGAAGCAAATCCTCCTGGGGGACGCCCTGCGGGCTAACCCGACCTACACTGTTGTGCTGCTGCGCCTGTGGTGTCGTTTAGCCTTGCATTCACAGGCGTTCAAAAAGGCGTTTGTCCCACACAAGCTTTTCGGAGTTGGAGAGGATCAACTGCCCCGCATCCGGATGCAATGGATTAACCAGCGCGTTCCATTCCAGCCTGGCAACGACCGAGGGGACAAGCAATACCGCACTTCTGGCATCTGCCAGCCACTGGTCGCCGAAAGCTCTGGCAGACGAGCTGTTTTCTGCGTCCCAACCCGCAGGAAGCGCGCTCGCGTCATGGCGCTCTACGCTTACATTTTCCGGCACTTCGGCTACCACGAAACTGTGTGACGCGGGGATGCGTCCGATACTGGCGTGAGCCAGAATCTCTAGCAGGGCACAGGCATAACTCAAGGAACCATAAATAGCCTCTCTGCCGGGACTGTTCCAGCGCCCTCCAACCAGCGCGGCGCCAATGCCATTCCATAGCGGATGGCGAGCGTCACCTATCCGGAAAATCCGCATCAGGCGGCAATCCCGTAATACAGTTTCCACAACAGTTCTTCAACACGGCGAGCGCCCAATTCCGTCAGCGAAACATCAAGCGGTGTCTGCCCGTGCAACATCGCATGCGGCGTGTTCAGGAACGCTCGGGCATCATCTTCCGAATCCCAGACATAGGCAGCCGTGGCGAAAATCCTGGCCAGGCGCTCAGCCCGCCCGGACTCTTCGGCGGTCAGGGTGTCCCGCCGGCGCTTGTAGGTTGCTTCCGGAATGATTCGGTACAGGAGATGCCGACGGTCTTCGCTGCTCTTGCAGACATGCTCGATGCTGGCTTTGAGCGCCCCTTTCGGGAGTCCCTGCGAAACCAGATCATCGAGCTCGGCAAAAGAGCGAGGAACCGCAACAAGAGCCATTACCGAGGCAATCTTCTCAGGGGTGACGAGCAGCATTTCCAGACTCCAAAAGTATCAAATGACACCGTGAATATATATCGTATGATACCTAACGTCAATCTGGTCACGATTAAATGCGGTTTTATGGTTCAAACGGCGTGGTATCTATCGCGGACGCAGAAACGTCGGGTTATGCTGCGCAGCAAATCCTTGGGGGACGCCCTGCGGGCTAACCCGACCTACACTGCTATTTTCGTCATTCCGGCGAAAGCCGGAATCCAGGAGGTTTCCGACCAGATTTTCTGGATTCCGGCTTGCGCCGGAATGACGGGGTGAAGCCCAAGGGTTATCTCCGAAAAATATTTCTCACGATCGGCTGGCCAGTATCATCTGGTGAGCCTGTGCGCCAGCACAATGAACTCCATCGACACCCGGAGAAACACTCATGGCACACAACATCGGACAAATGTTCTACTTTGGCGAACGCCCGTGGCACAAGCTCGGAGAAGAACTCAAGGCGCCCGCCACGCTGGAGCAGGCGCTGGCGGCTGGTGGCCTCGACTGGGAAGTGACGCTGCTGCCCATTGTGCCGGCGGGCGAACCGGAGTCGCGGATCGGCCACCGTGTTGCCGTCGTGCGCACCGACAAAAAGCCCGGCGAGACCGGCCGTGTCGTCGGCGTTGTCCATCCGGGCTTCGAACCGCTGCAGAACCGGCAGGGCGCCCGCATGTTCGACGCCCTGATGGGCAAGGGGAAGGCCATCTATCACACCGGCGGCTACCTCAAAAACGGTGAAGTCATCTGGCTGCTTGCCCGCTTGCCGAGCGACATTCGCGTTCGCGGTGATGACATCCTCGAAACCTACCTGCTGTTCACCAACAGTCACGACGGCTCGGTGGCCATCGATATCCGCCTGACGACGGTGCGCGTCGTTTGCCAGAACACCCTGTCGCTGGCGCTGCACCAGCGAGATACGGCCGGCAAGGTATTTCGCCGGGCACACAACGGTCGCTATGCACTGCTCCAGGAAGACGCCAGGGCATTCTTCGATTTCTCCATGCGGCACTCCAGAGAGACCGGAAACCTGTTCACCCGCATGGCCAACAAACCCTGCACCGACAAGGAGTTTCAGGACTTTCTGAACCAGCTCATGCCAGACCCAGGCAAGCCGGCCAGCGCCGATCGCAATCCGGCCGTGCAGCGCGCCTACGAAACACGCATGGAAACGATACGGGCAAACCGGGAGCAGATCGTGGGCGTGCATCGGGAAGGAATCCCCGAGCACAAAATCCCGCCGGCAGAACGGTGACTGGTGGGGCGCGCTGAATACCATCACCGCCTGGTCAGATCATCTCCAGAGCACCGAGAACGAGCGCTATGCCCACCTCCTGCTCGGCAGTGGCGACAAGCTGAAGGCAAGCGCCTTCGCCAGAATCCAGGCCACGACAGGAATCAACTATGCCGACGCACGCTGACCACCGGGAAACACCCCGCGGTTACGGGAGAACCGCACCATGAACACCCTGCAAGGACTCTTCGACCGACTGCTCGGCATCGCCCACTACCAGGCCGCGCTACGCCACAAGGCGCATCAGGTGTTTTGCACCCCGACCCTCAACCTCATCCCGCTCGAAAAACCCGCCTGCTGGCGACGCCCGGCGCGGATTCAGCGAAGCCGCAATTCATGAGCAAACAGACAAGGCATGGGTAACATGTTTAGGTCGGGTTAGCGGCTTCTCGCGTAACCCGACATCAACCCGACCAGTGGACAAGCCAGGGAAAATTTGTGCTACCAGCCCACCCTGGCCCGAGGCCAGGCTTCGCCGTCATTCCGGCGAACGCCGGAATCCAGATTCGTCTATCTGATCAAGAGGCTAAAAGAACAGTTTGATAAACGAACTGGATTCCGGGTCAAGCCCGGAATGACCGTAATTCAATGAATTGGCGCCAGAACACATTTACCATGTGCGGGAGGGGAGGGTTACTGAACGGAAACAGTATCAAATATTGGCCATTGCAAACATTATGAAAATCCGCTTTAATGGTGTAATAATTGCACTATTCTATTCGATATGAACACGATCTACCGGTCTGGCAAGCTGAAGATATCGGTATATGCCGATCACGCGCCGCCACATTTCCATGTGCGCACCCCCGAGGGTGATTCGACTGTGGATTTGCAAGCGCTGAAAGTGATTGCCGGTAGAGCGAACCGAAAGTTACTGGCCGAAGCAATTGCTTGGGCTTTGGACAACCGCGAACTCCTATGGCATGAGTGGCGCAAACTAAATGGAGATTGACCATGCGCGAGAAACTTCCCCGTATTACCGCTGTAAAAGCACTACCAGAGCAGCGGCTTTCGATTAGTTTCGAGGATGGCTGGACGGCAACAGTCAGTCTTGGCGAATTTATTGAAGCATTCCCAGTTCTTGCTCCACTGGCTGACAGCACGCTTTTTCACAAAACGAAAGTCGAGGAATGGGGTTCGGGCGTGACGTGGGATGATGAGGGACCGCTGTCGATCGCTGCCACCACCTTGTACCGCCTTGCTGCCGAACAGGCGGAGCTACCTGCGCGGCGTTTCGATGCATGGATGATCACCAACGGACTCTCGGCCACGCGTGCCGCAGAAGCTTTGGGCATGACCCGGCGCAGCATTATCAGTTATCGTACCGGTGCCCGTCCTGTGCCAACATACATCAACTTGGCGTGCATAGGCTGGGAGGCAGTTCGCGGCAAGCGGCAAACTCACGCTCATTGAATCCCTTTGCTCAACCGCGACCGATGTGGAATATCCGGACGGAAACAAAAGCCGCCGCCAACCCCTGCGCGCGCACACGGCCCACTGGTTCAAGGCACGCGGCAGCGGCGAACGGCGGCTTCGTGGGCTTCCGGGCATTGTGGAATAATGCTTGGGGTCGATGCCGCGTTGCTGGCACGCTTCCAGGAACCCCGCTTCACGCCTTCAACTCGGCGAAATCAGCGCCGCCATTCGACCCGGGAATTCACCACGGAACATGATCCGGGTCAAAGCAAGTTACAAGAATAGTTTGGCTGATAATATCAACTTTCAGTATTGTAGTCGGGTTAGCTCTCGCGTCCCAACCCGACAGGACAAACCAGGGTGAATTTGTTCTTACCACCAACCGTGGGCCAGGTCGCTGGATTCCGGGTCAATCAGTCGTCTAGGACAAGACGTAAGAACGGTTTGATGAACGAACTGGATTTAGGATCGAGCCCGGAATGAGCGCGAAGCCTGACCGCTTTGTTGGCCCGCTGACCTTCATGGCCAATCAGATCCGCTTAAGTCCTCCGTCTTACCCCAACTCACCACCAAACCCGCTAAGATACCGCCCAGGGCTCATCATTCGAGCCTGGCGGGAGTGGCACTGTTCAACGCTCCCGGCCATCCGCACCAAGGGGGAAGCCATGAGCCAGACCGAGCGCTACTACAAGATCGACCAGTTGCTCAACGACCGCCGGGTCGTTTCCTTCCAGACACTGATGGACGAACTCGGCATCTCGCGCGCCACCCTCAAGCGCGATCTGGCCTACCTGCGCGACCGCCTCAACGCCCCGATCCTCCACGACCGCGATGCCGGCGGCTACCGCTTCGACCACGGCACGGCGCGCGTTGGCGCCCAGTACGAACTCCCCGGACTGTGGTTCTCGGCCGAGGAAATCCACGCGCTGCTGACCATGCAGCACCTGCTGGTCAACCTCGACACCGGCGGCATGCTCGGGCCGCACATCAAGCCGCTGCTCTCCCGGCTGACGGCGCTGCTCGGCACCGCCGACAACCCGGCCGAAGAGATCGTCAAGCGGATTCGCATCGAAACGGTGGGCGCCCGCGAATTCCACCTCGACAATTTCCAGGCCGTGGGATCGGCGCTGCTGCGCCGCAAGCGCCTGATCATTGACTACTACGCCAAGGGCAAGGACGAACTGACGCAACGCGAGGTCTCTCCCCAGCGCCTCGTGCATTACCGCAACAACTGGTACCTCGATGCCTGGTGCCACGTGCGCAACGACCTGCGCGCCTTTGCCGTGGATTCGATCCGGCGCGCCGAAATCCTGGAAAAGCGCGCGAAGGATGTCTCGGAGAAGCTGCTGAAAGAAGTTCTGGGCGCCGGCTACGGCATCTTTGCCGGTAAAACGGTGCGCTGGGCGACCCTGCTGTTTTCGCCCGAACGATCACGCTGGGTAGCCAGCGAGCGCTGGCACCCGGAGCAGAAGGGCCGCTATCTTGATGACGGTCGATACGAGCTGAAGGTGCCGTACAGCAACGATCCGGAATTGCTCATGGATATTCTGAAGTACGGGGCGGATTGCGAGGTGGTGGCGCCGGTTGAGTTGAAGGAACGTGTGATTGGCGAGATTCAGAAGATGATCAATTTGTTTAAAAAGGGATGAATTAGCCACCAGTAACCTCACATGAAATTCTTCAATTAGCTCACCTGGTGAGCCTTTGGGTCAGGATAATGGCGACTGATCATTGGTTGAGCAATCCGACCGATTCACCTTGTTATAAATAGCTTCATGGAGAAGCACATGCAAAAACGTGGAGAGGAAGTTCAATATTGGTATCAGAACATGTCATTTATCTCAAATATGAGCCAGTTTGAGCGTTCATTCGAACAAGATGGTAGTGGTTTGTCATGTTGGATGAGCAAGAGCTTTGTCAACGTAATAACATGGCCCGGTTTGGCTGTTGTTCTCGCATGAGTACAAATCCTGTCCGAACACTCCAGCTGGCCGCAGAATACTATGCCCTACTTTCGGACATGGCCACTCGTGGGGAATCGGTAACGCTTGGGGATCTTCGCTCACTGCACCAGAAGTATCATCCCGACGACGACCGGCCAACGGACAAGATGGCTCTTCTGCTTGAACAGTACGGGCTCTTTGAAAAAGCGGTCGATTCGGATTCAGCCTGGGAAGTACCCCATGTGATCGGGGGAGTTTTACGCCACCTATCCTTGAGGCAGCGTTTAGCGGCACCTGGACTTCTTTTCCCGATCATTGAAGAAGTTGCCCGACTCACCGAGGATCTGCGAATTGCCTTCAATGAAGCCGATATTGATCGCCTACGGATGGCTAGTAACGGAATTAAACAGGCTCTGGACGCGGCCCGTGGGCTTTCACGTGAAAACTCGATGGCAATCGTCAATGAGGTCATGCGGATCAAGAGCAGGGAGGATCGCCGGACCTTGCGTGAGCGCTATCTATTTATCACCTATCTACATGAGAAACACCTGTCGCCTTTGGGGGCTCTGGTTGATGTCGGCGGAGAGATGGAGCAACGTGCTGCAGAGTTGATTGCAGTCGCTCGACACGGGCGTCAAGTAATGCAAAACGATCCTGTTGTCCCAGAGCTTACGACCAAAATCATAGCTTCGGTACGCAGACTCAAAGACGAGGCTTGGCAAGATTTTTCATTCATCGCTACGTGAAGTCACGCCGCTTTCCGACAGATACGTCGAGATCATGCATTCGCCGTTGCGATCAGCAAGCAGCTCGATAAAGTCGCTCGCGAAGGTCTGAAAGGGCTCGACGCTGTGGACAATCGCCTCCAGATTTCCCGCTGGCGCGCTGACAATTTGTTCAATACCTATGTTCTGGAAGACTACTTGGGCAGGGGTGTCAAATTACGTGGCCAATCCCGAAGCTGGGCCGTTGGCTTCATTTGACCAGTTCGACAAACCTCCAATGCTTGATTTCGGTGACGTGTCTGATCAGCTTGTCGCTGCGGGAAAGCAGCACGATCTACTTGAGTGGCTGATTTCTAGCTTCGGTAGTTATCCAGACCAGCAAATATTGCAAGCGTTTCAAGGAACTGCCGATTCCCCACTTTTCAATGCGCACCTGGCGAGGCCGAGGCGAAAGCTGAAACTTCAGAAGGCGATCTATTCCTATCATCCTATCCGTACGGAATTCCATGACCGAACAGTTTGAAAGACTTGACGAAATCTTCCGGGAATTATCCCGCGGAAAACATCTGTCTGCTGCTGATGGGGATCTGTTTTCCGCGCTTGAAAAGCGTCCAACCGATTACGAGGCTTTGTTCAAACAACTCGGTTTTCAACTCGAAATCGACGCCAGAGGCTTTTACTATTTTTTTGGATCGAACAAGGGACGGCGAATAACGTTCAGCGTCTTGCTCTTTTCGTCTATATCCTGATTGACTGGCTTGCTGATACGGGTGAGGGTATTACTGCCGCGCTCGCCGGCCAGAGCTTTGAAATAGACCTGCTGCCTCATTTAACCAGCGATCGGTATCGTGGCTATCTTTCACACGTTAATGTGAGACTCAGGCCGATCTAGCAGAGACCATCCGGACGATGGAGAACTTTGGTTTTCTGAAACAGATGGGCGATGGTAGCTTCCGGTTACTGCCACCGGTCCATCGGATCGTTGATGCCTGCATAGCGTCTGGGCTGGACGCTGAGCGAGTGGCGGAAGAAGAGGCCGACCAATGTTAACGCCCGGACCCAAACGCATCATATTGATTCGAGCTGGGCGCTACGATTATGCTGAAGTGATGCTTGGCAACTCCACTCACTTGGTCGGACAAACAACGCTGGGAAAACGTCGCTAATTGCAACTCTCCAAATGCTTTATGTCGCCAATTTCAATGAAATGAGTTTCAGTCGTCCTTGGGATGAATCGAGGCGATACTATTTTCGGCACGACACTTCGACAATTCTGTTCGAGACCGCCACCTCCGATGGTAGGTTCGTGACGGTCGGTTTGCGGGGCAGAGGGCAACTCGGTAGCTATCAGGTTGATCGTTTTGCCTACGAGGGTGCGTATCGTCGAGATGACTTTATTAGCGAGGACAACCGGGTGCGACCTTGCGATGAGGTAAAACCCGTTTTGCTGGTGATCGGTTCTTCAAGTCGATGGAGCCAGGCGAGATTCGCTCTGCGCTAGTTGGTGAGACTCAATGTTCGTCAGTTGAATATGGGCATCGTGCCCCTTCGTGATGTTGGCCGCTATAGCGATTTTGTATACCTCTTCAAGAATTTGCTCCGTCTTAATGATTTGAGCCAGAAAGACATCAAGGAAACTTTTTTGACCGTCTATCGACACGGGATCAGAAACGCGATCGAGGTTGATCTTTACAAGGAATACAACGACTCCTACCGGCGCTCATGGCAGAAAAGGCAAAGCTCTTGAACTTGCGTCAGGTTGCCCAGTCATCGCTAACCATCTAA
>JADJNC010000005.1 GCA_016709335.1 Candidatus Propionivibrio dominans | reverse complement strand
ATTTCCGTCCCCGCCTGGAAAGCCGGGATAACGGGGGCGCCGGGCAACAGCCGGTGGCCTATGCCATTGAAGTGTTGTCGCTGCTCGATGCCGTGGCGGCGCCGCTGCGTACGCGCAACGAAAAGACCTATTCCGAACCGCTGGCGACGCGCGCCTACGCCAAAGAATCGATCGATGTGCGCGATGCCGATGGCGTCATGCGGCAGAGTCGCGATTTCCCGCGCCTGAAGCACGGTGGCGTGCATCTGGGCGATAACGAGGTTCAGCGCAATGCCGATGTCGGCCGTCGCGTACTGGTCGGCGCAGCGCTTGGCGGGGTGCTGTGGGGGGGCTTGGCCCTCGGCTGCGCGTACTGGCTGGCGCGCCGCGAGGCCTCCCCGCTGCGCAAGGTGTGGCGCGGTCTGTGGCGTGGCCAGACGGATTTTGCCTGGAATGCCGTGCTCGCCGCTCTCGGAGTGCTGATCCTGCTGGTTATGGTGCTGCTCGCGCTGTGCGTCGATTACCACGTGTTCGGTACCGACAAGGTCGGGCAGGACGTCTTCTATCAGGTGCTCAAGAGCGTGCGCACGGCACTGGTGATCGGGCTGGTGACGACACTGGTGATGCTCCCGCTTTCGATCCTGCTCGGCATCCTGGCCGGCTATTTTCGCGGCTGGGTCGATGACCTGATCCAGTATCTGTACACCACGCTCAGCTCGATTCCCGGCGTACTGCTGATCGCCGCGGCCGTGCTCATGATGCAGGTGGTCATCGACACCCACCCGCACTGGTTCGCCACCGCCGCCGAGCGTGCCGACCTGCGCCTGCTGGCCCTCTGCTTCATCCTCGGCGTCACCAGCTGGACCGGCCTCTGCCGCCTGCTGCGGGGCGAGTCGCTCAAGCTGCGCGAGCTTGAATACATCCAGGCCGCGCAGGCCTTCGGCGTTTCCGACCTGCGTATCATCCTGCGCCACATCCTGCCCAACCTGATGCATATCGTGATCATCGCGCTGGTCATGGATTTTTCGAGCCTGGTGCTGGCCGAGGCGGTTCTTTCCTATGTCGGCATCGGCGTCGACCCGACGATGATCAGCTTTGGCACGATGATCAACAACGCGCGCATGGAGCTGGCGCGCGAGCCGATGGTCTGGTGGTCGCTGGCCGCGGCTTTCGTATTCATGTTCACGCTGGTGCTGGCAGCCAATATGCTGGCCGACGCCGTGCGTGACGCCTTTGATCCCCGGCTGGCGGGGGCGGCATGAGCGGTGGCGAGCTGATTTTGAATGTGCGCGGCCTGCGCATGGGCTTTGCCAGCGGCTTTGCGCGCACGCGAACGGTGCTGGCGGCGGTCGACGGTATCGACTTTTCGCTGCGCGCCGGTGAGACGCTGGCGCTGCTTGGCGAGTCGGGCTGCGGCAAGTCGGCCACCGCCCTGTCGCTGCTTCGCCTGCTGCCGGCCGCCGGGCGCATTCTCGGCGGCGAGGTGAACTTTGCCGGGCGCGATCTGTTGCAGTTGCCCGAGTCCGAAATGCGCACCGTGCGCGGCGGCGGCATGGCGATGATCTTCCAGGAGCCGGCGACCAGTCTCAACCCGGTGCTCACCGTCGGCCGGCAGATCGGCGAGGTCCTGGAGCGCCATGTGGCGCTCACCGGCGCCGCGGCGCGCCAGCGCGCGCTCGAGCTGCTCAATGCGGTCGGCATTGCCGACGCGCAGCGCCGGCTCGACGAGTTCCCGTTCCAGCTCTCCGGCGGCATGAAGCAGCGCGTGATGATCGCCGTGGCGCTGGCCGGAAACCCGCGCCTGCTGATTGCCGACGAGCCGACGACGGCGCTCGATGTCACCATCCAGGCGCAGATTCTCGATCTCCTGCGCCGCCTGCAGGCCGAGCGCGGGATGGGCCTGTTGCTGATCACCCATGACCTCGGCGTCGTCGCGCAGATGGCGCATCGCGTCGGTGTCATGTATGCCGGAGAAATCGTCGAGGAAGCGCCGCGCGACACCTTCTTTTCCACGCCGCTGCATCCCTACACGCAGAAACTGTTTGCCGCGCTGCCCGAGCTGTCGCGGCGCGGCGGGCGGCTGGAAACGATCGCCGGCCAGGTGCCGGCGCTGTCGGTGATGCCGAGCGGCTGCCGCTTCGCAGAACGCTGCCCGCACGCCTGGGCGCGCTGTCGCGATGAATCACCGGGCTGGCATGACGCCGGAGGCGGACACCGCGTTCGCTGTCACCTGCTCGCCGAGCCGGACCGGGTGCTCGTCAGTCAAGCAAAGGCCGATGCGCCTGCTTCACCACTCCTTACTCCAGACTCCTCACTACTCGCCGTAGAAAATCTACTCGTGCACTTCCCGATCCGGCGCGGCGTCCTGCAACGTACCGTCGGCCACGTCAAGGCCGTCGACGGCGTTGCGCTGGAACTGCTGCGCGGCCGCACGCTGGCGCTGGTCGGCGAGTCGGGTTGCGGCAAGACCACGGTCGGCAAGGCGATTCTGCAACTGATCCAGCCCACTGGCGGCAGCGTCCGGCTTGAGGGGCGCGAGCTCAACGGCCTCACGCGCAGCGAACTGCGTCCACTGCGTCGGCGCCTGCAGATGATATTTCAGGATCCGTTTGCCTCGCTCAATCCGCGCTTTTCAGTCGGCGAAATCATCGGCGAAGGCATGAGTGCGCTGGCAGTCAACGCGCAGGATACCGACAGGAAAGCAGCCATCGCCGCTTTGCTGCAGCAGGTCGGGCTCGACCCGGCCACCGCGATGCGCTATCCGCACGAGTTCTCCGGGGGTCAGCGGCAGCGCATCGCGATTGCCCGCGCGCTGGCCGTACAGCCGGAACTGATCGTCTGCGACGAACCGACCTCGGCGCTTGACGTCTCGGTACAGGCGCAGATTCTCAATCTGCTCAAGACGCTGCAGGACGATCTCGGGCTGGCTTATCTGTTCATCACCCACAACTTCGCGGTGGTCGAGTATCTGGCGCATGAAGTGGCGGTCATGTATCTCGGCCGCATTGTCGAGCGTGGCCAGGTGGATGAAGTGCTGCGCTCGCCAAAGCACCCGTACACCCAGGCGCTGCTCTCCGCCGTACCCAGCCCGCGCCTCGCAGAGAACAAGACTTCGCAGCCGGAATTCATCCGGCTGGCCGGAGAAACGCCATCGCCGGCCAATCCGCCGCACGGCTGCCACTTTCATCCGCGTTGCCCGCAGGCCAGCGATGCCTGCCGCGCCAGTTATCCCGAAACGAGCCGCGTGACGGCGATGCATACTGTACGTTGTCACCTGTATCGGTAATTCCGTTCTGTGCAGGAGGCTGCGCTACGCCGGTATCCGGCTATGATTATCAATTGCAACAAATTGTTAGCCAGACTAGACTAAGTACTTTTCAGCCTGGAGTACTCACATGCAAACCGTCAACATGCTGCAAGCCAAATCCAGCCTGTCACGTCTGGTAGAAGCAATTGAACAAGGTGAACAGCGGGAAATCATCATCGCCAGGAATGGACGGCCTGCCGCCAAACTGGTGCCGATCTCTGAATTACCGTCGGGGCAACGACTTGGGGTGGCCAAAGGCGTGTTCGAAGTCCCTGACAACATTGATGGCACTAATGATGAGATAGCAAAAATTTTTCTTGGCGGTGCTGCAAGGTGAACCTGCTGCTGGATACCCATGTGGCGCTGTGGGCAATCACCGACAACCACAATCTGTCGGACATTGCGCGAGCGTTGATCCAGGCCCCGCGCAATACGCTGTGGGTGAGCACGGTCAGCCTGTGGGAAATTTCCATCAAGCATGGTCTGGGGCGAGGAGACATGCCCGTGTCGGGTACGGATGCCTTGCATTATTTCAGCCAGGCCGGCTACCACCTGCTTTCCATTGAACCCGAGCATGCCGTGGGAGTTGAAGGCTTGCCCAGTCACCATCAAGACCCGTTCGACCGGCTTCTGGTTGCGCAAGCACTGGCCGAACCGATGCGCTTGCTGACCCACGACAGGACGGTGGCTTCATACAGCGACACCATCATTCTTGTTTGACGCGAGGTGAATGTTCAGAGTAGGTCGGGTTAGCCCAAAGGGCGTAACCCGACTTTTGCCTGCAGCGCATGATCCGCTCCCGCGTCAATTGGTTTGCGTCCCTTATTGCTTTGTGTGTGCGGACAGATATCCAGTTCGAAAATCTCCCTGATTGGCGTGTGTAGTTTAGAATCAGCCCGAATGCCTGAATCGGAGAAAAATGATGTCGCTGCCTGCCGAAACTCAAATCCTCAGCACCGAGGAATATCTGCGCTGGGAAGCCAGTCAGCCGGAAAAGCACGAATATGTCGCCGGAGAAGTTTTTGCCATGGGTGGTGCTTCAAGACGTCATGTCACCATTTCCGGGAACCTGTTCGCCGCCCTCGACGACGCCCTGTCCGGCTCATCCTGCCGCGTCTACATGGCTGACATGAAAATTGAGGTCGCCACGAAAAGCCGTTTTTTCTATCCTGATGTCTTCGTCACCTGCCATCCGGACGACCATCGCGAAGAACTGGTCATGCACCATCCCGTGCTGGT
The DNA here is from genome assembly GCA_016709335.1 of Candidatus Propionivibrio dominans. Taxonomy (GTDB): domain Bacteria; phylum Pseudomonadota; class Gammaproteobacteria; order Burkholderiales; family Rhodocyclaceae; genus Propionivibrio; species Propionivibrio dominans. The sequence continues at coordinate 78,388 of JADJNC010000005.1, read as the reverse complement.
TGCCGAAGTCCTTTCCCCATCTACCGCCGCCTATGATCGTGGCGACAAGTTCATTGCCTACCGCAGCCTGCCATCCCTGATGGAATACCTTCTTATTGACCCCGACCATCAGCAGGTTGAGCTTTTCCGAAAAGGTTTGGATGGTCTTTGGGTCTTGCACGATTTCGCACCCGGCGATTCGGTGCAACTGGCAAGCGTCGAGGCTGCAATTTCATGGGAACGTTTGTACCGTAACGTCGATTGATGGATTTGGGCTGAAGCTAGGAAGGGCAGGCCTATACTAATCACGTAGGTCGGGTTAGCCCAACGGGCGTAACCCGACGTTTGACCGCACAGCGCATAATCCGCTCGCAATCTCTGTTTCGAATGAGCCTGGATAATCAGGGATTTTGAGAAAGCTGGATGGTCAACGACTTGCCCGGCGTCAATGCGTTGGGCGAGATGCGGTTCCAGCGCAGCAGATCGTCCTTGCCGACTTTGAAGTGCCGGGCAATCGAGGCCAGCGTGTCGCCGCGACGAACGGTGTAGTGGATAGTCTTCGGCGATTTCTGGGCGCTGGCCATTTTTTTCGGCGAGTCGCCGGCTTTTCCGGGCTTCGCCTCGCCTTTGCCTGCCGTCTTGTTTGCTGTACCCACCTCAAGACGGGTGCCTGCGGCGATCCTGTCGGAGCGCAGATGGTTGATGCGCTTCAGGTCGGCGACGCTCGTGCCGTAGCGCCTGGCGATCACCGGTAAAGTCTCGCCCTTGCGCACCGTATGCGTATGGACAGTTGCGGCGCTCGATGCACCTGGCGATACCGGGTCCGCTTGCGGAAGACTCGGCTGCTCGGGCAGCGCGGCCATGTTCAGTGGTTCACCCCCATTGTTCCCGGCGACCAGCAAGGTGTGTCCCGGACTGACCTTGATGCGCCCCGTGATGCCGTTGGCTTCCCTGAGATTGGCCACCGTCATGCCGAAGCGCGGAGCGATCTTTTCCAGCTTGTCGCCCGGGCGCACGGTGTAGGACTGCCAGGAAGAAAGCGGTTTGTTGCTTTCTTCATGCGCTTCGAGATTGGTGATGAAGGTTTCGAGTTTGTGCGCCGGGATCACCATCGGCGTTTCGGACTGGATGACCGGCCGGTTATGCGCCGGGTTGAGTGCAACGAATTCCTGAACCGGCATATCCGCCAGTCTGGCGGCCACCTTGACGTCGATATTTGAGGTTTTGGTGACGGTACCAAAATAAGGACGGTTGGGAATCCTCGGTATTCTGAGTTCGATCAGCAGCGCCGGATTGCTGAATATATTCTTCAGGGCCTGCAGCTTGGGTACGTAGTTCCGGGTTTCGCCCGGCATGGTCAGGCTCAGGTAATCGGTGGGCAGGCCGAGTACCACATTCTTGTTGACCGCCCGGCCAACGGCGCCTTCACCCCAGTTGTAAGAGGCCAGAGCCAGATGCCAGTCGCCATGCATGTCGTAGATCGATTGCAGGTAGTCGAGGGCTGCAGTCGTCGAGGCCAGAATGTCGCGACGCTCATCCTTCCACCAGTTCTGGTCGAGGTTGTAGCGTTTGCCGGTCGAGGGAATGAACTGCCACAGACCGGAAGCCTTGGCGCGCGAATAGGCCATCGGGTTGTAGGCGCTCTCGACCATCGGCAACAGGGCCAGTTCCATGGGCATGCCACACTTTTCTAGTTCCTCGACGATATAGAAAAGGTAGAGGCTACTGCGCTCGGTTATGCGACGCAGACTCTCCGGTCGGTTCATATACCACTGCTGGTGATAAAGAACGAGATCACTGTTGATATCGGGCATCGAAAACCCGTTGCGCATGCGCTGGAAGATATCGTCCGACTCGTAGGTCAGGTCGATGGCCTGTGCCCATTGGTCAGATGCGGAGAGTTCGACGGTCGGCAGGCTGCCGTCGGCAGGCGTCGGGATCTGCAGAGGCGTTTGCCGCCTGAAATTCTGTTTTGCCTGTGCCTGGTTGCCAGCGCGCGATCCGGACTTGCCCGATGGAGTACGGTCGGTAGCGGCTCCGGAGCCAGGAAAGGAGGGCGAGGGTGATTGATCAGCCTCCTTCGTCACGCTTGCACAACCAGCCATCAGGAAAACAATACAGGCGATTCGCGCAATGCGGACGAGTACACAATTGATTCCTTGCAACATCGGTTATTCCTGTGCTTGCCCGCCTGCAGCGCGGGGCGGCCGTCCCGCGCTAGCCGGGATCGCCTGATCGAATGTTCCGAATTCAAGCGTCCGATTATAGCGCACGCCAGTAAGCGCATCGGAGGCTAGTGGCTATCACGGTAATTTGTTCTGGAAACACATCCTGTTCCGAGGCCAGGCTTCGCGCTCAATGCGGTGCAGGCAGTAATAAGGAGCGGCCTGTATTGGGCCAGTATTTCGATAATCAGCACGAGATTCCGATGCTGGCGAACCGCGACAAAATCGCGGTTCCTTTTTTTCTCTCATTTCGGCGCGCGATCACAGAATTGACATTGAAGCGACATGGACTTGTAACCATATGGTTTTAAGTACATACTAGCGCCATGAGTTGGGCGGTGCTTTTCCACGATACCTTCGATGTCGAGTTCAAATCATTCGACTTGGGCTTGCAGGACGAACTGCTGGCGCATGCGTTGCTGCTCGGTGAGTTCGGGCCGAATCTGGGTCGTCCAACGGTCGATGGGTTGAAGGGTTCGAAGCACGCCAACATGAAGGAGCTGCGTTTTGGTTGGGATGGCGGCGTCTGGCGCGTTGCCTTTGCCTTCGACCCCCAGCGGCAGGCGATTCTGCTGGTCGGAGGCGACAAGGGTGGCGCTGATCAGCGTCGGTTTTACAAGCGATTGATTACGGTGGCTGATAAACGTTACGACGAGCATCTTGCAGCGTTCGCCGCCGTGACAGTGAAGGAGGCAAAGCATGGCAAAAAAACTCGATGACATGATAGCGGCCTTGCCTGCAAAACGACGCGCCAAAATCGTTCGGCGCGCGCAGGAGCTTGCTTCCCTTAAAGACTTGCGACAGGCCGTCGAGCAGACGCAGGAGGAGTTGGCTACGGCGTTCGGTGTCGGGCAGGATTCGATTTCCCGGCTTGAACAACGCAGCGACATGCTGATCTCCACCTTGCGCCGCTACGTCGAGAGCATGGGTGGCACGCTGGAACTCGTTGCGCAGTTTCCGAATCGTCCTCCCGTGGTGATTGACCATCTTGGCGCAGTCGAGGCCAAAGGACGTGGGGCAAAGGCGAAGCGAACGACTCATGCACAGGGCGTTGCGGCCTGACTTGCCGTTGGTAGTGTGAGCATGGAACGTGCAGAAAACACAAGTTCCATGCCCAGAATAAACTAAGGAGTCACTGAACGAGTGTTAAGCGTCATTCCGGCGAACGCCGGAATCCAGAAAAATCAAGGCACTGGACACCGGCTTCCGCCGGTGTAACGACTTATTCAGCGTTTCCCTAACCGATTCCGTCCCCACAGCGCATGGCTTGCCGAGTTGAGAGGCTGAAACGAAAACGTCCTGAAAATCAGGCCGTTTAGCTATGTTGGCGGAGTGGACGGGACTCGAACCCGCGACCCCCGGCGTGACAGGCCGGTATTCTAACCAACTGAACTACCACTCCAGTACTGCTCAAAAGCAAGGGGTTGCGGCGTGTTGCGCCGGGCAACCCCTGTCTGTTCTTGGCGTCCCCACGGGGATTCGAACCCCGGTACCTACCGTGAAAGGGTAGTGTCCTAGGCCTCTAGACGATGGGGACCCGGACTATTTTCTCTTTCGGCCTGTTGGTGGAGGTACGCGGGATCGAACCGCGGACCTCTTGCATGCCATGCAAGCGCTCTCCCAGCTGAGCTATACCCCCGCTCGAAAGAAGGGCGCATTATAGGGAGGCGGCCCACTCTTGTAAAGCGCTTTTTCCTTGGTGCGGAGTATCCGGCAGCGCTCAGTCGGGTACTGCCGCCGCCAGCCGCTTGAGCACCAGTTCGCGCGGAAACAGGGCCAGCAGGGCATCGACCGACGGCGTCTGCGCCTGCCCGGTCAGCAACACGCGCAGCGGCATCGCCAGCTTGGGCATCTTCAGTCCGTGCTTGCCGATACACGTCTTGATCAGCGCGCTTATGGCTGCGACTTCCCAATCCACCTCGCGGATGCCGGCGACAAAATCGGCCAGCGCCGGCAGCGCTTCCGGCGTCAGGTGCTGCGCCAGAATTTCAGCCTTCGGATGCAGGTCGATGTAGAACACTTCGGCGGCATCGGTCAGCTCATTGAGGTTGCTCACGCGCTCCTTGTAGAGGCCGCAGATGGCCGCCAGCGAGGGCGAGGCGCTGACCGTTACGCCGCGCGCGGCGAGCCGTGGCTGCACCAGCGCCGCCAGCCGCTCGTTGTCGGCCTGCTTGAGGTAGTGGGCATTGAGCCAGTTCAGCTTCTCGGTGTTGAACTGCGCCGCCGAGGGCGTGATGTGGTCGAGGTCGAACCACGCGCAGAACTGCGACATCGAGAACACCTCCTCGTCGCCGTGCGACCAGCCGAGGCGGGCCAGGTAGTTGAGCACGGCTTCCGGCAGATAGCCTTCGTCGTCATATTGCATCACGCTCACCGCACCGTGGCGTTTGGACAGCTTCTGCCCGTCGTCGCCGAGGATCATCGAAAGGTGCGCGTAAAGCGGAACCTGCGCGCCGAGCGCGGCGAGGATGTTGATCTGGCGTGGCGTGTTGTTCACGTGGTCATCGCCACGGATGACGTGCGTGATGCCCATCTCCCAGTCGTCAACGACGACGCAGAAGTTGTAGGTCGGCGTACCGTCGGCACGGGCGATCACCAGATCGTCGAGTTCGGCGTTGGCAATCTCGATGCGGCCCTTGACCAGGTCATCCCAGGCCACCACACCGTCGAGCGGATTCCTGAAGCGCACCACCGGCAGCGCGCCGGCTGGCGGCGTCGGCAGCGTCTTGCCGGGCTCCGGGCGCCAGGTGCCGTCGTAGCGCGGCTTGAGGCCGCTGGCGCGCTGCGCCTCGCGCATGCGCTCGAGTTCGTCTGGCGTCGTGTAGCAGGGGTAGGCGGTGCCGGCGGCGAGCATGGTCTGGATCACCTCCCGGTAACGATCCATGCGCTGCATCTGGTAAAACGGGCCTTCGTCGTGCGTCAGGCCGAGCCACTGCATGCCGTCGAGAATCGCCTGCACCGCCTCCGGCGTCGAACGCACCACATCCGTGTCTTCAATGCGCAGAATGAACTGCCCGCCGTGGTGCCGGGCAAAGGCCCAGGAGAAGAGCGCGGTACGCGCGCCGCCGATGTGCAGAAAGCCGGTCGGGGAGGGGGCAAAACGGGTGCGGATCATGGTCACTGGCCGAAAAGCGGAAAGGGCGTATTGTAAGGTAAGCGCACGCAAATTGACCGTATGGCGCTGTTGTGGTTAAATCTTGTCCCTCTGTCGGGCGGTTAGCTCAGCGGTAGAGCACTGCCTTCACACGGCAGGGGTCACTGGTTCGATCCCAGTACCGCCCACCATAAAATCAAAGATTTAAGAAGAATAAGAGTTCCCCTTTTCTTGCCGTACGGAAAATATACGGAAATCAGTTTTGTCGCCGGGCAAAACTGATGCCAAGCAATCCAGACCGGCCAGCCACAGTCCAGAATACATAGCAATTTCCAAGCGAAATAATCAGCCATTCCAGCCAGTCAGAGTGTCTTGCTGGTTGACTGTCGCAACAAATGAAACCATTGGCCTCAATTCAAAGCGTAACATGACGAGCAATCGCACCACATTGGTGGCTGACCGAGTGCTATAGCTATCCATTCTTAAGCCATCCTTCTCCCGCCCGCCAGGCGCTGTCGAGCGTGCTGCCCGCCGAAACTGAAGCCAAAACAGGCAGCAAGAAATCACGCAGATCGCCGATTACCGTTTCCAGAAGCATCGGTTCCAGAGCGTTCTTGCGCAGGAAGGCCAGCCACTGCTTTGCCTTCTGCGCATCATTGATGAATCCATCGCTCAAACCGATGGGGATCCCTTCAGGCAAAGCGGTGCTTCGACGCTCAAAAGTTGCGGCAACCGCCTGTGACAGCACCGAGCCATCAAAGTCTGAGTGCTTCGCCAGCACCCACAGGTCAAAGAAATCCTTCATCCGGCTGTTCAACATGCCGAGCGACGTCAGTGCCTCAAGTTTTTCTGCGACGACAGTGTAGCGGGGATAAACCCGAAGCTGCGGCTCAGGCATTCCCGGCAGAATAATCGGATAACGTGCATCTTCCGGACCGGGCACGACGGCATCGCCGAACCCGACGTCGATCTGTACTGGGCAACGAGCACTGTCCAGAAGACCCATCAGGGTGAGCCGAATGCCAGAGTAATTGGCCTCCTTGCGAATCTCGGCCCCCTTCACGGAATCAGGCTGAAACACCATGCCGTCGGGACTCTCGATCCGGCAGATGTCCCGGAAAACCGCTTCCAGACGGGAAATATCCGCCGCGCCGAAACCGAGAAAATCGATATCATGCGTCGGCCGATGTGGCACATCGAACCACAGATCGAACAGCAGTGCGCCCTTGAGCAGAAACTGTTCACGGTGTTGCGAAATGCTCAAGCGATAGAGCATGCGCTCCAGGGCATAACGTGTCAGCAGCAGGTTGAAGTCCAACTTTTCTGCACGAGCTTTGCTGAGCAAGCGGTCGCGAATTGAAGCGCCCATGTTGACAACGGTCATGCCAGGCTTTCCAGATACGGACGCATCACGTTGGCCACGCGGCAGACTTTGGCATAGCGCCAGATGTCATCGCTGGTCATTCGCTTCCCGTGCCAGGCATCGCGTAGCGCCTCCAGGGCGACGTCAAGGCCGATCTTGTTGCGGTATTTGAAACAGTCGGCGACGGTTTTGGCGACACCAGTGATACGGACCGTCACGCCGTCAACGCTATGCTCTTCAACCCCCTCGGTGAGCGCGGCACCCGAGAAACGCACGATGCGCAGCGGCGGATAATCAAGCTTCGGGGCGAGGGCCTTGTTTTCGATTGCCAGCCACACTTCGAAAGGGGCCTGGGTGGTCAGTTCGTGAAAACGGAGGGCTGAAAGCAGGCAGACAACGCCTTTGGGCACCCTTAGCGCTACTTCCGCCAGCGATCCCTGCGCTGAAACCTCCCTACCGGGCAGCCCATAGAGCCCGCGACCGACACGCTCCAGGTGACCGCGACGGACAGCGCGGGTGAGGGACACTCTGGGTATTCCCAGCAGCGTTAGATCGCAGGGGCGAATCATGCCTCGGGAGCGCACCAGATCGAGCAGCTTATCGGAAACATTAACCATGTTGAGTATAATGTTCCGTAACATAGGTAAATGTCAATAAATACCTATTTATTGGATCAACGCATTCTGCTCAAGGGATTCGCGCTTGCTCTGGTCGGTCAGCGTAAGGAAATTCAAAGTTCGTCTTGGGTTAAGCGCCGCATGACGCCCGCGAACAAGGGGTAGAAAGGCTTGAAGCCGGTGCGCAAAAAAATGCTTCAGGCTGTTTTTAATCTCGTGGGCGAGCAGTGAAGGCAACATGGGGGCGGTTATCTCCGGCTGGCTGAAAGTGCACTTTCAAGATGGCTGATCAGCGCATCCAGCAGTTCCGATTTGGTGGCGCTCTTGCATCGATTGTAGTGATACGACAACTCGCCAATGAGCTCGGAAACTACATAGGGCTCGATGCGAACCCATTTCCTTCGACCGTTTTTGAGGTCTGCCTGTGTCGTTTCATCCGTAACCCAAAACCCGGCAAGCTCAAGGATGAGCTTTTTCTCACTGGCATGTAAATCAATTTCAATAAATTCAGTCGTGCTGTTCATGAAAATTCCTGTGCTGTATCCGGAACGATCATGTCTTCGAGCAGCTTCTCGCTCGGCAACTGCGCTTCGACCAGGGCTTGCGGTTGTGCGGAAACTTTCCAGAGTGCGGTACGGATCGACATGGCGGGTCCTCAGGCGGCTTGCAGGGCGGATTCGATGAGGGTGGTGGATAGACGCGTCTGACGAGAGCGAGCTCGGCGAGGTCGGCCTTGAGGCGGTCGACGAGGGCCAGCAGTTCGGCGACTTTGGCGACGATGCGGTGTTGTTCGGCGAGGGGAGGAAGTGGAACTGGAAGATTTCGCAAAATCGTCAAATTAAGTACATCCATCGTTGACCCATGCGACTCAGAAAACAAAAACTCTCGAACCCAAGGTGAAGCCAACATAATCTTCACATATTCCGCATAGACCAACTTCAAGTCCAAAGACATTTTGATCAGACGCGGATTAATGATGCCCGCTTCAGCCTCTAGCGGTAGAACCAAAACTTTTCCAATTGTGCCGACAAGGCTAATGAGTAGATCTCCCGGCTTTGCTTCGCACGACCGAAGCTGGGCAAACTTCGCTTCAGAAATGTAGTAGTCGCCATAGAACGCGTCTTGCTTGATTACTTGCTCCTGCCCGTAGATCTTGTAGCCACTCGGGACATAACAATCCTTTTTTAGTGCAGAACCGAATGGCCCAGCTTTCAGGGCATTGGGCACTGGTGCAGCCAAGTGGTCAAATGATGCAAATGCCCAATTTTCTGGGACGGTGATAGGTCGCTCCGACAGTTGCGGCGATTCCGTCAATAACCTCTTGGGAATTACTCCCGATTTGACCAATCCTTTTCGCAAATTAAATGCGTTGGTTAGACTAACGTGGGCCGGTTCGTCCTTGGGGTCTTGCGGCACCAGTTTGCCCATGACGGCGAGTTGCAGGATGGTTTGCTTGAGGGCGTCGAGGCTGGATTCGGTGGTGAAGAGGGTGTCGAAGTGTTCGGCGAGACGTTGCCAGTTGGCAGCAAGGTCGGCGGCGTCGGTGCTTTGTGTGAGGGTGCCGAGCAGGGTTTCGACGAGCTTGGCGTGGGCGCTCGTCGCGTCCGTTTGCTCCGCCTCCAGCCGGTCGCAGAGCGCCATCAGTTCATCGACTTTGGCGACGATGCGGTGTTGTTCGGCGAGGGGCGGAAACGGGACGAAAATTTTCTCCATCTTTTCTTTGGTCATGTGGATCATCGACACGCCATGCCCAGCCGCCTTAATCTCTGCGGTTTTTTCGAGCAGGAATTTGTAGAAAAACTCCTTGCTGAGACTCGACTCGTCGAACAGGCGAAGCTTCCAGATGTGATAGTGATAGATCACCTTTGGGCCTTGCCAAATAAATGGTCCGAACGAAGCGGACCATGAGTAAAGCAGGTCACCTTGATCGCAGTATTTGTCGGCTTCGAGTTGCAGGTTCGAGTAGTACCAATGATTCGACGTAAAAAGGTTGCCGACTCGAAGAACGGGCACTCCCTCAGACAGCAGTTCGTCTTTTGAGTAGGCACGGCCGTTGAGGACCAAAGCCAAATCTGAGAGCTGAGATAGCACCCAACCGGCAGGAAGTTCAAAAGGCGGAGCATCCCCGGCATCAAGTGGCGTTGCATTCGACTTTTTGCAAGTTCCTTCCACCTCCAACCTCGCCCGTACCTGCGCGATCCGCTTGCGCAACTCGCTCGCCGGTTCGTCCTTGGGGTCTTGCGGCACCAGCTTGCCGCGCACCGCCAGTTCCAGAATCAGCCCGCGCAGTTTCTGGATGCCATTCGGTGCGGCGGCGATGAGGTCGAGGTGGTCGGGCAGGCTACTACTCATGCGGCGCGCTCATCGCTGATGCTTTGGCTATCCAGATAGAGGGTGTCGGGGTCGAAGTCGATGTCTTGCGGCCAGGCTACCGTGCCGTGGTCAGCCCTGGCAAGCTGGAAGAATCCGATGTTCTGCAGCGGGGCAAATGCGGTGTAACCAAGATAGGGGCGCATGTCGAAGCGCTTGGTCTCGCCGTTGTTGAAGACAAGCGTCAGGCTGTGATCGGCGTTGGCGGTGAGGGTTATAACGCGTGGATTCATCAAATTTTCGCACGCGGCCATTTTTTCCGGATTTCTTCGCTGGCGTCTTTCGCCATGCGCGCAAGCTTGCCGATGTCGTATCCGGCTTCCTCGTTGATCTGCCGCTTTGCTTCCCAAAGTTCGGCGAGGATAGGGTCAGGCAGGCGTGCGTTCCCTTGCTTAGGGAGTTCAGTTTTCGGCGTGTTCATTTGATGATCTCCAGCAGTTCTTCGGGTGTCGTGAGCAGCGGTGCGTGGCACTCACATGCGCGCAGGGTGTCCAGTAGTCTAAGTTTAGCGTCTGGGCCAACCAGATGGGCAAAATTCCATGTTACGAGGTAGTGCGCACCGGCGACCGACGCTATGGCGATATGTAGCGCATCCTCAGCCTCGGTCTGCGGCATTGCACCGGCTTCGATCAGGCGTGCTGCCAATGATCGTGCTTCAGTATTGATTTCAACGACTTCCAGATTTTGCAGTGCATCAAGCCTTAATAATGCAGCGGACGGGTCGCCACGCGCCGCTTCTTCCAGCACCAGGTCGGAAATTCTTAATCGCCATTGCGACGGTGCGATGTCCCACCATTCACGTGTCCAAGTCTGTCGCGCTGCGGTTACCAGATCGCGGCTGGGGCGGGCGGTGAGGTAGGAAACGATCGACGTTTCAACATATACCAGTGGTTTCATTGTCTGGTCTCCAATGCGGCCGCCAGCACGGCCTTGAGCTGGTCACGAGTACTGGCGATCCGCTGCTGCAACGCGGCGTAGTCGGCGAGCAGTTGCTCCGGGTCGTGAATCACCGCATCCGGGCTGTGCGGGTTCTTGATGTCGAGGTTGTAGTTGCGCGCCTTGATCTCGTCGGCGCTGACTTTCCAGGCGTATTCGTTTTCAACCCGACCGCTTCTTTCGCCACCTCCCCACCAAACTTTCTCCGCCTCGAACTCCTCGAGCCGCATCGGCTTGGTCTTGTTGTAGTTCTTCACGCCCGGCGGATAGGGGTGCTCGTAGAACCAGATGTGCTCGGTCGGCGTGCCCTTTGTAAAGAACAGCAGGTTGGTCTTGATTCCGGTGTAGGGAGCAAAGACGCCATTGGGCAGGCGGACGATGGTGTGCAGATTGCAGGTGTTGAGCAGTTGTTCCTTGATGCGCGTTTTGATGCCTTCGCCGAACAGCGTGCCGTCGGGCAGCACCACGGCGGCGCGGCCACCGTCTTTCAGCAGGTGCATGATCAGCACCAGGAAGAGATCGGCGGTTTCGCGGGTCCGGAAGCTGGCCGGGAAGTTGGTTTCGATGCCGTCTTCTTCCATGCCGCCGAAGGGCGGGTTGGTGACGATGACATCGACGCGATCCCGGGGGCCGTAGTCGCGCAGCGGACGCGACAGGGTGTTGTCGTGGCGGACGTTGGTCGGCACGTCGATGCCGTGCAGGATCATGTTGGTGGTGCACAGCAGGTGCGGCAGCGGCTTCTTCTCGACGCCGAAGATGCTTTGCTGGAGCTGCTGTTCCTGCTCGACGGTTTTGACCTGCGCCTTGCGCACGTTTTCAATGGTGCAGGTGAGGAAGCCGCCGGTGCCGCAGGCGGGGTCGAGAATTTTTTCGCCGAGTTGCGGGTTGACCATGTCGACCATGAACTGGGTGACCGGGCGCGGGGTGTAGTACTCGCCGGCGTTGCCGGCGTTTTGCAGGTCGCGCAGGATTTGTTCGTAGAGGTCGCCGAAGAGGTGGCGGTCCTGCGCCTTGTTGAAGTCGATGCCTTCGTTGATCTTGTTGATGACCCGCCGGATGAGGTGGCCGGACTTCATGTAGTTGTAGGCGTCTTCGAAGACGCTGCGGATGACGAAGCCGCGCTGGTCGTTGTACTGCGGCTGCAGGTCTTTGAGCGTCTTGAAAAGCTGGTTGTTGACGAAGTCGAGCAGCTCGTCGCCGGTCATGCCTTCGGGGTTGGCCGCCCAGTTGCGCCAGCGCAGCGGGGCGGGGATCGGCGACTTGTAGTGGTCGTCGAGCAGTTCGTACTCGGTTTCCTTGTCGTCGTAAATCTTGAGGAAGAACATCCAGACGAGCTGGCCGATGCGCTGCGCGTCGCCGTCGACGCCGACGTCCTTGCGCATGATGTCCTGGATGGATTTGATGGTGGTGCTGATTGACATTGAGAAGGCTGCTTAGGCGTAGAGTTGCTGTTCGAGATCGTGGATCGCCTTGAGATAGGCGGGCTTGCCGCCAAAGGCACTGACCAGTTCCTGCGGTGTGCCGAGCTGGTTGAAGGGGTCGAGGGTAAGGATTTTAATATCTTCGATGTCCTGGATGCCGGCATCGGCGTATTTTTCGAGCAGACCGGCGAGGACGCGCTGGGCTTGTGCGCCGTATTTCGTGAACACGTCACGCTTTTTGATCTGCTCGGCGCGCTCGCGACGTGAGAGCGGCGGGCGGTCGAAGGCCACGTGGCAGATCAGGTCGAAGGGGTCGAAATTCCTGCCTACCTCTTCAGCCAGGGCTTCGAGCAGGATGCCCTGTTCTTCGAGTTCGGCAATCAGTGCCTGCTTTTGCTCGGCGCTGCTCCAGCGACGCAGGAAATCGTCGAGCGAGGCGTATTCCTTGCGGACGGCTTTGCGGGTGTAGTCCTTGAGCGATTCGGTGATCAGTCGACCGTCTGGACCGTAATACTGGACACGCTCGGCGACGACATAGACGGTGACTTCGCCGCCGATGACATACTTGACGCGCTTTACGCCGGGTTCATCGGGTGGCAGCGGCAGTTCAGGCGGTGGGAGCGGTTCTTCGTCACCCGGAAGAGGAGGCTCGTCGGGCGGGATTGGTGGTTCGTCGCCTTTGGGCTCGAAGATCTGCACCGGGTCGCCATCGAAGTCGGGACGGGCGAAGAGTTCGGTGGCCTTCTTGAAATCCATGATGGTGAACCAGAATTTGTCAAAGTCCTCGTTGATGCGTGTGCCGCGACCGATGATCTGCTTGAATTCGCTGACCGACTGTATGCGCTGGTCGAGGACGATCAGCTTGCAGGTCTGCGCATCGACGCCGGTGGTCATCAGCTTGCTGGTGGTGGCAATGACGGGGTAGCGCTTCGCCGGATCAATGAAGTTGTCGAGTTCGGCCTTGCCTTCCTGCTCATCCCCCGTAATACGCATCACGAACTTGCGGTTTTCGGCGACGCGCTCGGGGTTGAGATTGACCAGCGCCTGGCGCATGCGCTCGGCGTGGTCGATGTCTTCGCAGAAGACGATGGTCTTGGCGAAGGGGTCGGTGGCCTTGAGGTATTCGGTGATCTTGCGGGCGACGAGTTCGGTGCGCTTTTCGAGAACCAGCGTGCGGTCAAAATCCTTCTGGTTGTAGATGCGGTCTTCGATGAGCAGGCCGTTCTTGTCGGTCTGGCCCTTCTCGGGGCGCCAGCCCTGCAAGTCCTTGTCGATGTCGATGCGCACGACCTTGTAGGGGGCGAGGAAGCCATCGTCGATGCCCTGGCGTAGCGAGTAGGTATAGACCGGATCACCGAAGTAGTTGATGTTGGAAACCTCTTTGGTCTCCTTGGGCGTCGCGGTCAGGCCGATGTGCGTCGCGCTGGAAAAATAATCGAGGATTTCGCGCCAGGCCGAGTCTTCGGCGGCGCTGCCGCGATGGCATTCGTCGATGACGATGAGGTCGAAGAAATCCGGCGAGAACTGCTTGTAGATGTTCTTCTCTTCTTCGTTGCCGGTGACGGCCTGATAGAGCGAGAGGTAAATCTCGAAGGCCTTGTTGGCCTGCCGGTTGGTGATCTTGGTCATCGCCGGGCCGAAGGGCTTGAAGTCGTTGGTGCGCGTCTGGTCGACGAGGATGTTGCGGTCGGCGAGGAAGAGGATGCGTTTCCTGGCCTTGGATTTCCATAGCCGCCAGATGATCTGGAAGGCGGTGTAGGTCTTGCCGGTGCCGGTGGCCATCACCAGCAGGATGCGCTGTTGCCCTCTGGCAATGGCTTCGATGCTGCGGTTGATGGCGTTGACCTGGTAGTAGCGCGGGGTCTTGCCGCTGCCGTCGTCGTAATACGGGGTTTCTACCGTCTCGCGCTTTTCCGGGCCGGCGATGCCTTTCCAGGCGCAGTAGCGTTGCCAGAGTTCCTGCGGGGTGGGGAAGGCGTCAAGGGCGAGTTGTTGCTCGATCGGAGTGTGCTGGCCGGTGCGGTCATGGATCAGGAAGCCATCGCCATTGCTGCTGATGGCGAACGGCACTTCAAGAGTTTCTGCGTAATCCAGCGACTGCTGCATGCCGTCGCCGACGCCGTGTTTGTTGTCCTTGCCCTCAATGACGGCGATCGGCAGGTTGGGCGCGTAGTAGAGGACGTAGTCGGCGCGTTTCTGTTTGCCGCGGGTGTGCAGTTTGCCGCGAACGATGACGCGGCCCTTGGTGAAGGTGACTTCTTCACGTACCTGCGTGGCGAAGTCCCATCCTGACCGCTGCAAGGCTGGAGTGATGAACTGGGTGCAGATGTCGCGTTCGGAGAGGTTCTTTTTGTTGGGCACTCGGGAGACTCTGGGAATAGGGGCCAAGTTGATTTTACTGGCATATTACGCGAGCCAGGGGTGGCGGGAAAGGAGAAAACCGGCACCAGGAAAAACTTGAAGCATCCAGATTGGCCACGATGTTCAGCCTGTTAGTGCTACACCAAGGCAGACTCTGGTATCAAGATTGTATTCAACCCTGGTTGCTGGATTCCGGGTTCCGCTTCGCGGCCCCGGAATGACGTGCTTAACCTTATGGCTATTCAAGTCATGCATTGAGAGGGTAAAAGGTGAAGAGCCATTATTACGTGGTCTTCCTACAACCAGAGGGCTTGTAGATCCTTTCCCTTGAAGCCGGATTGTTGGCCAGCTTGTCTGCCGGACGCCGCGGTCGCGCCAACAGCCCCCCGCCACAGCTAAACGAATCAGGCAACAGCGCGCTGAAAAACGCGGATTCGAGGAGTGATCTTTTCTTGAAGGGTACGCGCGGCAACCCGCAGGTCGTACTCCATTTGCAGGTTCAGCCAGAAACGAGGGTCCATCTCGAAAAACAGACCGAGGCGCAGTGCGGTATCGGCGGTAATCGGACGCGAACCGTGCACCAGCTCGCTGATGCGACTGGGGGAGACGTCGATGTCGGCCGCAAGCTGACGGGCCGCAATTCCCATCGGCTTCATAAAGTCCTCCAGCAGAATTTCACCGGGGTGGATTTCGTCAAGTAGTTCAGCCATGTTCAGCTCCTAGTGGTAGTCCACAATTTCAACCTGGTGCGCACCATCCTCACGCCAGACAAAGCACACGCGCCATTGCGCATTGACGCGGATGCTGTGCTGTCCTTTGCGATCGCTTTTCAGCGCTTCGAGCTGGTTGCCTGGAGGAATCCGCAAGCTGGCCAGTTCGGTCGCCGCATGAATCTGCAGCAGCTTGCGTCGCGCCACACGTTCGATATTCCTGAACCGGCGCACGGCCTGACTGTTGAAAAGCGTTTCCGTATCGGGACAGGCGAATGAATGAATCATGGTTTATTTTGTTCCGTATCGCGGAACCTGTCAAACAGAATGATCTGACCCAATCGTCTTTCCTTTTCCAGGATTGTCGTCCGACGTCACTCCGTGGCCTTCGCACAAGTTGCTGGCTTGTAGATCCTGTCCCTTGAAGCCGGATTGCTGGCCAGTTTGTCTGCCGGACGCCGCGGTCTCGCCAGCAGTTCGCCGCCACAGTTTGGGCACTTGCCGTGGAGTTTGCCTTCAGCGCAAGAAACGCAAAACGTGCACTCGAAGGAGCAGATGCGGGCTTCCGTCGAATCCGCTGGCAAGTCCTTGTCACAGCATTCGCAATTGGGCCTGAGTTGCAGCATGGGTAGCTCCGGGGAAACAACAGCATGATTAAATGGCATACTGATGCTGTAGTAACAGTTCTTGAAGAGTCAAGCGTAATCAATTTCCGGGGTGCTCGAACCATTTCCAGAACTGAGAGTCCGTGAAAAAATCATTACTGCCTGATTTCCGCGCTCGTCCCCGGCAAAAGCCGGGGTCCAGTTCGTTTATCTTATTGGTTTAATTGATATCAGAGGAAGGTACTGGATTCCGGCTTGCGCCGGAATGACGGCTCGGTATTATTCACAGTCTCTGAGATCTTTCAATAGCGGACGACTTTGTAGGTCGCTTGAGCGAATGCTGCCGGCTTAGGGTCCAACACACAGATTGGGCACCGTAAGGCGCGTGAACAGGTGCGGCGATGCAACGGCTGAAGACGGGTAGTGCTCCAGTGCCTTCATGAACTCGGGATTGCTGAAAGCGGCGCGGAAATGGGCCGTTGACTCCCACACGGCGTAGTTCATGAACACCGTGCTGCCTGCTATGCCTTGATGCAACTGCGTCGAGATATAGCCGGGTTGCTGTTTCATCCAGTTGGCATCTTCTTCCCAGGCCTTGAGGAGGGCGGGAATATCTCCCTCGGCGACCTGGAAGATGTTGACCAGGATAACGGGTGAGACATCATCACCGAGTTGCTGGAAGATCGGAACGTTCGAATCAAGAGGGGTGAGCTGAAGCATGTGCATTCTCCTTTGCAATATGCCCTGGGTCAGGGCAGAAAAAGTGTGGCTGCCGACGCACGGCCCAACGTAGTGACCGCAGGCGTTGAGCCGCATTATCGCGCAATTTCATGCAAGTTTAGAGAGTGATGTTCAGCACAATGTCAGGTATTTCGTGTGTATTAAAGGGGTCGAAGTATTAAAGGGGTCGAAGTGATTTGATAATTGGTGCCCTGGTTTTTAAATGACTACGACCCCCTATGGTTGATCACTTTGGTTGATCAGCCATCCATACCCAACATCTCTCACTTGATGTTCATGCTGTTCTCGACGGATCTCACGCCGCCGACGCGGCGCGCCACCTCGATCGCCTTGGTTGCGTCAGCCTGGGAAGTCACAAAGCCGCTCAGTCGAACCGTACCGTTGAAGGTCTCGACGGTGACTCCGCTGGAGTTTAGAGCAGGCTGATCGCGAAGGGCTGCGACCACTCTGGCGGTGATGCTACGGTCGTCGTACTCGCTGGGTACCGGGGTGCCGCTAGTGTTCCCTGTGTATCCCCTGGCCCCCGATGCACCTGTAGCTCCCGTTGCTCCAGTCGCTCCCGTAGCTCCCGATGCCCCAGTAGCTCCAGTGTATCCAGGGCTACCCGTTTCACCTTGCGGACCGGCGGGACCAACGCAAGCACTGATTGCGAGCAGCATCACCGAAGTGACGCATAGATTTGAAAATTTCATGGCAATTCCTCCTGTTAGACTTTTGAGAAGTGAGAATTACTTACGTCATTGTGAGCAATCCCCAGATTTGAACAGCTATCGATGAATCACTGCCCCCTGTTGCTTCGTAGAAAGCGACGAATCATCAGTGGCAACACAAAAATAGCTATTTGTAGGGCGGCCGTCTGTGCGGTGGCGCACAAACCTGTCTCTCATGCTTGCAACATAAACGAGCCACATATCAGCTTTGTGGTGATCAGGGATTTCGTTAAGCAAAATTAGCAAGCTTAAGTGGAAGAATGTTAGGGGTGTCAACACCCCCTAGCCCATCATTTCGGCGTAGCTCGCCTTGTCGGCCTTGTAACATCCGCAGGAGGCGGCTTCCAGGCCGTGGCGGTCGACAATCCTGATATTCCCTCGGCAATAGCTGATCAGTTTGTTGTTTTGCAGCGAACTGGCGGCCTTGGTCACGCCGACGCGACGCACGCCCAGCATGTAGGCGAGAAATTCCTGCGTCACATGAAACTCGGTTGAGTGTGCCCGGTCCTGAGTCATCAGGAGCCAGCGGGCCAGGCGTGCCTCAAGCAGATGGAAGCGGGTGCATGCCGCTGTTTGTGCAAGTTGACTCATCTCCACATAAAGGTAGCGTTGCAGCAAAACTTGCAGCGCCGTGCTCAGGCCGAGTTCGCGGCAAAACGTTTCAGCATCCATTCGCCAGGCCGGCCCTTCTCCCTGCACCACGGCGAGCAGCGGCGAAACCTCGACACCGAGAATCAGTGAGATACCGAGCATGCCTTCGTTGCCGATCAATCCCACCTCAAGGCTGGGTCGGCCATCGATTGGCGCGACCAGGGAAATAAAGCTTTCCGTCGGGAAATATACGTGGCGCATGCGTACGCCTTGTTCGGCCAGAATCTCAGCAAAGGCAAGCTCGACCGGCTCGCAGCAAGCCAGCAAACGCTCGCGATCTTTGCGCGGCAGGGCCGCCAGCAGACGATTTGCAGCAGGGCTTGAGCGGGTATCCGGCATTGGAATTCTCCTTGTGATACAAAACTATTTACTCGACACGCGCACCGCAGGCGATGCACTGCCGGTATCGATTGCCATCCCGGTTGTGCAACTTTGCCAGGATGTGCTATCCGCATGGTGGAGTAAAATCAGTCGCTGGTCTGGGCGCTAGCGCACATAACGCGTCTCCGTTACGGTGAGGAAAGTATGAATGTTTTCCCGTTATGGCAGCGATCAAACACGCCATTCCATGCGCCTGAATGGAATCGATTTCATAAACCGGTATAGACTGGGCGATCAGGCTGTGTTCGTTAGCGAACAGACGGCCTGGAGCGCTCAGAGCAAGCTGATGGCCGTGAAGAAAACCGGTAACCGCCCTTCCTCACGTGAAAAGTACGGGACGGGAATGTGGAGAGGAATGACAAGGCTGGACATGCCCACAAGCTGTCGCAGGCAGGTCATGAATGCGGCCAGCGCACTACCCCAGGAAAGATTCAGGTGAATGCAATGCCCGAGGATAACCCGAGCTGGTGGCTGTCACCTCTGACGGAACCCCAGGCCGAACTGGCGACTGATGCCAGCGGTCTGTCGAGCGTCGAGGCCAAAGACCGGCTGGCCAGATTTGGCCCCAACTCCTTCCTTGAGCGGCCGGAAAAATCGCTGCTGCTCCAGTATCTGGCGCGTTTCAGAAATCCACTCGTCATTATCCTGCTGGTTGCCAGCGCGGTTTCGGCGTTCACCGGGGAAGTGACCAACTTCGTCATCATCACCTGCATCGTTCTGCTCAGCGTCACGCTGGATTTTGTCCAGGAGTACCGCGCCAACACTGCGGCGAACAAGTTGCGCCAGTCGGTTTCGGTGCGCACCAACGTGCTGCGCGATGGCCGGCAAATCGAGATACCGGTGACCGAGGTGGTTGCGGGGGATCTCGTCGTGCTCTCGGCGGGTGACATGATTCCGGCCGACGGGAGGGTGCTGGAAGCGCATGATTTCTTTGTCAAACAATCCGCCCTGACCGGTGAGTCCTACCCGGTTGAAAAGCGGCCGGGGGTGCTGGCGGCTACGGCGACCGAACTCCAGGAAGCGAGCAACGCGGTATTCATGGCGACCTCGGTGGTCAGCGGCAGCGCCCGGATGCGGGTCGTAAAGACCGGTGCGGAGACAGCAATCGGCGAAATTGCCGACAGCGTCTCGCGGCCGTCGGAACCGACCTCGTTCGAAATCGGCACCCGTCACTTCGGCGTGCTGATCATGCGGCTGACCATCCTGATGGTGATGTTCGTGCTGCTGGCCAATGCCTTTTTCCACAAGCCGTGGCTGGAATCTTTCCTGTTTGCCGTGGCGCTCGCCGTCGGTCTGACGCCGGAGTTGCCGATGGTGGTCTCGGTAACGCTGTCGCGGGGGGCCATGCGCATGGCGAAATTGCACATGATTGTCAAGCGGCTGACGGCCATTCAGGATCTGGGTTCAATGGATGTGTTGTGCACCGACAAGACCGGTACCCTGACCGAGGCTAAAATCCGCCTGGAAAAACATGTCGATGCGCAAGGCCAACCCAGCGAGCGGGTACTTGAACTGGCCTATTACAACAGCTTTTTCGAGACCGGCCTGAAAAGCCCGCTTGACGAAGCCATTCTCGAACATCAGCACATCGAAACCGGCGCCTGGAAAAAAATCGACGAGGTTCCCTTCGACTTCGAGCGCCGTCGCGTTTCGGTACTGATCGATAACGGCAAGACACGCTGGCTGGTGGTGAAGGGCGCTCCCGACGAGATCGTCGGATTATGTACACACTATGAAGCGGATGGCGCCGCAGCGCAGCGCCCGGTGGACGACATCGCTGGCGAAGATTCGCAGCCAGTACCACGCGCTTGAGGAAGAAGGCTTCCGGGCATTGGGCATCGCCTGGCGCGAGGTGCCGATGGACCATCCTCATGCCGTGGTGAGCGACGAAAGCGAGCTGGTGCTCGCCGGTTTCGCCGCCTTTCTCGATCCGCCCAAGGCCAGTGCCGCCGCCGCACTGGCCGCGCTGGCCCGCATCGGCGTAGCGATCAAGATCGTCACCGGCGACAGCGATCTGGTGACCCGGCATGTGTGCGCCGAGCTGAAGATCCCGGTCACCGGATTGCTGACCGGGAAGGAAATCGCACAGATGGACGATTACGCCCTGCAGGCCCGGGTCGAAACGGTGAACCTCTTCTGCCGGGTCAATCCGGCGCAGAAGGACCGGGTGATCCTGGCGCTCAGGGCACGCGGCCACGTCGTCGGCTATCTGGGCGACGGCATCAACGACGCGCCATCGCTGCATTCGGCGGATGTCGGTTTATCGGTCGATTCGGCCGTGGACGTGGCCAAGGAGGCGGCGGACATGATTCTTCTGAAACATGACCTGCACGTCCTGCATTCCGGCGTTCTCGAAGGGCGACGCACTTTTGGCAACATCATGAAGTACATCATGATGGGTACCAGTTCCAACTTCGGCAACATGTTCAGCATGGCCGGGGCGGCGCTGTTCCTGCCCTTCCTGCCGATGCTGCCGACGCAGATCCTGCTCAACAACATTCTCTACGACATCTCGGAAATTCCGATCCCGCTGGACAAGGTGGATGCGGTTGATGTTCATACCCCGCGCGTGCTCGACATGACTTTCATACGCAACTTCATGCTGGTGATCGGGCCGGTCAGCTCCGCGTTCGACTTCCTGACTTTCTACGTCATGCTGGTCGTCCTGCAGGCCGACGAGAAGCTGTTCCAGACCGGCTGGTTCGTTGAATCGCTGTGCACCCAGGTGCTGGTGATCTTCATCATCCGCACCCGGGGAAATCCCCTGAAAAGCCGCGCCAATCCTCTGCTGACGGCTACCTCGCTGGCCGTTGTCGCCAGCGCCGTGATATTGCCGTTCACGCCGATAGGCCACTATTTTGGCTTTGTGCCGCCACCTGCCCGGTTTTATTACATCCTCGGCGGCATGGTGATTGTCTATCTCTTCGTTGTCGAACTGGCCAAGCAGGGCTTCTACCGCTGGGCGGTGGCCGCCAGACGCCCACCAGGTTCCCGGTCGAAAAGGCTCAGAAACGGCTAACCGCTGGATGACACAACGCAAGCAGTGCCTTACTGATCACGCCGTTGGATGGGTCTGAAGCGGGCTCAGGCGGAGTGGGTAGAAATCAAGGTTAAAACCGCTCTTCAGTGTGATGCCAATATCGTAGGCCCTCATCCCCGGCCCTTCTCCCGCAGGTCTAATCTATGCACACATTTTGCTTTAAATCTTTTGGTGAATGATAACCGGAGGATTGACATGGAAAGTATGCAAGCGTTGGAGAGGAATGAGACCTACGATGTGGGTGATTTTGGCGATGTTCGGTTAAAAAAAACGGCGCGGCACTGTTTCAAAGCATGGTGTCGAAGCAGACGGTCTGTCTTCGGCAACTGGCAGGAAGCAGGGCGCGAGAGGTGCAGTATGGTCGCTGGCTGGCGAATGACAAAGTGACGCCTGCACAGTTGATCGTCAGTGCCTGTGCGCGAACCGGAGCGATTGCCGCGGGGCGACGGCATGTGCTGGCGATCCAGGACACGACAGAGCTGAACCACCAAGCCCACGCAGGTCGCGTCAGCGGCCTTGGCACGGTAGGGAATGGACGCGACGTGGGCATGTTTCTCCATCCCTTGCTGGTTGTTGATGCCAGTGATGGCGCCTGTCTTGGCTTGGCGCACATTCATCACTGGATCAGGACCGGCAAAGCCTCCCGCTTACCGGAAACTCCCGATAGAAGACAGGAATCCTACCGCTGGCTGGACGTCGCCGAAGCCGGCAAGAATTGCCTGTCCAAGCGGCCATGGTGACGATCATTGCCGACCGGGAAAGCGATATCTATGAAGAATGGGCGAGGGTGCCTGACGAGCGCACGCATCTGCTCACGCGTGCTTGCCGTGACCGCACCCTGGCCGCTGGCGATAAACTGTATGCGTGGATCGATGCGCAACCCGCACAAGGCACCCACTGCTTTGACGTGCCGGCCCGCCCGGGCAAGCGCAGCGCCCACCAAGCCCGCTGGACGTACGCTTTGGGCGTGTCACGATTCGGCGTCCCGCCTCCTGCTCGGACAAAGCGCACCGCCGCAGATTGAATTGAGCGTTGTTGAAGTCAAAGAATTGCCAGGCAGCGTGGTGGGCAATGAAGCGCCCATTCATTGGCGCCTGCTGACCACGCACCGTATCGCATGTCTTGAGGAGGCCTTGCAATGCGTCGACTGGTACCGGCAGCGCTGGCACATCGAACAACTGTTCCGAACCTTGAAGAAGCAGGGCTTGAACCTGAGTCCAGCCAGGTTGAAACTGCGGCGGGACTGACCAAGCTGGCCTGTCTGGCCATTCAGGCGGCGGTGCTCACCATGCAATTGACCTTGGCCCGCGACGGACACAGTGCCGTTCAAGCCGCCGACGTATTCAATGCGGACGAGATCGAAGTCTTGCAGCGCATACGACCGACCCTTGAAGGAAAAACGCAAAAGCAGAAAAACCCTCACCGTACAGGCTCCCTTGCCCAAGCCGCATGGGTCATGCGCGTCTGGGCGGGTGGAAGGGCTATGCTTCCGAAGCCAAGCCCGGCCCCATCACCATGCTTCATGGATTGCAGCGCCTCTCGGCGATCTGCCAAGGCTGGAAATTGGCTACAAAAGATGTGTGCATAGATTAGCCCGCAGGTAGAAGGGAGCAAACCCCCTCGCCCTGCGGGAGAGGGATGGGGTGAGGGCAAAACACCGGTTAAACCTGGTGTTGCGGCGCTCGTGCATAACGGCGGTTTAAAGAATCAAGGATCCGGCAATTGTGAGCTGTCTGCACCTGATCAGCGATGATTCAGGTGCCCGACACAAGCCCGGGTTCCGCTGTCTGTCGACAAGGCCTCTTGGCAGTGATGCGGGAGAACCATACCGCGTTCCGGATCTTCAATGGCTGTGGTGCGGATCATAGGCGCATGCGACCTGACGCCGCCAAAAATTGTGGCAAATGCCACGTCGGCGGCGTCGCGTCCGGTGCCGAAGCGCACGAATCCCATCGGGATAGCGGTGCCTGACGGATCGAAGATATACCAGCGGTCTCCGAGATAAACCTCGACGTAAGCCTGAAAGTCGGGCGGGCCGAGTGCCGGGTCGGCGCCGTAGTCCGTACCGGTCGCGAAGCGCGCAGGAATACTGACGGCGCGGCACAGCGCAATCATCAGGTGGGCGAAGTCGCGACAAACGCCGACCTGCTCGATCAGCGTATCGACGGCTGAGGTATTCGAGTTCGAACTGTTTGACGTAAAGGTAACGCGCCGTCGGACCCAGTCCTGGATTGCCAGCACCCGCTTATACCCCTGGCAGATCCCGCCGAACTCGCTGGTCGCCATTTTGATCAGCCGGTCCGATTGGCAGTAGCGGCTGGGGTAAATGTAGCCAATTACCTCGGGCGGAAGGTAGCGTACGGGTATCTCGGCAATCTGCGCGGGTTCGTCGAAGTGGTGGGCAAGGTCGACAGTAGCGGTGTACGTCAGCCTCAGGTCGCCGTGCATGGCGCGTACGCGCATGTAACGATTGCCGGTAACCGGGTCCGTATGCATCTGCTGAGCGACGGACTGGCTGAGCAGGAAGTCTTCGGCAACGATGGTCTGGCTTGGCGTGCGCGCAGCGTGGACGTTGAATACGAAGTCGGCGCCGCCGGCGTCGACCTCATAGTTCAAATCAACCTGCAACTCGATGCGGATCATGATGAGGACTCCGCAAAACGCCGAGATACAGAATTTGCAAAAGTTTGAATGCTTTCGGGGTGATCAGGCAAAAGCAGGTTCGCGGACCGGGGTTCGTCTGTGGATGCAGGAAGGGGAAATGCCATGATGAGTCTCCAGTGAATTGCGTCACGAGACTGTCGCACGAGTCAGATCAGCACATCTGTCTGCTATCGAACATAAGCGTCAGCTCGTTGACTTTCGAGCACTTGAAGCCGCAGTTCAGTGTGATGCAAATAGCGTAAGCCCTGATCCCCGTCCCTTCTCCCGCAGTCCCCTGGTAAGCGCAGCAGCTTGCGTCCAACGCGTTATGAGCGCCAGCGCACAGAACGGGATGGAATGAATGCCTATTCTTGGAATTGATAAACGAAAATCGCTTGTCCCATGATATTCCTGTCGGTAAATCCTTGATATTCCGTGTGGTTAAAAGCACAATTTACGTCCCGGTTATGGCGAGCGTACTGGATGAAACCTCTCGGCGATAACACCCTGCACGTTCTGAAGCATCCACTCGATTTCCTGCTTCAGACCCTGAGGGGTTTCCAGAACAATCAGGGAGTACTCATGGCCGGCGCCATTGCGTACTACTCCTTGCTGTCGATCATTCCGTTCCTTATCCTGACGGTGATCGCTCTATCGCATCTGGTCGACCAGGCCGAGTTGCTCGACACCCTCGGGCGCTATCTGGAATGGCTGGTTCCGAGTCAGTCCGCCGCATTGCTGATCGACCTCAGTCATTTTCTGGAAAACCGCGCCGCCATCGGTGTGGTATTGCTGGTGACGATGGTGTTCTTCAGTTCACTCGCTTTCTCGGTGCTTGAAAAATCGATGGCGGTGATTTTTTCTCACCGCAGGGTTATCAAGAAACGCCACGCCCTGATTTCTGCATTAATCCCCTATTGCGTTGTTTTTTTCTGGGTGCCGGTTTGCTGATCCTGACACTGGTTTCAATAAGCCTTGAAGCGATGGCCGTGACCAGTATTGTTTTCATGCAGTGGCATTGGTCCCTGGGCGGTCTTTCCACGGTGCTTCTCTATCTTCTTGGCCTGAGCGCAGAGACCATTATTCTCTCGGCAATTTATTACGTTGTTCCCGTTGGCCGGACAGCATGGCACCATGCCATAATCGGCGGATTTTTCACGGCTTCGCTGTGGGAAGTCATCCGCCACCTGCTGGTCTGGTATTTCGCCACATTTTCCAGGGCGAGTATCGTTTACGGATCGTTAACGACCGCCGTGGTGGCCCTGTTCAGCATGGAGATCATCGCAACACTGCTGTTGCTTGGCGCCCAGGTCATTTCCGAGTACGAGCGACTTGGCGAAAGCGGGAAATAGCCTAGTGTGAGGGTAAGCTCGTTTTCTGGCGGAATCCAGGTTGATGAAACTCAGCGTTTGTTCCGTCGAGACTTTCTGCGCGAGTAAAGATTCATCAGCGGCGTCACGGAAATCCCGTGCACCACGATGGAGACAGCCACAACACTCAGTGTGAGAGCGATAATCTCTCCCGCCAGTGCACGCGTCAGGCCATGGTTGATGGCGTACATCAAATAGTAGATCGAGCCGATACCGCGAATACCGAACCAGGAGATCAGCAGGCGCTGATCGCTCGACACCGGCGCACCAAGCAATCCAAGCCATACCGAAACGGGTCGGACCACCAGGAACAGGAGCAGTATCAACCAGCCCGCGTTGGCCGGGAGGTAGCTGTAAGACAGCATCCCGCCAAGCACCAGCACGATCGCTACCTCAGCGATGCGTTCCAGTTGATCGTTGAATCCCCGCACTTCCTGCATCATGAAAGCGCTGGCATACTTCGAATGGGTAGCAAGCGCTTCTTTGGCCTGTTTGGTCTGGAGACCCATTTCACGATCCGCCGGACCGACATGATTCCCAGGTTGTACCTTGACCCGCTGCAAGGCCAGGCCGGCAGAGAAAACGGCCAGAAGGCCATAGCTGTGGCTGAGCACGGCCAGTCCGTAGACCAGTGCGATAAGTCCCAGCGCGAGGAATTCGTCGAGACCGACCGACTCCTTGTGGCGGCTGCGCAGGTAGACCACCAGTTTTCCGATCAAGGTGCCCATCACGCCGCCAATCAGCAGGCCGCCGCCGATCGCCCACAGCACGTCAACGACGAGCCAGCGCCAGCCGCCGCTGCCCAGATCGTGCAGACCGAGCAGGCCCAGGCCCAGCATCACGAAGGGAAAGGCCGCACCGTCGTTCAAGCCGCCTTCACCCGTAAGGCTGAAGCGCAGGCGGTCCCTATCGTCAGCCTCGAGTACCTGGACATCGGAAGCCAGAACCGGGTCAGTGGGTGCGATGATGGCTCCGAGCAGGATGGCGGCGCCCAGCGAGAGGCCGAGAATCTGCGTTCCGATCAAGGCGATCAGCGCCACCGTCATCGTCATCGAAACGATGGCCAGCCGTACGGGCAAACGCCAGCCCTTGTCTGTCAAGGGAAGGCCGAGTTTGAGACCGACTGCAAAAAGGGAGATGAGCACCGCCACTTCGGCCAGCCTTTCCAGGATCGCCGAGTAGTTCAGCGGATCGGGGGCCATCAGATTCAAACCGGCGGGGCTGAGCCCATATCCGGCGGCCAGGTAAAGCAGGGCGGTACTCACCGGGAGCCGCTTCAGCAAGGTGCCTGAAAGAGCCATCGTGATCAGCAACGCGCCGACGATCAGTGCCCAGATTGCAAAGCTCATGTGATACCGGATTCTGCGGTTTAACCGCTTCAATGATGTGAATGAATAATTTCGATGCCGCGGCTGGCGAGGTTCGGGCTGCTGGCCTTGTCGCGCACGAGCCGGAGTTGAGGCGGGCCAGTCAGGAAAATGCCGATACGGATGGCTGTCGACCCGGCACGGGAAATGATGGGCGGGTTACCCGGCCTTTTCTGTGCGCTGGCTCGCTTAAGCTGGTTTTCGCAGCAGCGCGCTATGAGTGGCAGCGCACAGAATAAATTCCATGGTTAAGCAATCATTGACCTACCGGTCGACAAACGAACCCGGATCGACCGCGCCGTCAAAATCCAATACGGCACGCGTTCCCTTCAACTTACGCAGGAGACTTGTCATGAAAACGATCAACAAATTCGGATCAGTGCTCGCAATGATTGCTGCCCTGACGCTCACGGGGTGCGTCAGCACGAACACCATGCCTTATCCATCCAACCCCGGTGTTGCCGGCTCGGGCAATGTTTACTCGGGCTACGGCGTGGTGTACTCCATCGAACCAGTGCAGCAACAGAACAGTGGTGATGCCGGTAGCCACATCGGCCTGGGAACTCTCGCCGGTGCCGTCATCGGTGGCGTCGTCGGCAGCCAGGTGGGAGCCGGTCGCGGTACCACGGTGGCGACTGTCGTCGGCGCGGCCGGTGGTGCTTACGTCGGCCACGAACTGGAGAATCGACAGCAGCAGACTTCAGAGGCCGACAGGATCACCGTACGCATGAATGACGGCTCATATCAATCATTGATGGAAAGCACCCGTACCGGCTTCCGGGTCGGCGATCAGGTGCGCATCGATAACGGTGTCATGCAGCGCTACTGATCACGGCATGTCAAACGGCTTGACTGAAATCCGGGCGGGTGCCGGAGTCGGGCCACACAAGCGGAGCAGCAAAGGTAGCCCGTACTTTACGGGTGTAATTTCAGATGTGTTAACCCGGATTATCCAGGAGGATATATGAAAAAAGTTAGTGTATTACTCATCGCACTTTGCGCGATGCTTGCCAGTTGTGCTGTTTATGATGTTCCCAATCATTATCAAGGTCAGCAGCCTGGCGATCGTGACCACGGCTACAATCAAGGTCGGCAGCACGGTGACCGTGACCGCGATGGCGTCCCGAACCAGAATGATCGCGACCGGGATGGAGACGGAGTCCGCAATAACCAGGACAGGCGCCCGAACGACCCCAGCCGCAATTGAAAGCAACTATCTTGACCAGCCGGCTCGCAATTACCAAGGGTCATTGCACCCTTGGCATCCGGTGTAATGTCCGTTGTGTATTTCGCCCGGCGAATTACGAAGATCGTTGCTGGCACGGCAGTCGAAGGCGTCGCGCTGTTCCAGCTTCACTCGCTACGAAACAAGCATCGTGATGGCTGGCGCACCCAGCTCAGAGGCTGTTAATTAATGGATTAATACCTCCCAAATCGTGGTCCGAGGCCAGGCTTCGCGCTCATTCCGGCGGAAGCCGGAATCCAGTACCTTCCTCTGATATCCATTAAAACAATCAGATCAACAAGCTGGACCCCGGCTTCCGCCGGGGTGACGAGCGTGGAAATCAGGCGGTAATGATTTTTACACATACTCTCAGACGACTGCACCAAAGAGTGAGCCGACACCCGCCGTGATCGCCATCGCCAGCGCACCCCAGAAGGTAACGCGCCAGGCGCCGGTCAGTACGCTGGCACCGCCAGCCCTGGCGGCAATGGCGCCAAGCAGGGCCAGGAATGCCAGCGAGGTTCCCGCTACCCAGGAAATCAGAACACGCTCGGATGCCAGTGCGGTTACCGCCAGCGGCAACATCGCACCGACGGCGAAACTGGCCGCCGAGGCCAGCGCTGCCTGAAGCGGTCGCGCGCTGAGGGTATCGGAGATGCCGAGCTCATCGCGTGCGTGGGCACCGAGGGCGTCGTGCATCATCAGTTGCTCGGCGACCTGCTGCGCCAGGACAGGTTCCAGTCCACGGGAGATATAGATGGCCGCCAACTCCTTATGTTCGGCGCCCGGATTCTTTTCGAGTTCGGCGCGCTCGCGCGCCAGGTCGGCGTTTTCGGTATCTGCCTGGGAATGCACGGAGACATACTCGCCGGCAGCCATCGACATGGCCCCGGCCACCAGCGCCGCGACCCCGGTCAGCAGGATGCTGGCGTGGCTGGCACTCGCGGCCGCAACGCCGAGAACCAGGCTGGCGGTAGAGACGATGCCATCGTTGGCACCGAGCACGGCGGCTCGCAGCCAGCCGATGCGCTCGGTACGGTGGTGTTCAATATGGCGATGTAATGATCTCATGGTGTCATGTTTAGTGATTTCAATTTTTTTCACTTTCAAAACCCGGCGGCTCCCGAACAGCCTTCACCGGTGTTGTCTTGCCTCCTCGGCCAAAGACCTTGCGGGCCAGACGGTCCAACTTGCCAGCAGATGGTCTGTGCAGGCTCCGGATCAGCTTCTTGACGGACTCGCCTTCCTCACTCTCGTTGACCTGGAAATCCATTGAACGAGCCAGTGCAATCATTGAGCTGTTCTCCGACAACACGTAGCCGGTCATCTTCGTCAGCCCGCGGTGGCTGGCTTCGCCAATCAGCGCCAGCAGGATATGCTCCCCGACACCTTGCCCTTGCCAGCGATCGTCGACAAGCAGGGAAAATTCACAAGTGATGTCGCTCTCTGCAACAAAACGACCGCCAGCGACCGCGATTTCAATCCCCTTTTCAACATGCACGACGAGAACCGCCCATTGCTTCAAGGGATCGATGACTACCAGATCTGTCACCATCTCGTCCGAGAAATCGGCTACCGCGCGGAAGTAACGGTGACGCCGCGAGTCTGGCGAAAGCTGGTTCAACGCAAGCTTGACACGCTGTGCGTCTTCAGCGCGCATCAGTCGCATGGCGAGATCCACACCATTTTGAGTACGCCATCTGGATAGGTAATCGGCCATACAAAGACATCCTGAAAACCCGGTAGCGCCAGAAATTCGTGATTTCGCCTCAGCTTGCAGGCAAGGATGGGGAACCCGGAGAGCCTTACGGAAGTATTGCTGACGCTGGGCAGCGCAGTCAATCGCTGATTTCATACCAGTATCCAAACAGCGCTGCCGAAACGCCGAGCGATTTGTTCAACAAACATGGCCGAACGCAGCCAGCCGATGTGCTTGGAGCGGAGATGTTCAATAGGGTGGCACAACGATCTCATGCTTAAGATCCAGCTCCTGTGCTGTTATCTGTAGTAGAGCAATGTTCAAGTATCCAGATTCATCTCCTGGTGAAAGCGGGGCCAGGAAAATTCTGGCGGCTTTCATGAAGGCATTGATATGTATCCTCTCGGCGGGCAAAACATCAAATCGGGTTCTCCGGAGTCGATCAGACGACATGTTTTTTTACCCACGCAACATAGATGTCCATCCAGCCCTGCAGGAATTTTTTTCTGTCTGTACCGAGATTGCCCGACTCGTCGAACAAGCCTTCCTTGGCCTGAATGTAGGCTTCAGGCTGGCCAAGCGTTGGCACGTCCAGGTAGGCGAGAACGTTGCGCAAATGCTGTTGCGCCATGGCCGTTCCAATGGCGCCTGCCGAAACGCCCAATATCCCGGCGGGCTTGCCTGCCCAGGCGCTTTGGCCGTAAGGGCGCGAGGCATGGTCGATGGCGTTCTTGAGCACCCCGGCGATTGATCGATTGTATTCGGTGGTGACGAACAGGAAGCCCTGAGCTGCTGTTAGTTCCCGCTTCAAGCGTTTGACGGGTACCGACGGGTTCGCGTCGTCGTCCTGGTTGTAGAGCGGCAAGTCGCCGATCTGCACCTGCTGGAACGAGAACTCTGGCGGCGCCAGTTTCACAATGGCGTTAGCCAGCTTGCGGTTGAACGAATCGCGGCGAAGGCTGCCGACAATAACGGCAATCTGGTAGTGGATCATGAAAATCTCTGCGGGGGTTGATTAAAGTATTACTGCGCTTCATGTGCTGCCTTCGCATGCGCGTGCCTGACTCGGGAAAAAGCTAAGGAACCGCTGAACATGTGTCAATTCGTCATTCCGGCGCACCCCAGGGGTATTTGAGCCCTAGGCCCTGTCACCTTCGGGGCAAAAGCCGGAATCCAGAAAATCCAAGATACTGGACACCGGCTTTCGCCGGTGTGACGGCTTATTGAGCGGGTCAGTTGGTGACAATGAGCTTGTGCGCAATATTCCGTATGCCAGGCGCACCCCAGGCACAAAGCAGGGCCAGGTCACGTTCAGCCCACGATTTGACTGTACCGATCAAAGTCACATTGCCCTCTTTAACCTCGACGCCAATATCGGCTCCCTTAACCGAGCGTTCGCGCTTCAGTACTGCGATGACGTCCTGCTGCAACTGCACGTCGGTTTTCATGATCGTCTTCCGTTACGGTAAGAAAGACTGAATATGTCCGAAATGAGAATTGCGAACTGTGCGCTAGCACACATAAGCCAACTTTTTCCGGAAATTACCCTTTCTGCTACACGCGCCTTCGCTCGCGTACCTGCGCCGTGCCATTTTTTCAGTTTATTGCGCAATGCCAGGCCTCCTCGCTTGCCGCTATGTGCGTTGGCGCACAGTCGGCGAACGTCAGATTGGCGATGATTCCGACGGTAGCGCAGCCACCGCGTTCCCACCCTGAACGAGCAGGGTTTTCATGACCTTCAGCCTTCGCTTCAGGTCAGCACGATGCCAACCAAACCGGAAAGTGAGTTTCATATGATGAACGCCTCCGCTACGTCGCCTGCCAGCGTACCGCCTTTGCCTGGCGGCGACCTTGATCGATTGGTCCATGCCCAGTTTTCGCATCTGACCGGAGGCATTTCGCCGGCGGCGATGCGCATGGCCTTCGAAGACTGGCTCACCCACCTGTCCCATAATCCGGCCGAACAGGCGGAACTGGCACGCAAGTCGGTGCACCTGCTGCAAGTATTGTCGTGCAATGCGCTGCAAGCGCTGCAACCGTCATTCAAACCCTGTATCGAAGCGAAGCTGAACGACCGCCGTTTTTCCGATCCGGCCTGGCAGGCCTGGCCATTCAATGTCATCAGTCAGGCCTTCCTGCTCAACGAGCAGTGGTGGCAAGACGCCACTACCGGCGTGCGCGGTGTCTCGCGGCACCACGAGGATGTGGTCAGTTTCACCATCAGACAGTTGCTCGACATCGTTTCGCCGTCCAACTTCATCTGGAGCAACCCCGAAGTGCTGGCGCGCACGGCGCACACCGGCGGTGCCAATCTCTGGCAAGGTTTCCAGAACCTGCTCGAAGATGCGCAGCGCCAGCAAACGCAGGCACCACCCGAGGGAAGCGAAGCCTGGCAGGTGGGCCGGAATGTCGCGGTCACGCCAGGCAAGGTGATCTACCGCAACCGCCTGATCGAGCTGATTCAATACGAAGCGGCCGGCACCAGGGTGCGGCCGGAGCCGATCCTGATTGTTCCGGCGTGGATCATGAAGTACTACATCCTCGACCTGTCGCCGGGCAATTCCCTGATCAAGTACCTGGTCGAGCAAGGGCATACTGTATTTGTCATCTCGTGGTTGAATCCGTCTTCCGCAGAACGCGATCTGGGCATGGACGACTACCTGCGTCTTGGTGTGATGGATGCGCTCGATGCCGTCGGCAAGGTCGTTCCCGGAGAGAAGGTGCACGCCGTCGGCTACTGCCTCGGCGGCACCTTGCTGACGATTGCGGCAGCGGCCATGGGCCGTGATGCGGATGACCGGCTGGCGACGATTTCATTGCTCGCGGCGCAGACCGATTTCACCGAGCCGGGCGAACTGGCGCTGTTCATCGACGACAGCCAGATCACTTTTCTTGAAGACATCATGTGGGACCAGGGCTATCTCGACAACACGCAGATGGCCGGAGCCTTCCAGTTACTGAATTCGAACGATCTGGTGTGGTCGCGGATGCTCAAGGATTACCTGATGGGCGAGCGCACGCCGGTAAGCGACCTGCTGGCCTGGAACGCCGATGGCACGCGCTTGCCTTACCGCATGCACACCGAGTATCTGTTCCGCCTGTTTGTGCACAACGACCTGGCCAGCGGGCGCTACCCGGTGGGCGACAAGCCGGTCGCACTGACCGACATCCAGTGTCCGATCTACTGCGTTGGTACGCTGCGTGACCATGTGGCACCGTGGCGCTCGGTTTACAAGCTGCATTTGCTGGCCGATGTCGAACTCACTTTCCTGCTCACTTCGGGTGGGCACAACGTCGGCATCGTCAATCCGCCGGGCGTTCCCAGGCGCAGCTATCAGGTGCTGACGCGAGCACACGACAGCAATTACCTGGACCCCGACACCTGGCTCAAGACGGCACCCCAGCATGAAGGATCGTGGTGGCCGGACTGGGCGGCCCGGTTGCAGACCCGCTCGGGTCAGCCTGTTGCCGCCCCGGCCATGGGCGCGGCGGCAAAAGGTCTGAAGCCGATCTGCCCGGCGCCGGGCACCTACGTCATGCAGAAATAACCGGGAATCCCTGGCCATGACCAATCAAGGAAATACCGGTACGACATCGATCAACCTCGCCGGCAAGAAGGGGCTGGTGATCGGTATCGCCAACAACCAGAGTATCGCTTATGGCTGCGCCAGGGCGATGCACGCACTGGGCGCCGAGCTGGCCATTACCTACCTCAACGCGCATGCCGAACCCTTCGTGCGCCCGCTCGCCGAACAGTTCGGCAGTCCGCTCATCCTGCCCTGTGACGTCGAGCAGCCGGGTCATCTTGAGGCCGTCTTCGCCGCCATTCAAAAACAATGGGGAAAGCTCGATTTCGCGCTGCACGCCATCGCCTACGCCCCGAAGGAGGATCTGCATGGCCGCGTCATAGATTGCTCTGCCGCCGGCTTCGCCCGCGCGACGGATGTCTCATGCCATTCGTTCATCCGCATGGCCCGGCTCGCCGAACCGCTGATGGGGCAGGGCGGCGCGCTGCTGACTCTCAGTTATTACGGGGCGCAGAAGGTCATCGATCATTACAATATCATGGGGCCGGTGAAGGCCGCGCTGGAGTCGGTGATGCGTCAGATGGCTGTGGAGTTCGGCCCGCAGGGTATCCGTGTCCATGCCTTGTCGCCAGGGCCGATCCTGACCCGCGCCGCCTCCGGTATCGATCATTTCGACGAATTGCTTGAGCAGGTCGCACAGCATTCTCCGCAACATCACCTGGTCAGCATCGACGATGTGGGTTCGGTGGCTGCCGGTCTGGTCAGCGACTGGTCGCTGCACATGACCGGCAACGTGGTGTTTGTTGACGGCGGCTGTCACGTGCTGGGCTGATCGACGGGTTATCGGCATGAGCACGAGCATTCCCCTGCACAGGATCGAAAACTTCCCCTCCGTCCTGTTCGTTTCCGGCGTGCAGGCGCTGCGCCGGGTAAGCGCCAGCATTCCGGCTGGCCCGGAGGTTTGAATGGACGCCAGCCGGATACTCGATGCAGGATTGTCCGGCCTCAGGATCGCTGGCATCGCCCTGCTCATGGCGGGCTGCGCCTCGATGGCACCGCCCTACGAGGTGCCCGCCTTGCCGGTGTCACCCGTCTATGCGTCCGTTACCACTCAGGACGGTGTCAGCGCGGCGGCCATCGGCTGGCGCGATTATTTCACCGACCCGCAACTTCAGTCGCTGATCAGCCTGGCGCTGGACAACAACCGTGACCTGCGCAGCGCCGTGCTGCGTGTCGAGGAAGCGCGTGCCGCCTACGGTATCCAGCGCGCTGACCTGTTCCCCACCATTGGCGCACTAGCCAGAGAAGACCGCTCGCGAACGCCGGCCAGGATGAGCCTTACCGGCAGGCCGCTGGTCGCCAGCCAGTATCAGGTCGGACTGGGCCTGGCGAGCTGGGAGATCGACTTCTGGGGACGCGTACGCAGCCTGGAGGACGCGGCGCTGGAAACATATCTGGCCACCGACGCCGCTAGCCGCGCAGCCAGCATCGGGCTGGTGGCACAGGTTGCCAATAACTATCTGGCCTTACGCGGACTTGACGAGCGTATTGCCCTGGCGCGCCAGACCATCGCCAGCCGCGAGGAAAGTTTTCGCATATACACCCGCCGCGTCGAGGTCGGCTCGACCTCGCGCTTCAACCTGACCGAGGTGCAAACCCTGCTGACCCAGGCCCAGGCGCTTGGCGCCCAGCTTGAACTGGCGCGAGCGGCCCAGTTCAATGCCCTGACCCTGCTGGTCGGGGCTCCCGTCGAGCTGCCCCCCGAGCAAGGCCAGTTCGATGAAAGCAATGTATTTCGCGAACTGCGCCCCGGCCTGCCTTCCGATCTGCTTCTGCAACGCCCCGACATCGTCGCTGCCGAACATCTGCTGAAAGCCGCAAACGCCAACATCGGTGCGGCACGTGCCGCATTTTTCCCGCGCATTGCCTTGCTTGGCTCGCTGGGTACAGCGAGTGTCGAACTCAATGACCTGTTCGCCTCGGGTAGCCTCGCCTGGCTATTTTCGCCGAGCATTTCGCTGCCGATCTTCGACGGTGGGCGCAGGAAAAACAACCTGAGCCTGGCTGAAACGCGTCGCGATCTGGCCGTGACCCAATATGAGAAAACCGTGCAGCTTGCCTTCCGTGACGTATCCGATGCGCTTTCGGCACGTGTCTGGCTAAGGCAGCAGGTCGCGATTGCCCGCACAGCGCTGGCGACGCAGGTGGAGCGTGCACGGCTTTCGCAGTTGCGCTTCAATAACGGCGCCTCGGCTTTTCTCGACGTACTCGATGCCCAGCGCGACCTGCTCGACGCCGAGCAACAACTCGTGCAGACGCGGCGCGAACTGCTGAGCAGCCAGGTCAGCCTGTATGCCGCTCTCGGCGGCGGCGCGCTGGATTTCGATTCGCCACCCGCAGGCGAAAAGTCTAAACCGCCTGAACCCCCACCAGCCACGAGCGCCCCATGAACACTACCGCCACCCCACCGGTCATCGCACCGCCTACGCCGCCGGCTTCAGTAACGGTCACGGTAACGTTTGCCCCGCCGCTCGCCGCCGCAGTCACCCCGGCGGATACCCCGGTGGCAGCCGAACCGGTGAGCGTAACAGTCAGCCCAACGGCTGCACCGCCTCCCCCCGCACCAGCCAGTGCACAAGACGCTGCAAGGGGTGCTGCACCAGCCACTCCCGACGTCATACCTGAGGCCAACCCGGCGGCTAGCCCGCCAGCCACCGCAAAGCTCACCCCGCCAGCCAGGCCAGCGACTGCTCCGCCGCCCATGTCGGCGGTGCGCTCGCTGCTGGAGAAATGGAAAAAATGGCTTATTCCAGCCCTCGTCGTCACCGTACTCGCGGCGGCCGCCCTGCTGGCCTGGCAAATGCTGCGCCCCAAGGGGCCTGGCGAAGGGTTCGTGAGCAGCAATGGCCGCATTGAAGCCACTGAAATCGATGTCTCAAGCAAGTTCAGCGGACGTGTGCAGGACATCCTGGTCGCCGATGGCGACTTCGTCAAAGCGGGCCAGACGCTGGCGCACATGCAGGTGCAGACCCTCGAAGCGCAACGCGACGAAGCGAGCGCCAGGCACCAGCAATCGATCACTGCGGTAGCCAGCGCCGAAGCCCAGGTCACGGTGCGCGAAAGCGAGCGGCAAGCAGCGCTGGCCCTCGTTACGCAACGCGAGAGCGAACTCGACGCCGCGCAACGGCGCCTGGTGCGCTCGGAGACACTGACGCGCGAAGGCGCCTCGTCGGGGCAGGAACTCGACGATGATCGGGCCCGCGTGCGCAGCGTGCAGGCGGCGGTCGGCGCGGCCAGGGCGCAGGTGCAGGCGGCGCAGGCGACCATCGCTGCCGCGCGTGCGCAGGTGGCCGGGGCACGCTCGACGGTTGACGCCGTACAGGCGACCATCGTCCGCATCAAGGTCGACATCGACGACAGTTCGCTTACCGCGCCACGCGACGGCCGCGTGCAATATCGCATCGCCCAGCCCGGCGAGGTGCTGGCCGCCGGCGGCAAGGTGCTCAATCTGGTCGATCTGGGCGACGTCTTCATGACCTTCTTCGTGCCCGAAACCGTGGCCGGCAAGCTGGCGCTGGGCAGCGAAGTCCATATCGTGCTGGACGCCGCGCCGCAGTACGTGATCCCGGCCAGGGTCTCGTTCGTCGCCAGTACCGCGCAGTTCACGCCGAAGACGGTTGAAACGGCGAGCGAGCGGCAAAAGCTGATGTTCCGCGTCAAGGCGCAGATCGGTCGCGAGCTGCTGCAAAAGAACCTGACGCAGATCAAGACCGGCCTGCCCGGAATCGCCTGGCTCAAGCTCGACGGCCAGGCCCCGTGGCCCGCTGAACTGGCGGTCAAGGTCCCGCAATGAGTGATCCTACGGCCAGCGGCGCGGCGCCGGTGGTCAGGCTTGACGGTGTCATCCTGCGCTATGGCAAGACTGTCGCGCTCGACGACATCACACTGGCGATCCCGGCCGCTTGCATGGTTGGCCTGATCGGTCCCGACGGCGTCGGCAAGTCGAGCCTGCTGGCGCTGATTTCCGGCGCGCGCAAGCTGCAGCAGGGGACCTTGCAGGTGCTGGACGGCGACATGGCGAGCAAGCGCCACCGCGACAGCGTCTGCCCGCGCATCGCCTACATGCCGCAGGGTCTGGGACGCAACCTCTACCCGACGCTGTCGGTCGAGGAGAACCTGCAGTTCTTCGGGCGCCTGTTCGGCCACAACGCCGCAGAGCGCCGCCAGCGCATCGACGAACTGACTGCCAGCACCGGCCTGCAGCCCTTTCTGTCGCGCCCGGCGGGCAAGCTCTCGGGCGGCATGAAGCAGAAACTGGGGCTGTGCAGCGCCTTGATCCACGACCCCGACCTGCTGATCCTCGACGAACCGACGACCGGCGTCGACCCGCTGTCGCGCAAACAATTCTGGGACCTGATCGACCATATCCGCAGCGAACGCGGCGCCATGAGCGTGATCGTCGCCACCGCCTACATGGAGGAGGCCGAACGCTTCGACTGGCTGGTGGCGATGGACGCCGGCAAGGTGCTGGCCACCGGCACCCCGGCCGAACTGCACCGCCGCACCGCGACGGACTCGCTCGAGGAAGCCTTCATCGCCCTGCTGCCCGAGGAAGAGCGGCGCGGGCACCAGGCCATTGTCGTACCGCCTCTGGCGGTCGACACCACGGGCGGCGAAGAAAACATTGCCATCGAGGCCAGGGGACTGACCATGCGCTTTGGCGACTTCGTCGCCGTCGACCACGTCGACTTTCGCATCCGGCGCGGCGAGATTTTCGGCTTCCTCGGTTCCAACGGCTGCGGCAAGAGCACGACCATGAAAATGCTGACCGGCCTCTTGCCCGCCAGCGAGGGCAGCGCGCTGCTCTTCGGCCAGCCGGTCAATGCCCGGGACATCAATGCGCGGCGGCGCGTCGGATACATGTCGCAGGCCTTCTCGCTCTACGGCGAACTCACCGTGCGCCAGAACCTGGTGCTGCACGCGCGGCTGTTCACCCTGCCCGAGGCCGGAATCGCCGCGCGCGTCGACGAACTGGTCGAACACTTTGGACTGACCCATGTCGTCGATACCCTGCCCGACGACATGCCGCTGGGGATTCGCCAGCGCCTGTCGCTGGCGGTGGCGGTGATCCACAAACCCGAACTGCTGATCCTCGACGAACCGACCTCGGGCGTCGATCCGATCGCGCGCGACATGTTCTGGCAGTTGATGATCGACCTCTCGCGCCACGAGCAGGTGACGATCTTCATCTCGACACACTTCATGAACGAGGCCGCGCGCTGCGACCGCATCTCGCTGATGCATGCCGGCCGGGTACTGGTCAGCGACAGTCCGGCCGAACTGGTTCGCCAGCGCGGCACGCAAACCCTGGAGCAGGCTTTCATTTCGCATCTCGAGGAAGCCTCGGCGGGAACGGAAAAAATCGCTTCCCCGAGCGCCGAGCCACCCCCTTCAGCAGTCGCCAGGCCTCAAGGCACGCCCCGCCGTTTCGGCTTCAATATCGGTCGCGCCTTCAGCTACACCCTGCGCGAGACACTCGAACTGCGCCGCGACCCGGTGCGCGCCACGCTGGCGCTGCTCGGCTCGGCGATTCTGATGTTCATCATCGCCTATGGAATCAGCCTGGACGTGGAGAACCTCACTTATGCCATGCTCGACCGCGACCAGACGGTGCTTAGCCAGAATTACGCGCTCAACCTCGCGGGTTCGCGTTACTTCGTCGAGAAGCCGCCGATCAGTGACTACGATGACCTGGATCGGCGCATGCGCAACGGCGAGCTGACGTTGGCCATCGAGATTCCGCCAGGTTTTGCACGCGACATCGAGCGCGGCACCCCGGTGGAACTTGGCGCCTGGGTCGACGGCGCCATGCCAATGCGCGCCGAGACCGTTCGCGGCTACGTCCAGGCGATGCACCAGATGTGGCTCGCCGACATGGCGAAGCATCGTCTGGGAATGACGCTGACCCCGCCCAGCACGCTGGAAACCCGCTACCGTTATAACCCCGATGTAAAGAGCCTGCCGGCAATGGTTCCGGCGGTGATCCCGATGCTGCTGATGATGATTCCGGCGATGCTCGCAGCGCTGTCGGTGGTGCGTGAGAAGGAACTGGGGTCAATTATCAATCTCTACGTCACCCCGGTGACGCGCAGCGAATTCCTGCTCGGCAAGCAGTTGCCCTATATCGCGCTGGCGATGGTCAACTTCCTGCTGCTGGCGCTGATGGCCGTGACGGTATTCGGGGTGCCGATCAAAGGCAGCTTCTTCACTCTGGCGCTGGGGGCGCTGATCTTCGTCGTCTGCTCGACCGGTTTCGGCCTGCTGGTCTCGACCTTCACCCGAAGCCAGATCGCCGCGATGTTCGTGACCATGATCGGCACCATCATCCCCTGCGTGCAGTTTGCCGGGCTACTCAACCCGGTGTCGTCGCTCGAAGGCATGGGCGCCTTCATTGGTCGCATTTACCCGGCGACCCATTTCCTGACCATCAGCCGTGGCGTGTTCAGCAAGGGGCTCGGCATTTTCAGCCTCGGCACATCGTTCTGGCCGTTGCTCACCGCCGTCCCGGTGATCCTCGGCCTGGCCATTGTGCTGCTCAGGAAACAGGAGACCTAGCGGATATGCCTGAACGCCATGATCGGCGCCGGTCAATCCCCCGCCCCCTGTCGGGGGGGGGCCCCCCCGGGGGGGGGGGCGCCCGCGCCCCGCCCCCCCCGGCGGGGGGGGGGGGGGGGGCCCCGCAACCATTCCATTCGCCATACTCACTGGGCGATTGGACGCTGGAGACCTGAGCCATGATCAGCAGCAAAAACGTATTCCGCCTCGGCGTCAAGGAACTGTGGAGCCTGGTGCGCGACCCGATGATGCTGGTGCTGATCGCCTGGACCTTCACCGTGGCAATCTACGTCGCCGCCACGGCCATGCCCGACAGCTTGCACAATGCGCCGATCGCGATTGTCGATGAGGACGGATCGCCGCTCTCGGCACGCATCGTGTCCAGCTTCTACCCACCGCATTTCAAAATGCCCAACATGGTTTCGCTGGCCGAGGTGGATGCCGGCATGGACCGTGGCGACTATACCTTTGCACTCGACATTCCGCCGAACTTCCAGAGCGACGTGCTGGCCGGGCGCACCCCGGCCATCCAGCTCAATATCGACGCCACGCGCATGGGCCAGGCTTTCACCGGCAACGCCTACATCCAGCAGATGGTCGCCAGCGAGGTCAATGAATTCATCCAGCGTTATCGCAGTACGGCAGTGCCGCCGGTCGAACTCGCGCTACGTATGCGCTTCAACCCCAATCTCGAACGAGCGTGGTTCGGCTCGCTGATGGAGATCATCAACAACGTGACCATGCTGTCGATCATCCTGACCGGTGCGGCGCTGATCCGCGAACGCGAGCATGGCACTATCGAACACTTGCTGGTGATGCCCGTAACGCCGGCCGAAATCATGCTGGCCAAGGTCTGGTCGATGGGACTGGTGGTCCTGCTGGCGGCTTTGGTGGCGCTGGTCTTCATCGTCCAGGGGGCATTGCGGGTGCCGATCCAGGGCTCGCTGGCGCTATTCATGCTGGCTGCCGCGCTGCACCTGTTCGCCACCACCTCGATGGGCATTTTCCTGGCGACGCTGGCGCGCTCGATGCCGCAGTTCGGCATGCTGCTGGTGCTGGTGTTGTTGCCGCTGCAAATGCTCTCGGGCGGCAGCACGCCCTACGAGAGCATGCCGCAACTGGTTCAGGACATCATGCAGGTAGCGCCGACGACGCACTTCGTTTCGGCCGGACAGGCCATTCTCTATCGCGGCGCCGGGATCGACGTGGTGTGGCCGCAACTTCTGGCCATTTTGGCAATTGGCAGCCTCCTGTTCATCGCCTCACTGAGCCGTTTTCGCAAGACCATTAGCCAGATGGTATGAGGTCTGCATTACCCGGAAGGATATTCTGATGGGGGTCGGCTTCGGCTTTCTTTTGGCCATTATTGCACTTCGTTTGCGAGTAGCGCCGGCATGGCCGGATTAACGCCGTTGTACCGGACCGTCACCGCGTCGATTCCCGCCATTGCCTTGAACACGTCATTGCTGAATGTGTCGAGCGCGCACGGTTGCCATAGTCCAGCTTTCCGAAATCCGGGGTTGGCCTTGGCATCCGCACTGAACTCGGGCAGTGTCGTGGCCGGGACCTTGGAGGCGATCGCGAATACCAGCGGTGCCTCGGCAAACATGGTAACTGGAGAGACCGCTACTCTTGCAATGTACGCACATACGGCGCACAATGTTGAACTGAACTTCAAGGAGCCTTCCATGGAAAATACCCACTTAAAGGAAAGTCGCCTCAACATTCGCTGCGACGTGCATGCGCGCGAACTGCTCGACAAGGCTGCAACCTACACTCATGTCAGCGTTTCGGAGTTTGTCCTGTCACACGCGCTGGCCTCAGCGGAAAAAGTGGTGCAGGCAAATGAAATCATCACCCTGCAACCGAAGGATTTTCAGGCATTTCTGGCGGCACTCGATACCCACGTCTCGCCCAACTCGGCATTGAAGAAGGCATTCAAGCGCCATGCGGAGCAGGTTTCTCGGTGACGCTGTATAGCATTCGCTCGTTTGACAAGAGCGTCGATGCGACCTCCTTTCGTTGTGGACAGCCTGTTCTCGATGAATACATCCGCCGCTATGCTTCGCAGGATGTCCGGCGCAATGTCGCGCGGGTATTCTTGGCGACGCCGGAAGAAGACTTCCGGCGGTTGGCGGGATTTTTCACACTGAGCGCAGGCAGCGTAAATTGCTCGGCTTTGCCAGAAGCGCTGGCAAAGAATCTGCCCCGATACCCTGTTCCTGTGGCGCTGATCGGGAGATTGGGAGTGGCAAGCGAGTTTCAAGGCAAAGGCCTGGGATCGATGCTTCTGGTTGATGCCTGCAAGAAGGTTGCGCACGCCAGCGCAGTGCTGGCGGTGGCAGGAATCGTCGTGGATGCAAAGGATGCCGCCGCCAAGGCGTTCTACACGCATTTTGGCTTCCAGACCTTGGCAGGCGAACATGCCCGTTTGCTGCTTCCGGCAACAGCATTTCGGGTTTAGCGAACTCATCCGCCTGCAGCCGAAGGACGTTGTGAACAACCCGCCATAAGCAACTTTTGCTTGATCGCTCACGGCTTCGCTCGCGCTTACTGTGGCGAGTGTCAGCACGATTTCCTGATAGCCTACTCCTGCAAATGTCGTGGCGTAGCCCCTCCTGCAACACCCGGCGCATGGCCGAAGCGGCGGCAGCGCCAGTCCGCTCATCCTGCCCTGTGACGTCGAGAAGCCAGGCCAGCTTGAAGCGGAAGCAAGGTCTTGTGCGAGAAGCGCCGTGAAGCGCTATCCGTGCGGAAGCCTGCGCCTGAGCGTGTTGTCCCGCAAAAGGTAGTGGTGAAACAGTGCAGCCGCGGCATGCAAGCCAATGAGGAAGTAGCCAATGGAGTTAAGTGCGGCGCCAATGCCGAGCGCTGCAATGAACAAACCCTTCTTCATGATCTTCATCCTTTCGTTTCGTTTCGTTGAGTTTCCGCGTGGCGAACGGCTCGGCGCTGCTGCCCATGACACTGTTGCCGGTTCCGTCCTGTGAGGGTTTATAGGAAGGCCGTTGGAGTTTCATCAGTACGCCAACGCACAGATCGTCCAGGACGCGGCGCGCATGCTGATGCTTCCATGACCGAACGGAGAAGTGATCATGAAGACCGATTCACAAGTGCAACAGGACGTTATCGCAGAACTGAAGTGGGAGCCCTCCGTCAATGCCACGGGGATCGGCGTCGAGATCAAGGATGGCGTCGGCAACCTTCGTCAGCCGGCGGGAGCGCTTTGAGGCCTCCGGAAATGCCCAACTCGTTGCATGCATCGGCGCGCTGTTCGGCACGCTCGCGCGACAGGTCGGCGGTTTCGGTATCTGCCTGGGAATGAACGGAGACACAAGCAAGGCATGAGCCAACTATCCGAACCTATGATCGAGATCGACGACCTGCACTTTTCCTATGGCGACCAGAAGATCTTCGAGGGCATCACCCTGCGCATACCCCGCGGCAAGGTGGTAGCCATCCTCGGTGCCAGCGGCTCGGGCAAGAGTACGCTGTTGCGGCTGATCGGCGGGCAATTGCGGCCCGATCAAGGCTGTGTTCGGGTGAACGGACAGGTCATCCATGAACTGGACCAGCGCGGCCTCTACAGGATGCGGCGACACATGGGCATGATGTTCCAGGCGGGAGGCTTGTTCAGCGACCTTTCAGTCTTCGACAACGTCGCGTTCCCATTGCGCGAGCTGACCGACCTGCCCGAACTGTTGATCCGCGACCTGGTCCTGATGAAGCTGCAATCGGTGGGCTTGCGCGGCACCGCCTGCCTGATGCCGAACGATCTGTCGGGAGGCATGGCACGTCGCGTTGCCCTGGCCAGGGCAATCGCCATCGATCCGATGCTGACGATGTACGACGAGCCGTTTGCCGGTCTCGATCCGATCTCGCTGAATGTCATCGCCCACCTGATCCAGCGGCTGACAGTCGCCCTCGGCGGGACCTCGATCATCGTTACCTATGACGTGTCGGAATCCTTGAAGGTGGTCGACCATGCCTTCCTGCTCTACCAGGGCGTCGTGGCGGCTGAAGGCACGCCGGAAGAACTGCTGGCCTCTGCCAATCCCTTTGTGGACCAGTTCCTGCACGCGCGCGCCACGGGGCCGGTGGCCTTCCACATGGATGGCCCGTCCTATCGCGAAG
The DNA here is from genome assembly GCA_016709335.1 of Candidatus Propionivibrio dominans. GTDB lineage: Bacteria > Pseudomonadota > Gammaproteobacteria > Burkholderiales > Rhodocyclaceae > Propionivibrio > Propionivibrio dominans. Next base: position 34,604 of record JADJNC010000005.1, on the reverse strand, counting down.
ATCTCGGCTTTGGCGCCTGATGGTCATCGCCTCGCCAGCGTGAAAACCAAGTCAAGCAATCGATCTGCGCACTACCGGAAAAACAGGTTTCGGATGGCCAACACTCCTGACACCGAGATTGATCGCGACTCCGGATGGAAATGACTGATCTCTCCTTGATTCGCCGGCACCCCTGGAAGTCCCTCGTCACGCTGCTTGCCGTAGTGGCGCTGTCGGTGCTGGCGGTGCGCTGGTGGCGCGGCCCCCTGGTCGCCGTCGAAACGGTAGTGCGGCGCGACTTCGTGCAGTCGGTGGTGGCCAGCGGTCATGTCGAGACGCCGCACCGGGTCGATGTCGGCGCGCAAATAACCGGCACCGTGGTGCGAGTGCCGGTGCAGGAAGGCCAGAGCGTGAAGCTCGGCGACCTGCTGGTCGAGCTCGAGTCGGCCGAGTTGCGCGCCCTGCAGCGCCAGTCCGAGGTAAGCGTGGTGCAGGCGCAGGCGCGCCAGCGCCAGGTGCGCGAAGTCCAGGCCCCCGTGGCCGAGCAGGCCTTGCGCCAGGCGCAGGCCAACCTCGACAACGCGAAGTCGACGCAGCGGCGCAACCAGGACTTGTTCCAGAAAGGCTTCATCAGCGAGGCGGCGCTGGAGCAATTCCGCAACACGGTCAATTTGGCCGATGCCCAGGTGCGGTCGACGCAGAAGCAGCTCGAAACCGCCCGCCCCGCCGGCAGCGACTCGGCGCTTGCCGAAGCCGCCGTGGCAGAGGCCAGGGCCAGTACCAACGTCGCTCGCGCCCGCTCGCGCTACGCCACGATCAGCGCACCGGCGGCGGGAACGCTGATCGGCCGCAATGTCGAAGTCGGCGACGTGGTGCAGCCGGGCAAGGTGCTGATGACCCTGTCACCGGCCGGTCGCACGCAACTGGTGGTGGCGATCGACGAGAAGAACCTGCACCTGCTGGCGCTGGGCCAGAAGGCCCTGGCCTCCGCCGACGCGTATCCGCAGCAGCGGTTTTCGGCGGATCTGGTGTACGTGAACCCCGGCGTGAACGTGCAGACCGGCGCGGTGCAGGTCAAGTTCGATGTGCCGTCGGCGCCGGCGGGACTCAGGCAGGACATGACGGTATCGGTAGACATCGAGGTGGCGCGGCGCCCCGCCGCGCTGTTGCTGCCAGGCAGCGCCGTGCACGACGCCGATGGTGCGACGCCCTGGGTGTTGATCGTGGAAGAAGGCGCGGCGGTGCGCCGACCGATCCGCCTGGGCCTGCGTAGCGGGGCTTCGTCGAGCTGCTCGAGGGACTGCGCGAGGGCGACCAAGTGATTCCTGCTTCGGCCGCCGTCATGGCGGGGACGCGGGTCCGCGCGACGGCGCCGGCTCCTAGACGGAAGGGTATCCCTGCGATGTTCAAGCCCTGGATACCTTTTCGAGTGGATCGTCGCGATCCGCTTTCTGCGCGAGGGGCGGCTGCAAACCCTTTTCATCGTCGCCGGCGTGGCGATCGGCGTCGGCGTGATCGTGTTCATGTCGGCACTGCTCTCCGGGCTGCAGGCGAATTTCATCCGGCGCGTGCTCTCGGCTCCAGGCGCATATCCAGCTGTTGCCGCCGAAGGAGGTGGCCCGAGCGCTGCGCCGCGGCGCGGACGCGGCGAGGAGAAGTCGAGGGGCGCGATCATGCAGCCGCCGTTGCAGCGCCTGAAGTCGATCGACCAGTGGCAGGCGGTGGCCGAGCAGATCCGCGCGATGCCCGAGGTAACGGTGGTGTCGCCCGTCGCCGGCGGGTCGGCGCTGGTGGTGCGCGGTAGCGCCAGCCGCGCCATTTCCGTCGCCGGGATCGAGCCGGACCAGTACTACCGGATTGTCGACATCAATGCCAAGATCGTGCGGGGCAATGGGCGGCTGACGGCCACCGACATGCTGATCGGCACCGAACTGGCCGACGATCTGGGCGTCGACGTCGGCGACAAGTTGCGCGTGACGACTGCCAACGGGGCGATCATCACCTTGACGGTCGTCGGCATCTTCGACCTTGGCAACAAGGGCGCCAACCAGCGCAGCACCTTCGTCGCCCTGCATACGGCGCAAAGCCTGCTCGGCCTGCCCGGTGGCGTGACCAGCCTGGAGGTGACGGTGCGCGACGTCTATGGCGCGGAAGTGGTCGCGCAGCGCATTGCCGCGGCGACCGGCGTCGAGGCCGACAGTTGGATCAAGACCAGCGCGCAGTTCTTCGCCGCCGTCAGCGCGCAGACGGCATCCAACACCGCGATCCGCTTCTTCGTCGGCCTCTCGGTCGCCTTCGGCATCGCCAGCGTGCTGGTCGTGGTGGTGGTCCAGAAATCGCGCGAGATCGGCATCCTGCGCGCCATGGGCATTTCGCAAGGCCAGATCCTGCGCGTGTTCCTGCTGCAGGGCGGCTTGCTGGGCCTCGGTGGGTCCGTGGCCGGCAGCGCCATCGGCTCCTGGCGCTGCTGCTGTGGCAGCGCTTTGCACGCAACGCCGATGGCACGCCGCTGTTCCCCTGGTCTTCGATCCGGCGCTGTTCATCGCGGCGTTGGTGCTGGCGACACTCACCGGCCTCGCGGCAGCGTTCGCGCCCGCCCTGCGCGCGGCGCGCCTCGACCCGGTGGTGGCGATCCGTGGCTGATGTCGCGCTCGCGCCGGGCGCCGTGACCGTGCCGCCGCTCGCCAACGACGTGGTAGTGCAACTGCGCGGCGTGCGCAAGGCCTTCAACGTCGGCACGCCGATCGAGACCGAAGTGCTGCATGGCATCGACCTCTCGTTGCAAAAGGGCGAATTCTGCGCGGTGATGGGACCGTCCGGTTCGGGCAAGAGCACGCTGCTGAACATCGTCGGGCTGCTCGACCGGCCCACCGCCGGCACCTTGACCGTGTTCGGCGAGGAGACCACCACCCTCGACGACCACGCACTGACGCGGCTGCGCGGCCACAACATCGGCTTCGTGTTCCAGTACCACCATTTGATCACCGCGTTCAGCGCGCTCGAGAACGTGATGATGCCGATGCTCGGCGCTGCCGGATTTGCCAACAAGGCGATGCGCCAGCGTGCCGCCGGCTTGATCGAAGACGTCGGACTGACCGCCTGGCAGAACAACCTGGCCGGCAACCTCAGCGGCGGCCAGCAGCAGCGCGTCGCGGTGGCGCGTGCGCTGGCCATGAACCCGGCGCTGGTGCTGGCCGACGAGCCGACCGGCAATCTCGACACCAAGAGCGCCGACGAGGTGTTCGCGTTGCTGCGCCGCTTCAATCAGGAGCAGGGCACGACGGTGCTGTTCGTGACCCACAACCCCGCGCTGGCGGCACGCTGCGACAAGACCATACAGGTCATCGACGGCCTGGCGCGCGGATGAAACCAAAGCCGCCGCGCAGCGCCGACCGCAACAACGAATCCGGGATCGCAGGCTCCGCGCCCGCGAACATGAGCTCGCACAGCAACGCCGCCGGAATCGAACCGCGCGCGCGCCCTGCCGCCTGTGTTCGTCAGAGCGGCAACAGATGATCCTCCTGCGGATGCGCCTTTCTTGCCGCGGGTGCCGCTTCCCATTCAATCAACCTGGTGATGCGATCAGCCGGACTGGCTGTCACCAAGGTCGCCTGTAGCCATTGATCGAATGCTGTCGACGCCGCCTTCGCCCCTGGTCCGAATTCGCGCAGGTTGTGATAGCTCAGACCGCTGCCGACGATCAACACGCCTTCATCCCGCAATGGCGCCAGGGCGCGCCCGACCGCGATGTGGTCACCGGGATCGTAACCGCGCTTCAGGGAAAGTTGCAGTACGGGAACATCGGCGTTGGGGTAGATCACTGCCAGCGGAGCGAAGGTGCCATGGTCGAATCCGCGCTGTTCGTCCAGGTGCGTGGGAAAGCCGGCGCCTTCGATCAGCACGCGCACCCGCTCAGCAGTTTGCGGCGATCCCGGCGCGGCGTACTTGATGCGATAGGTGTGCTCCGGGAAACCCGAGTAATCGTAGATCATCGATGGATTCGGGCTGGCCATCACCGCGAAGTCGCGCTCTTCCCAGTGGCCCGAAATCACGCCGAACGCCCGGCGTCGTGCCCAGTGGCGGCATCTCTTCGCGAAGCCCCCGCCCCCTCGTAGGCCCCCCCGATCCTTCATCCAGGCCGGCCCCCGCCGCCCATGTAGGTGGGAAGGGTGCGTTTTGCCTTTCACTACCCCTGTCGCCGGCGCTGACGGAAAGACCCGCGCGACATTCAACAGTCGATATTTTCCCGGCGCCATGTTGCCGAGCGAACATGGATGAAGAGTTTATTAGTGAATGCCCCTTGTGTTCGTCAGCGAACAGACGGCGAGGCGCAGCCCCCGGGAGGCGTGGCACTCGATCTGACATCACGTGCCGAGACCTGAACTTTCACAAAAGAGGTAATCCCATGAAGACGATACAAAGATTCGCGTTCAACGCAGTTGCGGCAGCCATGATGCTCGGTTTGGTTGCGTGTTCGGGCATGTCCACGCAAGATAAGAACACCGCCATCGGCGCTGGAGTCGGCGCCGTCGGCGGTGCTGTTCTTACAGGCGGTAGCGGTGTCGGAACGGCCGCCGGTGCAGTTGTCGGCGGCGTCATCGGTCACGAAGTCAACAAGTAATGCTTGAAGGCCGCTGCGCCTCGCCTGAGCGGCAGGTGCAGCGTTTCCTTCTGCGTATCCAACCGGTTCGCGAGAAGGCGTTGCATCGAAATCCCACAAGGATCCGCCACTGGCACGCGTCGAATTCTTGCGGCGCTTCGCGCTGTAATGGTCAGGTTGATGCGTGCCTGAAAGGTATCCCCCATGCAAAATCCGCCGCCACAAATCGACGCTGTTTCCGCCGCTCGATGCGCTCAGAGCCTTGCGGGTATCGGAAAGCCGCTATCGACGCCTGTTTGAAACCGCGCAGGACGGGATCCTGCTGCTCAACGCCGATACTGCCCAGATCGAAGATGTCAATCCCTACCTGATTGACATGCTTGGGTATTCGCATGCCGAGTTTTTGGGCAAGAAGATTTGGGAAGTGGGTCCGTTTGCAGATATTGCGCAGAGCAAGGAAATGTTCGCCAGGCTGCAATCGACGGGTTACGTCAGCTATGAAGATCTTCCGCTGCGAACAAAGGCAGGAGCGCTGATCGCGGTTGAATTCGTCAGCAATACCTACGACTGTGAAGGCATCCGGGTAATCCAGTGCAATATCAGGGACATCACCAAGCGCAAGCACGCGGAACGAGACCTGACCGAGAGCAAGGCGCATCTGCACCAGCTTACGATTTTTCTGCAGCGGGCGCGCGAGGACGACAGGGCGCATTTTGCCCGTGAGCTGCACGATGAACTGGGCCAGAACCTGACGGCCTTGCGCATGGAATTCAACGCACTGGCGACTTGCCTCGCCACGACGGATCCAGCCATTGCGGCACGGCTGCACGCCATCGACCAGGTGATCAACAGTACGGTGGATGCAACGCGTCTGATTTGCGAGGAGTTGCGCCCCGGAATGCTCGACGATCTGGGCTTTGAAGCCGCCATCTCAAGCCATGCGAAGAACTTCACCCGGCAGTTCGGTGTTCCCTGCGATCTGTTGCTGGACAGCGAGGATTACGGACTGGACAAGCTGTTGTCGACCTCGATCTTCCGCATCGTCCAGGAATCCCTGACGAACATCGCGCGACACGCTCGGGCATCCCATGCCATGGTTGCCTTGCAGGATCGCGGCGACGACCTGTTGCTGACGATTGCCGACGACGGCTGCGGCATGTCCGCCGAGTTGGCCGGTGAAGAAAAGACCTTTGGCATGCTGGGCATGCGGGAGCGGTGGATATGCTGGGCGGGCGAATTGCCATTGACAGCGCAAACGGGCGAGGTACGCACATCGAGGTAAGCATTCCCAAAGCCGCGCGGCCAACCCATGATTCGCATCCTCATCGCCGATGACCATACGCTGATGCGCGATGGGCTGAAGCAGATCCTCGCCACTGCGGGCGACATGGTCGTCGCCGGCGAGGCCAGTGACGGCTTTCAAACCATCGATCAAGTGCGCGGCGGCGACTGGGATCTGCTTTTGCTCGATATGTCGATGCCTGGCAGAAGCGGCGTCGAACTCATCAAGCAGATCAAGGCGGAGAAGCCGCGACTGCCGATCCTGGTTCTCAGCATGCACAAGGAAAGCGAATATGCGGTCCGCAGCATTCGCGCGGCGCCGCCGGGTATTTGTGCAAGGACAGTGCATCCGAGACAGTTGTTGAATGCAATCCGCGAAGTCGCGGCAGGCGGCCGCTTCATTATTCCCGACCTTGCATCCGACCTCGCCTTCAGCCTGATCCAGCGCGACGACCAGCCACTGCATGCCGCGCTGTCGGATCGAGAATACATGATTCTCCGCAAGCTGACCGCCGGCCGCGGGATCAGCGAAATTGCGCAGCTCAATCTGAGCGCAAAGACGGTGAGCACCTACAAGGCGCGCGTTCTACAGAAAATGGAAATGTCCAGCGTCGCGGATCTGATCCGTTACGGCCTGAAACACGACTTGCTCGACAATCCCGCATTGACAGACCCACTGGGAGGATTCCCATGAAGTTCATCATCCCACAACCGTTGAAAAGCGAACACGAGACCCTGCACGAGCGGCTGCGCCGGGCCACCGGGGCCGGTGGCGAAGTCGGTCAGGCAGCCAAGACCAATGGCGCGCCTGATGCATCCGCATTTCCTCAAGAGAACCAGATGGCGCTGCCGCCGCTGGGCCTGCTGGAGGCCCTGGCGCGCGGCGAGATGAACGACGAGATGGCTGCGGTGCTGGAACTCACCGACCGGCTCGAGGCCGAGTTGCCGCAGATGATGGAGGAACATCGCAGCAAAGGCTGGGTGCGGGCGATTGTGATCGAACATGCCGACAATCCGTCGCTGATCGTCATGCCAGTTCAGCTCAGGCATGAGCACCCATCATCGCCTTAGGCAGCATCAGGCCCGACAGGACCAGCGTTGCAACCCGTCCGGAAAAGACCATTTCAACTCTGGACATGACAAATCCCTGTCCGAGCGGGCACGATACCGGACGGTACCGTTGCCGGGGCAGTACCGCCCACCGTACGCAGGCCGCGGCGTGTCCGGTCACATAGTGCGCCAGGTAGAACCTGTCGCAGCACGGCGTAGCGCGCCCGCGGACGACCCGTCGCTGATCGACATCGCCGATCTGGCCCTGGCGCTGGGCAGCGACCTGGAACGTGGCCTCGGTACCGAAGAGGCTGCCAACCGCTTGAGTGCCGATGGCCCCAACGAGTTGCGCGCGGTGCCTCCCGTGCCCGCCTGGCGTCGGGTGCTGGCGCAGTTGCAGGACCCGCTGGTGTACCTGCTCGGTGCCGCAGCAGCAGTGGCCTTGGCCGCCTGGTGGTTCGAAGGCCGGGGCAGGCCCGGTGTGGCCGGCTGGCCGCTGGATGCCATCGTGATAGCCGGCGTGGTGGTGCTGAATGCGGTGCTGGGCTGGCTGCAGGAGGCCAAGGCGGCGCAGGCGGTGGCGGCGCTGGCGAAGATGACCACCGCCACGTCGGCCGTGCTGCGCGACGGTGCTGTGGCACGCGTGGCCAGCGCCGAACTCGTCAGGGGCGACGTGCTGGTGCTCGCCGAGGGCGACGCCGTAGGGGCCGATGCGCGCCTGGCACAGGCCGCCGCGCTGAAACAGCGAAGCGGTGCTGAAGAATGCGGCGCCGCTGCGGGCAGTTGCGGCACTGGGTGATCGGTTGAACATGGTATTCAAAGGCACGGCGGTGGCGCAGGGCAGCAGGCACGCCATCGTCACCGCCACCGGCATGCAAACCGAGATGGGCGGCATTGCCAAGCTGCTGGACACGACGCCCGACGCACCGACGCCGCTGCAGGTCGAGATTGTGCACCTGGGCAAGGTGCTGGGCATCGCGGCTCTGGTGATCGCCGGCCTGGTAGTGGCTGTGATCCTGCTCATCTCGGACATCCAAGGCCCGCCGATGTCGTCACGGTTCTGCTGCTGGCGTGTCGCTTGCCGTAGCCGCCGTGCCCGAGGCCTGCCGGCGATCCTGTCGGTGGTGCTGGCGGTGGGGTGCGCCGCATGGCCCACCACGCCATCGTCAAGCTGGCCTCGGTAGAGACGCTCGGGTCCGCATCCGTCATTGCATCGGACAAAACCGGCACGCTGACGCGCGGCGGATGACCGTGCAGCGGGTGATGACAGTCTCGGGGCGCAGCGACATCACCGGCGCGTGGTTTACGCCCCCGAGGGCGCGAGACAGCCGGTGCCGAACTGGCCGAAGGCCCGCTGCACCTGGGCTGCAGGCCGTGCTGCGCGGCGGCAGCCCTGGCCGGCAATGCCCAGCTACAGCAGGATGACACCGGTGCATGGACGATCCAGGGCGACCCGACGGAAGCCGCGTTCCTGGTGGCCGAACGCAAGCTGGGCGAACCGGAGAAAAGCGAGGCCGCGCCTGAGACGAAGGAACGCTTCGAGCGCATCGGCGAAATCCCCTTTACCTCGCAGCGCAAAATGATGTCGGTGCTCGTGGTGGACCATGACGACGGCGAGGCACATGTGCTCTTTGCCAAGGGCGCACCCGATGTGCTGCTGGCGCATTGCACCCACGTCCGCCGCGGCGAGGCCACGGTGGTGCTCGATGCGACCCTCCATGCGCAGGTGCTGGCCGACGTGGCGGCGATGACGGGTGATGCGCTGCGCACACTGGCCGTGGCGCGCCGCACGCTGGCACCGACGCGCAGATCCCGACCGATGCCGTGGAGGCGGCTGCGCTCGAACAGGATCTGGAGTACCTCGGCACTGTCGGCATCATCGATCCGCCGCGCGCAGAAGCGGCCGTGGCCATGCCCAAGCCCGAGAGGCCGGCATCCGCGTGATCATGATCACCGGCGACCACCCGCGCACGGCGGCGCGCATTGCGGCCGATCTCGGCATCGTCGAGGCTGGCACGTCGGCGCTCACGGGGATCGAGCTCGACAAGCTCGACGACGCTGCCTTCGCCGCCGCCGCGCGGCAGACTTCGGTGTTCGCCCGCGTGGCGCCCCGGCACAAGCTGCTTATCGTGCGCGCGCTGCAGCAAGGCGGCAACGTGGTGGCGATGACGGGCGACGGCGTCAACGACGCCCCGGCGCTGAAGGCCGCCGACATCGGCGTGGCGATGGGCGTGGCGGGCACCGAGGTGAGCAAGGAGGCGGCCCGCATGATCCTGGCCGACGATCACTTCGCCACCATCGTGCTGGCGGTGCGCGAAGGGCGTGGCGTGCTCGACAACATCCGCAAGTTCCTGCGTTACCTGCTGTCGTCGAACCTGGGCGAGGTGTTGACGGTGTTCGTCGGCGTGGTGGGCGCGGGTGTCATCGGCCTGAAGGCCACGGCCACCGGATCCGGTGGCGCGGTGGTGCTGCCGCTGCTGGCCACGCAAATCCTGTGGGTCAACCTGATCACCGACACCGGGCCTGCGCTGGCCATGGGCGTGGACCCGATCGCGGAAGACGTCATGGCACGCAAGCCGCGCCCGCGCAGCCGGCGCATCATCGATGCCCGCATGGGGCTGGGTGTGTTTGAGGCCGGCGTCGTGATGGCGGCGCTGACCCTGCTGACGCTGGACCTGTTCCTGCCCGGCGGGCTGATCGAGCCGGTGGAAGCCTGGCTGGGCGCCGGCCCGCACAGCCTGGAACTGGCGCGCACCGCCGCCTTCACGGTGCTGGTGCTGACACAGTTGTTCAACTGCTTCAACGCGCGCTCGGCATCCGCATCAGCGTTCCGGGCGGCGTTCTCGAACCGCTGGCTGTGGGTCGCAGTGGCCTTGTCGGCTCTGCTGCAGGTGGCCGTCGTGCACCTGCCCTTCCTCAACCTCGCCTTTGGCACCGTGCCACTTTCGGCAGGCCAGTGGTGCGTGTGTGTGGCGATGGCCAGTGGGGTGCTGTGGTTCAGCGAAGGGCGAAAGCTGCTGCGACGACGCTGGGTCCGGCGCTCGCAATGAGGGGTTAGTGCGCTCGCGATGAAGGGGTTGCGTGGGTTCGCGCGACCGTGACGGCGTTGCGATGGCGCGCTCCCCGGCAACCGGTCAGCGCGCTGCGTGGGGCGCCGTGTCCAATGCGTGCCCCGGGACCAACACGCGATCGAGCTTGTCCTCGATTTCGCCAAGATAGGCCGACAGTGTACCCGTCGCTTCGGCCAACTTGTCCTGCATGCCCCGTTCCGATTGTTCAATCCGGGCTCCGAACTCGCGGTTGGTTGCGGCACCCTGCGCTTCAATCTTGCTCAGTTGGCCTTCCAGCATGGTCTGCAGCGCTGTAAAGCGAGAGGCCTCTGCGGTATCCGCAAGTTCGCGCTGTGCCTTGAGCTCCTTCGTCAACCGCCGCGCTTCGACGATGACGCCGGCCTGCAGCAGCACGATGTAGACGATGAACAGGCCGCTGATGACCGCCGTGAACACCAGCATGACCATGCCGAGCGGCGCGCTGACATCGATCAACCCGAGGCTCAAGGTGCTGGGTGCTGCCATTGCCGCCCAGTTCAGGGTCGCGAACGCTGCTAACAAGACGAAAGCCAGGATCAGGGACAGGGAGAAGGCGCGCAGGTTCATGGTGGTTCCTTGGGTTGTGTGGACGAAAGCTTGGATAGCCAGGTCGGCGCGTTCGTTCCGCTTGGGGGCGCTCTCGGGCACTCGTTCCTCATTTCCCGCTGACGCGCCGATCCGTGTAGTGGGCGTCGGTGCCGTAGGTCCGGAGTGGGGCTTTGACAGGAGGACAGCTCATCAGCATACGTTAGGCCTGGACGGGCGCCTGCGTCCGTTCGCTGCCGCACACACGGCCCGGCTGCGGGGCCACAGAATGTCTGATGCCGGATCAGTAACCGGCGCAGGGAAGACCGGCACTTTGCGGAGCAGAAGATCGTTTCTGGGTCGTTATCGCCCGTGCCGCCAGCGCCCGTCTTTCGTCAGCGGACCGCTGCGCACTGTGCGCGCCAGCGCACCGACGCTGCACAAGTCGACCTGTAAAAGCATAGTGGCGCAATACTTGAAAGGACTCAAGTCATGTACGGATTCAACACCCATCTAAAGATGCCGTTCGATGCCGCCGTCGCGAAAGTCACTGAGGCCCTTAAAAAGGAAGGCTTCGGCGTGCTTAGCGACATCGATGTCAAGGCGACGCTGAAAGCCAAGCTCAACATCGAGCATCGGCCGTATCGCATCCTTGGCGCATGCAACCCGCCGCTCGCCCACCGCACGATCGAGGCTGACCCGGATATCGGCTTGTTGCTGCCGTGTAACGTGGTGGTGCGCGAAGAAGCCGACGGAACCATAACGGTGGCATTCATGGACCCCGAGGCGGTACTGAAGCTGGTCGATAAAGCGGAAGTGACCGAGATTGCCAGGGAAGTTCGTGCACTGCTGTTGAAGGTGTGTACCAGCCTCAAGTCGTAATGTCAGCCCGCTCGCGCTCGCGCAGTTTTTTCCACCAGGTGCCGCTCGATCAGATGGCAGAGGCCCGGCAGGCTGTGCGCACTGCGGCGCAGGACACGATCACCACAGGAGAACAGCATGCAGATCCAGATCAACATCGACCACAATTTCGAAGTCCATGAAGCAACGATTGGACAGTTTCGTGAAACAGTGCGCAGCGCCCTGAGTCGCTTCAGCGAACAGATCACCCGCGTAGAAATACACCTGAGCGACGAAAACGCCGACAAGAGCGGGCAAAACGACAAACGCTGCCTGCTGGAGGCGCGCCTCGAAGGCCGACAGCCCATGGCAGTGACCGATATGGCGGCAAACCTGGGCCAGGCACTTGACGGCGCGCTAGACAAAATGACGCGAATGATCGAAAGCACGCTGGGACGCGCGCAGCAATCAAGAAAACCGCCGGAAAAGTTCGACGACGTGCCATGAGCGACACTGCGGCAAGCCTGCGGCGCAAACGGATGATGCAGGAATTGAACCGATGCGGCTCGTTGCAGCGGCGCGGTCACCGTGGCCTGCAAGTACGACCGGTAGCCCACGCTGATCGTTCCACCTCGCCAATCGAGCCCGAGGCGGATGTTCTGGCCGTTTCCCGCCTGCGGCGCTTACTTCGGCCGAAATTTCCTGCGGTAGTGAAAAGCTGCGTCGAACAGATTGACTCCCTCGCCGATATCCGGATTCGCGTCGATCAGGCGGTCGAGCCATGCCGAGGTGTCATGTGCCGGCCACTTGCCGGCCAGCTCGTGGCGCATGGTGCTGATGCGGCGCGCCAGGTCCTGCCACTGGCCGGGCACGGCCTTCTTCAGGTAAAGCAGGGAACTGATGTCTGCCAGCGCCTCTCCCCAGGTTTCTACCGCACCGCTTTTCACCACCGACACATAGCCTTCGATGGTCATGTCGTCTCGCTGGTAGGTATCCGGCAGAACCTTGTCGAAACGCCTGCGGACATAGGCTTCGCGCTGCTCGACACAATGCGTCACCTCGTGCACGGACATCGCGCGCAGCAGTGGCGGCAGATCGCGCTCGCTGATGCTGGCGAAGAACTGCGTGAGGCCGTCTTCCGGCCGCGTATTGAAGAACACGATGCAGGTGCTGCTATCGATGTTGAAGCCCGCCGCAAGCAGTGGACGCGTCAGGCCTTCGTCTTGGGCATTGAGCACTTCCAATCTCATGCCTTCCGCACGAACCAGTCTTTCGACCCCGGCCAGCGCCTGGCGGAACCGGCTTTCGGTGGGATAGTCGGCCGCATGTGCGCCCATCGCCCAGACCGCTGCCATGATGGTGCCGAAAGCCGCCAGGGATTTCATGGCCATGGCATCACCCGCCGGCTTGCCCTGACCGGCCTGCAGGACATTGCCGCGCACAGGAAGAAGCGTGCCCAGCGCGCTGCGCCGGGCTTCCTTGTCAAGCGCAGCGAGGGTGGCAACGCGCCAGTAGAAGCGCGGCAGGTCGCGATCCTCCAGCAGAAGCAGCGCCTCGAAGGCGGGCACCAGTTCACTGTAGAGCGAGAGCGAGACGAGTTTGGCGTTGTTCAGATCCTCGCCAAAGAACTTGTCATAGCCGGCGTGGCCGCCCCATGCTGTCTTCAGTTCGCCGTAGTCGCGGCGCAGCGCGTCGAGCAATGCAACTTTGGCCCGACGCTGATCATCGCTCGGGCCTGCGGTGCCATAGAGTGCGTGAAATTTCTTGCGGTAATCGCGCATCAGGCCGGCGAAGGCCGCCTTGCGCTCCAACTGCCCCTCGAAGGCGGCGCGCTGCTCAGGCGTGGCGCGAATCGCCAGCCAGCGTCGCATGCCTTCGTTTTCCACCGCCGTGGCAAAGGACTCGTTGAACAAGGAATCGCCCTGCACGAATATGAGCTGGTGCGCCAGTTCATGAAACACCGTGCGCGCCACTTCCGGTGTGCCCAGCCGCAAGAAGCTGCTCAGTACCGGGTCCTCGAAGTAGCCCAGGGTGGAGTAGGCGGACACGCCGCCCACAAGCGTGTCGTAGCCCTCCCGGCGCAGTTCCGCGGCGAACTGTTCGGCATCCTGCCTGTCGTAGTAGCCCGCGGGGCCCGCGAAACCCGGGCGGCGTCCCCGGGCGGGGAGGTTGCTGCAGCCAGCCAGCAAGCCAGCAAACAACAGCAAGACCAAGTTTCCCAACTGGTTCATGGCGTAGGAGTCGACCTGTCTCCGGCAGCACTGCGATCATCGTTCAGTGTGCTGCCGGCCAGCGCAGCGGCCCGCAGCACACGTCGATTTTGATACTGCTCCGATCGAATTCCGGGCGATATCAGCGGGGAGCGTGACTTTCGGTAAGCGGGTGAGACGCAATCTGTAGGAATCGCCCTACAGTCAGGCCGGCTCGATTGAACTGGCGAAGGTTCGGTGCAGCCTGTCGCTAGTCTGCGAACGACCCAATCCAGAGCCGTGAAATGTTAGCCGATGCCTATTCCAGCTTGGTACAGGCACGCATTAAATCTACAATGTCATAACGGTCGCGACACCTCGGTTTCGCGTCGCCGCGCAAACCGGAATCGACGGTCGTGTTGGCCTCCCCCCCGGCGACGCACTAATCCTTTCGACTGCGGCTTTCGTCTCCGCGCTTTTGCGGATTGCTGTCATCTTGCTCGTCTTTCCTGTCCTTCTGTTTGTCCGCACTGGGCCTGAACTTTTGTTCAGGCGGCTCCGCCCCTCTCGGAGTGTGGAGGTCAGGCGGCAATGTCTTCGGCGCGGCAACAGGCGGTTGCGCCGCTACCGGGGCGGACGCGGCGACTGGAGGCAACGGAACTGCCTTCGACTGCACCGCAGCTTGCCCCTGATGAGGCGCCTGCGACGCGGCGGCGGGTGGTCCGCGCTGGTCGCCCTTGCCAGGCTGGTCGTGGCCACGTTGCTCGGGCTTTGCGCGTTGCTCTGGTGGTTGCGCAACGGGCGCCGACGGTGCGACGACTCGTTGGTGAGCCACTGGAGCGGGGCTCTTGACCGGCGGCGGTCCCGGCGGCGCGGCGGCTTGTCCGCGCTGTCCTTCCCTGGCGCCTTGCTCGGACTTTCTGCGTTCTTCAGGCAACGGTGCTGCCGGCGCATGGGACTTCGCGGCCGACGGCGCAGCGCCTTGCATGGCTGCTCCGGGTGGGCCGGCAATCACCGGCATCGGCTGAACCTTGCGCTCATCGGGTTTTCCGCGCGCAGCGCCCGGCCTGGGATCGGGTGCCATCGGGGGCGGACGGATGATCGGCGCAGCTTCCTGTTTCTGCGCCACTACCTTGACGACGGGGACCGGCACCACGGCAGCCGGCTTCAATTCCTTGCGTGCGGCGTCGTCGAGCGGGTGTCCCGGCTTCGCGGCCAGTTGCGGCTGTTGCGCCGCGAAGCCGACGTGTGCGGCGGGCGGTTCGCGGCCCATGACAGGCCGCTCGAAGACGCGCGCAGGCGGCTGCTTGCCGCCTGCCGCGCCCGCCCCGTGCATGCTTCTGCCAGTGGGCGCGACCGGCGCGATGGCGGCTACCGGCACACTGGCAATGGTCGCCCGCGATAGCGGAACCCTTGCCCTGGACACCGGCTGCGACTGCACAAATGCTGCCTTTGGCACGGCGATGACGGCTCCCGGCACTTGCCGGTTGGCATATACGACGTTCGTTATGTTCGTGTTGTTGTAAGTGTTGTTGATGACGGTGTTGTTGATCACCGTGTTGCTGCGGTTGAGCTTCTCGTAATACCCGCGGCTGACCGCATACGAGGGCCGATAAACCTCGCGCGGCGCGAGCGGAAACCACGCGACACCACCGACGCTGCCGCTGGAAATCGAAAGCTGAAAGTTGTCGCCGCCGACGAAGGCCACCAGTGCCGGGGCATAGTAGGCCCGGGTGCGCACCGGGCCCGGTACCCATCCCCAGGTTCCGCGGACATTCGCCCAACGACCGTAGTGGGACACGGCAAAGCCCCAGGGCGCGTCATCCACCCATGTCCAGCCCCAGGGGTCTATCCACGTCCAATGCCCATCGCGGTAAGGCGCCCAGCCGGCGGCGACCCGGTTCGGCGTCCACACGTTGCCATAGCCGGGGTCCTCGCGCCAGGTGCCGTGCGCATCGAGATCCTCGTAACCGACCACGTCGGGCGATACATAGCGGGCAGAGCCGGAGTTGTCATAAGCACGGTCGCGGCCAGTCGACCAGCGGTCGAATTCGTCGAGGCGCGGCGTATCGACATACTCGTACTCACGCAAGCCTGTGCCCGTGAAGCGATGCGCTTGCCGCGAATCCAGCGCATACGCTGCGCCGTCACCGTAGGCCTCGCCCTTGCCCTTGCGCACGATGATCGTCGTCGCATTGCCGTCCGGATCCACCTCGATCCGGTATTCGCCGGGCTCCCGCAGGGTAAAGGCGAGATTCGGCGTATCGACCTCGAACACCTGCCCAGGGGCCAGGCGGCGCACGCGAACGTTCAACGTGCCCTGCGTCAATTGCAGTTGGGCGATCCGGTCGTCGAGGTTCAGAACCGACACGCCGGTATCTGCGTGCAGGCGAACCATGGCGCCCCCGAGCTGGATTTCAGCCCGACCACGCGTATCCGTCCAAAGGCGATCGCCCGTGGTCAGGGGACGATTGATCGTTGCCTCTACCCAGTCGCTCTCGCCAGCCGGCGAAAAGCTGACAGCGCTGGTCATGTAACCCAGACGCCCGACGCGTGACGGAGGATCGGCGCTCGCCCAGCCGCTGAAAGCCAGCATGGCGAGACCCGCCAGGAAGGCGAAACCCCGAATGAAAGCTTGAGCGCGCATGACGATTCCTTTCAAAGATCGACCACCCTAGCCCGCGCTGTCCTGGTCGTCTGTGCGATGGCGCACGCAAGCCGAATGTTTGGACTATGTGCGGGTCCGCACAGACCCCGGCACGCTGGCGCGCCATATTGACCCATCGTTGCAGCGTTTCCGGCTTGCGGATTCAACGCGCCCGAACCCGGCTTTGGCACACGCATCAGCCACTGTCCAGCAGCAAGCATCACCGCGCTGTCCCGGCAAGTCCGCTGCCGGCATCTGCAACAGCAAGACAACCAAGGAACATGACATGAACTGGAATTTCGCCGAAGGCAACTGGAAGCAGTTCAAGGGCAAGGTAAAAGCACAATGGGGCAAGCTTAGCGACGATCAGCTCGACGCGATTGCCGGCCAGCGCATCGAGCTGGCCGGCAAGATACAGGAGGCTTACGGCGTCACGACCGACGAAGCCGAGCAGCAGATTAAGCGCTTTGAAGACCTCCACCGCGAAAGCCCGCCGGAGCACCTTTCGTGAGTCGGAAGTCGTGCGCGGCGATGCCCCGCCCATGGGTTGCGAGTACTGATATCACCAGACATCCGCCTGGCGCCGGTCTGCCGCCAGGCTGCGGAACTCCTGACTTCCCGGCGTTTCGCGGGAAGCAAAGCAACGCATGGTGTGCGCACAATGGAGCGGACTGACCCTGGCTCCATGCATATCGCATTGAGTCGTTCTGTTCAGGAGAAGAAATGAAGAAGATTGCCGTTTTGCTGGCCGCTGCCGGCGTTATGTTGTCCGGCTGCGTTGCCTACGAGGTTCCCAGCGCGGATACTCGGGCGTATCGTGGAGATCGCGACCGTGATCGCGATGGGATTCCCAATCAAGCTGATCGCGACCGCGATGGCGATGGCGTTCGCAATCGCGAGGACCACCGCCCGAACGATCCTCGCCGCTACTGAGCCAGGGCCTCGCGCCTACCTGCCGGAAGCGGATGGATTTCGTCCTTCCGGCATTTCCGATGACCCGCCAAGCGCCTTGAACAGACCAACCGACGCCTGTAAGCGCGCCAGCCGAATCTGCGCGAGTTGATCTTGCGCCTGAAACAGCGTGCGCTGCGCGTCAAGGATCGTCAACAGGTCGTCCGCACCCTCACGGTAGCGAATTCCCGCGAGCCTCAGCGCCACGCGCGCCTGTTCCACGACCTGTTCCTGAAGCAGTTCCTGTGCTGCCGTGCGCGCCCCTGCGGCCAGTGCGCTTTCCACATCCGCCAGCGCGGCAAGGACTGCCTTGCGGTAGGTTTCCACCAATTCACGCTCGCGCGACGTAGCCACATCCACCTGTCCCCGCAGACGGCCGCCATCGAAAATCGGCTGCAACAGCGAAGCGCCGATCGCCAATGCCGCGGCGGGCGCGCTGAGGAAATTGATCAGTACATCGCTCGCGAGTCCTGCCGAACCGGTGAGCGAGATGCCCGGCAGCAACGCTGCGCGTGCCGCGGCAACATTGGCATTCGCGGCGGCAAGTTGCGCCTCGGCGCTGGCAAGATCGGGGCGTCGTACGAGCAACAGCGAAGGCAGTCCAGGGGCAACGCGTGGCACGCTCAGACCGGTGACAGCCGAGGCCGCAGCGTCGAACCCTTCCGGCGCTCGTCCGAGCAGGATTGCAAGCGCGAACAGCGTCTGGCGTTCCTGCAGTTCAAGCGGCAGAAGAGCGGCCTGTATCGTAAGAACCCCTCCCTGCTGTCGCGCGAGGTCGAGCGACGAAGCAGCGCCGTTGCGGACGCGCGATTCCACAACCTTGAGCACGCGCTGGGCGATGTCCAGGTTTTCACGTGCAACCGCCAGGCGGCCGCGCAGCGACAAGACCTGGAAATAGGCCTCGGCAACGCCCGCGACCAGCGTCAGCCTGACGGTCTCCTCGTCGAAGCGACTGGCGCGGAGGTCTGCCTCGGCGGAACGCGCACCGGAGGCGTTTCGTCCCCATAGATCGATCTCGTAGCTCGCGCCGAGCGTGACACTGCTCGCATCCCTGGTCTCCCATTTACCGCCATCCACGCGTGTCTTGAAGCGCGACGTGCCGGCGCGGAGGTCCAGGACCGGAAAAAGTGTCGCGTCCGCAATCCGGACCTGAGCTTCGGCCTGACGCACGCGCTCCGCTGCAATGGCCAGATCGGGATTGGCGGCCTCGGCAGCGGCAATCAGCGAGGAAAGCTCGGGCGAACCGAAGGCGCCCCACCAGTCCGCGGCCGGCACAGCGGCGTCGGAGCCAGCCGACTCGGCAAAGGCCCGTGGCATCTCGGGCGCAGGTGCCGGCGGATTGCCGGTGACGGCACATCCGCCAAACAGCAGCATAAGGATTGGAACCACCAGCCTGGCGAGTCCTTGCATCACGTCGCCAGCGCCACGATCGGGTCGACCCGCGCGGCCTTGCGCGCCGGCATGTAGCCGAACACGAGCCCGGTGGCCATGGCGCAGCCGAAGGCAAGCAGTACAGGACCGAACGAGTATTTGACCGGCGTGCCGAAGGCGCCGACCATCGCGGCCGCCGCGAGCCCCACCCCCACGCCGATCGCGCCGCCGAGCAGGGACACCACCAGCGCTTCGGTGAGGAACTGCTGCAGGATGTTCCTCATGCGCGCGCCGGTGGCCATGCGGATGCCTATTTCGCGCGTGCGTTCGGTGACGCTCACCAGCATGATGTTCATCACCCCGATGCCGCCGACCAGCAGCGATATCGCCGCAACCGATCCGAGCAGAACCGTCAGCGTGTTTTGCGTGTCGGTGGCTGTTTCGAGCACCGACGCCATATTGCGGATCTGGAAGTCCGCGGCTCGGTGCCGCGACTGCAGCAGCGCCGTCACCGCGGCCTGCGTTTCGTCGATGAGCTCAACGTCGTCCACGGCCACGGTGACGTTGCGCAGGAAGCGCTGGCCGAACAGGCGCAAGCCGCCGGTGGTCAGCGGCACCATCACCACGTCGTCCTGGTCCTGGCCCTGCGGCGAGGCGCCACGCACCGCCATCACGCCGATGACCTGGAACATCACGCTGTTGAGCACGATGTATTGGCCGACGGGATCCACTTCCTTCGGAAACAGCGTGTCGGCCACGGTCTGGCCGAGCACGACTACGGCGGCATAGCTCTTCTGGTCCGCCGTTGAAAAGAATATCCCTTTGCTCAGTGGCCAGTTGCGCGCCACGGGAAATGTCGCCGAGGTTCCAGTGGCCTGGGTCTGGTAATCGGAATTGCCGAAACGGGCGGTGACGCTGCCGCCCAGTTCGGGCACCGCGGCGAGCACATTGGGCAGCGCCGCGATCATGTCGGCGTCCTCCGGCACCAGCGACGCGACGGTCCCGCCCACGCCCCTGCGGTTCGGCTGCCCCGGACGAATCAGCAGCAGATTGGTGCCCATGGCGCTGATGCGATCGAGCACCGTCTGCTTGGCGCCGTCGCCGATGGCGAGCATCGCGATCACCGAGGCAACGCCGATGACAATGCCAAGCAGGGTCAGTACGGTGCGAAAAAGATTTGCGCGCAGTGCCCGCACCCCAGTCTTCGCCGCTTCCATCGCGCCACCGATCAGCGAAGCACCGCCTTCAGTCGCCGGCTGCCTGATCTCCGCAACCGCCGGGCCGTCTGACAACGGCGGGCCGGAATCGCTGACGATGCCGCCATCTCTGATTTCGATGATTCTCTTGGCCTGCGCGGCAATGTCCTGGGCGTGCGTGATCAGGATGACCGTGTGTCCCTGGCTCGACAGGTCGCGCAACAGCGCCATCACTTCGACACCGCTTTTGCTGTCGAGCGCGCCGGTGGGTTCGTCCGCCAGCACGATGCGTCCGCCGTTCATCAGCGCACGGGCGATAGAGACACGTTGCTGCTGTCCTCCGGAAAGCTGGCTGGGCCGGTGCGCGAGCCGCTCGCCGAGTCCGAGCGAGCCCAGCAGTTGCTTTGCACGCGCATCGCGCTCGGCGGGCGGCATTCCCGAATAGACGGCGGGCACCTCGACGTTCTCGAGCGCGGACACGGTGCCGATGAGGTTGTAGCTCTGGAAAACGAACCCGAAGGCTTCACGCCGGAGCCGCGCCAGTTCGTCGCGCTCGAAGGCCGAGACGTCCTCTCCCATGAATCGGTAAGTGCCGGAGGTCGGCCGGTCGAGGCAGCCCAGTATGTTCATCAGCGTGGTCTTGCCGGACCCCGACGCGCCCATGATCGCGAGAAACTCGCCGGCGTAGATCTTCAGGCTGACGCCATGCAGCACTTCGACATCGAGCTCGCCGCTGCGGTAGGTCTTGGTCACGTTCGCCAGCTCGATCAGCGGATCGATCGCCGGATCGATCGGCGAGGCCGCCGCCGGGGAGCGCGCCGGGACCTCGTCCGTCAGGTCTGATTTCACGGACGACCGCCCGATGGCGCCGCGTTCGGCGTGAGCGAACTGCCGGTCTGCGCACGCGCAACCGGAGCGGTTGCCCTGGTTCCTACCACGACCTGTTCGCCGGGACTGAGGCCCTCGACGATCTGCGCCGAAACGCGGTTCATCACACCGACCTTCACTTCCCGCTCCACGACCTTGCCATCGGCACCGACGACACTGACCAGAGCGCGTCCACTGGCAAACTGATTGCGCGGGTCACTGCCGGTGGCGCTGCGGCCACCGCGCTTGCGGCCTTCCGGCGTCGCCGCCGGATGCAGCGCGGGAAGCGGCACCAGCACCGCGTCCGTGGCGCTCGACGCGACGAAAAACACCTGGGCGGTCATCTGCGTCATCAGCGCCTGGTCGGGGTTCGCCACGTCGAACAAAGCGTCGTAGAGAACGACGTTGTTAACCACGGTCGGCGTCGGCGGGATCTGCCGCAGCTTGCCGTGGAAGCGCCGGCTGTCCCCACCCAGCGTGGTGAAGTAGACGTCCATGCCGACATGCAGCTTGGGTACGTCGGCCTCCGAAACCTGAGCCTGCACCGTCATCGTTGACAAGTCCGCGATGCGCATCACGATAGGCGCCTGCTGGTTGGCGTTCAGCGTCTGGCCCTGCCTGGCAGCCTGTGACACGACGGTTCCCGCAATCGGCGCATAGATCTTGGTGTAGCCAAGATTCGCCTCGTCACCACGCAGGGTGGAGCCGGTCTGCTGGATCTGGGCCTTTACCGCGTTGACCTGGGCCAGCGCCGATTTTCGTACTGCATCGGCGCTTTGCAGCGCATCGGCCGTTGTCGCATCGTCGCGCGTCAGGTTCTGCTGCCGAGCAAGTTGCAGATCTGCCAGCACGAGCTGTGCCTGCTTGTCGGCAAGCTGCGCCTGCAGGTTGAGCAACTGCGCGCGATCGCCATCAACCTTCGCCTGGTAGACCGACGGATCGATCTCGGCCAGCAGTTGTCCCTTTTTGACGACATCCCCAATTTCGACGTGCAGCTTCTTCAGTTGTCCGGAGACCTGTGTGCCGACGTCCACGAACTCCTTGGGCTGCAGCGTACCGGTTGCCGTTACCGTGTCCTCCAGATTGCCCCGCGAGGCCGCCGCCGTGAGCATGCTCTCGGCCGGATCCGTTGCCGCAAACCATGTTCGCCAGCCGTAGTACCCGCCGCCCGCCAGCATCGCGAACACAGCAACAATCAGCACCGGTCGGCCGATGCGAGACAGGCGTGACGGGGCCGGGCCTGCAACCGAAACCTGTTGCCGCACACTTGCAGACGTTTCGATACCTGAAGTCATTGCGTGCTATCCGCGTGCTCCGCGACGAACGCCTGGGCTACAGGCCTCGACCGGGAGTCGTACATTCAACAAGGCGCGACAAAAATTTCCTCCATGACGCTTTGGCTGGTTCATTGGCTGGCCCACGATTTGATCCAAAAATCCATCGCGCACGAAAGCATGCCGAGCAAGCTGCAAACTCGTTAAGCACGCCAGAGCGACTGAAAAGCAAAGGCCGCTGGCCTCTTGCCGACGGCGGTCAGGCGCTGATTCTATTATCGACATCCACGCACAACGCGCTGTGCGTTGGCGCACAGAGCATTCCCCTCGACCGGTATACGGTTGAACGGTCTGTCCCTTCTGCGGCCAAGATTGGCCGATGCCGTCCGCGCTATGTGCGCTAGCGTACCGACCGCACCGCCGGGCGTTGCTATCCTTGATCCGAGGTTTCGACAACCATGCCGTTTGCTGGCCGCCTGACTCGCTTCGCGGGCCGGAAGCTTGCGCAACCGTCATGAGCCGGAACCAGGTCAAGAAGTCATCTTTTTCCCATATTTGGAGATCTCACCATGAAGCAACTTATGAATTATCTTTCCGCGCTTTTTCTGGCTGTCACGCTGGTGTCCGTCGTGGGTTGTGCCTCCACCACAAAGCAGGAAGGGACCGGCGAGTACGTTGACGACACCGTCATCACCACCAAGGTGAAGGCGGCAATTTTCAACGAACCCACTCTGAAATCGGCCGAGATTAACGTCGAGACCTTCAAGGGCGTGGTCCAACTGAGCGGTTTTGTCAGTTCGCAGGCTGCGGCCAGCAAGGCTGTTGAATTGACACGCGGCGTGCGTGGCGTGACATCCGTCCGCAACGACATGCGAATGAAATAACCGGCGGATTGCCGCAGGCATTGCCGGGCTGGCGCCCGGCAATGCCTGCGGAGTTTTTTTGTTCCTCGGCAACGACGCTGCCGGATCTTTCGAATGACCCTGCCAGCCCCGAGGATTCGGGAATGCATCAGTTCATGCCCCGGAATCGCTCCCCAACCGAAAGGAGCAATCATGACCACTCGACGCGACTTTCTCCATGCACTTCCCGCCGCCGCGCTGACGTTGACCCTGGCCCGCGTCGCATCGGCCAAGGCGACACGACTTGAGGAATACGAACCGGTCGCGGTTTCGCTGGGGTACAAACACGAGGCCAGCGAGGCCCACGGCAAGAATTTCACGGCCTACGCCGCCGGGCAGAATTGCGCCAACTGCCGGTTTTATCAGGGTAGGCCTGCCGATCCCTGGGGGGGCTGTGGCGCTCTGGACGGAAAGCTGGTCAATCCCAGGGGCTGGTGCGTCGCCTGGGTGAAGAAAATCTGAGCGGCGGATCGACATCCCGCACTGCGTCGTTCCCTCCGGGCGGCGTCACCATCGTTTTCGGAGTCAGCGGCGGGATCGGTAACGCCCTCGCGACGCAACTCCATGCCGCCTCAGGTTTCGCCACTGTACTCGGCTGCTCCCGCTCGAGCGCAGTCCCGCCGGACCTCGGCGCAGAGGCGAGCATCGAGACGGTGGCGGCAAGGCGGCTCCTGACGGTGACCGACACGCTGCCGCCGGAATCTTCGGGAGAGTTCCTCGACCAGCGGGGACAGTCGATCGCGTGGTAGCCGGTGCAGCAGGGCGACGCCGGGCACCGGGTGCACCGCCCGGAGATCGACGATCCTGCCAACCGGCCGCCAGTTTGTCCTTGTCCGTTTTTCGGCGATTGGGGCAATCCGGCACCGACTGATACGAAACCATTCTGGCCGAAAGCGGTCTGCGTAACGGGCGATATACTGCGCCGGCCACTTTTCCAGTTCTCTCCGAACCATGAACGATGCCTCACAGACTCCGGCCACCACGCCGCTGAGTCGGCTAAAGATTGACCGCAGCGCCGCGTCACCGAAAGGAAAGCGTCGCTGGGGCCGGTGGCTGGTACTTGCCCTTGGCATTGCAGCACTCGGGGTGTTTGCCCTGATCCCGCGCAAGGCCGAGGTTCAGGTCACTTCGGTGCTGATGACCTTTCCCTCGCAGCAGTATGCAGAACTGACGGCGTCCGGCTACGTTGTCGCCCAGCGGCGCGCGGCGGTCGCCTCCAAGGCCACCGGGCGACTGCTCGAACTGCGTGTCCGCGAGGGCAGCGTGGTCAAGGCCGGCGACCTGATCGCCCGACTCGATGCCAGCGACGTGCGCGCCGCCATCGTCGCCGCCCAGGCCGGGCAGCGCCAGTCCGAAGCGGCGGTCCACCAGGCCGAGGCGAGCCTGCACCAGGCGCGGATCGAACAGGCCAACGCCGCCGCGGAATTGCGGCGCAACGAGGCGCTGGTTGCCCGCGGCTTCGTTTCGCCGCAGGCGCTCGATACAGTGCGAACGCGGGCCGATGTCGCGCAGGCGGCGGTCGGTTCGGCGCAGGCGGCGATTGCCACCGCGCAGGCGGCGGTCGCCCAATCGGCGGCGCAGGTCGGCGTGCAGCGGGTCAATGCCGACTACACGGAGATCCGCGCGCCCTTCGACGGCGTTGTGCTGGTAAAGAATGCCAATGTCGGCGACATCATCACGCCGTTTTCCAGCGCCGCCGGCACTCAGGGAGCCGTGGTGACGATGGCCGACATGAGTACGCTGGAAGTCGAGGCCGATGTCTCGGAGAGCAACCTGGCCAAGGCCGCCATCGGCAAACCGGTGGAGATCACGCTCGACGCGCTGCCCGACACGCGTTTTCGCGGCGCGGTGGTCGGCATCGTGCCGACGGTCGACCGCGCCAAGGCGACCGTGATGACCAAGATCCGCTTTGACAAGCTCGACCCGCGCATCCTGCCGGAAATGAGCGCGAAGGTGACGATCCTCTCGCAGGCTGCGACCGACGCCGACCAGAAGGCAGTGTTGGCGGTGAATCCGCGGGCGATCGTCGAGCGCGACGGCCGCAAGCTGGTGTTGCGGCTCAAGGATGACACGGTCGAGGCCGTCGACGTGGTTCCCGGCCGCAAGATCGGCGACAACGTCGAGATTGCCGGCGCCCTCCAGTCGGGCGAACGCCTGGTGCTGTCGCCGTCGGACAAGGTTCAGGCGGGAACGCGGGTCACGGTGACGGCCAAGTGAGTGTCGCCGGGGATGGCGGGGCCGGACAAACGCTGATCCGGATCCGCAACCTGAGTAAAGCCTATGTGCGCGGCGAGCAGTTCATCCCCGTGCTGCAAGGCCTCGACCTTGACGTCCGCCGCGCCGAATTCGTCGCCCTGATGGGGCCGAGCGGCTCGGGCAAGAGCACGCTGTTGAATCTCGTCGCCGGCATCGACAAGCCGAGCGGCGGCAGCATCATCGTTGGCGGCGTCGATATCGCCACACTCAGCGAGGGAGCTCTCGCCGACTGGCGCGCCGCCCACGTCGGTTTCATTTTCCAGTTCTATAACCTGATGCCGGTATTGACCGCCTTCGAGAACGTCGAACTGCCGCTGCTGCTCACCACGCTCTCGCGCCGCGAACGCAAGGCGCATGTCGCGGCAGCGCTCGACATGGTCCGGCTCACCGATCGGGTGGACCATTACCCGAACGAGCTTTCCGGCGGCCAGCAGCAGCGCGTTGCCATTGCCCGCGCACTGGTCACCGATCCGACGCTGATCGTTGCCGACGAGCCGACCGGCGACCTCGACCGCGTTACCGGCGGCGAAGTGCTCGACCTGCTCGACGATCTGCATCGCCAGCTCGGCAAAACCATCGTCATGGTCACGCACGACCCGAAGGCGGCTGGGCGCGCCGAACGCATGGTCCATCTCGAAAAGGGCGTGCTGGTGCCCGACCCGGCACCCGGCGCGGTCTGAGCGCAGGCCATGTTCGTCCTCAAGCTGCTGCTCAAGAACGCTTTTCGTCATCGGCTGCGGACGCTGCTGACGATGGTTGGGATGATCGTCGCGGTCTGCGCTTTCGGCCTCCTGCGGACCATCATCGACGCCTGGTACGCTGGCGCCGAAGGCACTTCGAGCACGCGCCTGGTCACCCGCAACGCGATCTCGCTGACCTTCGTGCTGCCGCTCAATTACGCCGATCGCGTGCGTCGAGTCGAGGGCGTCACCGGCGTGAGTTGGTCGAACTGGTTCGGCGGCGTCTATATCACCGAACGCAACTTCTTTCCGCAGTTCGCCGTCGAGCCGGCGAGCTACCTCGCGCTGTATCCCGAATACATCCTGCCCGAGGCCGAGAAGAAGGCCTTTCTGCTCGACCGCCAGGGCGCCGTCGTCGGGCGCAAGCTGGCCAACCAGTACGGCTGGAAGGTCGGCGACCAGATTCCGCTTCGCGGCACCATCTTCCCCGGCACCTGGACCTTCACCCTGCGCGGCATCTGGGATGGCGTCGACGCCCGGACCGACGAGGCGCAGATGCTGTTCCACTGGAAGCTGCTGTCGGAAAATCTGCGCGCGCGCGGCGGCCAGAATGCCGATCATGTCGGTGTCTATATCGTCGGCATCGACGAACCGAACAACGCGCCGCTGATTTCCCAGCGCATCGACGCGCAGTTCAAGAACTCGCTGGCGGAAACCCTGACCGAGACCGAAAAGGCCTTTCAGCTCGGCTTCGTCTCGATGAGCGAAGCCATCCTCGTCGCCGTCAATGCAGTGAGCTACGTGATCATCGTCATCATCATGGCGGTGATGGCCAACACCATGATGATGACCGCGCGCGAACGCCTCGCCGAGTACGCGACGCTCAAGGCGCTGGGATTTCCGCCCGCCTTCGTGGTCAAGCTGCTGTTCGGCGAAAGCCTGGTCATCGCGCTCGGCGGCGGCATCCTTGGCATGCTGCTGACGCTGCCGCTGGCGGCGGCCTTCGCCAAGGCAGTCGGCACCCTGTTTCCGGTGTTCGTGGTGTCGGATACCACGATGCTGCTGCAACTGGCGGCCAGTGTCACAGTTGGCGCCATTGCCGCCGCCTGGCCGGCCTGGAAGATGTCGCGCATCGACATCGTCAATGGTCTGCGCCACGTCGGATGAAAGCCATTCCGCTCTCCTACATCGCGCGCAACCTCTGGGTGCGGCGGGTGACGACGCTGCTCACCGCCGGTGGCATGGCGCTGGTGGTCTTCGTCTTCGCCACTGTGCTGATGATGAGCGAAGGCATCCGCGCGACGCTGGTCGCCACCGGCCAGGCCGACAACATGCTGGTACTGCGCAAGGGCGCCGGGGCCGAAATCAACAGCGGCGTTTCGCGCAGCCAGGCGGCAATCATCGAAAGCCTGCCCGGCATCGCCACCGACGGCAACGGCCAGCGGCTGGTATCGAAGGAGCCGGTGGTGCTCAACAACCTGCCCAAGCGCAGCAATGGCAAGCCGAGCAACGTCACCCTGCGTGGCACCTCACCGCTGGCGCTGGCGCTGCGGCCGCAGGTCCGGCTGATCGAAGGCCGGATGTTCCGCCCGGGAACCTCGGAGATCGTCACCGGCCGCTCGATCGCCAACGGATTCATCGGCACCGGACTCGGCGAGACGCTGCGTTTCGCGCAACGCGACTGGATCGTCGTCGGCGTTTTCGATTCCGGCAGGACCGGCTTCGATTCGGAGATCTGGGGCGATGCCGAACAGATGATGGCGGCCTTTCGCCGCAGTGCCTACTCGACCATTGTCTTTCGCCTCGCCGACCAGGGCGCGCTGCCTGCCCTGCTGGCGGCGATCGACGCCGATCCGCGGCTGCAGATCGACGCCAAGCCGGAAATCCAGTTCTACGCCGAGCAGAGCGAGGCGCTGGCCACCTTCATCCGCTATCTCGGCCTGTTCCTGTCGCTGATCTTCTCGATCGGCGCCATCGTCGGCGCGATGATCACGATGTTCGCCGCCGTTGCCCAGCGCATCGGCGAGATCGGCACGCTGCGTGCACTCGGCTTCCGCCGGACGGCGGTGCTGATCGCCTTCCTCGCCGAATCCCTGCTGCTGTCCCTGGTTGGGGGTGTGATCGGTCTGGCGGCCGCAGCTTCGATGCAGAGCGTGGACATCTCAACGACCAACTTCCAGACCTTCAGCGAGCTCGCTTTCCAGTTCAAATTCACTGCCCGGATCGCCGTCCAGACGCTGGCTTTCGCTCTCTTCATGGGCTTCGTCGGTGGCTTCATCCCGGCCTGGCGGGCTGCCCGGATGAAGATCGTCGATTGCCTGCGCGAGGCCTGAGTACTGTTGTGGCCAGGACGCGCACGAAACCACTTGTACGCGCTTCGCTACGCGAAGA
Organism: Candidatus Propionivibrio dominans; assembly: GCA_016709335.1. GTDB lineage: Bacteria > Pseudomonadota > Gammaproteobacteria > Burkholderiales > Rhodocyclaceae > Propionivibrio > Propionivibrio dominans. The sequence continues at coordinate 6,516 of JADJNC010000005.1, read as the reverse complement.
CAAAAAGGCCCGCATCAGCGAACCCGCGTGGCCGGTGATCGCGTTTCGAAGAACTCCTTCATCAGGAATGCTTCAAGGCCTTCGTTGTCTTCCGGGCGCGCCGACAAGACGACGACGCGATCAAGACGCTGCGATTCCCAATTGAAATTGCCTTTGAAGTAGCGACGAATCAGTTCGATCATCTTGCGAACTATGGCAATCTCGATACTGCTGTTCGTGCCTATTTCGACTTGAATGTATTCGCGCCGGAAGTTGCTCGAATCGGTCGTCCAGCCGCGGAAGGAGAAGGCCGCAGTGCGCGATTCGATGCTGAGGATCTGAAATATCCCGTTGGTGCCCACCGTCAGGTTGCGCTTGACCAGGGCCATTCTGATTTCGTCTTCCGATGGCTCGCGTTCGTGGAATGCTTCCGTGCTCTCCCTGCCGGAAACGCCGGTGGCGGCTCGGCGACGTTCCCTTGCGGCATTGACATAGCTCTGCAAGTCTGAGGGTGCCTCCGCTGCAGGGGGTGATGGAACGAGGGGTGCCACCGGGCTGACTGGCCTGGCCGGGTCTTTCGTGCGCGGCGTGTTCAGGGCAATGACCGGATCCGCCGATGCCGGTTGCCGACGAACCACCGGCGCCGGCCGAGACTCCGGAATGGCGGTGGATGAAACTTGCGGAGCCGGTGGCTGCACGCGTGGCCGCAAGTTCACCAGCAGCGAATCGCCGGGTCTTGCAATGGGCTCCCCCGTTTCCAGGCGCTGCCGCGGTACTGCAAACAACACCAACAAATGCACCAGAAGCGATGCAAGAAATGCAATCAGGGTACTGCGACGAATATTGAGGTGCAGATAGGGGTCGCGCTGCGGCTCCATGGGCCACGCAAATTGGTTTTGGCCAACTTTGGATCGCCTTAGCGCATTACCGATGAAGCCTGGCTTCTCAAACATTGTTTCTCACGGCGATCGCCCTGACGCATCGCTTCCTGCGGGATCGGCCAGGAATGCTGCTGCGGCCGAACCCGGCCGGTGTTTTCGCCGAGCAAGGCAGCGCAACTCGTTCATGCCGTAGTGTGTCAATCGGATCAAGCCGTACCGCCAGCCGCACCGGCATGGAGCCAAAATCATGATGGCGTTCACAGCCTGTGATGCAGCGCCAGCTTGAGCGGAATCAGTCCAGTGGGCGCCGCCTGACTTGTGCATGATCCATGGACCGCGGAAATATTGTAATGCCAATTTCGCCGTCGGAGCATCCGCCCTCGCTACTCCGGCACGGCTTCGCTGAGATCAGGCAGGGTGAATCGACTCCCGTGTCACCTCAAGCCACAGGCATTCGCCGTTCTTGCGTTTCATGTTCAGGACCGCGCTGCGCGGGAGCTTGCCGATCTGCCGGGTAATCACGTCCATGACCCAGCCATGGGTGATCACCAGAACCCGCTCGCCGCAATGTTCCTCGGCAATGCTCATGACCGCGTCCAGCACCCTGCTCGCGAAGTGATCCATGGACTCGCCCTGTTCGAAGCAACAGGCGGGGTTCCTTTGCAGGATTTGCTGGAGGAGCGCGGGGTTCGACTCGGCCAGTTGAGCCTTTGGAACACCCTGGACGGCCCCGAAATTCCTTTCCTTGAATCCATCATGACAAACCGGAGGAGCAAGCCGCAGCGCGCGGCAGATGATCTCCGCGGTCTCCAGCGCACGCCTCAGAGGGCTCGAATAGACGGCCGAGAAGCCTGCAGCGGCGAATCCGGCAGCCATTTCATGGGCCTGGCGGCGACCCTCGTCGTTGATCGCGACGTCGATCCAGCCCTGCAGAATCCCCGCAATGTTCCAGTCGGTTTCGCCATGCCGGGCGACGCAGACCTGTGCTGGACCGTTCATAAAATTCATCTCTCCCAAGATTTCGCCCGCCTGCTTCGACAGCAGGTCGGAGTTTCCAGCGCATTCCATCGCGAACCCGTCAATTTGACCACCCTTCGTGACAGCAGGTGCGGAATATTCGATACTTCACCGATGACGAAAAGCCGCCGCCCGCAACCCGCCGCTGATCCCTACCGCTTCGGTGCCTTTTTCGGGAACAAGGCAATGTTATGCTGCTTGACCCGTCCCGGAGCAGATGATCGATGACTTTGCAAATCGACCTGAAGAGTGCCGTGTTCGCCCTGTCGGATGCTCTCGACCTGGTCGGGGTGAACGATTTCCAGCACGGCAAGCGAGTTGCGATGATCGCGCGCGAAACCGCGCTTCTGCTGGGCCTGCCGGAAGCGCGACTGGACAATCTGGTTATCGCCGGCCTGCTCCATGACATAGGCGTTTCATCGACCGCTGTGCACCGGCGACTGGTGCATGAGACGGAATGGGACGACAGGCATGCCCACTGCGAACGCGGGCACGAGTTGCTGCAACCCTTCGCCCACCTTTCGCTGCTGGCCAAAGCCGTCCTCCATCACCACACGCCATGGGCGGAACTGCCCTCGGACCTGAGCGAGGCCGACGCCCTCGACAGCAACCTGATATTGATGGCGGACCGCGTGGACTCGGTGCTGCTCCGGGAGGGCATGGCAAACCCGCTGCTTCACCGGGAAGCGATCTGCGACGAAATCGAATCCATGGCCGCCCACCTGCTCGCGCCCGAGGTGGTCCGCGCCTTTCTCGCCGCCGCCGACAACGCGGCCTTCTGGATTGCGCTGGTGCCGCGCCACGTGCAGTTTTACCTGTCTGAATTGTCGCTTACCAACTGGCGAGTCACCATCGAATTCCCCCAGTTCCGCCATGTGGCCCGCCTGGTGTCAAGCATTGTCGATGCCAAAAGCCACTTCACCGCGTCACATTCACTGGGCGTGGCACAGCTTTCCCGACATCTGGGAGAGCGCATGGGATTGAACGGCGATGTCCTGGTTCAACTGGAAATCGCCGGCCTGATGCATGACGTGGGCAAGCTGTGCGTGCCGGACGAAATTGTCGACAAGCCCGCTCCCCTTACCTTCGAGGAGTTCTCGGTAATGGAGCGACACAGCTTCGAGACCTATCAGATCCTGCGCCATATCCCCGGCATGAAAACCATTGCCGAATGGGCTGCCTTCCATCATGAAACCCTGAACGGCCATGGCTATCCCTTCCGCCACAAGGCCGAACGTCTCAGTCTTGAAGCCCGCATCGTCGCGGTGGCGGACGTATTCCAGGCGCTGGCTCAGGCGCGCCCCTACCGCGGGCCCCAGCCCGCGGAAGAGATTCCCCGCACCCTGAGCTATTTTGTCGCCAACGGAGCGCTGGACCCGGAGGTAGTGGCGGTGGCCGGCGAAGATCTGCAAGCGAGCTGGCTTGCCGCCACGCAAACACTCTGAGCGAACCCAGACCGCCTGCACGGATTCGCGGATGGACCTGCACGGCCGAGACTGAGAAGAGGCGCGGGATGATCATACATACCAGCGCGTGACCATCTCGGCCACGCACGCTGGCCTGTCGCCGCCCTCGATCTCGACTACCGTCTGCCAGACCACCTGGACGCCGCCGGGAATGTCATCCACCGCGCCAAGGACAAACCTTCCACGTACCCGGCTGCCGACTTTCACCGGCGAGGGAAAGCGCACACGGTTAAAGCCATAGTTGACGGCAAGCTTGACGCCCTCGACGTCAATGCATTCCAGCGCGAACTTGGCCAGTAGCGACAAAGTGAGGTAGCCATGGACAATCGGCCCGCCGAAGGGTGATTCGCGTTTCGCCCGCTCGACATCGACGTGAATCCATTGTTGATCGCCCGTGATCTGCCCGAAGGCATCCACGCGCTCCTGCTCGATCGGGATCCAGTCACTGACGCCGATCTCCTGCCCCGTACGGGCCCTGGCATCTTCGATGCCGGTGAAGCGCGTTGCTTTCATCGGTCCCCCGTATGCCGCCCCGGTCCTCCCAAATGCACCGGAGCTTCGTTGATGCTCGGGCTTTGGCGCCGGTATGTGCCTGGGTTCGGATTGCTTACTGGTCCGCAGTTTCCTGAAGCATGCTGCTTGCTGGCCCGCCCGACAGGACTCGAACCTGTTACCCCCGGCTTAGAAGGCGGAAATATACGCTACCATTACATCCCCTATTTACAAGGGTTTCTAGCCACTGATACGGTTATAAAATACATTTCGGTCACAAACGGTCACACCAAGGTGTTTGTGCATTCCAAATTGACCGGAGATGTTGGTGCGGAAAAGGAGCGCGACAAGATGGCGACAATCGGCAACGCACGTCTGGTTACTGGCAGGCGATTGTACGGCGAAAGGGAGCACCGGATCAATCGAAGACCTTCAGGAAAAAGAAGGATGCCGAGGCCTGGGCAGCCACGATCGAGAGCGAAATTGCTCGCGGAGTATTCGTCAGCCGCGACGAGGCCGAGAAGACAACATTCGCCAAAGTTGCTGAACGATTCGAGGAAGAAGTTTTGCCCAACAAACGCAGTGGCGATCGCGATGTCTATCGACTGCGTCAGGTCGTCGAACATTTCGGCAAACACACGCTGGCCGCCATCACCAGCAGCATGATCGCCGCCTACCGCGATGACCGCCTGAAAATCCTGTCACCCCAGTCCGTGGTCCATGAAATCAACCTGCTTTCCGGAATCTTCAAGGCCTGCACGATGGACTGGGGAATCAACTTGCCAATAGACATTCTTCATTGCGCTCGGTCATTGAATTTGCGCTTGAAACCGGAGCACGACAGTCGGAGATTACGTCTCTGGTTTGGCGGGATGTGGATACGGAGAAACGCGTCGCACGTATTCGCGGCATCGACGGCCGCGAAACAAAAAAAAACCGATACTTTTCGCGATGTACCCTCAGCACCAAAGCTATCGCAGTCCTCAACGGGATTACCCGCCCCAAAACGGGTGGGCTTGTTTTCAGACGTCGGCGAGTTCGATCAAGCAAGCGTGGACTCCGCCATAAAAAGAGCCTGAAAAGATTACGAGCGGGACGTCATCCGAAAAATCTCTCAAATTGCAGGCTTCAGCGAAAAGGGAAATCAAGGCCGAACTTCGGAAGATCATGCCACGCGGCGGCCCCAAACCCGAGAATCCCAAACCACCGAGGAAAGAGACGCTGCGAAACATTGAACAACTGAAAAAGATCCGGATCCCCTCGCCAACCTGCATTTCCCACGACTTACGTCATGAGGCTACATCGCGCCTCGCAGAGAAACTTCAGATGCACGAACTCATGAAAGCTGCAACCATAAGGGCACGGCAATGCTGGCGCGCTACTACCACCCCTCGCGCCGAAGACTTGGCGAAAAAGCTCGGTTAAGCCTTACGGTCGGCAGTTCGTTCAAGCGCACAACCACGAAGAGCGGGGCAGGTTATCTCAGCGTGCGCGGACCTCCTCCGCGGCGGTCTTTGAAAGGGGTCGCCATGTGCGAAAGTGCTCTACCGAGATCCTCCCATTCCATAACGTATCCTATCTGTCTTGCATGTAGCGCTCGAACAGCGAGGGATGTGCGTCACGAAGTCTTCTGCGGTTCTCGACCAGTTCTACATGACGCCCTGGTGTTCGAGCGCGAGCAGACCAAGGACGACGCGGGCACAGCTCTCCGGTAGCGTATGCGCGCTGTCCTGGGGCCAGCCGCAGCCCTCCGCCAGTCGGCCATCGGCGATGAGCGCCCACGCGGGAAGCCGAGAGAAATCGTCTGGGCTACCCTCTCTTCAAACCCGGCGTCGAAACCTCGCACGAGCCGGTCAAGCGCAGGTAGTTCGCCGTGGCGTGAGTGCCGTGCGCGGCGCGGCGCTATCCACGCGAGTTCGGCCAGCAGCGGCCAGATCGCATCGAATCCGCCGAGCCGGCATCGCGCTTCGATCATCCGCCAGCGGCGCTGGCTGCCGCCGCCACGAGTCGATGCTCGATGCGCCCAGCAGCATCGGGCCCAGCGCCCTGCATGGAGTAGCAGTGGCGCTGAGTGCAGTGACCTCGTTGCCGGAATCGAACGGGTACTTGGCAATAGCCGCCGCCAACCGGCCCAAAGCGGCGAAAGCCACTCTTGCGCCGCCTGCCGAACACATTATGGGCCGCTGCCGCAATAGTGTTCTGGTTTCCTGCAGGATCGCCATGGCGGCCTCGCGCGAAATCGGGTTCGGAGTCGGAGAACGCAACTTCGCACAGGGAGACCCAAGGCGGCAGCAGCGGATCGGTGCTGTATTCAGCGGCAAGCGTCGCGACCGCTTGCGCGCACGCACCCGTGTCGCGCTCTCGCAAGGCATCCATGGCCGCGTTGCGCAAAACCACGTCGCGGCTGTGCTCGAAGATGTCGAGTTGCATTGGGAATGTCGGCTGGGTCGTGCCGTGATCAGTCTGCGCGGAAACAACTCCTATCAAATAATCCTGACGAGCTGTACGTTGGAAACAATTATGCCATCACCAGACCGGCGCCAATCGCGCTCCGCGCACTTCAGTAGTAGCATTCACCAGCGTCAGCTTGGTGTTGCGTACCAAGCCCTTCCATGATCGCTGGTAGCGAAACTGGAGGCCTTGATGGCGGTCGGCAGTCGGCCATTAAGGGGACATTGGCG
>JADJNC010000004.1 GCA_016709335.1 Candidatus Propionivibrio dominans | reverse complement strand
ATGCACGGCTGATCCTCGAACGCTCAAAGCATGCCATGATATCCATAATCGCCTATTTCGGGCCGGCATGTGTCACGATTTGTGCCATTGGTGACAGACATTTCCTGTTCGAGAAGATCAGACCATAAATCTGTACGATCGGGTTATCGGTTCAGCCCGTATCTCGCATAAACTATCCGCTCAACCAAGGCAATCCGGTTTTTCGCTGTTCCCTATTCGCAAGGAGTTTGCAGATGATCAAACTGACGATTAACGGCAAGGTGCATCAACTCGATGTCGCGCCCGATACGCCGCTGCTCTGGGCGTTGCGCGACACCTTGCACATGACCGGAACGAAATATGGCTGCGGCCAGGCCCTATGCGGCGCCTGTAACGTGCTTGTCGATGGAACGCCGGTGCGCTCCTGCGTGACACCGGTCTCGGCGATGGTCGGTCGCAAGATCAGGACCATCGAGGCCGTCGATAGCGAGCGCGTCGGCAAGGTCGTCCAGGACGCATGGCGCAAGCTCGATGTCGTCCAGTGCGGCTACTGCCAGTCCGGTGGCCGATCAAGTGCCGTTGGCACTGCTCAGCCAGAACCGCAAGCCAAGCGATGCCGACATCGACAACGCCATGTCGGGCAACCTGTGCCGCTGCGCGACCTACGTGCGCGTCCGCGCTGCCATCCACGAAGCCGCCAGGGCTCTGGCCTGAGGAGATCGCCATGTCCGAGATCATTATTGAAAACCTCAGCCGCCGCCATTTCCTGCAAGGCAGCGCCGGCCTGACCCTGGGCTTCTGCCTGCCGGTGATGGCCGCCGCCGGCGCCGGAAAATCCGGGATTGTCGCGGCAGACGCGGCGACTTTCGAGCCGAATGCCTTCTTGCGCATCGGTGCCGACAACAGTGTCACCGTCATATCAAGCACCTCGAAATGGGACAGGGTACCTACACCGGCCTGGCCACCATTCTGGCCGAAGAACTGGATGCCGACTGGAAGCACGTCCGCGTCGAAGGTGCCGCGGCCGATGCCAAGCGTTACAACAATACCCTCTGGGGCCCGACGCAGGGCACCGGCGGCAGCACCGCGATGGCCAATTCCTGGGATCAGATGCGCCAGGCTGGCGCCACCGGTCGGGCCATGCTGGTTACCGCCGCAGCGAAACGCTGGAATGTCGGCGTGGCCGACATTGCGGTATGCGAGGGCATCGTCAGCCATGCCGGCAGCGCTCGCAAAGCCAGCTTTGGCGAACTGGCGCTCGATGCCGCCAAGGAAACCGTACCGACCGAGGTCAAACTGAAAGACCCCAGGGATTTCCGCCTGATCGGCAAGCAGGCCAGGCGCACGGACAGCGCGGCGAAGACCAACGGCACGGCGCAATTCACGCAGGACGTTTTCCTGCCGGGCATGCTGGTTGCCGTGGTCGCCCATCCGCCGCAGTTCGGCGCCACGGTGAAGTCTTTCGACGCGAGCCGGGCCAAGGCGGTCAAAGGCGTCGTCGATGTCGTTCAGATTCCGCAGGGCGTTGCCGTGCTGGCCAAGGACACCTGGAGCGCCAAGAAAGGGCGTGATGCACTGTCGGTCAACTGGGACGACAGCAAGGCCTTCAAGCTGGGCACTGATGAGATTCTGGCCAGGTACAGGGAAATGGCCAGGAAGCCCGGCCTGATTGCCAGGCAGACAGGCGATACCGGGAAAGCCTTTGCCGGTGCCGCCAGGGTGGTCAGCGCCTCCTTCGATTTTCCCTACCTCGCCCATGCCGCCATGGAGCCGATGAACTGCGTCGTCCAGCTCAAGGCAGACGGCTGCGAAGTGTGGAATGGCGAGCAGTCGCAGACCGTCGATCAGGGCCGGCTAGCCGAGTTTTTCGGCCTCAAGCCCGAGCAGGTCAAGATCAACATGCTCTACGCCGGCGGCAGTTTCGGGCGCCGGGCATCGAGTCAGTCCGACTACGTGCTGGAGGCAGCACACATCGTCAAGGCGATCAACGGCAGGTCATCGGTCACACCGCCGGTCAAGCTGATCTGGCTGCGTGAGGACGACATGCGCGGCGGCTATTACCGGCCGCTCTTCCACCATGCACTGGAAGCGGCGCTCGATGGCAGCGGCAAGCTCGTCGGCTGGCGTCACCGCCTGGTCGGGCAGTCGATCATTGCGGGCACGCCCTTTACAGCCATGCTGGTCAAGGATGGCATCGATCAAGTATCGGTCGAAGGGGCGGCCAATCTGCCTTACGCCATTCCCAACCTGACGGTCGATTTGCATACGCCGACCGACATCGGCGTGCCGGTGCTCTGGTGGCGCTCGGTCGGTTCATCGCACACGGCTTACTCGACCGAGGTTTTCCTCGACCAAGTCGCGGTGGCGATGGGCAAAGACCCGGTGGCCCTGCGGCTTGAGTTGCTGAGCGAACACCCGCGCCATGCCGGCGTGCTCAAGCTGGCGTCCGAGAAGGCCCACTGGGGAACGCCGCTCAAGGCTGCGGCCGGCGAGCGTCGCGGCCGTGGCGTGGCGGTGCATGAATCCTTCAATTCATTCGTTGCCCAGGTGGCCGAAGTTACGGTCAAAAAAGACGGCTCAATCAAGGTCGAGCGTGTGGTTTGTGCAGTGGATTGCGGCACGGCGATCAATCCGGACAACATTCGTTCGCAAGTCGAAGGCGCCGTTGGCTTCGCGTTGTCCGCCGCCCTGAGCGGTGAAATCACGCTCAAGGGTGGACGCGTCGAGCAGGGCAACTTTGATAGCTACCCGCTGCTGCGTATCGGCGATATGCCGAAGGTCGAGGTGCATATCGTTCCTTCAACCAGCGCGCCGACCGGCATCGGCGAACCGGGCGTGCCGCCGCTGGCACCGGCCGTGGCCAATGCCATCGCCGCCGCAACCGGCAAATTCCTGCACAGGATGCCGTTCAATACCGCCGAGCTGGTGGCCTGACATGGACAGCCTGGATACGCAGGATACCCATGTACTCGACGCGGCCCGCAAGTGGGCGGCGGCCGGGCATCGCTTCGCGCTGATCACCGTCGCCCGGACCTGGGGTTCGGCGCCGCGGCCGCCGGGAGCCTGGATGATTCTGCGCGACGACGGGCAGGTACAGGGCTCGGTCTCCGGCGGTTGCATCGAGGACGACCTGATCCGCCGGGCGGCTGCCGGCGAGTTCACTGGCGAATCTGGCAACACCGCACCGCACCTGTTGCGCTACGGCGTCACGGCCGACGAAGCACATCGCTTCGGTCTGCCCTGTGGCGGCACGCTGGAACTGGTGCTCGAACCGGCGCCCGATGCGGCCTTGCTCGAACAGCTCGCCCGGCGCATCGGCACCGGCCAGTTGGCCCGGCGGCGGGTGGAACTGGCTACCGGAAGCGTAAGCATCGAAGGCGGCCGCGCCGGCGAGAGCCTGCTCTGGGACGGCGAAACTCTGGTCACGCTGCATGGACCGGCCTGGCGCCTGCTGATCATCGGCGCCGGGCAGATTTCGCGCTACCTGGCGACGATGGCGCAGGCGCTTGGCTATCGCGTCTATATCTGCGACCCGCGCAGCGAGTATGCCGACGGCTGGGATGTTCCCGGCACCGAGCGCATCGCCGCGATGCCCGACGATGCCGTGACCGAACTCGGCCTCGACCCGCGCAGCGCCGTCGTTGCGCTGACCCACGACCCCAAGCTCGACGACCTGGCTCTGCTCGAAGCGCTCAAGTCGCCGGCCTTCTACGTTGGCGCGCTCGGCTCACAGGCCAACAGCAGCAAGCGCCGCGAGCGGCTGCTGCACTATTTCGATTTGTCACAAGCCGAGGTCGAGCGCCTGCACGGCCCGGTCGGCCTGCCCATCGGCAGCCGCACGCCGCCGGAAATCGCCGTCTCCATACTGGCCGAGATGACGGCTTTGAAAAATGGGCAAAATATCCGGTTGGCCGCCGAGGCCGCCGACCCGTACGCCTGCCGGGTCGCATGAAGCAGATTGTCGGCATTTTGCTGGCGGCGGGCAGTAGCAGGCGCTTTGGCACCGACAAGCGCCTGCACCCGCTGGCCAACGGCACGCCGATGGCCCTTGCCTCTTCCCGGCGCCTGGCTGAAGCCTGCACCCGCACCCTTGTCGTCGTTCGCCCCGAAGATACGGCACTGGCCAACCTGTTGGCGGCAGAAGGGATGGAAACCGTCGTTTGCCAGGATGCAGAGCAGGGCATGGGCCACAGCTTGAGCTGCGGCATCGCCGCAAGCGCCGAAGCGGACGGCTGGCTGGTGGCCCTGGCCGACATGCCCTACATCGAGCCCGCCAGCTACCATGCCGTATTGGGGGCATTGCAAAATGGCGCCAGTCTCGCCAGGCCCACCTACAAGGGAAAAACTGGCCACCCGGTCGGCTTCGGCACCGACTACCTTCCCGATTTGCTCGCCCTGACCGGCGATCAAGGCGGCAAGACCATTCTCGATGCGCACCGGGACGATCTGCGCTGCTGCCCGGTAGATGATCCGGGCATACTCAGGGACATCGATCGACCGTCACAAGTGATCGCTAGCGAAAGCCATCACCCTCCTCTGCTTGCGTCTGTGACTGTACCCGTCAAGCCACTTTCACCAAGCGTCGTGTAGTGCCGACCTTCTGACTCGACTTCTGTGTATTTCAATCACTTAGCCGTTTCAACCCCTGCGAATAGCGGAAGTCGGGCTAGCCGATACAAAATCGGAATGTTATTTCGTAATTATTCCTAAGCGATGTCGAGGCATCGAAGAATTTTCTGACTCGTAGAGGTTCCTGAGATGAAATTGAAGCCCTTGTTTTTGTTGCCGGCCCTGATCGCCTTCCTGACTGCCGCGACCCTTGTTCCGGCAGCAGAGACGCCCAGGCCGCTGGTCGTCGGCATGGAGCTGGCCTATCCTCCGTTCGAGATGACCGACCCCAAGGGCAAGCCCTCCGGTGTCAGCGTCGACCTGGCGACCGATCTGGCGAAAAGTCTCGGGCGACCAGTAATCATCCAGAACACGGCATTCGACGGACTGATCCCGGCGCTCAAGACCGGCAAGGTCGATCTGGTGATTTCCTCGATGACGGCGACGGCCGAGCGGGAAAAGTCGATCGATTTTTCCGATCCCTACCTGTCGACCGGTCTCTGCCTTCTCCTGAAAAAGGATTCTGCGGCAAAGGGTATTGCCGACCTCGACAAGGCCGGTGTGAAGGTGGCGGTAAAAAAGGGGACGACGGGCCATCTCTACGCCAGCAGCCGGCTGAAAAATGCCGAAATCCTGGTGCTCGACAAGGAGTCGGCCGCCGTTCTCGAAGTGACCCAGGGGAAAGCCGACGCCTTCATTTACGACCAGATGTCGACCTACCAGAACTGGCAACGCAACAAGGCCACGACGCGAGCCTTGCTTGAGCCTTTTCAAAAGGAATACTGGGCAGTTGGCCTGCGCAAGGGGAATGATGAACTCAGGAACAAGGTCAATCTGTTCATCAAGGAGTACCGCGAAAAGGGCGGCTTTGAGCAACTCGGAGACCGGCACCTGAAAGAGATGAAGGGTGAGTTCAAGCGCCTGGGCTATTCATTTTTTCTTTGATCGAGAAGCTGGAGAAAATCCTTGGACTCTTTTGTAATGCAGAGACACGGGCGAGCGGTCGGACCGCTCACCATGATTTTTTCTTGGTGCCTGGTGGCCTTGCTGACCACAGCGCTCTTCAGCTTTGCCTTCAGCCAACTGCACTACGGCTGGAACTGGGAGGCCATCTGGCAGTACCGGCAGAAGTTTGTGCAGGGATGGCTGATGACAGTGGCAATTTCTGCGGCGTCCCTGCTGCTCAGCCTGATTATCGGGCTGCTTGCCGCCCTGGCGCGGCGCTCGGCTTTTTTGCCGGTGCGCTACTCGGCTGTGCTCTATGTCGAAATAGTCCGCGGCACGCCTCTGCTGGTGCAGATCCTGATCCTGTTCTACGTCGTAGCCAACGCATTTGGCATGGAGAACCGCTATCTCGTGGGGGTGCTTGCCCTGTCCCTGTTTGCCGGAGCCTACCTGGCCGAGATGATACGTTCGGGCATTGACAGCATTCGCGGTTCGCAACTGGAATCGGCGCGGGCCATCGGACTGACGCGCGGGCAGACCTACCGCTACGTCATCTTTCCTCAGCTTGTACGCCAGCTTGTCCCGCCCTTGACCGGCCAGTTTGCCTCGATCATCAAGGACTCGTCACTGTTATCGATCATTGCCGTCAGCGAGTTCACCCTGAACGCCCAGGAAGTGAACGCTTTCACCTACAGCACGCTGGAAAGCTACCTTCCGCTGGCGCTCGGTTACCTGCTGCTGACGCTGCCGATATCGCTGCTCAGTCGCGTACTGGAACGGAGATTCCACTTTGCGACTTGAGTTTGGCGCGCTCAGCAAACGGTTTGGAAATCGTCTGGCGCTGTGCGATGTGAGCCTGTCGGTTCCTGGAGTTCCAGTCACTGGCCATCATCGGTCCGTCCGGAGGCGGCAAGACGACACTGTTGCGCATTATCGCCGGTCTTGAGATACCGGAATCGGGGCACCTGAGTATCGATGGCCAGCGGGTGAATTTTTCCGAGGAGTTCCTGCTCTCGCACCGCCGCAGCATTGGTACGGTCTTCCAGGCCTACAACCTGTTTCCGCATTTGACGGCGCGGGAGAACGTTATTCTTCCGCTGGTTAAAGTTCACGGTCTGTCATCGGATGAGGCACAGGCCATTGTCGAGACCCTGTTCGAACGCTTTCAATTATCCGGCCACGCCGATCAGCGACCGGCCGAACTCTCCGGCGGCCAACAGCAGCGGGTGGCCATTGTCCGGGCGATCGCCATCAAACCTCGATTTCTCATTTTTGACGAACCGACGTCCGCCCTCGATCCGGAGATGACCGCCGAAGTACTCGACTTCATTGCCGAACTGCGCGCTGAAGGGCGCGACCTGATCATCGTCACGCACAATATGGGCTTTGCCAGGGAAGTATCAGATCACTGCCTGTTCATTGCCGACGGCCAGGTGCTGGAGGAAGGGCGATCAACAGAGCTTTTCCGCAACCCGCAGCATCCCCTGCTGGCAAATTTCCTCGCCAAGGTTCTCCGCTACTGATTTCGCTGGATCAACCTTGAAACCGCAGTTGAGCGCGCCAAATTAGCCGCAACACCAAGTTTAACGAGGGTTTGGCCCTCACCCCGACCCTCTCCCGCAGGGAGAGGGGGATTGCACCCTTCTCCCTGTGGGAGAAGGGCCGGATGAGGGCCTACGATATTGGCATTACGCTCAACCGCATCTTTCAGGATCAACAAGGTTTTTGGGTTTTAACATCGCTGTTCGGCTGTTCAATAGACCGCCGGTATGAACAACTCCTCGGGTACGGGATGGCGAATATAGTCCGGGTTATGAACGCGTTCCGGCAGGACGACCGGTTCCCTTTCGATTCCGTCGTAGGGAACCTGGGTCAGGAAGTGATGAATGCAATTGAGGCGGGCTTTCTTCTTGTCCACCGCCTCGACAATCCGCCACGGGGCTTCGGGAATGTGCGTGCGCGCCAGCATGATTTCCTTGGCCCGGGTGTAGAGTTCCCAGCGGCGCCGTGATTCCATGTCCATCGGGCTCAGTTTCCATTGCTTGAGCGGGTCATGGATGCGCATCTGGAAGCGCAGATGCTGTTCCTCGTCGGTGATCGAAAACCAGTACTTGATGAGGATGATGCCGGAGCGGATGAGCATCTTCTCGAACTCGGGGACGGTACGGAAGAACTCCTCGTAGTCCTCGTCGTTGCAGAAGCCCATGACCTTTTCGACGCCGGCGCGGTTGTACCAGCTGCGGTCGAAGAGGACGATCTCGCCGCCGGCCGGCAAATGCGTTACGTAACGCTGGAAATACCACTGGCTGCGTTCGCGCTCGCTCGGGGCCGGCAGTGCGGCCACCCGGCACACGCGGGGATTGAGGCGCTGGGTGATGCGCTTGATGACGCCGCCCTTGCCGGCGGCATCGCGGCCTTCGAAGAGGACCACGACCTTGAGTTTCTTGTCGACCACCCAGTCCTGCAACTTGACCAGTTCGCCCTGAAGCCGGAAGAGTTCCTTGAAGTAGAAGCTCCGGTCCAGATCCATGGCCCGGTCTCTTGGACTGGTGACTTCGGAGACCAGCGCGTCCATGCGCTCGTCGTCGATTTCCATTTCCAGTTCTTCGTCGAAACTGTCGAGCATTTCGGAATGAACGCGGCGCTCGAAATCCTGGCGTTCCTGGGTCTTGTCTGCGTTCATGGGGACTCCTGCGGAGAGTTGAATCTGAGGAAAACAAGCCATGAGATCACCTGATTGGCCGTGAAGTTCAGTTAGTGAAGCGAAGTCTGGCCTTGATGAGATGAGCATGATGATCGCGTGAGATTTGACCAAGCAGCATCGCAACTTTGTGTTTCAATCTGACGACAGGCCATCATCACCGTCTACGATTGGCGAACTGGTTACATGCGATGCGTCTTCAGTGCCACGGCTGCCAGGTATTGGAAAAAGAATACCGGGATGCACCGCACAACCGACTTCAAGTGGAGCAATGAGCACGGCCCATTTTTTGGCTCATGCGTGGCGTAATGCTTTGGTAACAATCATCGGTTAGTCTCGAATTTGACCGGCTTTGGTGCATACGGAGCGGTCAAAAATCAGACAACCCACCTGGCACCTCACGGTGCCCATCCCCGGAAGGAATACGATGAAGCGCAAACTACTCTCAGTCCTCGTTGCTGGCGCTCTGGCCAGCCTGGGCGCCACGGCCCAGGCGGCTACAGGCCCCAGCAGTTCGCAGACCCCCTATGTGACACCGACCGCCGCCGGTTGGGACGTCACCTCGATCATCAGCGTCGGCGATGCCGCAGACAACGGCTACAAGATGGTCGGCATCCCTGACGGTCTGGGCGCCTACGACAATGGCGACAGTACCTTCACGGTGCTGATGAACCATGAACTCGGCGCCACCCTCGGCGCCGTCCGCGCGCACGGCGCGACCGGCGCTTTCGTTTCCGAGTGGGTGATCAGGAAGAGCGATTTCCGGGTCCTCAGCGGCAACGATCTGGCGACCACGCACAATGTCTGGGACAGCATCACGAACAGCTACACCCCCGCCGTCGGTACAGCCAACAGCTTCGCCCGGCTTTGCTCGGCCGACCTGCCGGCAGTGTCGGCCTTCTACAACGCCTCGACCGGCGTCGGCACGCAGACCCGCATCTTCATGAACGGTGAAGAGAACGGCAACCCAGGCCGCGCCTACGCCTTCGTCGCCACCGGCGCGGACAAGGGCAAAGCCTATGAGCTGCCGAAGCTCGGCAAATTCTCCTGGGAGAACAGCGTGGCCAACCCCTACTCTGGCGACAAGACCGTGGTCATCGGCCTCGACGACTCGACGCCGGGCCAGGTTTATGTCTACCAGGGCACCAAGACCAACACCGGCCTCGAAATCGACAAGGCCGGCCTGACCAACGGCACCCTGGCCGGAATCAAGGTCAACGTCGCCGCCGCGCAGGGCGGCGCCTCGGGCAACCTCGAGCAGGGCCAGATCAATGGCGGCTTCACCACCGTCGCAGTTAACACCACGGTGGATGGCACCGCGCAACAGAACAACAGCCGCACCGACGGCATCACCGAGTTCGCCCGTCCCGAAGACGGCGCCTGGGCCGATGCCAAGACCTTCTACTTCGTCACCACCGGAGCCGATCCGGATGGTACTGCTGGCATTGTTGGCACCCAACCCTCACGCCTCTACAAGCTGTCCTTCAACGAAGTGGCTGGCGTGGTCGATTACGGCAACGGCACCGTCAGCATGGTCAAGGACTCCGCTACGCTGGTCGGCACCGACGGCGAAAAGGCGCAGAAATTCGACAACATGACCGTCGGCGAGAACGGCAACATCATCATCCAGGAAGATCCAGGCGGCGTCCCCTATATCGCCAAGACCTGGAAGTTCGATCCGGCAACCGGCGCCTGGACGCAGATCATGGAATCGGATCGCGGCCGCTTCCTCACGCCGACCCCTCCGTTCACCCAGGACGAAGAGAGCTCGGGCGTCATCGAGATCACATCGATCCTGGGCAAGAACGACGGCAAGCGCTACTACCTGGGCGACTTGCAGGCGCATTACCCAACCACCACCGAACTGGTCGAAGGCGGCCAACTCTACGTGATGTCCGTCCCCGAGCCCGAGACCTACGCCATGTTGCTGGCCGGTCTGGGCCTGATGGGCGCCATCGCCCGTCGTCGCAACAAGAAGCTTTAATCCGTCAAAGCCCTGCCCCAGCCCGGCGTTGCCTTGCAGCGCCGGGCTTTTTTTCACCTTGCAGGGGTGCTGCGCTTTTTCCCATCACCCTGCCGCCTGGCGGCAGGGTAACAATCGGTCGCGGGTTGGATTGCAAATCACTTTCCGTGCTTTACGCCCATCCACTGGCCGTTTTTGCCATCGGCCGTAGCGACGCAGTTGACCTCAACACCTGAGACGATGGCCTTTTCGCCAACATTGAAGAACCTGCCGGCATCACCGGAATAACACTGTGGCACTTTCTTCGGCTCTTCGGCTTTCGCCTCCGCCTTCACTGCCGGTTTCATTTCAGCTTTGGGTTCGGGGGTTGAGGCGCAGGCGGCGAGCAATGCAAGGCTTGACAGGGTAATAAGCAGGGAACGCATCTTGAACTCCTGATGTGATTGAAGGGTTGAATAATGAACAGCGACAAGCATCATGCAACAAAATTGTTACAGAAATCTTTCAGCAATGTTTCTGCCTTGCATCGGCGCGCCCCGTTTGACGCTGTCGCCAAACTGACACTGCCAGATCATTTGGCCAGGACCAGTTGAGCCAGGCTGGCTTGCCAGTCAGCAAATCAACTTGCCAATGGCCGTTTCGGACGCATTGACCAGCGACATTTTTGCAGCGCCATGAATTCGACGAGGCCCCACAGCAAGGAGCCGCCGAAGACCCGTAGCGGTTGCGAGATGGTTTTGCGAAAGAGCTTGCGCATTTGTAGCGGCTCCGTTTCAGAGGTCATCAAGCAGCCACACAGCCAGCCAGTCATCGTCAAAGAACCGGTCAATGATTCTCTGCAGGTCGATTATTCTCAGGATCATGGCGGGTCCACCCCCTGGTTTCGTGTTGAGGTATGAACACCCTATCAGCAGAATGTTAAGAATTCATTGCAGGGCATGAATCGTTCATCGGGCTGCTGAAATTTACCTTGCCTGAGGCTCCGGCTGCGGTATCCTGCTCGCACTTCCATCGTCGCCCATTCGTCGCCTATTCCCCGTGACCGCACCCGAACTGCCTGAATTGATCGAACTGGAGCGCATCATCAAGGAGGGTGCGGACCACCTTGAAGCGCGCGTGCTTTGCCAGGTGACGACGCAGGAACAGCAGTTCCCGGTTTATTCCATTACACTCGGCAACCCGAGTCAGGATGTTCCCGCCGTCGGCTTTTTTGGCGGCGTGCATGGCCTCGAACGGATCGGCGCCGAAGTCGTGATCGCCTATTTGCGCAGCCTGGTGATGCGCCTGCAATGGGATAGCATGCTGCATCGACAACTCGAATCCGTACGTCTGGTGTTCATGCCCATCGTCAATCCGGGCGGCGTGTGGCAAGGCACGCGCGCCAACCCCAATGGTGTTGACCTGATGCGCAACGCCCCGCTTGATTCCAGCGAACGTGTTCCCTTCCTGATCGGCGGGCAGCGCATCAGCGCCGGGCTGCCGTGGTATCGCGGCCCCCTGCATGGCCCGATGGAAGCGGAAAGCCAGGCGCTTTGCCAGGTCGTCGAGGACGAGTTGCTGGCCCGCGAGTTCAGCATTGCGCTCGACTGCCACTCAGGATTCGGCATCAACGACCGCATCTGGTTTCCCTACGCCCACACCGCCCAGCCGATCGAGCACCTGCCCGAGATACACGCGCTGAAGGAAATCTTCGACCAGAGCAACGCCAGTCACCGCTACATCTTCGAGCCGCAGAGCCGCCAGTACCTGGCGCACGGCGATCTCTGGGATTATCTTTACCGAAGTGCCGGGAGCCAGCCCGCGCGCCACTTCCTTCCGTTGACGCTGGAGATGGGTTCGTGGCTATGGGTCAAGAAGAATCCACGACAGATTTTTTCCCGCCATGGCATTTTCAACCCGCTGATTGAACATCGCCTTCAGCGTGTCCTGCGCCGGCACATGGCCTGGTTTGATTTTCTGACGCGTGCCGCTTGCAGCCATCGGCGCTGGATTCCGGGCAATCAGGCGCGCCAGGGCCATCGGGATCGCGCGCTGGCGCACTGGTACGAGCAGAACTCCTGATGAGTACCTGGATCTTCCTGCGCGGCCTGACCCGGGAAAGCCGGCACTGGGGGCTTTTTCCCGAAACCTTTCGCAGCGAAGTTCCCGCTGCGCAGGTGTTCACACCGGATCTGCCCGGCAACGGGGCGCTGAACGCAGAAACCAGCCCGATACACGTTGAGGAAATGGCAGAGTCGATCCGTTCCCGACTGCTGGCACAAGGACTTCGCCCTCCCTACCATTTGCTGGCCATGTCTCTCGGAGCCATGGCGGCGGTGGCGTGGGCAGACCGTCATCCGGATGAAATTCTCGGTGCCGTCCTGATCAACACCAGCCTGCGCCCCTTCAGCCCTTTCTATCGGCGCCTCAAGCCCGGCAGTTATTCGCGTCTGCTGAAGCTGGCCTTGCTAGGCGCCAGCGATCAGGATTGGGAGAGCACGATCCTGGCACTCACCAGCCGCCAGGCCGATTCTCCCACCGAAGTACTGAAAAACTGGGTCGCCTATCGGCGCGAATACCCGGTCAGTCCGCGCAATGCGCTCAGGCAGTTGGTCGCTGCCGAACGCTACCGGGCACCGCGCGCCAGACCGGCTCCCTCACTGCTCATCCTGACCAGCCAACACGACGCCTTGGTCGATCACTCGTGTTCGCGCCAGCTCGCCAGACACTGGACTACTGCCTTTGCCGAACATCCGACAGCCGGGCACGACCTTCCGCTGGACGATGGCCTGTGGGTTGCCCGGCAGGTTGGCCAGTGGCTAAGGACGCAACCCACTTGATTCAACCTAAAAAACGCAGTTGAGCGTAATGCCAATATCGTAGACCTTCATCCCCGGCCCTTCTCCCGCAGGGGGAAGGGTGCAAACCCCCTCACTCTGTGTGGATGGGGTGAGAGCCAAACCAACGCCAAACTTGGTATTGCGGCGGTCGTACTCAGCTAGGGTTTCCAGGTTGATTCGTGACCTTGTTTGACGTCCATCGCATCAGCGATTGAAGCGGATTGGGTACGCTTATGCTTACTATGCTAACTGGATGCTTCCCACTGAACGAAAAACGTCAAATGGTTCCTGCCGTCGCGAAAATCATAGTCAAGCCGGTCGGAATAGCCGTTGATCATCGTCAGACCCAAGCCACCCGGAGTGGCATCGGCCAGCGTCAGCGCCTGGTTTTTGGCAACTGCCGTTAGCGGATTGAAGGCCTTGCCGGTATCGGAAACCGACAGCTCTGCCTGCGCATGGCGGCCATCAACCTTGATTTCCAGTTCCAGGTGCACCGGTGCCTTGAGAGCAGACGGTCCTCCGTGGAGAATGATATTGCCCAAAGCCTCATTGAGACAGAGGTCAAGACGCAAAATCTGCTCTGCCGGGACGTCGTGCTCGCTACAGACTTGCTCAAGCCATTCCGAAGCAGATCTGACATCGTCTGCGCTGGCCCGAACGGCGAGTTGTCCGCCAACAGTTGCCATAAGTGCTTCCACAATAGCTATTGGGTAGCGGCTTGTTCCGCCTCGCTCATGTCCTTGAACGTCGGAATGAGCGTGGCGATCCCCGTCAACTCGAGCGTCTTGGCGACTGTTGCATTCTCGCCGACGAAAAGAACCATTTTCCCGCCACGCTGCTGCTGGGCCTTGGCATTCGAAATGATGGCGCGTATGCCGATCGACGAAAGGAAATTGACTCCGGTGAGATCAACGATCACACGAATCCTCTCCGTAGCAGCAAATGCGGCGAACTTCCCTTCGATCTCGGCCGTTCCCGCTATGTCAAGACGCCCGGAAAGCCAGATCAAGCGGAATTTGGCATTGCTGTCATTATAGTTAATGGGCATGGTTAGCCAACTCCAGAAGTTAATAAACAGTTAATCTAATTGTAAAATAGGAATGTGACAAACAGGTGACAGAAATATTGACCGATGGTAGGGTGATAGACAATAAATTCATTGATCAATGGATTTTATTGCACAACACCTTTTAACTCGTTCTCCCGAAAGGGTTCGGTCTTTCTTGTTAAACACCAAACAAAGTACCAACAAAAGTCCAGCCAGCCTTATTCGCGATTGAAATGTCAAACTACTGCTCGTGCCTCCTGATGGTATTGCTCAAGCATAATCTTTGTCGAAAGTATTTCGCATGAATTGGAAAGTACTTCAAAGGGAATTTTTTGTCGTCCAAATTCGTTCGCAAATAGTCCGATTTTTTTCAGGAGCTCCCCTGCTTAGCACTTTCCTTGGCGTAGCAGCGCTGATGGCCATCTTTGAACTGGTGAAAGAGCTATTTTTCAAAGGTGAATTGACCTTATGGGAATCTCACACCATTACCGTCTTTGTGACTGCAACCTTTTCAACGGTCGCAGCCTACTTCATCCGTCAACAGGCAGACAAACTGACGACAAAAGCACAGGCAGCACACCGAAAGGCTGCCGGCATCATTCAAAACATATTCGATGCTGTAGTAATTATTGACGAAAAGGGAACCATAAAAACCTTCAACCCGGCCGCTGAAAAGATTTTTGGCTACAAGGAAGAGGATGTAAAGGGGCTCAACGTCAAAATATTGATGCCGGAACCCTATGCGGCTGAACATGATGGCTACATTGAAAAATACCTGAACACCAACGTATCAAAAATTCTGGGCAAAAACAGAAGAGAGGTTCCAGGAAAACGTGCCAACGGCGAGATCTTCCCCATGGATCTGATCACCAGCCAAATGCGCATCAATGAACGTTTGATGTTTATCGGTGTTGTCAGAGATATTACTGATTATAAAAACGCCGAGAAAGAGCTGGATCGGCTCAGAGAAGTCGAGAAACAGATTCTCGAAAATCTGCAAAGAGAAGTGTCAATTGCGGCGGCGATCCAGGCAAATATGATCCCGAAAAGCAGTTATCTATTCCCGCAACACCCGCAAATCAAGGCTTTTGGAGTCGCCCGCCCGGCCAAGGAAATGGGCGGAGATTTTTATGATGCCTTTCCGATTGATGACAATCATATTGTTATTGTTATCGGCGATGTCTCAGGAAAAGGCGTTCCCGCTGCCTTGTTCATGATGGAAACCATGGCATTGCTCAGGTCGAAGATAACCAAGCCGAAAAAATTTGCCAGTGCATTGGTCACCATAAATAAACTGTTATGCAAGAACAACGAAACAAACATGTTTGTCAGCTTGTTTGTCGGGCTGTTAAATGTAATGACAGGTGAATTTCGTTACATCAATGGGGGGCATAACGCTCCCTTGCTGGCGCATGGAAATGGCCGCTTCGATCTCCTGACAGTCCCCAATAATATTTTACTGGGGGTTCACGAAGAGGCTCAGTATGAGGTCTCCAGCTTTCAGCTAGAGGCTGGCGACACTCTGGTTCTATACACTGACGGGGTAACTGAGGCGGTGAACGATCAGCAGGAGTTTTTCTCACTGGAGCGAACCATTGACGTATTAACTTCCACCTATGCTGATGTCAAGGTTCTGGTTCATGGCCTGCTCAATGAAATTACGGCGTTTTGCGGAACACAATCGCAATCCGATGATATAACCATATTTGCTTTGCAGTTCAACCCGGATAGTGTTGTTAGTGAAAGTCCTGTGTTTTTTGAATGGTCGGATAATTTAAGCGTTGGTATTGAGCAAATTGATGAGCAGCATAAAACGTTGATTGAGCTGATTAACCGGCTATATGTTGAAATGGTTTCAAATGATGCGGAAGTGGAAACAGTCGAAGAAATATTGAATGAGCTGGTGCACTACACCAACGTGCATTTTGGCTTCGAAGAAAGGCTGTTATTTGATTTTGGTTATCGTGACATAGGGACGCATGGGAAATATCACGATCAACTTAGAAATCAACTTGCCAAGCTGCAAAACAAAGTGATCGAAAGCAAGGTATCGGTTAATACTGAATTGCTCGGGTTTGTAAAAAGATGGCTGCAACACCATATAGCGATTGAAGACAAACGCGCTTTTATTGATGTCCGGATGAAATTGGGTGATGAAACGGAAGGAGTAAAGCTGGAATATCAGCCTTGAGAACAAACCCTGCAACCCGAATCGAACATTGTTAAACCGAAACTTAACCAGACTGCAATCCCTCTGTAATCTTTTATGCCTACAGTCTGTCTCCAGGACAACAAGGAGATGGACCATGACTACAACGTCACTCAACTGCCTGCAACACGCCAAACCAGTACGTCATAAACTTTCAGTCGGTCTCGCTCACAGCGAGCGTGAGATTCTCGAAGCGCAAAAGCTGCGTTATCGCATTTTTGCTGGCGAACTGGGCGCCAACCTGCCGACCCGCACACCGGGTGTCGATCAGGACATCTACGACACGTATTGCGAACACCTGGTCGTGCGTGACGAAAACTCAGGCGCCGTGGTCGGCACCTACCGCATCCTGTCGCCGGAAAATGCGCGCCAGATCGGCAGCTACTATTCCGAGAATGAATTCGACCTGACTCGCCTGCAGCACCTGCGCCCGCGCATGGTCGAAATCGGGCGCTCGTGCGTGCATGCCGACTACCGCACCGGCAGCACGATCACGCTGCTGTGGGCCGGTCTTGCCAAGTACATGCTGGAAAATCGATACGATTACCTGATCGGTTGCGCCAGCATCAGCATGGCCGACGGCGGCCATGCCGCCGCCAGCCTCTTCAACCGGCTTGGCGAGAACATGAGCCCGATCGAATATCGCGTTTTCCCGCGCTGCCCACTGCCCCTGGCGGCCTTGAAAAACGATCTGCCGGCGGAACTCCCACCACTGATCAAGGGCTATTTACGCGCTGGCGCCTACGTCTGTGGCGATCCCGCCTGGGATCCCGATTTCAACACCGCCGACCTGCCGATCCTGATGCCGATGTCACGCCTCGACGGACGCTATGCCAAACACTTCATGGGGAAAGCGGACTGAAGCGAATGCAGCAAACGGCCAGCCTGCCACCGACGTCGCCCCTGATTCGAGCGTTGCGCTGCGCACGGCTAGGGCTGCATTTCCTGGCAGGGGCTTGCGCGATTGCCTTTGTCTACCCGTCGGCTGGCGAAAATCGTCGGCACTGGCTCAAGCAGCGCTGGTCGCGTCAACTGCTTGACATCCTTGGCATCCGGCTCGACGCAAAACTGGCCGGCATTGCGCCGGGCAACCTGATTGTCGCCAACCACATTTCCTGGCTCGATATTCACGCGCTCAACGCAGCGCGCCCGATGGCCTTCGTTGCCAAGTCCGAGTTGCGTCACTGGCCTCTGGTCGGCTGGCTGGCGGCGAATACCGATACCATCTTCCTGCGCCGTGGCTGCCGTGGACATGCCAGATTGGTCAATGCAGAGATCGAGGCAATGCTGAAAGCCGGAAAGGATGTGGCCATTTTCCCGGAAGGTACGAGCACTGATGGTACGCAAATTCTGAACTTTCACAGCGCACTGTTTCAAGCAGCCGTGGATACCGGGCGTCCGGTACAGCCGGTGGCGCTGTCCTATTACGGTGCTGACGGGCGCCGCAGCCTGGCGCCAGCCTATGCCGGCGAAACCACAATGACCGAATGCCTTGCCGCGATCCTCGCCTGCCGCACTCTGACCGTTCGTCTTCGTCCAACGCCGTCACTCGATTCACAGACCAGACAACGGCGCGAACTGGCACATGCCGCACGTGGCGGCATCGCCTTCAATCTCGGGCTACCCCTGTCAAAAAATCCAGCGCAAACAGCACGCGTTACGCCGGACAAACAGACATCGGATGACGCCCACTCAGCCTGCACTAATCCGGCGTCGGCAGGGTAAACACTGACTCGTTATAATGACTCCATGGCCGAAGCCGCTGCCCGGCGCGTGCTGCGCGCCGCCATCGTTCCCTGACTTTGCAGGAGATGTCCATGAATGAGCCTGTTCTTTTGACTCCCGGGCCTTTGACCACAGCAGACTCAACCAGGGAAGCGATGCTGCGCGACTGGGGGTCGTGGGACGCTGCCTTCAATGCGCTGACGGCGTCGGTGTGCCGCGATCTGATATCGATTGTCGGCGGTGAAGACAGTCACGTCTGCGTACCCCTGCAGGGCAGCGGAACGTTTGCCGTCGAGGCGGCCCTGGGAACCCTGGTGCCCCGTGATAGCAAGGTTCTGGTGCCGAATAATGGCGCCTATTGCCAGCGCATCGTGCGCATGCTCGGCTACCTGGACCGCCAGGCCGTGGTGCTGAAACACCGCGAGGATGAACCGGCCGATCCGGCTCGCATCGATGCGGCGCTGGCAGCCGATCCGGCCATCAGCCATGTCGCCCAGGTGCATTGCGAGACCGGCACGGGCATCCTCAATCCGCTACCGCAAATCGCTGCCGTGGTCGCCGCGCGCGGCAGGCACCTGATTGTCGATGCCATGAGTTCCTTCGGCGTGGTACCCATCAATGTACGCGATATACCTTTCGATGCCCTGGTCGCGGCATCGGGCAAGTGCCTTGAAGGCGTACCCGGAATGGGGTTTGTCATCGTGCGTCGCGCTGCACTGGAACTGGCCATAGAGAATTGCCATTCACTGGCCATGGATCTGCACGATCAATGGGCCTACATGCAAAAAACCGGCCAATGGCGTTTCACGCCGCCAACGCACGTTGTCGCAGCGTTACGTCAGGCACTGGACCTGTATGCGCAGCAAGGCGGGCAGCCGGCGCGCCTGGCCCGCTATTCCGAGAACTGCGCAACGCTGGTCAACGGCATGCACGCGCTGGGTTTTCGCACCTTTATCGACGCTGCCGTTCAGGCGCCAATCATTGTCACCTTCCATGCACCTGCCGATGCCGCCTACGATTTCCCGGAGTTCTATCGGCGGGTACGCGAGAAGGGCTTCATTCTTTATCCAGGAAAGCTGACCAGCGTCGACACCTTCCGCGTCGGCTGCATCGGTGCCATCGACCCGGAAGTCATGCGCCGGGCGGTGGCGGCAATCGGCGCGTCACTCAAGGAAATGGGCGTAATCCTTCGATCTGCCGCATAAGCAAGGCGGGCAGCGTATCGATCAGATTGGTTCGGCGGCAAGTCATGACAAGTGCCAGCAACGCCGACCTGACGAAGAGCTTGTCTGGCGCATTGACGGGAATCCATGCGCTCCAGGCTGCTGACCGGTCTTGCTTCGGTGCCTTGTTCGCACAAACTACGCGCAGTTAGCCGGCTTACTTCTTCCCTTGCGGCGGGCGTCCGGTCTTGATGACGACCAGAGTCTGCAGGGCTGAAGTGAGTTCCGCGTCCGACAGGGCGGCAAAGCCGATGACGGCGGCGCGCAGCACCTCGCTTTTCTTCACGGCCACTCCCTTGGCCAGGCAACGCCTTTTTACTGCGGCGATCAGACTGTATTCGGACTCGGGCATGGTAAAGCTGTCGCGAACCAGTTTGTCCTTCTTCGGCTTGAAGATCTTGTCTGATTTTGCGGCGGCTGCCGTTTTTGTTGAAGCCCTGGCACGGGTAGCCGATGTTGCCGTATCGCTTAATTGTTCCTTACCGGGCGTGGGTGAATTGGCCATGGCAAGCCTCCCTTAGTAGTATTTGCAGTTATTGATTATACAGTTGATGGTGACCAGAGGCGTTGTTGCAAGCCTCTTCCGGGTGATCACCCAAGTCTGACGGCCTGCTCATCGGTTATAATACTTTCCTGCTTTCATTCTGTTGCGTTTTCTCGAAACGGAAGAATTATGGCTAGTGTCGACTATGTTGAAATTGCACGGAATGCGAGAGCATGGCAGCTTGAACAGGATATTTCTCCGCACCGGCGCCGTCTGGCCAAATCCCTCTACGAGCTTGCCAGCCAGCTGATTGATCCCGATTACGGTTGCCCGACCGAAACCCTTGCCATCCTGGCAATGCACAAGCACCTGCAGCGCACCGGCAACGGCCTGCACTAAGCTCAGGAACGACGGTCCATCCTTCTCCTGCAACGTGTGAAGGGAAGGGTGCTGGAGAATCCATCCGGAGGTCTGACCAGGTTGTTGTACCCCTCTTTCCAACTCCCCCAACGACGGGCTCCCAACGCCCTGAATCAAGCTTAGCCGTACGGCACAGATCCAGTCCATTTTCTCGTCGCCCCGGTGATTACCGTCATTTGCAGGACATGCGAACCGGTTTTCTGCCTTGTTTGCCGCTCTTACCGAACCCTTTGACGACCCCATTTCATGGCGATGCATTCATTTTCGCCAACAGAGTGAATAAATTTCGTTACATGCAAGTCAAAAACATAGTATATTATTTATACGATTAGTGTTGCAATGTGACTACCTAGGGTGGCAATTATGAGCAAACATCAGGCAAGTGCAATTCTGCTGACGATCAGGGGTTTCATGGTTTTGATGCTTTCGCTCGTCGATTGGCTGGCCGCCAAGCTTAACGTCTCCAATCGCCATTACCTGGTACCTTCCAGAGTAGCCCGCGAATTCATTGGAGCCATCCGTGCAGTCTGGCATGGCCAGAGCAGGGAGCCCTCTCTGCTGGCGTGCACTCACTGGAACCACAATGCCGGCCGAAAGCGCCCTGTTAACTCGATACGATCCATCGTCCGATCGTCCAGTTGATGGCGCCGCGCCGCTATTTGAGATCAGCGAAGTAGCCCTGTTTGATGCGTGCGCAGTAGGCAACGAAACCCGGAGTGGCGTGCGCCTTGCGGTTGAGCGGGTTATCAAAATCGGTATCAACCAGATTGGCGAGAAAACCGTAGGCCGTTGCGTCGAGCGAGGTCGGCGCATCGCCGAACATGAATGCCTTCGCGCCAAGCAGCGTCTCAATGGCCACCATATACTGTAAACCGAAACTGTAGATTTCATCGGGTCGGTGGCGACCCATTCCCTGACCATGTATCTGCTTGCGCACGCCGCCACGCACCAGGCCGGGGACAAAGTAGCGCAAGGGAAGAGGCAAACGCTCGAACAGGGCCTGCATTTTGCTCCAGCCGAGCGGGTCGATCCAGCGTGAGTAGAGCACGGGAAACAACAGGCTGTCTTCAAAGAGCGAGCGCCAGGCCAGCGCTTGCGCTTTCTGTGTGGCACTCAGGCTTTCATCAAGCGGGTCGCCAAACTTCTCTTTGAGATAGTCGATGATCAGCGACGAGTCGCCCATGACCACATCACCGTCCACAATGCAGGGCAGCTTGCCCTTGGGTGCGCTGCGCGTGTTACTGTTCCAGACGACCTCGTGCTCAATGCCCGCCATGCGCAAATAGGTTTCGAGCTTGAGGCAGAACGGGCTCATGTTGCGCACGCCAAAGGCCGGGTGAAACTGGACAAGTTTCAGCATTCCTCTTCTCCTTTCGACTCTTACAGCAATCCTCAAGGAGCCGCTGAACAAGCGTCAAATCGTCATTCCGGAGAAAGCCGGAATCCAGAAAATTCAAGGCACTGGACACCGGCTTTCGCCGGTGTGACAGCATATTCAGCGTTTCCTTAACGTGATTTACGCAATTCAGCTTCTTTCCAGAGCGCCCTGGCAAAAGCTTTCCATGCGACTCCACCGTGGCTTTCAATTCCGATACCAGCGCTTTCTTCCATTGTTCGCAACATCATCGCCGCCAGGCCGTAAAGGTCGACCTTGGCTCTCAGTTTGTAATCGACATGACCGGAAGCGGCACGTTTCACATCATCGGCCAGCTGGTCGAGCGCCTCGTGGGCCAGTGCGCCAACCTGCGCCTCGTTCGTCCAGTCGATTCCCAGGACGATGCCCTTCACCACAATTTCATGTTCAATCTGTTTGGCGATTTCATCGTAGTGCTCGTAACCGGCCATTATCTTCTCCCAGTTTCAAGGCAAGTGATTCAAAACAAGCGCTTTGCTGCCTGCCATGTTCAGTTTGCTCGTTCGCCTGCGCAGCATTCAGTGTAATCGCCAGCGCGATACACGGGGCAATCAAGGCTTTCCGCTTTCACCAAGAGTGGCTGGATACGGGAAGAGTACATCAAGCGCGACGCTCTGCCCGGAAGCCTGAACGATGCGCACATGCTCGCGGCGCAGACCGCGCGCATCGCGCAGACCGCAGGAATGGGCAATCATCTCGACTTCCTTGTTCATGTTCCGACAATAGGAGGCTACGCGCGCGGCCTTGTCCTCGACGACCAGGCCACGTTGCAGCCGGGGGTTGTGCGTGGCGACGCCGGTCGGGCAGGTATTGGCGTGGCAGCGCAAGGATTGTATGCAGCCCAGCGCAAACATGAATCCGCGTGCCGTATTCACGAAATCGGCGCCGGCCGCCAGCGCCCAGGCAACGCGGGCCGGCGTCACCAGTTGCCCGGAGGCGATTATCCGGATTCGTTCCTTCAGGCCGCCGGCAATCAGCGCATCGGCAACGAGCGGCAGCGCTTCGTCAATCGACAGCGCCATGTGATCGGCCAGCGCCTGCGGTGCCGCACCGCTACCGCCTTCTCCGCCATCGATGGTCAGAAAGTCGGGGGCCGAACTCAACCCCCGACGCGAAACCGCAGCCCTGAGTTCATCCATGAAGCGCGTGCCGCCAATGGCAGTCTTCACGCCAACCGGCTTGCCGGTCACTGTGCGCACATGCTCGACCATGTCGAGCAACTCGTCGATGCTGGCGATATCCGGGTGGCGGTTCGGGCTGAGCGAGTCACGCCCCTCGGCAATACCGCGAATAACGGCGATCTCGGGCGTCACCTTGGTGCCCGGCAGAACCCCGCCCTTGCCCGGTTTGGCGCCTTGCGACAACTTGATCTCGAAGGCCCGTACCGTTTCGTGCGCGGCCAGTTCGCGCAGGCGTTCATCCGAAAGGTGGCCGTTCTCGTCACGCACCCCGTACTTTGCCGTGCCGAGCTGGAAGATGATGTCGCAGCCGCCCTCCAGATGGTACGGAGACAGGCCGCCCTCACCGGTATCCAGCCAGCAGCCCGCCGCCGCCGCGCCACGTGACAGAGCACGCACGGCCGGCCGCGAAATCGCGCCAAAGCTCATGGCACTGATGTTGACCAGCGACCTGCCGGCAAAAGGCGTCCGGCAATACCCTTCACCGATCACCCGTTCCGGCGGCGGACGCTGGTCTTCCTCAAGAACCGGGAAGGGAGCATTGACGAAAATCAGCGCACCGGTTTCATGAATGCGGTAGGTCGAGCCGAAGCCGATAATGCCGCCCTCGTTTTTGGCCATGCGGTAGACCCAACTGCGGGTAGCCCGGTCGAAGGGCATTTCCTCACGGTCGCCAAGAAAAAAGTACTGGCGAAAATACTCGCCGAGGCGCTCAAAGATGTAGCGCAGGTGGCCGACCAGCGGAAAATTCCGCAGAACGGCGTGCTTTTCCTGCGTGACGTCCTGCACGTAAAAGTAGACCAGTGCGCCAATGAAGGAGAAGGCGAGGAGAACACCCAGGCTAACAGGGATCATATTGAGCATTTGCGGCTCCCTTGAAGAGGTTTAAATGAAGTTCAACTATGTTAGTCGTTCCCGCTCATCCCTGGCTACTCTGCACCCATTGCAGGCAGGATACCGGCTTGACTTAGCGGGCTGATCGGCGAAGGCATTTCAAACAATATCTGCTATCGGGTATCGCCGGGAACGACTTGCGGTTGTACCCGCCATGTGCGCCAACGAACAGTGCTCAAACTTGAAACAGGGTATTCTTGTGCCGTCCTCAACCAGGGATATCGCGCATGGAAAGGGCACGAATAATCATGACCTACTGTATTGGAGTAACGCTCGACGAGGGGATGATTTTCGCCTCCGACTCACGCACGAATGCCGGCATGGACAACATTTCCAAGTTCTGCAAAATGTCGGTGTTTGAACGTCGCGGCGAGCGCGTCATCGTCTTGCTCAGCTCCGGGAACCTGGCCGGAACGCAGGCAGTGATCGGCGTGCTGAACCAGCGCTGCGCTGCCACCGACCCGGTTCCCAACCTGTGGAGCGCACAAACGATGTTCGATGTCGCTATGCTGATTGCCGACGCGATGCGCGATGTCGATCGGCGCGACGGTGAATATCTGGAAGATAACGAGTTCGGCTTCAATGCCTCGTTCATCGTTGGCGGTCAAATCCTAGGCGAACCGATGCGGCTGTTCCGGATTTATGCCGAGGGCAATTTCATCGAAGCGGGATTCGACACCCCCTACTTTCAGACCGGTGAAACCAAGTACGGCAAGCCGATCATCGACCGCGTGATCACACGCGCCACACCGCTTTCAGATGCCATTAAATGTGTGCTGGTGTCGTTCGACTCGACCATGCGCAGCAACCTGTCGGTCGGGATGCCCATCGACCTGATCTGTTATGAACGAGACCGCCTCGAAGTGTCGAAGCGCCGCCGCTTCGATCACCATGACGCCTATTTCAGTGCCCTCAGCCACGAATGGAGCGAAGGCACGAAGCAAGCTTTTCGCCGCTTGCCCGACCTGAGCTGGTAACGAAGCGTGAGCATCGACGCCTTCCTCATTACCTGCGAACATGGCGGCAACCGGATCCCCGCATCCTGTCGCTCGCTACTTCATGGCTATGAAGCGCTTCTCGAAACCCATCGTGGATACGATCCCGGCGCGCTGCTCATGGCGCGGGAACTGGCCCGATCATTCGCCGCACCGCTGGTGACTTCGACGGTCAGCCGCCTGCTGGTCGACCTCAACCGTTCGCTCGGCCACCCGCAACTTTTCTCGCAGGCGACGCGCGACGCACCAGCGACACGGCGCACGCAGCTCATCGAACAGCACTACCTCCCCTATCGCCAGCGCGTCGAGCATCTGGTCAGGCAATCCGTGTCGCTTGGTCGGCGCGTCATGCACATTTCATCGCACAGTTTCACGCCGGTACTGGACGGCAAGGTGCGTCACGCCGATGTGGGTCTGCTCTATGACCCCGACCGTGAAGGGGAGGTAGAGCTCTGCGCGCGCTGGAAAACATTGCTCGCAGCCGGTGCTCCCGAGCTTCGGGTGCGGCGAAATTACCCCTATGCCGGCAAAGGTGACGGGCTGACCTCGTATTTGCGCCAGCGTTACCCAAGCGACGCCTACGTCGGGATTGAACTGGAGGTCAACCAGGGCATTGTCCGCACAGGTGGGCCACGCTGGGCTGCGCTGCGGGGACTATTGACCGATACGCTACACACAGCCTGTGCCTCCGAGCTACCCGTTCCCGGCGCTTTTCACTCAACGGCGAAGTGAACTCATTTCCACCACTTTCGTCACCTCACACTGATTGGAGACCCACGATGAAGATTCGCGTCGGCTTTGAAATGATCTACGAGTGCCCGCAGCCCACCCCGATGATTTTGAACCTGAATGTCCACCACACGCGTGTGTCCGACCTCATGGGCCGTGACGACCTGCTGTTCAGCCCGTCGATCCCGACGTTTGCCTATCGCGACAGCTTCGGCAACTGGTGTACGCGCATCGTCGCGCCGCAGGGCAGCCTGCGCATTCGTGCCGACGTAGTGGTTAACGATAGCGGCATTCCCGATGTGATCGCGCCAATGGCGCAGCAGATCGCCGTGCCGGACCTGCCCGAGGAAACGCTGCTATTCCTGCTCGGCAGCCGATATTGCGAAACCGATCGGCTGTCCGAGACAGCGTGGAATCTCTTCGGGCAGGGGCCGACAGGCTGGGGGCGCGTCCAGGCCATCTGCGATTTTGTCCATCGGCATATCGAATTCGGCTACGAGCATGCGCGCCGCACCCGGACAGCGCTTGAGGCCTACCATGATAAAACCGGCGTCTGTCGCGACTTTACCCACCTCGCCGTTGCCTTCTGCCGCTGCATGAACATCCCGGCGCGTTACTGCACCGGCTACCTGGGCGACATCGGCATGCCGCCGCCGTATGGCACGATGGACTTCGCAGCCTGGTTCGAGGTCTTCCTTGATGGTCGTTGGTACACCTTTGACTCCCGCAACAACACGCCGAGGATAGGCCGGGTGTTGATCGCCCGTGGCCGTGACGCGGCCGACGTCGCGCTCAGCAATACGTTCGGCAACAACACATTGATGAGCTTCAAGGTCTGGACGGACGAGGTTGGCGCCGGCTAGCCGAGTCGGCGCCGCGTGGTGGGTCGCTCTTCTGGCAGGACCAGCCATGCCTAAATGCACCAGCAGGCGCCTGCCCCCGTACCTGTCAGGCGACCCAGAAACTAGCCAACACTGGCAGTACGGACCTGTTGCAGGCAATGGACTGGCGTCGACTAGCTTATTTGGTAGCCGCCGGCTGTGCAACCGGGCAGGTTATCGTCTGGGATGTATCAACACATACATTTCTTACAGATCCGTCAGTCATGGGTCGTGAGCGGCAGTTAAGCGCTCCCCCGCAGTCAGCGTGCCCGTAACACTCTTCGCACTCCTTCTTTAGATTGCTGCTGCAGCCGGCAATCGTCAATCCCAATACCAAGGCGAGTAACATTTTCATAATCTTATTCCTCAATGGCTTTACGTTCATGTACTGCGAGTCAAAGCTAGACTTCGGGATAGTGCAGCGCCTCTCAGGATAACTCGTTCTCAACCCCTAGCAGCCTGTCGGACTTAAGAAGTCCAAATATGCCAAAAGCAACGTATTGATTTAATGATTATTTTGTAAAATTTTCGGACATTGCATATGGGTTGATCTGGTTTTTTGGGCGTATATCACGCGAAAATATACAAATTGCATTGTTTTCCAGCTCTACGGATCATGCACTCCTTGTAACTAGCTGTTTTTACATCGGAAGTAACTTTACGGAAAGTCCGACAGGCTGCTAGACCACGGTAACTCTTGAATCGTCCTCGTTGTTGGTGACCAGGGCAGCGCCAAAGCTCACCGCATGGGGCAAAGCGGAATCTCGGTTCAACCCACAGCCTTCAGTTCAGGCAACTGATCTTTTGTCAGTTTCAGTACGATCGAGCGCCCCTGGCCAGGCGTTCGCGAAATGAAGCCTTTGCGATCTAGCGTCACGATCATCTGGTGCACCGTCGGCGCCGATACCCGGAAATACTTCTGAATGTCAAATTCAGCCGGGGCACAGCGGTTGAGCAGTGAGTAGTGGTAAATGAAAGCCAGGTATTGCCCCTGCTTTTCCGTGTAGTTCATGGGCGGTGTGCGTCCGGCGTGCCTTCTTGACCGGCCTGTGGTCGTTCATCGGTGAATTCAATCCCCTGTGCCTTGGCCCAGGCGCGCAATTCGTTTTCGGTTGCACGGGATTCGAAGGCATGCCACTTGTCGAGCAGATCGCGTCGATAGAGGAAGTCCTTGAACCGGCGATATGCGCCCTTGCGACGGAAGAACCCGGCCACGGTTTCGAAGTGCTCGGGCAGTTCGTCATCAACGAAGGAAAACACCAGATCGCGGCCAAGGTTTAAGTCGTTCTTGTGGGGAACGGCGATGTACCGATCCGAGGTTTCGAAGTCGTCGGGGGTCTCGCTTTCATCCTCTATTTCGGGCGACACGTAGAAGATTTTTCCTGTTGCAGGATTGATGTAGGCCTCATGCAAGTAGGAGATATCCACACTGACGAAGTAAAAAGCGTCGAGCAATTCAGAAAACCTGACACGTGCAGGCGGATCGGCGGGTTTCATTTCGGGTACGATCTCATGGAAAATTTTAGGGACAGTAGCCAGCGGGCTGCGCAGGTGACAAGATAATAGGTACTGAAAGGCGCTGCAAGCGGGTAGCATTCTGTTGCGGTACATGGCTTGATTTCTCGAGAGACCGATCATGCATATTTCGTTGAAAGACTCGCTGGCCCGCCTCAACGTGCCGGATTTGAAGGATCTGCTGAGCTACCTGCCGGATGTCGATAAGCTCGGGCGCAAGGACGAACTGATCGAACGCCTCGTTGCCACCCTGCTCGGCTCCGGCCTGAAGGCGATCTGGTCCGGCCTTGACGAGACGCAGCAAGCGGCGGTCGCCGAAGCGGTGGATGACCCGCTCGGAGAGTACTCGGAGCAACGCTTTCGCGCCAAGTACCAGTGCGTGCCCTCGTTCAGAGTCGCCGGTGCCAAATCCTACGGATACTCCGGCAGCAAATGCTCGGCGCTACGCCTGTTCATCCACTACGATCACGAAGATCGCAGCTACTTCGTCCCGGCCGAACTGCGGGCACGTCTGCAAGCCTTCGTGCCGCCACCCGCCCCGCTGGAACTGGAGAGCAAGGAGACGCTGGCAGACGATGCAGGCCGGGTGCTGCGCCTGACCGAGCGCGAAGCCTTGCAGGAGGTGGTGGTAATGTTGCGCACGATCGAGCAGGCGCGCATTCAGGTGAGCGAGAAAACTGCGTTGCCGGGGACGGCGGCCTTGCGTGTTCTCAGCGAAAAGCTGGCGGGTGGCGACTACTACTCGTGGTTCGAGAAGAAAAACAAATGGGATCAGGAAATCGGCCCGATCAAGGCCTTTGCCTGGCCGCTGCTGTTGCAGGCCGGGGGGCTGGCACTGCGTGCCGGAGGTCGCCTGGCGCTCAGCCCGGCCGGCGTCAAGGCCCTGAGTGCGCCACCGGCCGACGTAGTGCGCGGGCTTTGGCGCAAGTGGATGAAAACCACCCTGTTCGATGAATTCAGTCGCGTCGAGGCGATCAAGGGGCAGAACGCCAAGGGGCGGGTGATGACGGCTGTTGCGCCGCGCCGGGCGGCAATTGAAGAAGCCTTGCATGAATGCCCGGTCGGTCGCTGGATCGCCTTTGACGATTTCTCGCGCTTCATGCGCGCGACCGGTCTGGATTTTGCGGTAACGCAGAACGCCTGGAAGCTCTATCTGGGCGAACGCCAGTACGGAAGTCTCGGCTACGAAGGTTCGGGCGGCTGGAACATTCTGCAGGACCGTTACATTCTGGCCCTGCTCTTCGAATATGCGGCAACGCTCGGCATCGTCGATGTGGCTTACATTGCTCCGGAGCGAGCCCGTGCCGATTATCACGATCTGTGGGGCTCCGACGATCTGGCCTTTCTAAGCCGCTATGACGGACTCAGCAACTTCCGCCTGACGCCGCTCGGGGCTTACGTGCTCGGCCTCGCCAGTGACTACCGGCCGGTGGCCATCGCCAGCACGGTGGTGCTCTCGGTATTGCCCAGCCTGCTGGTCAATGTGGTGCGCGGCGAACTTGCTGCCGAAGAGACGCTGTTGCTCGAAAACTGGGCGGTGCCGGTGCAGGCCGGGAGCTGGCGGCTGGATCGCGAGAAAGCGCTGTCGGCCATCGAGAAGGGCTATGCCATCGCCGAGTTGCAGGGCTTTCTGGAAAGCCGCGACGACATGCCGCTGCCGCCGACGGTCGAGACGTTTATCCGGCAGTGCGAGCGTAACGGCAAGGCGCTCAGGATGGTTGGTAGCGCCGTGCTGATCGAGTGCCGCGACAGCGAAACCGCCGAGGCCATTGCCGCGCACAAGGAGACGGGAGCGCTGTGCTTGCGCGCCGGGGCAAAAGCGCTGGTTGTTCGTCTTGATAATGTGGACAAGTTTCGCGAGCGGGTTCGCCTGCTCGGCTTTGGCCTGGTGTCGTGATTATCGGGTACTGAGAGTCTGTTTCATTATTGTTGATTCATTCGCTCGTCACCTCGGCGCACCCCAAGAGTGTTTCCTTCGGGGCAGAAGCCGGGGTCCAGTTCGTTTATCTGATTGTATTTTGGATATCGGAGGAAGGTACTGGATTCCGGCTTTCGCCGGAATGACGGCTTGGGAGATGTTTATCGCTGGCTGCACACCGCGAAGGTTTTTCCTGCATGCCGGATGTCCATCGCCGACCTCGGCGCGAAAGTTTAAGCATTTCTTCACCGCCGCTGAGCGCTTGTTATTGCGCCGGGCATCGTATAATCAGTCCCTTGCCTTCAAGACCAAGCACCACGATGACTGACGATATCAAGACTCATCTCACTGACCTGATGCGCGCTGCGCTAATTAGCGTGGTGCCCGATCAGGCTGACACCGACATCGTTCTGGAACGCCCGAAGCAGGCTGCGCACGGTGATTTTTCCTGCAATCTGGCGATGCAACTGGCGCGCCCGATGAAGCGCAATCCGCGCGAGCTGGCGCAACTGCTGCTCTCCGAGATTCCTAAATCGCCTTGCGTGGGCAAGACCGAGATTGCCGGTGCCGGCTTCATCAACTTTCACCTGCGGCCTTCGGCCAAGCTGGAAGTGATTCGCCGCATTCTTGTGCAGGGCGGGGCTTTTGGCCGCTCGACGCTGGGCGGCAAGAAGAAGTTGCAGATCGAATTCGTATCGGCCAACCCGACCGGCCCGCTGCACGTCGGTCATGGCCGTGGCGCGGCCTACGGCGCCAGCCTCTCGAACCTGCTGGCCTTTGCCGGCTGGGATGTGACCCGCGAATATTATGTGAATGATGCCGGCCGGCAGATGGACATTCTGGCGCTCTCGGCCTGGCTCCGTTATCTGGAGCTCTACACCGAAGCGAGTGCACGCATTCCATTCCCGCCGAATGCCTATCAGGGCGATTACGTGCGCGACATGGCCGAGCAGATGAAGATCGCGCACGATGGCAAGTACGTTCGCCCTGCCGCCACCGTGCTGCAAGGAACACCCGGACTGCCGGACACCGAGCGTACCGACGATGAGGCCAGGGCGCAGCGCGAAGCTCACCTTGATGCCTTGATCGCCAACGCCAAGGCCTTGCTCGGCGAAGACTGGAACTACGTGCACAACCATGTGCTGACCGAGCAACTCGAAGATTGTCGCAGTGACCTCGAAGAGTTCGGCGTGCACTTCGACGTGTGGTTTTCTGAAAAATCGCTGTTCGATACCGGCCTCGTTGCGCGCTGTGTCGAACAACTTGACAAGGCCGGCCACCTCTACGATCAGGATGGCGCCAGGTGGTTCAAGTCGTCCGCTTTCGGCGACGAGAAGGATCGTGTCGTGCAGCGCGACAACGGCCTGTACACCTACTTCGCCTCCGACATCGCCTACCACCTGAACAAGTATGATCGCGGCTTCGAGCGCATCATCAACATCTGGGGTGCCGATCATCACGGCTACATTCCCCGTGTCAAGGGCGCGCTGACGGCGCTGGGTCTCGACGCCGACGTCCTTGACGTGGCACTGGTGCAGTTTGCCGTGCTCTACCGCAATGGCCAGAAGGCCTCGATGTCGACCCGCTCCGGCGAGTTCGTCACGTTGCGCACGCTGCGCGAGGAGGTCGGCAACGATGCCTGCCGCTTTTTCTATGTGCTGCGCAAGTCGGACCAGCATCTCGACTTCGACCTCGACCTGGCCACCAGCCAGAGCAACGAAAACCCGGTCTATTACATCCAGTACGCGCATGCCCGCGTCTGCTCCCTGCTGGCGCAGTGGAGCACCCATCCTGACGACGAGGCCGCGCTCGCCAACACCGAGTGCGCAGTGCTGAACAACCCGCACGAACTGGCGCTTGCCGCCAAGCTCGGCGAGTTTCCCGAGGTCATCGAATCCGCGGCCAATGAACTGGCACCGCACCTGATCGCCTTCTACCTCAAGGATCTGGCCGCAGAATTCCACAGCTACTATAATGCGGAGCGCATGCTGGTCGACGATGTGCTGCTGAAGAATGCGCGAATCGCGCTGTCAGTCGCCGTGCGCCAGGTCATCCGCAATGGACTGGCCATTCTCGGCGTCAGTTGCCCGCAATCGATGTAAACATTGAATCAGAGAGACGTCCATGAGTCGTGATATGAAACCCCGCAAGAGCAGCAAGGCCGCGTCCAGAAATAAAGCTTGGGGCGGTACGCTGCTCGGCCTTTTCATCGGCCTGGTTCTCGGTGTGCTCGCGGCAGCCGGGGTTGTCTGGTATATCTACAAAACGCCCATGCCCTTCAACAACAAAAGTCAGCCCTCGCCGGTGCCTGTACCCGCCCAGTCCGCTACACAGCCGCCAGGGCGCCAGTGTCGCTGCGCAACCAATGGTACTGCCGGGCAAACCGGGCGATCCGATCCCGCAGAATGGCGACAAGCCACGCTTTGATTTTTACAAGATTCTGCCCGGCAACGCCGAGGCCATCCCCGATCCGAAACCGGCTGATGCAAAGCAGGCCGATGCGGCCAAAGGCAAGAACGAAAAGGAAAATACGCTCAAGGAACCGATCTATTTGCAGACCGGTTCTTTCCAGAGTGCCGGCGACGCTGACAACCAAAAGGCCAGGCTTGCGTTGATGGGAGCAGAAGCCTCGATCCAGCAGGTCATGCTGCAGGACAAGGTGTGGTATCGCGTTCGCCTGGGGCCGTTCAACAAGATGGATGAAGTGAGCAGCATGCGTTCCGACCTTGCCAAGCAGGGTATAGAAGCCAACGTAGTCAAAAAGGATTAAGGAGACAACGATGAAAACCTACATACGCGGATGGTTGATGGCCTTTGCTTTCGCCCTGTTCCCACTCGCCTTGCCGGTGCACGCTCAGCTTGCTGCCGGGAAAGACTACATCGTCATCGAGCCGGCGCTGGGTAGCGACAATCCGGCCAGTATCGAAGTGATCGAGTTTTTCTCCTACGGCTGCCCGCACTGTAGCGACCTGCATACGCCGATCAGCAAATGGGCCGCCCGGCTACCGGCTGACGTCTCATTCAAGCGCGTACCGGTCGGCTTTGGCAACCCCTACTATCAAAATCTGGCCAAGCTCTACTATGCACTTGAAGCCATCGGCGAACTGCAAAAGCTCGATAGCAGCATCTTCCACGCCATCCCCGAAAAGGGGCTGAAGCTGATCGACGACAAGAGCATTCTCGAATGGGTCACGGCGCAAGGCATCTATGCCAAGAAGTTTTCCGATGCCTACAACTCCTTTGGCGTGGTCAGCAAGACCAAACGCGCCGACCAGATGGTTCAGGCGTCGAAGATTCGCGGCGTACCTTCACTGGTAGTCGATGGCCGCTATCTGGTGACCACGCAAAACATAAAAACACATGCCGACCTGCTGGCACAGACCGACAAGGTGATCGACAAGGCACGTTCCGAACGCAACCTGAACAAGAAGTAATACGCCAAGTCACTCCATCAACCCGTGCAGTCTGCTCCGAAGGTCTTCATCACCGGCGCCTCGTCAGGTATCGGAAGCGCACTGGCCCGGCAGTATGCGCAACAGGGCGCCTTCCTCGGCCTCGCCGCCCGGCGTGGCAAGCAATTGCAAGCGCTGGCCGAAACGCTGACCAGCGCAGGCGCAACTCAGGTTCATTGCTATCCGCTCGATGTCGCCGACGCCGCCGCGCTGCGTTCGGCGGCAGAAGACTTCATTGCGCGCCTGGGCGTACCCGACATCGTGATCGCCAACGCCGGCGTTTCGGTCGGCACGCTGACCGAGTGCGCCGAAGACCTCGAAGTCATCAAACGTGTCCTTGAAATCAACGTCTACGGCATGGCCGCCACCTTCTCGCCCTTCATCGCCGCCATGCGCCAAGCCTCAAAGGACGGCAAACCGGGACGCCTGGTCGGCATCGCCTCGGTCGCCGGAATTCGCGGCCTGCCCGGCGCCGAAGCCTACAGCGCCTCGAAAGCGGCGGCAATCACCTACCTTGAAAGTCTGCGTCTTGAACTGCGGAGTTCCGGCATCAAGGTTGTCACCATTGCTCCCGGCTATATCGAAACGCCGATGACTGCGATCAATCCCTACCGCATGCCCTTCCTGCTGCCGGCTGACGAAGCGGCGCGGCGCTTTGCGCGCGCCATCGAGCGTGGCACCAGCTACACCGTCATTCCCTGGCAGATGGGCGTCGTCGCCAGACTGCTGCGCTTGCTTCCCAATGCCCTCTACGACCGCCTGTTCGCCAACGCACCGCGCAAGCCGCGATCCACAGGTTGACCGGCAAAATTTTTCATTCGTACCTCCTCCTTTAACCGCTCGGGGCTGGCGGCAATCATCCCTGGTTTGATCTGGGTTGCCCCCATGCACCTGGGCGCCTATGCTGACTCTATGGACGCCCTGTAAGTGCAGGGCTCTTGAGCGGATGGCGAGAGGGGTTCAGTATGAAAAAATTACTCAGGCCTGGGGTCCTTGCAGCGATCCTGGTTGCCATGTTGTCCATGCCGGCCTACGCCTGGCATGGCAGCCGCGGGGGTTTCGGCTATTACGGCGCTCATGGCGCTTATGGTGGTGGATATTACGGTGCTTATCGTGGATCATGCCGGGGGTACGGCTGGGGCTGGGGTGGCGTTGCGCTCGGGGCGGCAGTGACGAGTCTCGCTTTTCAGAGCGCCTACCTGGCCACCTCCCCGTATTACGGCTCGCCATACTATGCGCCATACTACGTCGAACCGTTCTATGCGGCGCCGGTGTATGCACCTCAGACGTATGTTGAAGCGCAGCCGATTGCGCCCCCGGTAGCCAAAGCAAGCTGGTATTACTGCAAAGCAAGCAAGGCGTATTACCCGTACGTACAGACCTGCAAAGCGGGCTGGCAGGCGGTGCCGACCGTGCCGCCGGATATGTGACGGGGCGAATCAGCCGTAGCATTCAGTCCGATGACTCGCTATACTCTTACCATTACATTATCCATAAAGAAATGGTAAGAGTATGGCATCTACGGCGACGCTATCCAGCAAGTATCAGATTTCAGTGCCTAAAATCATTCGCGACGAACTGCATTGGGAAGCCGGCCAGGAGTTCGTTTTCATTCCCAAAGGCAAGGGGGTACTCCTCATGCCGCTGCCCGAGCTGGAGCAACTCGCCGGCATGGTCAGCGGTGCTCGGGCTGAAGACTATCGCGACCGGGAAGACCGGTTCTGATGCGCGTCGTTGATACTTCGGCCTGGATCGAGTGGCTTACGGGCAGTCCGCTGCGTGCAAGGCTGACGCAGGAGATTCCGGAAAGAACCCAATGCCTTGTCCCGACTATCGTGCAGTTGGAATTGGCGAAATGGCTGATTCGTGAAAGCGGTGAAGCGCAGGCCGATCAGATGATCGCTTACACCCTGAAATGCGTTGTAGCGCCACTGGACACGCGCATTGCGCTACTCGCCGTCGACCTGCATCGTCAATACAAACTGGCCACTGCTGATGCCGTGGTGTATGCGACGGCTCAAGGACTCGGCGCTGAATTGCTCACCTGCGATGCTCACTTTGAAAATCTGCCGGGCGTTGTATTTATTAAAAAGGTGGCGGTGAATTAGGTATGGCGAACCCACGCCAATACTAAATGCCGGCCCCGAGGGTAATATCCTTTACCTGGCCCAGGGCCATCGGGTACGCCGGTATGACGGCAGTTTCAGGTTTCATCGGGCCGCAGCAATAATGAACAGGCGCTCTTCAGCCATGCAGACTGAAGAGCGCCTGTTCATGATGCGTGCAGGGCAGTCGTAGAAAAGTGGCCTGAACCGGATGCCTGCCTTATATCCCGCCCCTTACCTTTTTCCTACACGCTTCTCGGCATCAGAACCGTGTAGTCGAAATCAAGGAGAACGCTCGGATCGTAGTTGCCGTCGGCAAGTTTGTAGGGAAAGTCGGTGCAAGACTGATCCTTGGTTGCCACGGTACGTAACCGCAATGCACCGAGATCGTTGCGTCCCGGCAGAACCAGCTTTTCGAGCACTTCCGACCAGGCGTAGACCGTAAGGCCGGCAAAGGCCGGAGAAACGTGACGGCCGCCATTGATGGCGACCAGCTTGAAGGCATTGGCCAGCCCGTTGAAGGACAGCGACCTGGCCAGGCTGATGACGAAACCGCCATAGACGATGCGGCGGCCAAAACGGCCGTCCTTTTCGGCATGCTGGTTGAAGTGCACCCTGGCGGTGTTCTGGTACAGGCGGGTGGCCATCATGTGTTCGCTTTCTTCGATGGTCATGCCGTCCACATGATCGATCCTTTCGCCGACCTGATAATCGTCCCACAGGTCGGTGCTGCCGGAAAGGGCACAATCGTACTGATCGACGTGGATACCCGCCGGTACGATCAGCTCGCTTGCGTCAACGGCCGCAGGCAGCTCGGGAACGATGGCCTCGGGGGCCGGAAGCGCCGTATCTTTCTTGCGCACCATGACCCAGCGGCAATAATCCAGAACCATTTCAGCCCGCTGATTGACGCCGCGCGAGCGCACGTAAACGACGCCGGTCTTGCCGTCGCGGTTCTCCTTGAGGCCGATCACCGTCGATTCCGCGCTGAGCGTATCCCCCGGATAGACCGGCTGGCCGAAGCGACCGGCGGCGTAGCCCAGGTTGGCAATGGCATTCAGCGAGATGTCCGGCACCGTCTTGCCGAAGACCACGTTGAAGGCCAGCACATCGTCAACCGGCGAGCGCGGGAAACCCATG
Source organism: Candidatus Propionivibrio dominans (assembly GCA_016709335.1). Classification (GTDB taxonomy): domain Bacteria; phylum Pseudomonadota; class Gammaproteobacteria; order Burkholderiales; family Rhodocyclaceae; genus Propionivibrio; species Propionivibrio dominans. Next base: position 281,288 of record JADJNC010000004.1, on the reverse strand, counting down.
CGGTGGGCAAAGGTATCTGCCGAAGCACAGGCAAAACGCGTACCGGTCAGCGCCGTGTAAAGCGCCACATCCCCCTCGGTGATGGTTCTCGGTGTGGCGTGGGCAATTTTCTGCCCGATGCTGAAATCCTCAAAGAAATTTCCCAGTCTGGTTTTTTGGCTCATTTGACTTTCCTCCCTGTTGGGCTCTGTAAAACCTTACCAGCCGTAGGCGGCGGCCAGCTCCGGATCGCGTCGGGCGACCAGCCGCGCCAGATCGACGATGACCTTGGCCTGTTTCCAGGTCGCATCGTCCTGCATCTTGCCGTCGATGGTCGCCACGCCGCTGCCGTCGGGCATCGCTTCGAGAATGCGCTTGGCGAACAGCACTTCCTTGACGTCCGGGCTGAAGACGCGCTTGGCGATGGCGATCTGGTTCGGCGCCAGCGACCAGGCTCCCGAGCAGCCCATCAGGAAGGCATTGCGGAATTGCGCTTCGCAGGCGGCTTCGTCCTTGAGGTCGCCGAACGGACCGTAGAATGAACGCAGCCCGTGCGCAACGGCCGCATCGACCATGCGGGCGATGGTGTAATGCCAGAGATCCTGCTGATAGAAGGCGCGTATCCTTTCCTTCTTCCTCGTCGACCAGAACACCGTAGCCGGGATGTCCGCCACCAACCCGCGTCGTCTTCATGCCGCGCGAGGCGGCCAGATCGGCCGGGCCGAGGCTCAGACCATGCATGCGCGGGCTGGCGCCGCAGATGGCCTCGACGTTGGTCACGCCCTGCGCCGTTTCGAGCAGGGCATGCAACAGGATCGGCTTTTTGATTCCATATTTGGCTTCGAGCAGGGAAACGTACTGGTCAACAAAGTGAATGTCCCACGGTCCCTCGACCTTGGGAATCATGATCACATCGACCTTGTTGCCGACGTGCTTGATGATCTCGCTCAAGTCATCGAGTATCCAGGGGCTGTTCAAGGCATTGACGCGTACCCACATCCCGGTGTCGCCGAAGTCGTTGTTGCTCAGCAACTCGATGAAGCCCGCACGCGCGGCATCCTTGGATTCGATCGGGATGGCGTCTTCGAGGTTGCCGCACATCACATCGCATTGCTTGGCCGTCTCGGGGGCCTTGTTGCGGATCTTTTCGATGTGCGGAGGGAAGAAATGGATCATCCGTTCCGGTCTCACCGGCAGTTCGCGCAGGGGTTGCGGTGCGCCGATGGCGAGTGGCTTGTAGAAATGAACAGGTAGCTTCATGGCATTTTCCTTTTATTGATGGAAGGCGGATGGATTTGACGGAAGTCAGGGTGCTGCTGAGTATTGTAGTTCAGGTCGGGCCGGCGACGATGCCGTCATCGTGCAGACGACCGACTTCGGCTTCGCTCAAGCCGAGGATGTCGAGAAGAATCTGGTCGGTATGTTCCCCAAGTACCGGCGCCAGCTTTGCCGGCAGGCGGGGTACGTCCTTGAAATCAAGTGGCGTGGCCGGCGCCAGATACGATCCGATTCCCGGTTGATCGACCATCGAGAACATCGGATTGTCAACCGAGCAATCCGCATCCTTGGCAATGGCTTCCCGCACGCCACGGTAGGGGCCCCAGGTGACCCGATTGGCATCGAGAATATGTGCGGCTTCAGACATTGTTCGTGCCTGGAACCATGGCTCCATGAGTGCGGCGATCTCCTGGCGGGCGCGAAAGCGATTGCCTTCGTCGTTAAGGTCAAGGCCTAGCCGGATGCCGAGTTTCTTGATCGCGTTATGCAGACCGGTAGCCTTGATCAGGCAATTCCACTGCATGTCGGTCAGGCCGACGATCATCAGGCGTTTACCATCCAGCGTTCTGAAGTCGCGCCCGAAGGAGCCATAGAGATAGTTGCCATACTTGGGCCGATCCGCATTATTGACCATCACTTCGGCCAGCAGGCCGAGATTGCCGAGCATCGCCAGCGCCACGTCCTTCAAAGACAGACGAACCAGTTGCCCTTCGCCGGTGAGTCGTCGATGTCTTTCGGCGGCGAGCAGGCCGATAGCGATCATGTGACCGCTGGTGTAATCCCACGCCGGAAAAGCGTCGTTCACGACCTCCGACGAATTGATCGGCCCGTTCAAAAAGGGCAGTCCGACCTGTGGGTTCACGGTGTAATCGACCTCAGAACCGCCATCGCGACGACCAAGAAAGTTGATCATGATCAGATCCTGACGATGGGCTTTCAGCGTTTCATAACTGAGCCAGCCCTTGGCCGGGAAATTGGTGCTGAACAGGCCGGCATTTTCACCCGGAGCGGTGATCAGCCGGGTCAGCAATTCCTGTCCCTTCGGCTGGCGAAAATCGATGGCGATTGAGCGCTTGCCCTTGTTCAGGCCAGCCCAGAAAAGGCTGTGCTTGCCATCCAGAGTCAGCGGCCAGCGACTGTTGTCAAGCCCGCCGTCGATCGGATCGAAACGGATGACGTCAGCACCGAGTTGCGCCAGGGTCATCCCGCCCAGTGGCGCAGCGACAAAGGCGGTGCCTTCGACAATACGCAAACCTTTGAGAATTCCTTCCATTTTGTCCACCAATCCCGTGTTGTGCTCTGCTAGAGCGGTTTCAGATCACGCGCTTCTGACGCAGCACATCAATCTCGTTCTGATTCATTCCGAGCAGACCGGAGAGCACTTCATCCGTATGTTGCCCGAGCTTGGGACCGAGGTGTTTGATGCGCCCCGGTGTGACCGACAGGCGCGGAATCACCGAGGGCACGATGACTGTCTCGCCGATGTCCGGCTCGTCGATGGCCACCAGATTGCGTCGCGAGTGAAACTGCCGGTCGCCGAAAACATCGGCAATGCTGTTCAGGGGGCCGGCCGGCGCACCCGCCGCGAAGCAGCGGGAAAGCAGTTCTTCGCGCGGCAGAGATCCGCACCAGTCGCGAACGATTTCGTTAACGTCGTGACGGTGTTCCATGCGCACCTTCTGATCCCCATAGACGTGTGCCGCCGCCAGTTCGGGGCGTCCCATGGCCATCGCCAGCCGTTCGAACAGTTTGTCGGTAACACACGAAATGGCCACCCACTTGCCGTTGTCCTTGGTCGGGAAATGGCCGTGCGGACAGGCGAAATCGTTGTGTGTCGGTCCGTGCCGCTCGCGCACCGTTCCGTACATCCCATAGGCCGGTGCCAGCTCGTCGGTGCAGCGAAACACCGACTCGTAGAGGGCGGCGTCGATATACTGGCCGCGACCGGTACGCTCGCGATGGTGCAAGGCCATCAAGATGCCCAGGCAGCCGTAGAGTCCCGTCAGGTAATCACCAATGGTGGTCGACCCGGGAGTGACCGGTGTTCCCCTCGGCATGCCCGAGAGAAAGGCAATGCCGCCGACCGCGTGCGCGACGCGGGCAAAACCCGGCCGGTCCTTGTAGGGGCCGGTCTGCCCGTAGCCAGTGACGCGCAGCATGATCAGCCGCGGGTTGATTGCGTGCAAAACGTCCCAGCCGAGCCCCCATTTTTCGAGCGTTCCGGGCCGGAAGTTTTCGCACAACACGTCCGAGTTCTCGATCAGTTTCTTGAACAACTCGACGCCTTCGGGCAGATGCAGGTCCAGGGTAACCGATTTCTTGTTGCGCGCTTCGCTCAGCCAGGCCAGCGTGTCCTTGCGTTTGGTCGGCGTGCCGAAGTAACGCATGGGATCGCCCCCCTTGGGGTTTTCGACCTTGATGACCTCGGCGCCGAATTCGCCAAGAATGCTGGCGCTGTAGGGCGCGGCAATGACCGTGGCGGCATCGATGACACGAATGCCGGCGAGCGGTAGCGTTGTCTCTTTCTGTTCAGTGGTCATGTTGGAGTCCTCGCGATAGCCTGTTCAGATGATTTTGCGTTGCCGCAAGCGCTGTATTTCCTGCGCCGAAATACCAAGCAGCTCGCGCAGGATTTCATAGGTCGCATTGCCCAGCGGCGGCCCGAGATTGGAGATCCTGCCGGGCGTCTCCGAAAGCGTTGGCACGACCCCCGGGATCACCACTTCACCCAGCCCATCCTCCTTGAGGCGGGCCAGGTTGCCGCGCGCCAGAAAATGTTCGTCAGCAAAGATGTCGGCGATGCTGTTGAGCTTGCCGATCGGCACTTCTCCATCGATGCACAGCGTCATGATCTCGTCGCGGGTCAGCGATCCGACCCATTCGATGACGATCCGGTTGACCTCGTCGCGCGCGGCCAGGCGCTTGCGCTGATTGCCATAGCGCTCGGCCGAAGCGAGTTCGGGTTTGCCCATCGCCGCTGCGATGCGTTCGAACATCTTGTCCGTAGTGCAGGCGATGGCGACCCATTTATCATCGACGGTACGGAAATGCCCGTGTGGAACGGCAACGTAGCTGCCAGCACCTTCCCGCTCGCGAACCTTGCCGAACAGGCCATAAGCCGCAGCGATCTCATCCATCTGACGGAAGACGGCTTCGTAAATGCCGACATCGATGATCTGCCCTTCTCCGGTTGCGTCCCGGTGACGCAGTGCGATCAGGATGCCAATCGCGCCGTAGAGGCTGGACAGGTAGTCACCGAGCGGCGAGGTACCGGGCACCACCGGGGTTTCACCGGGGAAACCGGCAAGGTAGGAGGCCGGCGAAGCCATGGGCAATGTGTGCAAAACCCGAACGATTGCGATAGGGCCCGGTTTGCCCGTAGCCGGAGACGCGGAGCATCACCAGGCCGGGGTTGGCCTTGCTCAGCTCGTCCCAGCCCAGCCCCCATTCCTCCATCGTGCCGGGGCGGAAGTTCTCGATCAGCACGTCGGACTTGGCAACCAGTTTCAGAAACAGATCGACGCCTTCCTGCTGGCGCAGGTCGAGCGTTACCGATTTCTTGTTGCGACCTTCGCTGAGCCAGGCCAGTGTCGCGTCGTGGCGCTTCGATGCGGTTCCGAAACGCCGCATCGGATCGCCGTTGATCGGATGCTCGACCTTGAGGATCTCGGCACCGAACTCGCCAAGCATCGACGCCGCATAGGGGCCGGCCAGGAAGGTGCCGACGTCGATGACGCGTACGCCGCTCATTGGCAGGTTTTCAGTATCGGGCAGACGCTCCCGATCCGGGTCATCCTGCAAGGACCGGGCATTCGCCGATGAATCGCTGGCTGGCGTTGCCTCCGCCGTGGGCTCAGATCCGGACCTCAGCGGGTTGGAATCCGACTTGCCTGCTCTTTCTTTCATGGCCAATCCTCCCGACAGCAGATACTTAAAATTTATGCCTTAATCATCGCGCGACAGGCCCTGCACCGACGCAACCCGGCTAGTGTATAGCAAACCCGGTTAACGGCGCAAAAACCGGGTGCCGCGCGATGCACACGATGATCGTACGGAAACTTGAGTTTACCTGGCTGCTGTGCTGTACTTGCCGCATCGTCTTCAGTAAACCCGAAAGGATCAAGGCATGCCCGACTCGACAACAGATTACGCTCAGTGGATTGGCCGCCGTGAGATCACCGAAGATGATCTGGGGCTGGCGCCGGCACTGGCGGCGGCGGCCATGCTTGACGACACGGTCACGCGTTTCGGGAAAGACAGCGCTTTGCCGGCGTTGTGGCACTGGTTCTACTTTCTTCCGCGAGCGCCGCAAGCACTGCTTGACGTCGACGGCCATCCACAGCGTGGCGGCTTCATGCCACCGATTCCTTTCCCGAGACGGATGTTTGCCGGTGCGCGCATGCGCTTTCATCGCCCACTGGTCATCGGTCGGCCGGCGCGCCGTGAATCCGTGATTCGCGACATCCGCCAGAAATCGGGCCGTTCAGGCTCGCTGGCTTTTGTCTCCGTGGTTTGCAGTTACTACCAAGATGAGCTGCTGTGTATCGAGGAGGAACAGGACATCGTTTACCGTGAACCGGGTCCGGCCGTTGCCTGCCCGCGCGTGGTTGAGTGGCCACTGCTACCCGAAGGCGCCTGGTCACGCATCGTTTCGCCAGACCCGAAACTGCTGTTCCGCTTTTCGGCGCTGACCTTCAATGCGCATCGGATTCATTACGACCGCCCCTATGCAACCCAAGAAGAAGGCTATCCTGGCCTGGTGGTGCATGGGCCGTTGACGGCCGTCCTGCTCATGGAAATGGTACGACATCATGTTGCTCGACCAGTGCTGGGATACAGCTTCCGGGGACTGGCGCCGCTTTTCGACCTGGCTCCGTTTCGCCTCGTTGGCATAGCATCAGATGACGGTGAGGTAACTCTGGAAGCGCAGGGGCCGGATGGCACAACAGCGATGAGCGCCAGCGCCGAACTTGCAATTTGATCCCGAATTTCAGAAGGTAGCTTATACTGCAATGTGTTATGCTATATACAATCACAGTTGATGATACGGATATACCAGCCAATCATCATCAAGTCGAATGCTCGCACCAAAAGGCGCACTAAGCTGTTCAGACTATTCATAACAGTCCGGACTGACGTATACCAACCCTTCCAGCGAAACAAATTCGGACCTCTGCCCTGTGCAAACTTCTGACAATTCAAATATCGTCTGCCAACGCATCCGGCTCAGTGGTGTCGTTCAGGGAGTCGGCTTCCGGCCCTTTGTATGGCGGTTGGCCAAGGAGCTTGATCTGACCGGCTGGGTCAGAAAGGACTCGCATGGCCTCGAAATCGAAGTCTGCGGTGCTGCCGAACAAGTGCAAAATCTGCTTGAGCGGCTGAAAGAAGATGCCCCGGCAATGGCGCGCATCGATTCAGTAAAGGCGCACGAGACCCTCGTGGAGTGTGTTGCCGAGGATTTTTATATCCTGAACAGCCGTGGTGGCCGGGCACCGGCCATGATCGGAAACGACACCGCCGTCTGCCGCGATTGCCTGACCGAGATGTTCAGTCCGGCGAACCGTCGCTGGCGTTACGCGTTCGCCAGTTGCAAGAGTTGCGGTCCGCGTTACACGATTTGCCGAGCCTTGCCTTACACTCGCGAGCGAACAAGCCTCAAACCCTTTCCCCTTTGCCTGAAGTGTCAAATCGAGTCCCGGCAGACTGAAGACCGGCACCATGGAAACGAAGCCAATTGTTGTCCCAAGTGCGGGCCGCAGCTTGCGCTGCTTGATGCCGAAGGAAGGCCACTGCAAGGTGATCCGATTGCCCAGGCCTTGACCCTGCTGGAGCAAGGAAAGATCGTCGCCATCAAGGGTCCGGGAGGCTTTCATCTGGCCTGCGACGCAAGGAATGCCGTGGCCGTAGCCGTCTTGCGCGAGCGCAAACAGCGTGATCAGAAACCGTTTGTCGTGATGCTCGCCAATGCGGCCTCCGCCAGTACCTTCGTTTATCTGGGCATCGGCGAACCGGGTCTTCTCGCCATCCCGGAGCGACCGATCATTTTGCTCAAAAAACGCGCCACTTGTGATGCGGCGCTGCCGGGAGTGACGTCGGGGCTGGGGTGGCTGGGCGTGATGATGCCGTGCACGCCACTGCAGTACCTGCTGTTCCATGAGGCGGCCGGTCGTCCGCAGGGTACTGGCTGGCTGGATCAGCCGCAGAAACTCGCATTGGTGATGACCGGCGCCGATCCCGGCGGCGAGCCGTTGGTGATTGGCAACAACGAAGCCCTGCTGCGCCTGTCCGGCATCGCTGACGCCTTTCTCCTGCATGACCGCGAGATACAGGCCCGATGCGACGACAGCATCGCGCGTTCCGGACCCGGTGGGCTGCAACTTGTTCGCCGTGCGCGTGGCTATACGCCGCGCGCGATCAAGTTGCCACGCTCCGGCCCGCCGGTGCTGACGGTAGGCGGCTGGTTCAAGAATACGGTTTGCGTAACGCGCGGCGATGAGGCCTTTGTTTCACAGCATATCGGCGATCTGGACAATGCGGCAGCGTGCGATTTTTTTGAAACTACCATTGCTCGTCTGCTCAAATTTCTTGAGATCAAACCGGCGCTGGTCGCGCACGATCTGGATCGCAGCTTCCACTCGACACGATATGCCTTGGAGTTTGCCCGTCACAGAGGGGTGCCGGCACTCGCCGTGCAGCATCAGCACGCCCACATCGCTTCGGTTCTGGCTGAACATCGGGTCGACGCCCCCGTTATCGGACTGGCGCTTGATGGAATTGGCCTGGGGACGGATGGCGGCTCCTGGGGCGGCGATCTGATGCGCGTTGATGGTGCGCTGATGGAGCGTCTCGGCCATCTTGCGCCGATTCAACTCGCCGGCGACCAGGCGCTAAGAGAACCATGGCGACTGGCCGCAGCGGTGCTGCAGCAACTCGGGCGCGGCAAGGAAATCGGTCGGCGTTTTGCCAAACAGCGTTCTGCTGCCGCGGTCGAAAAACTACTCGTCAGTGGTGGCAACTGTCCTGCGACTTCGAGTCTTGGCTGTTACATCAATGCGGCGGCAGGTTTGCTCGGCGTCAAATCCTTGATGACCTTTGATGGACAGGCGGCTGAATTGCTCGAAGGAATGTCTGAACACTATGGCGATGTTTTGCCGCTCAATGACGCCTGGACGATTGACGAAGGTGTTCTGAATCTGCTGCCCCTGTTCGCGGTTCTGGCCGATGAGAAAAATGCCGAGCGTGGTGCCGCCGTTTTTCATGCCACGCTGGTCGCCGCACTGGCCGACTGGGTATGCGCCGTTGCGCCGGTAAACACAACGGTTGTTGGTAGCGGCGGTTGTTTCCTCAATCTGGTGCTTGCCCGTGGCCTGCGCTCACGTCTTGGCGGCCATGGCCTGCACCTGATCGAGGCGCGCCACCTGCCGCCCAACGATGGCGGACTGGCGCTGGGTCAGGCGTGGGTTGCGCAGCAGTACCTGCTCGGGGAATAGCTCCGCTTGGGTAGCAGACGCTTCATCGCGTCACAATGCCGGGTTTGTAGCCGAGCGCCAGATGAATTTTCTCGGCAACCTTCTCGGCGTCGGCCCGAGTGGCGTAGGGGCCGAGTTGTACCCGGTGTATTCCGCCGCCGGCATTGATCTGTATCCCTTCACTGAGCCAGTCCAGTTCGCGCGACAAATGTGAGCGCAGGCTTTCGGCGTTGTCCGCATTGGAGAAGGCGCCGAGCTGAAGAAAAATTCCTTTCCGGACGATCGGTGTCGGGGCTGCAAGCTGAGTCTCACTGACCGCCAGAGCTGCCGCCAGCAGTTCAATCTCGTCGCGTTCGTCAACGGTGGTGACGGGCTTGATGCTCGGTACGGGTGGTTTGACCTGGGCGTAGGACAGCGTTGTCGCATCGCCGGGCAATACGGCTTCGACTTCAACCGGCGTGCTGCCGTTGTTGATATAGCCAAGACGATACGCTGCGGCGTAGGAGAGATCGATGATTCGATCGGCGTGAAAGGGGCCGCGATCCGTTACGCGCACGACAACGGATTTACCGCTGCTCACATTGGTTACCCGCACATAGGAAGGTATCGCCAGCGTCGGGTGCGCAGCGGTCATCGAGAACATGTCGTAAGGTTCGCCGATCGAGGTTTTCTGGCCGTGAAATTTTTTTCCGTACCAACTGGCGATACCGCGCTGCTGGAAAGGCTTGAGGCTGGTTTCCGGCACATACGACTTGCCGAGAACGACATAGGGCTTGTTGGCAAAACGATGCAGGGGTTCGCTTCTCGGCTGCGCGTCAGGGATTTCGTCCAGGTTATCCGGGATATCGTCGCCCGGTCCGTCATCCTTGTAATACCCGCCACCGCGCTTTTGTACCACCCCCGGCTTGCGCGTAGCGCCCGACGGTGATGTCTGCGGCCCGGCGCCTGGCCGGGCGCCATCGACGGGGCGCGGCGGCGTACCCCCACAGGCCGCCAGAAACAGCACCAGCGCCAGCGCAACCGGGCGTCCGCTCACCGTTCGCTCCTCACACTATCCTCCCTGCTACTTCTTGACCAGCATCCGGTGCGACTGGATGCTCATGAGAATACCCAGTCCAAGGAACAAGGTCACCAGGGCGGTTCCACCATAACTCATGAAAGGCAACGGGACGCCAACCACCGGCAAGATGCCGCTGACCATTCCCATGTTCACAAAGGCGTAGGTGAAAAAACTGAGAGTAATCGAGCCGCCCAGAACCCGCGCAAAAAGGGTCGATGCGTTGGCTGTAATCATCAAACCGCGGGCAATCAGCATCAGATAGAGGAAAACCAGAATGCTGTTGCCGAGCAAACCGCGTTCTTCCGAAAAAACGGCAAAAATGAAATCGGTGTGACGTTCGGGAATGAATTCTAGGTGGGTTTGTGTGCCCTCCAGCCAGCCCTTGCCGAATCCGCCACCGGAACCGATGGCAATCGTCGACTGAATGATGTGATAGCCCGAACCGAGCGGATCGCTCGTCGGGTCGATCAGTGTCAGTATTCGCTTGCGCTGGTAGTCATGCAGCATGGTCCAGACAAAGGGCGCGGCACTGGCCCCCGCGACAATCATGCCGATGATCACCTTCCATGGCAGTCCGGCAAAGAAGATGACGTAAAAGCCCGCTGCGCCGACCAGAACAGCCGTTCCCAGGTCGGGCTGTTTGGCTATCAGGCCCAAGGGAACAATCAGCAACAGGCCGGCGATTGCAAAATGGCGAAACTTCAGGGCGGCTTCGTACTTGTGGAAGTACCAGGCGAGCATCAATGGCATCGCAATCTTGAGAATCTCGGACGGCTGGATTCGCGTGAAGCCAAGTGGCAACCAGCGCCTGGCGCCGTTGACCTTGACTCCGACCAGAAAAACCAGCACCAGCAGAATGATCCCGAGGACATAGAGCGGAACAGCGAAGCGCATCAGCTTCTGTGGCGGCAGTTGAGCAACGGCCCACATCACGGCCAGTCCGACCAGCATGTTGAGCAACTGGCTGAGTGCGCGATTGCTGGCGTCGTAAGTCGCACTATAGACTGTGGCCAGCCCGAACCCCATCAAGACCATAACAATCACCAGCAAGGGGCCATCGATATGAGCGACCAGGCGTTCCCTGAAACGTTGAATTAATTGCAGGAACACGAGCTATTCCTCCACGTCCTCTTCCGGCGTCTCGTCTTCCTTCGCCGGACCCTTGGGCAGCTTGCCCAGCAGGTAATAGTCGAGCACCATGCGTGCGATCGGCGCGGCGGACTGGGCGCCAAAGCCGCCATTCTCGACCAGTACGGCGAGAGCGATCTTGGGATGATCGGCCGGCGCAAAGGCAATGAACAGTGCGTGGTCGCGCAACACCTCCTTCAGCTTGCCGGCCCTGTAATCGGAACCTTTCAGGCTGAAAACCTGCGCGGTGCCTGTCTTGCCGCCCGATTCGTACGCAGCACCGGCAAAAGCGCGGGCGCCGGTTCCCTCCTTGTTGACACCAACCATCGCCTTTTTTATCGTCTCAATATTTTGCGGCTTCCACGAGAGAGTGCGCAGCGGTTCCGGTTCGATCAGGGTCTTTTCGCCGGTCCGGGTATCCGTGATGTACTTGACCAGATGCGGGCGGTAAATCACTCCGTTGTTGGCCAGGGCCGCCACCGCCTGCGCCAGTTGCATCGGTGTGTAGGCGTTATAGCCCTGGCCAATGCCGACCGAGATGGTTTCGCCGGCAAACCATTTCTGCTGTTCCGGGCGCTTGAAGCGGCGTTTCTTCCATTCCTGCGAGGGCAACACGCCTTCCGACTCACCTTCGATGTCGATGCCGGTGCGGCTGCCAAGACCCAGGCTGCCCATGAAGCGCGCGATGTTGTCGATTCCCATGTCGTTGGCCAGCATGTAGTAGTAGGTGTCACACGAGGCGACGATCGACTTGTACATATCGACCGTTCCGTGACCACCCTTCTTGTCGTCGCGGAAATGGTGGCCGCCGAAGTTGAAGAAGCCGGGATCGAAGATGGTCTGACCGGGCGTACGCTTGCCGAGTTCAAGCGCAGCCAGTGCCATGAAGGGTTTGAAAGTCGAGCCCGGTGGATAGGCGCCGTTCAGGGCCCGATTTACCATCGGTCGATCAGCTGAGTTGTTGAGCAGATCCCAGTCCTCCGAACGGATCCCGTCGACAAATAGATTCGGGTCGAAGGTGGGCGTGGACACCAGCGCAAGAATTCCGCCGGTGGACGGCTCAATGGCGACCAGTGCGCCGCGCCGCTCGCCAAAAGCCTTTTCGGCGATCTCCTGCAAACGCATGTCAAGAGTCAAGGTCAGGTTGTTACCCGAAACCGGGGCGGTACGCGACAGGCTACGAACTGCCCGCCCACCGGAATCGATCTCGACTTCCTCATAACCGGTCTCGCCGTGCAACTCGAACTCGTATTTCTGTTCCAGGCCGGTCTTGCCGATATGGTCGGTACCCTTGTAATTGGCGGACTGCTCATTCTTCTCGATGACTTCAAGATCGGTCTTGTTGATGCGATTGATATAGCCAATGGCGTGCGAGGCTGTCGAGCCAAGCGGGTATTGCCGGAACAGGCGCGCCTTTACTTCAACGCCGGGGAAGAGATAGCGATTCGCGGCAAAACGGGCGACCTCCTCGTCGCTCAGTCGCGAACGAATCGGCAGGCTCTCGAACGTCTTGCTTTCTTCGAGCATCCTGCGAAAACGCCGCCGATCCTTGGGCAGAATTTCGATGATTTTGGCAAGGCCGTCAATCGTGGCATCAAGATCCTCGATCTTGGACGGCGTGATTTCGAGGGTAAACGCCGAATAATTTCGCGCCAGAATCGTACCGTTACGATCAAGGATGACGCCACGGTTTGGTGTGATCGGCACCAGTGATATGCGATTGTCTTCGGCTCGCGTGGTGTAATAGTCGTGCTGAACAACTTGCAGATAGAAAAAACGTCCGATCAGGATGGCAAAGGCCAGCACCACGGCACCCGCCGCAAAGGCAATGCGGAAGCGGAAGCGATCAAGCTCACTATCCTGTGTATGAAATGACGAGTGCCGCTTGTACAAGGCAAGTGTCCTCAGATTGGCCGATTGGCGTCACGGTCTTTCACGAATGCTCCAGAAGATGATGAGCAAAGCTACCCAGTCGGGCATCCAGGGCCAGGCCGAGGTGGGTAAAAAGTTGAAGACCAGCGCAGCCACCAGACTGATCAGGATAAACCAGGGACGGACCGGCTGCAGAATGCGTGATGAGGAGTAAGTGGGTTGCACGGGCTATTCCCTTTTCAGTCTTTTTTCTTTGCCCCGGACTTGGCAGACGGTTTGGCGCCAGCGGTAGCAGCTTCGCTGGTCAATTGTGCGGGTAGCGGGATCGCCTCGCGGGGATCCAGCACCATGACGTCACCGAAGTTTTCAACGCCAGCGACGGGTACGCAGTAAATGCGTGCGAAGGAGTACGAGGTGTCGCGTTCGATATGCACGACTTTAGCCACCGGGAGTCCGGGAAGAAAGATGCCATCGAGTCCCGAAGTCACCAGCAGATCGCCGTTCTGCACATCGGCATTGGCGGGCATATAGCGCAATTCGAGCTGGCCATTGCCCAGCCCGAAAACAACCGAGCGCAGCCCGTTGCGAACAACTTGAACGGGCACCGCCTGATCCTTGTCGGTAATCAGTGTGATCTCCGAAACGAAGGGGAAGACCCGCGTCACCTGGCCGACGACACCGGCATCATCGACCACCGGTTGTCCGGCGACGATATTGTCTTGCTGGCCTTTGTCGACGATGATCCGACGCGAAAAGGGATCGCGTGCCGCATAAAGGATTTGTGTTACCCGCCCATTCGTTTTTTGCCGGCCCTTGATGTCGAGCAGCTTGCGCAGGCGCTCATTCTCCACTTCAAGCTGCTGGGTGCGCAATAGTGTCTCGGCACCGTCCAGTTGTGCGCGTTTCAGGCGTGCATTTTCATCCTGAAAGCGGTTGATGCCGTAAAAATAATTTCCGGCATTCTGAAGAAGCTCGACCGGAGCCTGTGCCGCCTTTTGTATGGGATGCGTAAACAGCGATACCCCCTGCCTCAGCAGCTCAAGCGTCTGAAAGCGGGAATCGATGAAAATCAGAGCCAGCGAAAGCGCGGCATAGAACGACAAGCGCGCCAGCGGCGCCGGTCCGCGTTTGAAAAACGGTGGCGGTTGATGATCCATGATTCAGGCAGGAGTGAGGGGTGTGGATTGAGGAGCCAGCAGGCGTGTTCCACAAGCGGCGTTTGTCATGCAGACCGGAATACCGGACAAGGGTTCAGTGTAAAACAGGCAAGGGTTTTACTTCTCACTCCTTACTCCTCACCCCTCACTGCTCACGGAATTTCAGTCCGAGGTGAAGATGCTGCCGAGCTTGTCCATCCTCTCGAGCGCCATACCACAACCGCGGGCCACACAGGTCAATGGTTCTTCGGCGACGATCACCGGCAGACCGGTTTCTTCCATCAGCAAGCGGTCAATATCGCGCAACAGCGCGCCACCGCCGGTCAGCACCATGCCCTTGTCGGCAATATCGGCGCCGAGTTCGGGCGGCGTTTTTTCAAGCGCCGACTTTACCGCCGAAACAATATTGTTGAGCGGTTCGGTGAGCGCTTCGAGAATTTCGTTCGATGAAATGGTGAACTTGCGCGGAATGCCTTCAGCCTTGTTGATACCGGAAACTTCCATTTCGCGCACTTCGGCACCCGGGAAGGCCGAGCCGATACGCTTCTTGATGTTCTCGGCGGTATTCTCGCCGATCAGCATGCCGTAATTGCGGCTGATGTAATTGATGATCGCTTCGTCGAGCTTGTCACCGCCGACGCGTACCGAACCAGCATAGACCATGCCGCCGAGGGAAATCACGCCGACCTCGGTCGTTCCGCCACCGATGTCGACGACCATCGATCCGGTTGGCTCGGAAACCGGCAAATCGGCACCGATCGCTGCCGCCATCGGTTCCTCGATCAGGAACACCTGACTGGCACCTGCGCCGATCGCCGATTCGCGAATGGCACGACGCTCAACCTGCGTCGACCCCGAGGGCACACAGATGATGATACGCGGACTTGGCGACAGCAGACGCGAGTCGTGCACCTTGCGGATGAACTGCTTGAGCATCTGTTCGGTCACGGTAAAGTCGGCGATCACACCGTCCTTCATCGGACGGATGACCGTAATGGCACCCGGTGCCTTGCCAAGCATGTTCTTGGCGCTGAGGCCGACAGCCTGGATGGTCTTTTTGGCGTTGGGGCCGCCTTCCATGCGGATGGCAACAACCGACGGCTCGTCGAGGACGATACCTTTGCCGCGAACGTAGATCAGCGTGTTGGCGGTACCCAGATCGATCGCCAGATCGTTAGAAAAATAACTTCGAAGAAAACTGAACATGCGTGAATATCCCTTAAAGCTCCGCAGGGGCTGCGGCAAGCAAAGTATTTATGATACCTTATATGGCCCTTCGTTTTAATACCTTACTGATTGCCTAGCCATGTCGCTTACCCTGGAACAGGTCCGACGCGTCGCCCACCTCGCCCGGATCGAAGTCAGTGATGCCGAGGCGGAAGCCACGCTCGGCCACCTGAACGGAATATTCACCCTGATCGAAGCGATGCAGGCGGTCGATACCCGGGGCGTCGAGCCGATGGCTCACGCTCAGGATCTCGCCCAGCGCCTGCGCCCTGATTGCGTCACCGAGGAAAACCGCCGCGCGGACTTTCAGGCCATCGCCCCGGAAACCGAAGCCGGTCTCTACCTCGTGCCGAAGGTGATCGAATGATCGAGCACAGCGTTTCGGCTCTCTCGCAGGCATTGGCGGCCAGGAAAATATCCAGCGTCGAACTGACACAGCTCTATCTCGAGCGGATCGCCCGCCACAACCCGACAATCAACGCCTTTATTACTGTCGATGCGGAAAAGAGCCTGGCTCAGGCCAGGGCAGCCGACCAATTACGCAGCATCGGTCAGGCCGGGCCGCTGACCGGCATCCCGCTGGCGCAGAAGGACATTTTCTGCACCAGGGGCTGGCTGACCACCTGCGGTTCGAAGATACTCGGCAATTTCATCAGCCCCTATGATGCTTGCGTCATCGAGCACTTCAATTCTGCCGGAGCCGTCATTCTCGGCAAGACAAACATGGACGAGTTTGCCATGGGCTCGTCGAACGAAACCTCCTACTACGGTGCGGTGAACAACCCCTGGGACATGGAACGTGTTCCCGGCGGCTCATCGGGTGGTTCGGCGGCGGCAGTTGCCGCCCGGCTCGCCCCGGCCGCCACCGGTACCGACACTGGTGGTTCGATCCGCCAGCCGGCGGCGCTGTGCAACCTGACCGGCCTGAAGCCGACCTACGGCGTCGTTTCGCGCTACGGCATGATCGCCTTCGCCTCCTCGCTCGACCAGGCCGGGCCGATGGCGCACTCAGCCGAAGACTGCGCTCTGCTGCTCAACACCATGGCCGGATTTGACGAACGCGATTCGACCAGCCTTGACCGCCCGCGCGAAGACTTCAGTGCGCAATTGAAGGCGGCGACGGGTGAAAAGCCCCTCGCCGGGCTTAAAATCGGCCTGCCGAAAGAGTTTTTCGGTACCGACGAACGATCGGGCTGCTCGCCTGAAGTCATGCAACTGGTCGAAGCCGCCCTCGCCGAATACCGCAAGCTGGGTGCCGAATCGGTAGACATCAGCCTGCCGAACATGAAGCTTTCAGTGCCGGCTTACTACGTGATTGCACCGGCCGAGGCCAGCTCGAATCTCTCGCGCTTTGACGGCGTGCGTTACGGTTATCGCGCGCCCGAGTACGGCGACCTCAACGAAATGTACGCCAGGAGCCGGGCGCAGGGCTTTGGTGCCGAGGTCAAGCGGCGCATCCTGATCGGCACCTACGTGCTTTCGCACGGCTACTACGACGCCTACTACCTGCAGGCGCAACGCATCCGTCGCCTGATCGCCAACGACTTCGTTGCCGCCTTCAGTCAGTGTGACGTGATCATGGGCCCGACCAGCCCGAGCACCGCCTTCAAGCTGGGTGAAAAGGCTGCCGATCCGGTACAGATGTATCTCTCGGACATTTACACGATTGCCGTCAACCTCGCCGGACTGCCAGGGATGTCGATCCCCTGTGGCTTCTGCAAGGGTTTGCCGGCGGGTCTGCAACTGATTGGCGATTACTTCAGCGAAGCCCGGCTGCTCGATATCGCTCACCGCTACCAGACGGTAACGGGCTGGCATCTCCAGCATCCTGCTGGATTTGACTGAGTACATCAATGAGATTGATTCATGCCGTGCCACTGGCTGTGCTGCTCGGTGCCTGCGCCACACCCGAGCCGAAGCCTGTTCCGGGCGATCCGCTGGCGAGTGCCAGCAGCCCTGAGCCGGAACGGATCAAGTCGCAGCCGCTCAAGCACCTGGTCGGTCGTACGCTTAAACCGATCCCGGACAGGGCACTGGAGGTACGCGCCAAGTGCGGTTTCCGCAATCTTTCCGGCGGCAGAGGAATGCTGGATTTGCAGGTGACAAAAGCCGAGGTCAAACGTTTTAGCGCCGAGGTGAACATCCCTAAACAGGGCCTGTGCCGCTTTGACATGAAGAATTTCCAGCAGACCGCCCTGCTGCCGAACGTCGTGCTGACCGATGTGGCGAGTGGCTGCGTGGTTCGCATGTGGGAGCAGGAGAAAAGCGTTACGGTCGCTTTCAACGCCTGCCAGTCGATGTGTGGTGGCGACGCTTTCAGTTATCTTTGGCCGATAGTGGTTGATACCCGAAATGGCCGCTGTTCTTGACCAGTGAGTAAAATGCGATGAAACAATGGGAAGTCGTTATCGGTATCGAGACACATGCACAACTCGCCACACGCTCGAAGATTTTCTCCGGCAGTTCGATTGCTTTCGGTGCCCAACCCAACGTCCAGGCCAATGCGGTTGATATCGCGTTGCCGGGCGTGCTGCCGGTATTGAACAAGGGCGCCGTCGAATGCGCCATCCGCTTCGGACTGGCGGTTGACGGGCAGATCGCGCCGAAATCGGTCTTTGCACGCAAGAATTATTTCTATCCCGACTTGCCCAAGGGCTATCAGATCAGCCAGTACGAGCTGCCGGTGGTGCTTGGTGGACAAGTCACGATTCAGATGGGTCAGGGTGACCGCCTTACGGAAAAGACCATCAAGCTGACGCGCGCCCACCTTGAGGAAGACGCCGGCAAGTCCCTGCATGAAGATTTTCATGGCAAGACGGGCATCGACCTCAACCGTGCCGGAACGCCACTGCTCGAAATCGTTACCGAACCCGACATGCGCTCCTCGACCGAAGCTGTAGCTTACGCCAGGGCACTGCACGCGCTGGTGCGCTGGATCGGTATCTGCGACGGCAACATGCAGGAAGGTTCATTCCGCTGCGATGCCAATGTCTCGGTTCGCCCGCTCGGGCAAAAGGAATTGGGTACCCGACGCGAGATCAAGAACCTGAACTCCTTCCGCTTCATGCAACAGGCCATCGATTACGAAGTGCAGTGGCAGATCGCCACAATCGAAGACGGCGGGCGCATCGAGCAAGCCACCGTGCTCTTCGACCCCGACAGCGGCGAAACACGCGCCATGCGTTCCAAGGAAGATGCGCACGACTACCGCTACTTTCCCGACCCCGACCTGTTGCCCTTGATCATTGACCGCGAGTGGGTCGAACTAACCCGGGCAAACATGCCGGAGTTGCCCCTCGCCAAGCGGGACCGGTTTGTTAGCGACTATGCACTGTCATCCTATGATGCGGCGGCTTTGACGGCCTCGCTGGACATTGCCGATTATTTCGAAGCGGCCATTGCCTTTGCCGGTAAGGCTAGTGCCAAGCCTTGTGCCAACTGGGTAACGGTCGATCTGGCCGCACGCCTGAACAAGGAGGGCAAGGAAATCGGCGAATCGCCGGTATCTGCGCAACAGCTCGGCGGCCTGGTCGGGCGTATTGTCGACAACACGATTTCAAACAATATCGCCAAAAAGGTCTTTGACGTGTTGTGGGATGGCGAGTATGGATCGGCGGATGAGATCATCGACAAACAGGGTCTGCGGCAGATCACTGACAGTGGCGCCATCGAGTCACTGATTGACAGCGTACTGGCAGCCAATGCAGCGATGGTTGCCGAGTTCAGGTCGGGCAAGGAAAAAGCCTTCAACGCGCTGGTTGGTCAGGCCATGAAAGCGACAAAAGGCAAAGCCAACCCGCAACAGGTCAACGAACTGCTGCGCCAGAAACTCGGTCAGGAATAAAGCCCTACTGGAACAGCAGGGTAAAAAAGAACTCAGCGTGCCGACGCGTTGCGTCGGGCGATCTCCTGGAAGCGACGGAGATCCTCGTCGTATTTGATGCGGATCAGATCGAGTTCCTTCTTCTTCGATTCGATCAGGTATTCCTGAGCCTTGATCTCATAGTCGGTGTCACGCAGCCCTTTTTGCACTTCAGGCGGTAACTTTTTCTTTTTGTAGAACTCGGCCTCATTCTCGAAAACCTTGCGCTCGTTACGAATTTCGACGATCTTGGCCTCGGCCGCATTGATCGACTTTTGCACATCGGCCTTGGCGCGCAGGCGCATAAACTCGATGTCTTTCTCGCTGCCGTAAGTATTGAGCAGCGCCTGATCCTTGCGCTGTCTCTCCCTGAGGATCTCTTCTTCCACCTTGCGCTGCGCTTCTTCAGCGTTGCGTGCGGCTCGCTGTTCGGCGGTCAATGGCGCTTCGATGGTGCGCAGGGTCTGACCGGAAGGGCCAAGTTCACGATAGGCGCGTCCATAGCACGCCTGCGGCAACAAGTCGCCACACACCTGCTTGCAGTTGACGTCGACGCAGCAATAAAAATTGCCGGCCGCCATCGCCGGGCCGCCAAGTCCCAGCACGATAGCCAGTGCCCCTACCAAGCTTGAAGGTCTATGCAACGCCATACTCCTGCCGATAGCGCGTTACCGCCGCCTGATACTCCTTGAAGTCCGGGCGTTCGTGAAGAAAGGCCAGCAAGTCGTCGAGTGTGGCAATGGCCAGTACCGGGATGCCATAATCCCGCTCGACTTCCTGTACCGCTGACAACTTGCCGCTGCCTTGCTCCATGCGATCGAGCGCGATGACCACGCCACAGGGCGTGGCCCCCGCGGCAAGGATCAATTCAACGGATTCACGCACCGAGGTACCGGCAGAAATGACATCGTCGATAATCAGCACTCGACCCCTGAGCGGCGCGCCAATGACACTTCCGCCCTCGCCGTGATCCTTGGCTTCCTTGCGATTGAAGGCGAAGGGCAGATTGAGCCCGGCACGAGCCAGTGCCAGCGCACTCACGGCCACCAGTGGAATGCCTTTATAGGCCGGCCCGAACAGCATGTCGATGGCCATGCCGCTGGCGAGGATGGCACTGGCGTAGAATTGTGACAGTCGATCCAGCGCTACGCCGTCATTGAACAGGCCGGCGTTGAAGAAGTAGGGTGACAGCCGTCCCGCCTTGGTCTTGAACTCGCCAAAACGCAAAACGTTCTGCTCCAGGGCAAACCCGATGAATTCCTGACGAAAGTCCATACCAAGCGTTGTTATTCCTGAAAACCAATTCCAGCAAGGATTCACTATGTTACGCATCATTTCCCTAAATCTCAACGGCATTCGTTCAGCGTACAGCAAGGGCGTCTTGCCCTGGATCGCGGCACGCAATGCCGATATCGTCTGCCTGCAGGAACTCAAGGCGCAATATGCCGACCTCACTGACGAAATGAAGTATCCGGCCGGCCTGCACGCCTACTACCACTGTGCCGAGAAAAAAGGCTATAGCGGTGTTGGCCTGTGGTGCCGGCAGAAGCCTGACGCCGTCATCGAAGGCATCGGCAACGCTGAATTCGATGCCGAAGCGCGTTATCTGCGCGCTGATTTTGGCCGACTTTCGGTGATCTCGCTGTATCTGCCTTCCGGTTCGAGTTCGCCGGAACGACAGGAGGCCAAGTTCCGTTTCATGGCCGTTTTCTACCCGCATCTCGTTGAACTGGCAAAGTCTGATCGTGATGTCGTGGTCTGTGGCGACTGGAATATCGCGCATCAGGAAATTGATCTCAGGAACTGGAAAGGCAACCGCAAGAATTCCGGTTTTCTGCCCGAAGAACGTGCCTGGGTCAGCCGTGTCCTGGAGGAGGGCGGCTGGTGCGACGTTTATCGCAGGCTATACCCGGCAACGAGCGACGAGTGCTACACCTGGTGGTCAAATCGCGGTCAGGCGTGGGCCAGGAACATTGGCTGGCGGCTGGATTATCAACTTGCGACACCAGACCTTGCCGCTGCAGCATGCGCAGCCAGCGTTTACAAGGCACAACGGTTTTCCGATCACGCGCCGCTGACAATCGATTACGCACTTGAGTAATGTTTGGGCATCAAGCCACACCGAACGCCTGATGCAAAATATTCACGCTCGTCATCACTGCGAAATCCTTCTGCAGATCACCATTAAACGGGCTTTGCAGTGCGATCACCGGGAACAACTGGAATGCCGGGCCGGCCATTTGCCGTAAAACGAGCAGGGCTGCCTGAAATTCACCTTCGGTTCCTTGTTGAGCCGGGTGGCTAAAAGACGCGGGCGATTTGTGTGGGAAGATCCAGTTCGTTGGTGAACGTCAGATCGTACATGGTGGTCAGGCCTCTGGCATGCTCATCGCTGAGCCCGGTGATGCACAAGATGAAATTGTTGCCCTTCATTCCCAGGCGCTTGCGCAGCGTGATGTATTTGTCTATGTACTGGCGAAATTCGCCGGTCTTGCATTCGATGCAGATCGGCAGGTCGCCGTCGATCAACATGAATACATCAAGTTCGTAGAGTTCATTGTTTTGCAGTGTGATCTTGAGGTTGCGCGCACAGGAAAAGCGTTTTTTACGTTCTTTGCTGTATTGCAGACAACTCATCAGGGCAAACCACTCCAGCCACTCGCCGTTGAAGAAATTCCGGATCGCCGGCACGCTTTGCAGGATGAGGCGAATGTTGTTTTCCTGGCGGTTATGGAAGCACTTGGCGACGAAGGAGAAATCATACAATTGCTGGCAAAAAGCCGATATTGCGCGTGTTTCCTTCTCCGATTTCTTGCCGAGTTGGGCGAATACGTTGCGCGATCGGCGGGGCAGGGGCGCGGGGGCGGGCGGGGGCGCGCCGCCCGGGCCGCGGGCGCGGCGCGGCGGCGGCGCGCGGGCGCCGGCCGGCGGGCCCCGGGGGGGGGCGCGCCCGCGCCCCCCGGCGCCGGGGGGGGCGCGGGGGGCGCTGCCGGCCTGGGCCCCCCCGCCCGGGGCCGGGGCGGCCGGGGCGCGGCGGCCCCCCGGGCGCGGGGGCGGGGGGCCGGGGGCGGGGGGGCCGGGGGGGCCGGCGCCGGGTTGGTGCTGGGGGGGGGGGTTATGCTCGAATATTCCTTCTGCTGCGCCCAGCGGATACGTTCCAGTACCTCTTTCAAGACAGGCAGGTTGCGGCCGATAGCGACAGCCACTTCGTCGAAAAAACCGGTGGTGTCCACGCCATGGGTTTTGGCCTGAACCTTGATCTGCTTGCGATTGAACCAGTCCTGGATCGGTCCGTGCTGATGCTCGGAAGCCAGAAAATCCGTGTTGAAAAGATCAATCTCATCGAGCACTCCCATCGGTGGTGCAGCCGGTAGCGGTGCGCTGACTTCGCTGGCCGGCTTTACCTTCAGACGGGAAATTTCGCGCTGCGCTTCAAAATACTTGTCCAGCAACTTGCCTATGAAAAACATGGTGTTATGTACCAATACCGGTTTACTGCACCTGGGACAGGAAATAGTCCCGCCAACCCGGCCCTCCGGCTGTTCCTGCAGGTGGGCGCATCCGTTGCAGCGGGAAATTGCCATAGTGATATACCAGTTGATTGTCTATTAACCCAAGGATGCGCCCGAGTATACTGTGATCATGTGTTCAGGCGACATGTCGACCATCAATTCAACTCACGGCGGCTCGACGACAGCCTAATTGACAACAATACTCACCACTTTTAATCGACCTGGACCATGCCCCATCAATCTTCGCATTGATCTATTGACGCAAATTGGATAACCTGAGCGTGGTGGTTCGCTAACTCCCCTATGTTTCGTTCCATATTTTCTGTTCATCCTTACTTACGCGATGAGGTGTGCTATGTCTGAAGTTACCGATCTGTCCAACAGCAGCAAACAAAAACTAGTCTCCGACATGAAAGTCGTTGTTTCCGACGCCGAGGAAATCCTGCGTGCTACCGCGGGTGTTGCCGGTGAGAAAATGGTCGACCTGCGCGAACGCATCAGTGAGCGTCTGCGCGATGCCAAGCTGCGCATTGCCGATGCCGAAGCGGCGCTGGTCGACAAGACCAAGGCCGCTGCACGAGCGACCGACGACTACGTTAACGAAAACCCCTGGCAAGCTGTCGGCATCGCCGCCGGCATCGGTCTTCTGCTCGGCATTATCATCGGTCGCCGATAAGCGACGGTCTGCACCATGAGCAACAGCCAAGGCGGCGAGAACAGTCGTCTGTTCGCCGCCCTGAAAAACATTGCTGTTACGCTGCTGGCGAGCGGAAAGACTCGGCTTGAACTTCTCGGTAACGAAATCGAGGAAGAGAAGCTGCGTGCAGTCAATCTGCTCCTCATGGCATAGGGCATGGTTTTTTGTTTCGGTGTCGGCACGCTGCTCACCGTCGCCTGTCTCACTGTCCTGTTCTGGGACAACCGGTTGCTCGTGCTCTGTGCCTGTGCCGGCTTCTTCCTTGTTCTTGGTGGCGTTTTTTTCGCCCTGTTCAAGCGCTTCACAAACCGTCCGGAGAAAGTCTTTGCCTCCAGCATTGCCGAGCTCAAGGAAGATCTGCGCCAGTTGAAAGCGGTAGTGGGCCATGAATCACCGGCTGAATGACCTTCATCTTCGGCGTGGTCGCTTGCTCGAACGCATCGCCAACCAGCGTGCAACGCTGGGCCGGGAGGCGCAGCCCTTGCGCTCCTCGCTATATACAGCAGATCGCCTGCTGGCCATCGTGTGTATTGGGGTTGACCAGGTAAAGCGGCACCCCGGCCTTGCGGCGCTGGCGGTTGCCGCATTTTTCATCGCCAGGCCCAGGCGCATCTGGCGCTGGAGCAAGCGCGCTTTCTTTGCCTGGCAAACCTGGCGGACCGTACGCAATAAATTGGTCGTGTTGGGACTACGTGCCGGAGCGTGAGCGACGGGGAAAAATTCAAGTCAGCGCGCTGACTCCGGTGCGTTCTTCGCTGGCGCTGGTGGTCATTTTCTGTAGTGCCGAAACCCTCTCGATGGCTGGCTTTGCGCTGGTTCCTTCACTGCTTCCACAGTTTACCGTGCTCTGGGAATTGTCGGCGACTGAAGGGGGCTGGTTGGGTGGCATCTTTTTTATCGGCTACATCCTTGCCGTGCCCTTGCTCGTCAGCCTTACCGATCGCCTGGATGCGCGGCGGGTCTATCTCGCATGCGCCGCTCTGAGTGGTCTGGCGCTGGCCGGCTTTGCCCTGTTTGCACGCAGTTTTGAAGCGGCGCTGTTCTGGTGGTGGCTGGCCGGACTGGGCCTGGCCGGAACCTATATGCCCGGGCTGAAAGCACTGACCGACCGCCTGCCAGTCAGCGCACAATCGCGCGGAACGGCCTTTTATACCGCGACTTTCGGTGTCGGCGCCGGGCTTTCCTACCTCTGGGTTGAATTGACGCAGCCTTTTGTTGAGTGGCCGATATTGTCCGGCATCGCTGCACTCTGTGCCGCAGTGGCGGTTGTGCTTGTCGGCTTCGGGATTGCCGGAGGAGAAGCAGCACCGGTCAATCACGTTACTCATGATCGCTGGACCAGTGTGCTGGGAAACCGGCGCATACTCGCATTCTGCGGTGCTTATTTCGGCCATAACTGGGAGCTTTTCGGCTTTCGTAGCTGGCTTGTTGCCTACCTGACGTGGACGCATGCGACTATCCCGGATGCCTGGACGGCCATGCCCGGGCTGATCGCCGCGCTGGCCACCTTTCTCGCCGTTCCGGCCAGCATCCTCGGTAACGAAGGAGCACTGCGCTGGGGTCGCCGTCGCTGGCTGACTTCGGTCATGCCGCTGTCGGGCGGGCTGGCTGTGCTGGTCGCGTTGGCGGGCGGGCAGGGCGCTTCGTTGCTGGTACCTTTGCTTCTCGTCTACGCGGCGAGCATGAACCTCGACTCGGCGGCGCTCACCGCCGGCCTGCTCACCGAAACAGTGCCGGAGCTGCGCGGAACGGCGCTGGCGTTTTACTCCACGATCGGTTTTGCCGGCGGCTTTGTCGGTCCGGTGGTATTTGGCATGGCACTCGACACCTTCGGACGCGCCAGCCAGGCCGGCTGGGCGGCAGGCTTTGTCACACTGGCGGCGGGCGTTGGTTTCGGACGCTGGGCAATTGGACGAATCAAGCCGGTTCTCCCGTCCCCACAATAGATTCCTGATCAGGATCCATGAGCTGCCGATTCGACTTCCTGCAGGCAAGCCACGCCAGCCAGTAACTTCTGAGAAAGGTCTCCCGAATCAACATGAGTAATGTAGCGAGCGGGCGGCAAGCCGGAATCAGAAGGTATCCCAGGCGAACTTGATGATCAGCGCGCTGACGACCAGCAGAAAGACCTGTCGTACAAATCCGCTGCCGTGGCGGAGCGCGAGCCGGGTGCCGATGACCGAGCCGAATATATTGAAGATGGCCATGACCAGCGCCACCAGGGGCAGGTAGAAACCGTTGGGAATGAAGAATCCGATGGCGGCCAGATTGGTAGCCACGTTGACTACTTTTGATGCGGCCGAGGCATGCAGGAAATCAAAGCCGAAGAAGCGGATAAACAGGAAGATCAGGAAACTCCCCGTCCCGGGACCGAAGAATCCATCGTAGAAACCGATCGCTCCACCAACAATCAGGGCGTAGACCAGTTCATGGCGCCCGGCGTGTTGTGGTCGGTGCAGCGCACCGAAATCCTTGCGCCAGAAGGTATAGGCAGCAGAAGCAACGAGCATGACCAGAATCAGTGGACGCAGCAGGTCGCGCGGCAGCCAGGCCACCGCCATTGCTCCCAGAAAGGAAAATGCGAACGCTGCCGAGGCCGCCGGAAGCGTCGTTCGCCAGGGCATGCTCACCCGATGCGAATACCGCCAGGCGGCATTGGCCGTGCCAAAAACACTGGCGATCTTGTTCGTACCAAAGAGTGTGGCCGGCAGCTCCTTCGGCAACATGGTGAATAAGGCGGGAATCTGGATCAGACCGCCTCCGCCAACCATCGAGTCGATAAAACCGGCAAACAAGGCCGCACACGAAATGACGGCCAACAGGGAATAGTCAATACTCACGGACTATTTTCCAATACAGAATCTGCCGAATATTTCACCGAGCAGATCGTCGGCGGAAAACCTGCCGGTGATTGAACCGAGAGCGATCTGGGCCAGACGCAGTTCCTCGGCGAAGAGTTCGAGCTGGGGGAGCCGAGCCTGGGCGGCGGTGATGTGCTCGCGGGTATCCGTCAGGGCGCGCAGGTGCCGTTCGCGGGCAATGAATACATCCTCGACCGGATGCCATCCGGCAATCCGCAGCAAGGCCTGGCGCAACAGATCAACCCCTGCGCCGTGTTTGGCCGAAAGCGACACGGACACGCCACCGGCCTCGTCATGCAATTCGGGCGGGCGTCCGGTCAGATCGATCTTGTTGAATACGGTGATGCGGGCCAGGTGCGCCGGAAGCCGGGCAAGAATGGCGCGTTCAGGATCGCCGACGCCGCTACGGGCATCAACCAGCAAGACCACCACGTCGGCGCGTTCGATCTCGCGCCAGGTACGAGCCATTCCGATTTTCTCGATTTCGTCTTCGCTGGCGCGCAGCCCGGCAGTATCGATGATGTGCAGGGGAATACCTTCAACCTGCAGTGTACTGCGCACAACATCGCGTGTGGTGCCGGCTAGCGGCGTGACAATGGCCAGATCGTCACCGGCCAGACGGTTCAGGAGGCTGGATTTACCGACGTTGGGCAGACCAGCGAGGACAACGTGCAGGCCCGCCTTGCAGGAGCCGGCCCTGCCGGGCGCGGTCAAAAACCGCGGCAAGCCTTTGTTGCAGGCGTTCGAGACGAGCGAAGGCATCGGTCGCTTCAAGAAAATCGACTTCTTCCTCAGGAAAATCAAGTGTGGCTTCGACCAGCGCGCGCAGTTCGGTCAATTGTTCGAGCAGTGCATTAATTTCCATCGAAAACTCGCCTTGCAGCGAACGCACGGCGCTGCGTGCGGCGCTTGCGGTAGACGCATCGATCAGATCGGCAACCGCTTCGGCCTGCGCCAGATCGAGCTTTCCGTTGAGATAGGCGCGGCAGGTGAATTCTCCCGGTTCGGCCAGTCGAGCGCCGAGGTCCAGACAACGCGCCAGCAGCATTTGCATAACGACGGTGCCGCCATGCCCCTGCAACTCGAGGACGTCTTCACCGGTGAACGAGTGCGGGGCAGGGAAATAAAGCAGCAAGCCGCTGTCGATGAGGCTGCCGTCAGCCGCATGGAACCCAGCCAGGATTGCCTGGCGGGCCACAACTTGCCTGGCACTCAATGCCCGGGCAAAGGCCAGCAGGCCCTGGCCGGAGATGCGGATGACGCCGATGCCGCCGCGGCCAGGAGCCGTGGCAATGGCGGCTATGGTATCCGGATGCGGGCGCGAATCAGCCCTTGGCGTCGTTGGCGGCTTTTCCGCCACGTTCGACCATCCGGGTAATCTGCCATTGCTGGGCAATGGAGAGGGTGTTATTGACCACCCAGTAGAGCACCAGACCGGACGGGAAGAAGAAGAACATGGCGCCGAAGATGAAGGGCATGAACATCGTGATCTTGGCCTGGATGGGATCGGGCGGCGTCGGATTGAGCTTGGTCTGGATCAGCATGGTCGCCATCATGATGGCCGGCAGGACGTAGAACGGGTCTGGCGAAGACAAGTCGGTGATCCACAGGATCCACGGGGCATCGCGCATCTCGACGGCACCGAGCAGCGCCCAGTAAAGCGCGATAAAGACCGGGATCTGCACCAGAATCGGCAAACACCCCCCCAGCGGATTGATCTTCTCGGTCTTGTAGAGATTCATCATCTCCTGGTTCAGCTTCTGTTTGTCGTCACCGTAACGTTCCCTCAGCGCTACCAAACGAGGCGTAATGGTGCGCATCTCGGCCATTGATTTATAAGCTGGCCGCTGAGTTAGGATAGAACAGGGCCTTGATGCCAATGGTCAGCAGGACGATGGACCAGCCCCAGTTGCCGACTAACTTGTGGATGGTTTCCAAGCACCAGAAAATCGGCGCTGCAACAATGGTCAACCAGCCGTAATCGACAACCAGCGGCAGGCCCTGGGCACCGATTCCACCATCAGCCACCGGGCTTGGCGAGCTGATCGAGCATCGACTGGATTTGCGGTCCGGCATAAAGCGCTACCGGATTGGCTGACCTTGCCACCCGGGGCGATTAGGGTGTCGGCATCGATGACACCCGCGGTTATTGCCGGATTGACGCCACCTTCCAGATTGCGTACGTAGAACTCGCGCGGCTGCTTCTCCTGTGGAATCCATGCCGACACGAAGTAGTGCTGAACCATGGCCACCCAGCCGTTATCAGCCTTGTCATTGAACTTGGCCTTGCCCTTTTCGATATCCTTGAAATCAATTTTCTGAAATTGTCCTGTTCGGTATAAACCGCCGGTCCTGTATAAGTATGGACCATCGTGCTTCACCTTCCGGCGCTACCGTATCACGCCGCAGTTGATAGTAGGCTGCGCCGCGATTTCTCTGGCCGTATTATCGATTTCATATGACACATCGATCAGGTAACTGCCACGCGTGAAGGTATAGACCTTGGCCACCTTGAGACCATCGACAACCGGCGCTTCAAGCCGAAGCTGAATGGTTTTCGCATCGGGTGCAAGCTCCCGGCTTCCAGCCGAAACGGTGAAACTTCGTCTTGTGATTGGGCAGACCTTCCCCGATCAAGCCACTTTGCGCGGCATACTGGTGCCTGGTATCAAAGAGCGAAAAATCTTTCTTTTTGTCATTGCTCTCTTTGTAATTTTTCAGATCAAGACCGATGATATCTCCACCAAGCAGCGCGACATCGGCAACGAACAGATCCGTCTTGATGCTGACAACTTCGCCCGCGGCCGCCTTGGGTGCCGGTGCAAGAGCTGGCACAGAGGTCTTGTTGGCCGGGGTGGTCGGGGTTGCCGATGGTACCGGTACAGACGATCCATTTGCGTTAGTGGTAACCGCCGCTATCTGTGCCGCGACTTTGGGCTGGTTATACTTCTGCCATGCATCCCAGAGCATGACCAGCGAGAAACTGAAGACAAGCAGAAGAATCAGGCGTCGGTTATCCATTAACGGCCTCAATGATGATTTCAGGACGGGTCAAAACCACCCGGATTCCACGGGTGGCAGTGGATATGCGTTTGAAACCTAGCCGTGCGCCCTTGAGCGCACCGTGTTTCTCCACTGCGGCGGCGGTATATTCCGGAGCAACTGGGAAAAAACGGCAACGACCCAGTAGAGCACCAGCTGCGGAAGGAGAAGAACATGCCGCCGAAGATGAAGGGCATGAACATCGTGATCTTGGCCTGGATGGGATCAGGCGGCGTCGGATTGAGCTTGGTCTGAATCAGCATGGTCGCCATCATGATGGCCGGCAGGACGTAGAACGGGTCTGGCGAAGACAAGTCGGTGATCCACAGGATCCACGGGCATCGCGCATCTCGACGGCACCGAGCGCGCGCCAGTAAAGCGCGATAAAGACCGGGATCTGCACCAGAATCGGCAAACAACCCCCCAGCGGATTGATCTTCTCGGTCTTGTAGAGATTCATCATCTCCTGGTTCAGCTTCTGTTTGTCGTCACCGCAACGCGCTTTCAGCGCTACCAAACGCGGCGTAATGGTGCGCATCTTGGCCATTGATTTATAGCTGGCCGCTGACAGGGGATAGAACAGGGCCTTGATGCCAATGGTCAGCAGGACAATGGCCCAGCCCCAGTTGCCGACAACCTTGTGAATAAGTTCCAGGCACCAGAAAATCGGGGCGGCAAAATGGTCAGCCAGCCGTAATCGACAACCAGCGGCAGACCCTGGGCACCGATTCCGCCATCAGCTACTGGCTTGGCGAGCTGATCAAGCATCGACTGGATTTGCGGTCCGGCATAAAGCGCTACGGATTGGCTGACCTTGGCACCCGGGGCGATTAGGGGTGTCGGCACGATGACACCCGCGGTTATTGCCGGATTGACGCCACCTTCCAGATTGCGTACGTAGAACTCGCGCGGCTGCTTCTCCTGTGAAGCTGAATGGTTTTCGCATCGGGTGCAAGCTCCCGGCTTCCAGCCGAAACGGTGAACTTCGTCTTGTGATTGGGCAGACCTTCCCCGATCAAGCCACTTTGCGCGGCATACTGGTGCCTGGTATCAAAGAGCGAAAAATCTTTCTTTTGTCATTGCTCTCTTTGTAATTTTTCAGATCAAGACCGATGATATCTCCACCAGCAGCGCGACATCGGCAAACGAACAGATCCGTCTTGATGCCGACAACTTGCCCGCGGCCGCCTTGGGGGCGGGTGCAAGAGCTGCACAGAGGTCTTGTTGGCCGGGGTGGTCGGGGTTGCCGATGGTACCGGTACAGACGATCCATTTGCGTTAGTGGTAACCGCCGCTATCTGTGCCGCGACTTTGGGCTGGTTATACTTCTGCCATGCATCCCAGAGCATGACCAGCGAGAAACTGAAGACAAGCAGAAGAATCAGGCGTCGGTTATCCATTAACGGCCTATACAATTATGATTTCAGGGAACGGGGTCAAAACCACCCGGATTCCACGGGTGGCAGCGGGATATGCGTTTGAAACCTAGCCGTGCGCCCTTGAGCGCACCGTGTTTCTCCACTGCGGCGGCGGTATATTCCGAGCAACTGGGAAAAAAACGGCAACGAGGCCCAAGAAAGGGGCTGATCGCGTATTTGTAGATGCGGATCAATGCTAGCAGGAACAATTTCATCGGCTCATCGTTCGGGTGTGATCATTTTGCCCAGCAATCCCCGGATTTCTTCAGCCACGGCTCGCCGGTCAAGTGGTTCGGGTCTGGCTGCCAGACGTAATATAAGGTCACGCGAGGGCAGCCGGCAGCGCATCATGCGGAAGTGTTCGCGAGCCAGTCTCCGGATCAGGTTGCGATCCACCGAACGGCGCAGAAGCCGCTTGGCGACGACCAGACCCAGGCGGGCACCTGCCACTTCTTCTGCCGCCCGAAGGCGGTAATGTAACAGGAAATGAGTGCTCTTTAGCGCCTTCCTGAAACCAAAAACGGATGAGAATTCATCCGTTTTTGTCAGTCGAAAGGAATTGGGGAACGCAGTAGCCGAAAACTGGCGTTTTCCCGCAGGCTGTCTTGCGTTCAAACGGCCAAACGATGACGACCTTTCGCGCGGCGGGCGCGAATCACGGCACGGCCACCGCGGGTAGCCATCCGAACAAGGAAACCGTGCGTACGTTTGCGACGGATAACCGACGGTTGATAAGTGCGTTTCATTATTAAACCCTTGATGTCATTGCAAAGTAAACGCGCAATTAGACAGTGTCCGGCTTGCTCTTGTCAAGTCTAAATTTTTTTTCAAGCTGTGGATAACTTCCATCCGACAGGTTAGAATCGTGTCCTCTTACCGTTCGCAAGATCCAGATAGAAGCCATGGAACACAAGCATAAACCATTTCTATCCACATAAAAAAGCTGACTTGAACACCAACCCTGCTTACTTTTTCCACTGCCATTGTTTTGCGCGCATTGCAAACAGTCGCCGGCTACGCCATTGCATCTCAAAATCGGGATTGTGTCGAATTACCAAACATGAGTAGTTTCTGGATTTCCTGCCTGAGCCAGTTCGAACAAGAGCTTCCGCCTCAGCAATTCAATACCTGGATTCGCCCCCTTCGACTTGAGGGTGAAGATGATTTCGCAAACGGCTTGCGACTTCTTGCTCCCAACGGTTTTATACTGAAGTGGGTCAAGGAACGTTACCTGACGCGTATCGAAGAACTCGGCAGTGTTTTTTTCTCAGCACCGGTCAGCGTTTCACTCTTGCTCGGAGAGCGCACGCCGGAACCTGCCAATCGGGCGTCGTCAGACGCTGTACATGAAGCAACTCCGACTGACAGGCCGAATCGGGCGCACAACGGTGCGCTGGCCGTCCTTGAACGTCCGCTTGAAAAACCCGCTCATTCTATGAAAAAACCCGGCTTATCCCCGGCTTCACTTTCGATAACCTGATCGTCGGAAAAGCCAACGATCTTGCCCGGGCCGCCTCGGTACAGGTCGCCATCAATCCTGGCGGGGCCGCCTATAATCCCTTGTTCATCTATGGTTGCGCCGGTCTTGGCAAGACTCACCTTATTCACGCCATAGGCAATCAAATCCTCGAACAGACTCCTGAAAAGATTGTTCGTTATGTACACGCCGAGGATTATTACTCGGATGTGGTCCGTGCCTACCAGACCAAGTCGTTTGATTCTTTCAAACGCTACTACCGGTCTCTGGATGTTTTGTTGCTCGACGATGTGCAGTTTTTCAATGGAAAAAACCGGACTCAGGAAGAGTTTTTCTTTGTTTTCAATGCCCTGATCGAGGTAAAAAAGCAGATTGTCATTACTTGTGATACTTACCCAAAAGATATATCAGGTCTTGAAGACCGTCTGATTACACGCTTTGACTGGGGACTTACGGTTCAGATCGAACCGCCGGAAATCGAGATGCGCGTTGCTATCCTGAAAAAGAAGGCTGAAGTGGAAAGTGTTGAACTCGATGATGAAGTTGCTTTTTA
Organism: Candidatus Propionivibrio dominans; assembly: GCA_016709335.1. GTDB lineage: Bacteria > Pseudomonadota > Gammaproteobacteria > Burkholderiales > Rhodocyclaceae > Propionivibrio > Propionivibrio dominans. The sequence continues at coordinate 248,696 of JADJNC010000004.1, read as the reverse complement.
TATCGCCAAGCATCTCCGGACAAATGTTCGTGAACTTGAGGGAGCACTGAAAAAAGTACTGGCCTATGCTTCTTTCCATCGGCGAAAGATTGATCTTGATCTGGCGAAAGAGTCGCTCAAGGATCTGATTGGTGCGGTAAACCGGCAGATCAGTGTGGAAAATATCCAGAAAACTGTTTCTGATTACTTCAAAATCAAGGTTTCCGATCTGTTTTCCAGGAAACGTACGCGTCAGATTGCTCGCCCCCGCCAGGTCGCCATGTGGCTGGCCAAGAATCTGACCTCGCAAAGCTATCCCTCAATTGGCGAGGCCTTTGGTGGACGCGACCATACAACGGTACTGCATGCCGTACGCACCATTGAATTACTGCGTACCCGAGACAACGAATTGAACCACGATGTCCATGTCCTGCTGCAGGTTTTGAAAGGCTAGGGCAAGCATGTATAAGTTGGCCCGGAAGCTGTGGGTAATCAGTGAACAAGTACCGAGATATCGGCTTGTGGATAAACTGTTATAGATTATCCACAAGCCGATACAGTAGTTTTACAGTACGGAAATATGTTATAACTACTTGATATTTAATTACAAATTACAGATATCCCCAGAGTTGTCCTTGATATTGTCTTTATAGGATTTATATATATGCTTCTTATTAAAACCCAACGTGACATGCTTCTGGCCCCCTTGCAGTCAGTGTCAGGGATAGTCGAGAAGAGACATACTCTACCAATTCTGTCCAATGTGTTGCTTGAGAAGAAAGCAGACCTGCTGACCCTGCTGGCTACGGATATCGAAATTCAGATCACTACCTCGACCAGCGGTGCCGCTGGCGATGGCGATGGAGCAGTTACGGTCGGGGCGCGAAAACTTCAGGATATCCTGAGATCCTTGCCGGACAGCGCCGAGGTCAGCTTGAATCTCGACGACAAGCGTTTGCAGGTTCGTGCCGGAAAAAGCCGCTTCACTTTACAGACCTTGCCGGCAGAGGATTTTCCCCGTATGGCCCTGTCCGATGGAGATCTGAAAACATTTACGGTGACACAGAAGCAGTTCCGGCAACTGTTGGCACAAACACAGTTTTCAATGGCTGCCCAGGACGTCCGCTATTATCTTAACGGCCTCCTGCTTTTGATTGACGGTAACGAGTTGCGGGCAGTAGCGACCGATGGTCACCGACTGGCTTATGCCAGCATGCCGCTCGAAGGCGAAGCCGAAGCATCGCGCCAGGAACTCATTTTGCCGCGTAAAACAGTACTCGAACTGAGTCGTTTGCTTGCCGATAATGATGACCCCTTGCTGATCGAACTCGCTTCCAACCAGATCCGGTTCAAGTTCGGCCACATCAACCTGGTTTCGAAGCTGATTGATGGCAAATTCCCGGATTATGAGAGAGTCATTCCGGCAACCCTCAAAAATGTGGTTGCGCTGAATCGTGCAGCGCTGCTTCAGTCAATGGTGCGTGCCGCGATTCTGACCAATGAAAAATTCCGTGGTGTTCGTCTGGTGCTGAGCCCCGGAAGCATGAAGATCATGGCTGCCAATGCTGAACAGGAAGAAGCGCAGGAAGAAATTGAAGTCGACTATAGCGGTGATGCGATAGATGTCGGTTTCAATGTAGGTTACCTGCTTGACGTTCTGAACAATACCTCGGTTGAGACGGTTGAGTGGGGATTTAACGATGCCAACTCGAGCGCTTTATTGTCAATTCCCGGGAATGACCGGTTCAAATACGTTGTTATGCCCATGCGTATTTAGTAAATATCATCAAAAATATCAAAGCTAAAGGTTTCACGTGAAACAGAAATTGGAAACAGCATGAACGAAGAGAATGGCCAGTCCGCTTATGATGAATCGAGCATTCAGCAGCTCGAAGGTCTGGAAGCGGTGCGCAAGCGACCGGGAATGTACATTGGCGATACGTCTGACGGTACCGGTTTGCATCACATGGTCTTTGAAGTTGTTGATAATGCCATTGATGAGGCGCTGGCCGGATATTGTGACGACATTGTAATTACCATCCATGCCGACAATTCCATATCAGTAACTGACAACGGCAGAGGAATTCCAACCGGCGTCAAATTCGACGACAAGCATGAGCCAAAGCGTTCGGCTGCCGAAATTGTCATGTGTGTTTTGCACGCCGGCGGAAAGTTCAACCAGAACTCCTATAAGGTTTCCGGTGGTTTGCACGGTGTCGGCGTTTCCTGCGTCAATGGACTATCGAAGTGGCTGCGTTTGACGATCCGGCGCGAAGGAAACAAGTACCAACTGGATTTCAACCGGGGCGTTGCGGTTGACCGCCTGATTGAGATGCAGAATGGGGTAGAAGTTTCGCCGCTGAAGATTATTGGGCAAACCGAAAGACGCGGAACAGAAGTTCATTTCATGGCCGATGAAGAGATTTTTGGCCATGTCGAATTTCATTACGAGATTATCGCCAAACGTCTCCGCGAGCTTTCCTTTCTCAACAACGGGGTGAAAATCAGGCTTCTTGATCAGCGCACCGGCAAGGAAGAGGACTTCGCCTTCCTCGGCGGGGTCAAGGGTTTCGTCGAGTACATCAACCGTTCGAAGACCGTGTTGCACCCGAATATCTTTTGCTCATCCGGCGAGTCGGTCATCCCGAACGGTGTGATCAGCGTCGAGGTGGCCATGCAGTGGAACGACACCTACGCCGAACAGGTGCTGTGCTTCACCAACAACATACCGCAGTCGGACGGTGGTACGCACATGACCGGCTTGCGTGCTGCCATGACGCGGGTGCTCAACAAATATATCGATGAGCATGAGATTGCCAAAAAAGCCAAGGTTGACATCACCAGTGACGATATGCGTGAAGGACTCGCTTGCGTGCTGTCGGTGAAAATGCCCGATCCGAAGTTTGCCTCGCAAACCAAGATGAAGCTGGTTTCCTCGGAAGCCCGTCCTGCCGTTGAAGAGGTTGTTGCCGCCAGACTGAGCGAGTTTCTGCAGGAACGGCCGCTTGACGCCAAGGTGATTACCGGCAAGATCGTCGAGGCTGCCCGAGCCCGCGATGCGGCACGCAAGGCGCGCGAAATGACACGCCGCAAAGGCTTGCTCGACGGTGTCGGATTGCCGGGCAAACTGGCCGACTGCCAGGAGAAGGATCCGGCGCTGTGCGAACTGTATCTGGTTGAGGGTGATTCTGCCGGCGGCTCGGCAAAACAGGGTCGGGATCGCAAGTTCCAGGCAATTTTGCCGCTCAAGGGAAAAATTCTTAATGTTGAGAAAGCGCGCTTCGACAAGCTGATTTCTTCACAGGAAATCGTTACCTTGATTACGGCGCTCGGCACAGGGATCGGCAAGGATGAATACAAACCTGAAAAGCTGCGTTATCACCGCCTGATCATCATGACCGATGCCGACGTTGACGGAGCACATATCCGTACGCTGCTGCTCACTTTTTTTTACCGGCAAATGCCGGAGCTGGTCGAAGGCGGGCACATCTACATTGCGCAACCACCGCTTTACAAGGTCAAGCACGGAAAAACCGAGCGTTATATCAAGGACGACCAGGCGCTTAGCCAGTTTCTTCTCGGGCTGGCGCTGGAAGACTCGGTGTTGACACCGAAAACGGGTGCTCCGGAAATTACGGGTTCTGCACTGGAAGCGCTGGCGCGTGAATACCTTCTTGCAGAAGCCGTCATCAACCGCCTTTCGCATCTGATCAACCCGCAGGTTCTGCACGCCTTGATCGACGCCAATCTGAAGATCGAACTCAATGATGAGAACTCGGCACAGTTGACGCGGCGAGAAAAAGCAGCCGGTGACCGGTTTTGCTGAAACCATGCGCTGGCTGCTCGGCGAAGTTGAGCGCGGTATCAGCAAGCAGCGCTACAAGGGGCTGGGTGAAATGAACCCGGAGCAGCTTTGGGAAACGACAATGGATCCCAAGGTTCGACGTCTGCTCAAGGTTCAGATCGAAGACGCTATCGGCGCTGACGAGATATTCACCACGCTGATGGGTGAACTTGTTGAACCGCGCCGTAATTTTATCGAGACGAATGCCCTGGCGGCCCGCAATATTGACGTTTGACGCAAATGCACTGCGTGCAGGACAGATAGTCACTGGCCTCGGAGACTGCTTCGGGGCCTTTTGTTTTGGAGTCATCGATGGAGCTCGAACGTTTACTCAGATCACAGGGTTTCGGCAGTCGCCCCGAATGTCGCGCCTTGATTTGCCGTGGGCAGGTCAGCGTGGGAGGAACATTGTGTGTCGATCCATACGCTCAATTCGACCCGAAAGGTTTTAATTTCAGCATCGATGGTGAGCTGTGGAGCTATCGGAAATTCGCCTATCTTGTACTCAACAAACCAGCCGGCTTTGAGTGTTCCCAGAAGCCGAAGCATCACCCGAGTGTCTATTCCCTGTTGCCGCGTCCCCTGCTTGCAAGAGGGGTACAGGCGGTCGGACGCCTGGACGAAGATACTACCGGCCTGCTTCTTCTTTCAGACGATGGGCAGTTCATTCATACCTACACGTCTCCCAGGAAGAAGATTGCCAAGGTCTATGATGTGAGTGTCAAACATCCGGTCGATGCCCTTCAGCTTGCCGCTCTGCTTTCCGGAGTTCAACTCAATGACGAACCGGCGCCTGTTGCGGCGGCGGCCTGCGAAATCATTTCGCAGCGAGTGCTCAGAATGACCGTCACCGCCGGCAAGTACCATCTTGTCAAACGGATGATCGCCGCTGCCGGAAATCGTGTCGAATCACTGAATCGCGTTGCTATCGGTGGCTTTGAACTGCCCTTGAGCCTGGCACCCGGTCAGTGGATGTGGCTGCAGGCCGCAGATCTGGAACGCCTGACATTACCCAATAGTCAGGGATGACCGTTGCTGATTCTGAAATGCAGGCGCATGATTTGGCGACTGGACCGTTAAATGGGGGGATGTTGTGCAGAATGTTCTGATCATTGTGAATGCGCCAGCTTACGGCAGCGAGCGGATGTTGAGTGCGTTGCGGCTGGCAACGGCGATTACCGGTCAGGAAAATGAAACTGTTGATCTGCGTCTATTCATGATGTCTGACGCCGTGACTGTCGGATTGCCCGGGCAGCCGACCGCCGATGCGGGCGGCGGTCTGCAGCAGATGCTCGAGGGGCTGGTTCGCTATGGTGCGAAGATCCGGCTATGCCGGACTTGTGCGCAGACACGCGGCATCGTCGATCTGGCACTGATTCCCGGAGTGACGATTGGCAGCCTGCCCGAACTGGCGGACTGGACCCTGGCGGCAGACAAAGTCATCACATTCTGACAAAGCGCCGAAATGACACTCACCGAAATGCGCTACATCGTGATGCTGGCCCGTGAACGGCATTTCGGCCGTGCGGCAGAAAAGTGCCATGTCAGCCAGCCGACGCTGTCGGTGGCGCTGAAGAAGGTTGAGCAGCGACATGGTGTAATGCTGTTTGAACGTTCTTCGGCTGAAGTCCGCCTGACCCCGATCGGCAAGCAAGTCGCTGCCCAGGCTGAACGGGTTCTGGAAGAGGCGGGCAGACTCAGGGAAATTGCCACACAAGGTCGTGATCAGTTGTCCGGCTCGCTGCGCCTCGGCGTCATCTATACCATTGCGCCTTACCTGCTACCGCGCCTGATTCCGGCCTTGCATCAGCGCGCACCACGCATGCCGATGTATCTGCAGGAGAATTTCACCGTCAGTCTGACCGGGCAGTTGCGCCGCGGAGATCTTGATGTGATCATTGTTGCTCTGCCTTTTTCCGAACCCGGGATTGTGTCCTGCCCAGTCTATGACGAACCCTTTTGTATTGCCCTGCCAATCGGGCACGCCTTGGCCGCAGAGGCAAGCATCTCACCCGATCAGGTGGCTGCCGAGAATCTGCTGTTACTTGGCAACGGCAACTGCTTTCGAGATCAGGTTGTACAGGCCTGCCCGCACCTCTCTGAAAGCGGTGGGCTGGACGGAGCGCTTGAAGGGAGTTCGCTGGAAACGGTGCGTCACATGGTGGCCAGCGGAATGGGTATCTCGGTGGTGCCGGTTTCGGCAGCGGAATCATGGCCGCAGAATGGGCCGCTACTGCAATTTCGCCGCTTTACTGACCCTACCCCTTCCGGCGAGTCGTAATCGCCTGAGAGCCACCTTCCCGCGTCCGCAGGCCATAGACGTTTTACGCGCCGCCATCGCTTGAATCGCCACCGGCCGGAGTAACTGCGATTCCGTAGTCCGTACATTTCCACGATACGGAGCTCGTGGATGTTTCACGTGAAACAGCGGCCCCCAGGAGAGTTTCAGCAAATTGACATGAATCTCGCTGTCAGGACTTCTTTTTTGTGACGGCCTTTTTTGTGGCAGGTTTTGGTTCGGGCTTTTCTTTAATTGCTTTCGCTGGCTTGGGTGTTGCCTTTGGTTTTGCTTCCCGCTTTTCGAATTCAAAGCCGACCTTTCCGTCGGCTCCGCGAACGAGAAAAGCCGAGAATTTTCGTTTTGTCCGGGTAGAGATGAAGTTTCTTAGCAGATCGGTCCGACCGGTGGCGAGCAGTTTCTCCATCTGTTCGGTTTCGACCGCCTGTTGCAGGATGATCTTGCCGGAACGGAAATCGCAGCTTTTGGCAGGCCCCACGGATTTCTCGCAAACGTAGGCCATACCGTTCTCGAAGACACGCGCCGCGCATTTCGGGCAGGGGCCGAGCGAATTCTGCCCGGAGAAATCGACCTCTTCGGCATGGTCATCATCATTGGCGTTCTGGCCAAAATCGAACTCAGGAAGATTGTCGGCATTGAGCTTGATGATGGCGTTGAAAGGGCGCCCCATCTTGTTGCGGAAGCCGGTGAGCGGGCCGATCCGGCGCTCGCCAAGCAATTGCTCGATCTCGGCCGCCTCAAACTGCCGGCTGGCGACGATCTTCCACAGGGCGAAATCGCAAGCCTGACACTGGAATTTCTTGTAAGTCTCCTTGATCGTGCCGCCGCATTTCGGACAGGGAACGGAAAGTTCGCCGAAATCACCGGGGATGGTATCGCTGTCGTAGCTTTTGGCACGATCGACGATGTGTTGTGTCATCGCCGCGATTTCCTTCATGAAAGCATCGCGCGACATTTCACCGCGCTCCATGCGGGCGAGCTTCCATTCCCAGTCACCGGTAAGTTCAGGTGCCGTCAGCTCGTCAATGCCGAGTCCGTTGAGCAGTGTCATCAGCGAGAACGCCTTGGCTGTGGGTTGCAGTTCGCGGCCCTCACGGTGCAGGTATTGCTCGCCAATCAGGTTTTCGATGATCTGCGCGCGGGTTGCTGGTGTGCCGAGGCCGCGACCGGCCATGGCGGCTTTCAATTCCTCGTCGTCGACCATTTTGCCGGCGCCTTCCATGGCCGAAAGCAATGTCGCTTCCGAGTAGCGGGGCGGAGGACGGGTTTCGGTGGCATTGAGAACAATCTCCTCGGTGTGCACTTCCTCGTTGGGCTGTACGGCAACCAGATTGCCTTCATCACCCTCCTGCCCTTCGCGTCCATAAACGGCGAGCCAGCCCGGAGTGACCAGCACCTTGCCCTCGCTTTTGAAGGGTTCGCTTTCGACGCGCGTGATGCGCGTGGTGATCATGTATTCAGCCGCAGGATAGAAAACGGAAAGGAAACGCTTGACAACCATGTCGTAGAGTTTCTGCTCCGGTTCCGAGAGGTGTTTTGGCGCCTGCAGCGTGGGAATGATGGCGAAGTGGTCGGAAATCTTGGCGTTGTTGAAGATGCGCTTGTTCGGCAATACCCAGTTGCGCGCCAGGATCTGGTGGGCAAAGGGCGAGTAACGGGCGAGCAGTGCTTCATCATGGCCCTTGCCGACGCCCTCGCCGGTCAGCATGGCAAGCGTGGCCTTGACGGTCGGCAGATAGTCTTCGGGCAGTGCACGTGCATCGGTACGCGGATAGGTCAGCACCTTGTGTTTTTCGTAAAGCGCCTGCGCCAGACCGAGCGTGGACTTGGCGGAAAAGCCGAAACGGCCATTGGCTTCACGCTGCAGGCTGGTCAGATCAAAGAGCAGCGGCGACAGTTGGGTAGACGGCTTGGCTTCCTCGCTGACTACACCCGGATGCCCGGCGCATTTGCTCTGCAACAACCTGGCCCGGGATTCGTCCCACAGGCGGTCGGCGCGCTGATGTTCGTCTTCCTCACTTTTGCCCTTGGCAAAATTCTCGTCGAACCACTTTCCCTTGTATTCGCCCGCAGCACAGGCAAAGACGCCCTCCAGCTCCCAGTAGGGGCGAGGTTTGAACTTGCGGATTTTGTCCTCACGCTCGACCATGAGCGCCAGGGTCGGTGTCTGTACACGACCAACCGTCGTCAGATGAAAGCCGCCGGTCTTTGAATTGAATGCAGTCATGGCGCGCGTGCCGTTGATACCCACCAGCCAGTCGGATTCCGAACGGCAGACGGCCGCGTCGGCCAGACCCTGCATTTCGCTGCCGGCACGCAGTCTGGAAAAGCCGTCCTTGATGGCTTGTTGCGTCATCGACTGCAACCACAGGCGTTCAACCGGTTTGCCGGCTTTGGCGTGCTGTGCAATATATTTGAAGATCAGTTCACCTTCACGACCTGCGTCACAGGCGTTGACCAGAGCACTGACATCCTTGCGTTTGATCAGCCGGGTAAGCAACTTGAGACGCGATTCCGATTTTTCGATCGGCCGCAGGTCGAAATAGGGTGGAATGACCGGCAGGTGAGCAAACGACCACTTGCCGCGTTTGACTTCATATTCCTCCGGACAGGCCAGTTCGAGCAGATGGCCGACGGCCGACGAAAGGACACAGTCCTCGCTCTTGAAGTACTCGTCATGTTTGGTGAAACCGCCCAGTGCACGGGCGATATCAGCAGCGACTGAAGGTTTCTCGTCAATGATCAGCTTCTTGCTCATGGAGTTATGTGTGCCTCGCAGGGCTTTGAATTTATATGACTATGGAATTACAGGACAACACCACCTTGCAGGGCATGATAAGAGGACTATGCCGCGCTTGGCAAGCAGCGCTTGATTGCAGCCAGGCGGCACGGTGCGCCTGCGCAGGGTTAAAATGAATACCCCTGCGCTATACGAAAGGGCTCGGCGGAGCGTTTCGCTACAGAAGCAATGCCCAATTCCCGGAGGTTGAGCGCGAACGCGTCAGGCTTCGGGAAGCTGCTGGTAACGGCCACCCGGCAGGGTGACAACCCGACCTTCAAGCTCCAGGTTTAACAGCATCACGGACAGCGAGTCGGCACTCAGACCACTGCGCCCGACCAGCTCATCAAGCCCGCAGGGATCAAATCCCATCAGTGAAAGCAGTTGATCGGGTGCCGCACCGCCGTCATGCACCACAGCCATACTCGCCGTCGATGGGGTGCCCCAGCGCAGTTCCTCAGGACGTCCTGCGCAGTCTCAACCAGCTTGGCACCCTGTTTGATGAGCTTGTGGCAGCCGCGTGACTGCGGGGAGTGAATCGAGCCGGGTATGGCAAAGACCTCGCGACCCTGTTCGCCGGCGAGTCGAGCGGTAATCAGCGAGCCACTTTCCATTGCCGCTTCAACAACCAGAACACCGCGTGCAATACCCGAGATCAGCCGGTTACGACGCGGAAAATTGGCGGAACTGACCGGCGTGCCGATCGGGAATTCGGAAATGATCGTTCCTCGCGTACCGATTTCCAGCGCCAGTTCGCGGTTGCGCGCCGGATAAATTCGATCGATGCCGGTGCCGATCAAGGCCAGGGTATCGCCGCTGGAAGCCAGGGCACCACGATGCGCAGCGGCATCGATGCCAAGTGCCAGACCGCTGGCGATCACCAGACCAGCGTCGGAAAGAGCAGCGGCAAAACGTTCGGCATTGAGCGCGCCTTGCGGTGTCGGGTTACGGCTGCCAACGATGGCCAGTGCCTGCCGGTTGAGCAGTTCAAGGCGTCCGCGAACATAAATCAGCGTTGGCGGATCGGGAATTTCCAGCAGGGCCTGGGGGTAATCGGGATCGGCCAGAGTGATGATGTGCTGTCCCTGGCCTTTCGACCACGCACAGGCGCTTGCTACGGCTTCTTCGTTGACGGTATCGAGCAGGAGGCGGGTTGACCGGTCCCCGATGACGTCGCGCAGCGTACTGCGGCTGGAAGAAAAGACCGCTTCAGGAAGCCCGAAGGCGGCAAGCAGCTTGCGCTGTGTTTCGCCGCCAATTCCGGGGATGAGCGTCAGTCGCAGCCAGCTTGACAGCGACTCGCCGTAGGTCATTGCTCAGGGCGTGCGGACGAAGTCATTGACTTCGACGGTGCCTTCCGACTGAACGACCAGGGCATAAGCAATAAGGTCAAAGGTGCGGAAAACGAAAACCAGCCCGATTCGGCTCGGGGGAATCTGCACGTTCACCTTGCGTCCATCGTCGTCTCTCTCGACAACCGTCCGGTTGCGTTCAAGCGCGAGTACATGCCCGATTTCAAGCCCGTCCTTGGCGCCCCGATTCAGAGAAATGATGGAGCCACGCCCGCCGGAGCCGACGCCACCGTAGACCGAAACGACAAGACCATCAATCATGGTGTCCGGCTTGTGCGGCACGTAAGCGGTCATCGAAGGTCGGATGGCCGGTACCAGACGATCGCCGCGACCAATTTCCTGCTTGGCCGTGAGGATTTCAAAAACAGCCGGGTTACCCGGCTCCAGTTGAGCGGCGGTGCCCAGATAAAATGCTTCGTAGCCAAGAACCTGGGTGGGGTTGGCCGGGTTCTGACCGGGGAAAGCCGGGTCAAGCAAGGGCTTGCCGTTGCGATAGACCTGCCAGTGTTTGATGTCAGGAAGAGCGTTTTCTACATAGGCGATATCGCCATTGCCGAGGAATACCCGATCCTGTTGCGTGGCAATGATACGGGGATTGCTTTCCAGGCCATTTTTTTCCACAACGAGGGGGGCGGAAATAAAAGGCTCGATCACATTGGGCGGAATCGGAGGAATCGCCTGGTTAATCTGCTCGGAATAGATTTGCGGGCGCAGCTTCTCGACACGCAAAATCGGCTTTCCGCTGGCATCGCGACCAAGGACAATTACATCGCCCGGAAAAATACGATTCGGATTCCTGATCTGTTCCTTGTTCATGCGCCAGATTTCAGGCCAGCGCCAGGGGTCCTTGAGAAACTTCGAGGATAATCCCCATAGCGTGTCACCGGGAACGACAATGTGCCGCTCCGGAGCGTTATCGGCCAGTTGCAGCGGTTGGTCGGCGGCGCTGCACAGTGCGGCAGCCACAGCCAGAATGAGCGCGGATATAATGCGAATCATCGTGTTATCCTCATACGAGCGGTCAGCAACGTCTGTGAATGCTTGCAGAACTCCGGGTTCGAAAAATTATCGGGCCATGTTTCCAGCCTTACCCGCACAGCGCACCCCACCACAGACATCGCATACAATGCGCAAATATTGCGCCGTTTTTCAATATGTTGCATTAGATTCTGCACGTAATTACTTCTACGATCAAGCTTTTTATGCCACTACTGCCAATACTCCGTTTCCCCGATCCACGCCTGAAAACAGTCGCCGCCCCGGTTGAAAAGATTGACGACAGCATCCGGCGTCTGGCGCGCGACATGGCCGAGACGATGTACGAAGCTCCTGGTATCGGTCTGGCCGCAACACAGGTCGATGTACACCTGCGAGTTATTGTTATCGACTCCTCCGAAACGCGAGATCAACTCCTGGTGTTGATCAACCCCGAGCTTGAAGCCAGCGAGGGTGTTCAGGTCTGTGAAGAAGGTTGTCTTTCGGTACCGGGAATCTTCGACAAGGTCGAGCGTGCGCAGCGGGTTGTCGTTCGTTATCTCGATGTGCAGGGTAAAAGGCAAACTGTTGCCGCCGAAGGGCTGCTTGCGGTTTGCCTGCAACATGAAATGGATCATCTGGAGGGCCGGGTATTTGTTGAGCATCTCTCGCAGCTCAAGCAGACGCGCATCAAGGCCAAGCTGGCCAAGCAGTCGCGGATTACCGCATGAAGCTTGTCTTTGCCGGTACGCCGGAGTTTTCAGCAAGCGCTCTGCGCGCAATCATTGCCGCCGGTCATCAAGTAGTGTTAGTGCTTACTCAGCCTGATAGGCCTTCAGGACGGGGTATGGTGCTACACCCTTCGCCAGTCAAGGCACTGGCACTGGCTTCCGGTATCGAGGTTTATCAGCCACAAACGTTGAAGGATGCGGCAGCCCGGGAACGTCTGCGTGCCGTCGGTGCCGAGGCCATGATTGTCGCGGCCTATGGCCTGATTCTCCCTCAGCAGGTACTCGACCTGCCGCGCTTCGGCTGCATCAACATCCACGCCTCACTGCTGCCGCGCTGGCGCGGCGCGGCACCCATCCAGCGGGCGATTCTCGCCGGTGATACCGAGACCGGCGTGTGCATCATGCAAATGGAAGCGGGGCTGGATACCGGCCCGGTGCTGCATTCGGAAAGCCTGCCCATCGCTGAGGACGATACGGCAGCGACATTGCACGACAAGCTCGCCGTACTCGGTGCGCGCCTGATCGTCGAAGCGCTGCAGCGCCTGCCACTGCCGCCGTGTCCACAGCCGGAGAATGGGGTGAGCTATGCCGCCAAGATCGAGAAGGCGGAAGCCTGGCTCGACTGGCGATTGCCAGCCCTCCAGTTGGCCCGTCAGGTCAGGGCCTTCAATCCTTTTCCCGGAGCGGCAACCCGTCTGCAGGGTAGCCCGATCAAAGTCTGGCAGGCCGAAATGACGGCGGCGACCGGCGCACCAGGGGTCATTGCTGCAAGCGACAGGAACGGCATCGTGGTCACTTGTGGCCAGGGCGCGCTGCGCCTGACCGGGTTGCAGAAAGCCGGCGGCAAGCGCCTGTCCGTCGCGCAGTTTCTTGCCGGAACAGCGCTAGTGCCAGGATCGGCCTTCGATCCAGCCTCTTGAATTTTTCTCTTCATCTCCCAATCTAGGGAACCGGACCGCGCTTGTTGGGCCCGGTTTCCGACCTTAAAGGAGATTACGACGATGCTTGGCAACTGGTTGAAAACATCCCTCCTTATGGCGGCGATCAGGGCACTGTTCGGTGTCATTGGTGGTTATCTCGGAGGGGCGACGGGGATGTTGATGGCACTGCTGTTCGGTGGTGCGATGAATCTCTTCGCCTACTGGTTTTCGGACACCATGGTGCTGAAAATGTACAACGCGCGCGAGGTCGACGAAGCCTCGGCGCCGCAGTTCTACACCATGGTTCGCGATCTGGCACAGCGAGCCGGTCTGCCCATGCCGCGCGTGTATCTGATCGACGAGGCGCAGCCGAATGCCTTTGCCACCGGGCGCAATCCGGATCATGCGGCGGTGGCCGCGACGACAGGCATTCTCCAATTGCTGTCGGCGCGCGAGATTCGTGGCGTGATGGCGCATGAACTGGCGCATGTCCGCCATCGCGACATCCTGATTTCGACGATTTCGGCAACCATGGCCGGAGCCATTTCGGCGCTGGCCAATTTTGCGATGATTTTTGGCGGCAGGGACTCGGAAGGTCGGAGCAATCCGGTGGCCAGTATCGCCGTCGCCCTGCTGGCGCCGCTGGCTGCTTCGCTGATCCAGATGGCCATCTCGCGGGCGCGCGAATTCGAGGCGGATCGCGGCGGTGCAGAGATTTGCGGCGACCCGCTTGCACTGGCCGACGCACTGGCCAGGATCGATGCCTACGCACGCGGTATCCCCATGCCCACGGCCGAGGCCCATCCGGCAACGGCACAGATGATGATCATGAACCCCTTGTCCGGTGGTGGTATTGCCAGCCTGTTCAGTACCCATCCGGCCACCGAGGAACGGGTCGCGCGGCTACGCGCCATGGCGCCGGGATAACAGGCAGAGAGGCTGCGCTGGGGAACCCCGGCAGCAGGTTGCTCCGCTCCTGCTGGATGTCGGGTTACGCTGCGCTAGCCCGACCTACTCAAGAGCGGATTGCGTCTGGAGCCCTACTTTTTGCTCAACAGATCACGCAGCAGATCGGCGAGACGGTAACCGGCTTGCGCTATTCGCCGGTTGGCAATCTCCCTGGCATTATCGAAAAACTCCGCGCTGATTGTCGGTACCTTGTCTTCGCCGGGCGGGTAGGCGCTGTCGCGAGCCAGGCGCCAGCTTTCGTCAATCCACTGCGCAGACGTTGACGGTGGCGGATGCGAGTAGCGGGCGCTCAGCGCCCGACTCACGGCATCGAGTCGTTCGCCGCGCAGCCAGGGCGGGCCAGGAAGATCGTCCCAGAATGCATGCAGGGTCGTCGAGTTCTTGCGGGGATTGAAGGGGTTGATTACGTTTACGCCATTTCCGAGTCTGTCCCATTGGCCTTCTGCGTCGAGCCGGATGCTCGTATGCAGGGGTTGATGTGCGTCTCCGCACAGATGAATAAGCCAGGGCAAGGCATAGCTGCGCTCGCTGGCGGGCGCGCCGGGTGCGGCGAGTATCTTCGCCAGTGCCACGAGCTGCTGGTCGAGCAGTCCGGAAACAGGATCGTTGCGCGCAAGATTTCGTGAATGATTCTGGCGCTTATCGTCCAGCGGACGATTGACGTAGTGCCAGTTGCGGCGCCGTTCCATGTCGGGGAAGCCGGGCAGAGTCGGGGTCGGTTCGTCGACGCCGGCGCTGTAGAACCGCTGGTCCTGGCGAATATCGTCGGGCCAGGTCGAGGCTTCGATGAAGGCCACCCGCTCGGCATCACCGTCACCCGCCCGCTTCAGCCAGCGCACATAGTCCGGGTGCTCACGCAGCAGATTCGACACTTCAATGCGGGTCTGCCGATCAAGCTGTTCCCAGGCTATGCTGGCCACCAGTCGATGTCCGGCGGCGTTCCAGGCCAGTGCCGGCCAGGGCAGGAACAACATCAGCGGCAAACACGGCAGCCAGCGCCAGCAAAGGGTAACCAGCCATGCCCCCGGGTTAGCGATCAAGCTCGATATCCTCCTGTGATACCGGGTCGTCCAGGGGCTCAAGATGTGTCAATACCGTGGTATGAGGAAGAGCGAAGCGAATGTCGCTTTCCAGTCGTTCAGCCAGTTCGTGACCGCGTTGGATCGTCCACTCGCCGGGTACCAGCACATGCAGTTCGACAAAGCGGCGGGCACCCGATTCGCGGGTACGCAGGGCATGATAGTCAATTCCCTGTTGGCGATAACGTGTCAGGACAGCCAGCACCAAAGCATGCTCAGCGGGCGGCAGGGCAACATCCATCAAGCCCTCGGTCGACCGACGCAACAGTTTCCAGCCCGTCCACACAATATTGAGCGCGACCAGCAGCGCCAGCAGAGGATCGAGCCACAACCAGCCGGTCAACGCTACGGCAGCGACTCCGGCGATCACCCCGACCGAGGTCCAGACATCGGTCAGCAGGTGATGGGCATCAGCCTCCAGCGTCATTGAACGGTGCTTGCGTCCGGCAGCGAGGAGGATGCGCGCGGCAAACAGATTGACGATCGAGGCTGCCACTGAAACCGCCAGACCGATACCGACCTGCTCAAGCGGTTGCGGAGACAGCAGGCGCTCGATAGCCGCCACGCCAATACCGATCGCGGCCAGCAGAATCAGCAGCCCTTCAAATCCTGCGGAAAAATATTCGGCCTTGCCGTGTCCGTAGGCGTGATGATCATCAGCCGGCTGTTCAGCGATCGTGATCATGGCCAGCGCCATCATCGCCCCGGCGAGATTGACGACAGATTCAAGCGCATCGGAGAGCAAACCCACCGAACCCGTGATCTTCCAGGCCAGGCTCTTGAGCAGGATGGTGGTCAAAGCGGCGCAAATCGACAGCCAGGCGTAACGTTTGAGGGAAGTAGAACTCATCCGCGCATTATGGACGCCGAAAGCCGAACTTGTCATCATCATGTTAAACTCGATCAACAAACGGTCATCACGAGACGCTGCCTTGTCTTCATCTCCATCATCTGGCTCTTCCCCTCACGTTTTATTGCGTCCGCTCCGGGTGCGCAAAGCCGGTCCGGCCAGCACGCCGAGCGACGCCATGCCCGCCACCCGGGTGGCTCGACCTGGCCCCGCTCAACCGCCGGCGCTGGCCCCCGATTCGCTGGGCTGGAGTCTGCTGCTGGCTGCGCGGGTACTGGCTGCGGTTGGTGGCGGAAAGAGTTTGAGCGAAGCCCTTGGGGTTCTTGCCAAAGAACCGCCCGCCGCGCGTGCGGCAGCCCAGGATGTGGCCTACGGCGTATTGCGGCGCTTCGCCTGGGGAGAATTCATCCTCGCACGCCTGTTGTCCAAGCCCCTGACTCATGCGGAAACGCAGGCATTGTTGCTGGGCGCACTGTACCGTCTGGAGACCCGCCCCGAAGCCACTCCGATGGTTGTTGATCAGGCCGTCGCAGCGGCTGGCGAGCTGGCTGGCGGCGTTTTCAAGGGTCTGGTCAATGGCGTGCTGCGAAATTTTCTGCGCCAGCACGAATCGCTGCTCGCCGCGCTGGCTGCTGACGATGAAGCCAGATACCAGCATCCGCGCTGGTGGCTGGCGCGATTGCGGCGAGCACATCCTGAACACTGGCTGTCGATCGTCGCCGCCGGCAACAGCCCGCCGCCGATGACCCTGCGAGTCAACCAGCGCCGTGGAACGGTGGCCGACTATATGGCCAGGCTCGTAGCGGCAGGCTTTCCGGCGCGCGCCCTGGGTGCGGCTGGCGTGCTGCTGCAGAAGCCGGCATCGGTTGAGGCCTTGCCCGGCTTTTTCGATGGATTCGTTTCGGTACAGGATGCCGGCGCGCAGCGCGCGGCCGAACTGCTGGCCCCGGCGCCGGGCTCGCGTGTGCTCGACGCCTGCGCCGCTCCCGGTGGCAAAACCGCCCATTTGCTTGAATCAGCGCCGCTCGATCTGCTGGCGCTCGATATCGACGCCGGCCGGACAAAACACATCGAAGAGAACCTGCAACGACTGGGTCTGTGCGCTACGATCCAGGTCGCCGATTGCCGGGAGGTTGAGCACTGGTGGGACGGTCGGCCTTTCGACGCCATTCTGGCCGATGTGCCCTGCTCGGCTTCCGGTGTCGTGCGTCGCCATCCGGACATCAAGCACCTGCGGCGAGAAAGCGACATCCGCCGCTTTGCCCACACGCAGGCGGACATACTCGATGCACTCTGGCCTTTGCTCAAGGCTGGCGGTAAGCTGCTGTATGCCACCTGTTCGGTTTTTCCGGAAGAAAACGCGGCACAGATCGACGCCTTTCTCGTTCGCCAGTCCGGCGTCGAGCGTCTGCATGAAGAACAACTGTTGCCTCAGGACGAAAACGACGGATTCTATTATGCGTTGTTGCGAAAAACTGCTTAGATCGGTTTTTTTCGGCGTATTTTTGCTGCTCGCCGCGCAGGGCACGCAGGCGACGGACATCAGCGTCCGCAACCCGCAACTGCTGCCCAACGACGAGGGGTACAGCCTTGCCGCCGACATAAACATCAACTTCAATACGCGTCTTGAGGAGGCGGTCAACAAGGGGGTCGTACTCTATTTTGCCGCCGAATTCGAGCTGACCCAGGCGCGCTGGTACTGGTTCGACGAAAAGATCATCCGGCGCAGCAAAACCTTCCAGCTTTCCTATCACGCCTTGACACGCCAGTATCGACTATCCACAGGCGCCTTGCACCAGAGCTTCGACAGCCTCGATGAAAGCCTTGCGCGTGATGTCGCGCCTGCGCAACTGGCAGGTTCTTGAGAAGGGTGAGGTCAAAACCGGGCAGACCTACCTTGCCGGCCTGCGCATGCGACTCGATCTGACGCAGATGGCCAAGACCTTCCAGGTCAGCGCGCTGGCCAACAAGGACTGGAATCTTTCATCCGACTGGCATCGCTGGAGTTTTACGCCGACGGACGGTACGCCTGCGACACCCACCGTGCCTGTGACACCCGCAGCGCCAGCCCTCTCCCCGACGACCCCGCCTGGGCCTCCGGTCGCAACGGAATCTGCTGCAGGTGAAGGTAAATGAAAAACCTGATCATCGCGGCGGCTTCGTTTGGCGGCATCCTGCTCTTCCTGCTCGCCTCGGCCAGCGCCAACACGGCGCTGTTTGCCCGCCATTACCCCTGGCTGCTCGGGCTTAACGCGATTGTCGCCCTGTCGCTGTTTGCCCTGGTCGGCTGGCAGGTGCGCGTTTTGTGGCAGGAGCATCGGGCCAAGGTCTTCGGCTCGCGGCTCAAGCTGCGGCTGATGCTGATGTTCGGCCTGATGGCGGTGTTGCCCGGGGTGCTGATCTACGCCGTGTCGGTACAGTTCGTCACCAAGAGCATCGAAACCTGGTTCGACGTGCGCGTCGAAAAGGCGCTCGAATCGGGGGTCGATCTCGGTCGTAGCGCGCTCGATTCGCTGCTCGACGATCTCGCCGAAAAAGGACGGGCCATGGCCCTCGATCTGGGCGAGTTGCCCGAAGTGCAGCGCCGCCTGGCTCTCAGTCGTCTGCGCGAGCAGGCAGGCATCCAGTTTGCTGCCCTGTTTACCACCGGCGGCCAGTTGCAGGCGACAGCCACCAGCGATCTGGGCACCGTGATGCCGCCGCCGCCCTCGCTCGAACAGTTGCGCCAGGCGCGCGCCGGGCGCGGATACCGGCACATTGAAAGCATCGGCGGCAATGAGCTGCTGCTGCGTGTTCTGCTTCCGGTATCGGCGGTAGGCCTGGGAATGGAAACGCGTATCCTGCAACTGACCCAGCCGGTACCTTCCAGTCTGGCGATCAACGCCGAACGCGTGCAGGAGGTCTACCGCGACTATCAGGAACTCTCGCTCGGGCGCGAGGGACTGACGCGCATCTATGCCATGACGCTGACGCTGACCGTACTTCTCGCGCTGTTTACGGCGATTGCCACGGCATTTGTCCTGGCGCGTCGTCTATCGGCACCGCTGTCAATACTTGCCGAGGGAACGCAGGCGGTGGCCGCCGGTGACTTTACTCCGCGCCAGGCAATCTACAGCCGCGACGAACTCGGTGTGCTGACCCAGTCCTTCAGCCAGATGACGCGCCAGCTTGCCGATGCACGGCGGGATACCGAGCGTCACCGCGCCGAAGTCGAATCGGCGCGCGCCTACCTCGAATCGATACTCGCCAATCTGTCGGCGGGCGTGCTCGTCTTCGACCGACGCTTCATGCTGCGCACGGTCAATGCCGGGGCGCAAACCATTCTCGATGATGATTTTACCGGCCTGCTGGCCGAGTCGGTCGACGCCTGGCCGCGCGAGCAGGTCTTCGGACGGGCGATTCGCGACGCCTTCGCCGAGAACGAAAACAAGGAATGGCAGACGCAGATTGAACTTGATCGTCCCGGTGGTCTGCCGCAGATCCTGTTGCTGCGCGGAACGCAACTGCCGCCGGGAAGCAGTGGCGGCTACGTCGTGGTGTTTGACGATGTCACGCGACTGGTGGCCGCCCAGCGCAGTGCCGCCTGGGGCGAGGTAGCGCGGCGACTGGCGCACGAAATCAAGAATCCGCTGACGCCGATCCAGCTCTCGGCCGAACGCCTGCAAGTCAAGCTGGCCGACAAACTGGGCAATGGCGATGCCGAAATGCTGAACCGTTCGACGCAGATGATCATCAACCAGGTTCAGGCGATGAAACGCATGGTCAACGAATTTTCCGACTATGCCCGGATGCCGGCGCCCGAGCTGGCGAAGCTTGATCTGAATGCGCTGATTGGCGAGGTACTCGGGCTGTATGAGAGTTCCCGGGCGCGCATCGATGTCGCGCTCGACCCGGAATTGCCCCTCGTTTCGGGCGATGCCAGCCAGTTGCGGCAGATAATCCACAATCTGCTGCGCAACGCCGAAGAGGCTCAGGACAGCTTCGACGAGGCACAGGTCAGAGTTTCAACGCGCGCCATCGACGGCATGGCGGAACTTTCCGTCAGCGATGGCGGTCCGGGCTTCCCGCCCGAAATGATGGCCCGCGTATTCGAACCCTACGTCACCACCAAGGCCGGAGGAACAGGTCTTGGCCTGGCTATCGTCAAGAAAATTGTCGATGAACACCGGGGGCGCATCAGAATCAACAACCTTCAGCCGACCGGCGCCGAAGTCAGCATCCGGTTGCCCCTGATGCCAGCGATGCCAGCTGACCAGAATGCTGCTAAAAAGGCAGATGTTGCTGGTGCAATACCATGAAAGTTGTTGAACTGTCCGTTTCCCGGACTTTTTGGGAACATTCCGGCTTGCACGCCGGAATCGATCGCTGGGTATGGAACCTGCACCGTGAATTGCCCATCCCGGCACCGAACCCTCTTCCGATGGGCGAGGGGAGATGCAAGAGTCGCTTGCGCGACGAGTACCTTGAAGAGAACTGATCATGGCGCAAATACTGGTTGTCGACGATGAAATGGGAATCCGCGAGTTGCTCTCCGAGATTCTCGCTGACGAAGGGCACTCCGTTTCGCTGGCCGAAAATGCCGCTGCGGCACGCAGGAGTCGTAGCGAGAAACGGCCGGATCTGGTCCTGCTCGACATCTGGATGCCGGATACGGACGGCATCTCGCTGCTCAAGGAATGGTCAGCGGCCGGCTTGCTGACCATGCCGGTGGTCATGATGTCCGGTCATGGAACGATCGATTCCGCAGTCGAAGCGACTCGCGTCGGCGCCATCGACTTTCTTGAAAAGCCGATTGCTTTGCAGAAGCTGCTGGCCACCGTCAAGAAAGCCCTCAAGCACGATGTCCTGCCGCAAAAGCCGCCGCTCACGCTCGACGCCTTTGCCCGTTCGCCGCTGCTCAAGGATCTGAAGAAGCGGATCGAACAGGCCGCCGCAAAAACCCCCGTGCTTTTGCTCAAGAGCGCCTCTGGCAACATTGCCGAAATGTGTGCGCGTACGCTGCAAACTCCCAAGACGCCGTGGCTCGACCTCTCAGCTTCGAGCGCGCCCCTGACGCAGGAGATGCTCGAAAACGCCGGCGGCGGCATCCTGTTCGTCGCCGACCTGATGCTGCTCGGCAAACTCCAGCAGAAGAACCTCGCTTATGCGCTGGAGCGCATCGAGAAGTGCAACCTGCAACTGGTTGTGGCTTCCTCGCGCCCGCTTTCGGCTCTCGCTGAAGCCGGCTGGGATCCCGTGCTGATGGCGCGTCTGGGCGAGGTTTGGGTGGCTTTACCGCAACTTTCCGGCCATTCCGACGACGTTCCCGAAATCGCCTCGCTGGTCCTGACCCATCTGGTCGAACGCAATGAAGTCCCCTCGCGTCACTTTTCGATTGGTGCCCTGAACGCGCTGCGCCTGCACCATTGGCAGGGTGAATGGGCCGAGTTGCTGGCGACGGTCAAGAATCTTGCCCTGTCTGCACTCGACGATGAGATTACGGTCGATGATGTCGACAGCATCCTGCTGCGCGATGCCGGCGACGCACCCAGACTGCCGCTGGCCCTGCCCATGTTCAACCAGCCTTTGCGCGACGCACGTGAAGCTTTCGAGCGGCTTTACTTTGAACATCATCTGAAAAGCGAACGCGGCAACATGACGCGCGTCGCCGATAAAACCGGCCTCGAGCGGACCCATCTGTATCGCAAGCTGAAGCAACTGGGTTTGAACCTCGGGCGGCGCAGCGAAGATCAGGAGTGATGCCGGCCGGCATCGATTCAAGGGGAGAGGAAACGTGAAAATTGTCATCCTTGGTGCGGGACAGGTCGGCACCAGTGTTGCACAGAGTCTCGTTTCAGAGAGCAACGACATCACGGTCGTCGATAGCAACCGTGAGCGCCTCGAAAACCTGCAGGTCCGACTCGATTTGCGCACCGTTGTCGGCAACGCCATCCTGCCATCGACCCTGCGCGATGCCGGACTGGACGACGCCGATATGCTGATCGCCGTGACGCAAAGCGATCAGACCAATCTGGTGGCCTGCAAACTGGCGCACTCGCTGTTCAACGTCCCCAAACGCATCGCCCGTCTTCGATCCGCCGAGTATCTGGACAATCCATTGTTGCTCGCCGAAGCGAATTTTGCCGTCAGTTATGCGCTTTGCCCGGAGCAGGTGATCACCGACTATCTGGTCCGCCTGGTCGAGTTTCCCGAAGCCTTGCAGGTGCTGCATTTTGCCGATGGCCGCATCGCCCTGGTGGGTGTCAAGGCCTTCGCCGGGGGCTTGATGGTTGGCAAGCCGATCAGGGAAATGCGCGAGCATCTGGGCGACAACGTCGATGCACGAATATCGGCCATCTTCCGGCTCGACCATCCGGTCATCCCCACCGGCGATACGATCATCGAGGAGGGTGACGAGGTCTTTGTGCTGGCGGCCGAGGAGCATATCCGGCGCGTCATGATCGAAATGCGCCGGATGACGGCACCGGTGAAGCGCGTCATCATCGCCGGTGGCGGCAACATCGGCTTGCGCGTTGCGCAAAGGCTCGAAGGTCGCTGCATGGTGAAGCTGATCGAGAGCAATCCGGTACGTACGCAGACGATCGCCAACCTGATCGGAAAAGGCCTGGTACTGCTCGGTGACGCCACTGACGAAGATCTGCTGCAACAGGAGTCGATCGGGGAGACCGATCTTTTTCTCGCCCTGACCAACGACGAAGAAGACAACATCATGTCAGCCTCGCTGGCCAAGAACCTGGGCTGCAAGCGGGTGCTGGCACTGATCAACCGGCGTGCCTATGCCGAACTGGTGCAGGGTGGCCCGATTGACATTGCCATTTCCCCTGCACAGATTTCAATCGGCGATCTGCTTGCCCACGTGCGCAGCGGCTTTGTGGTCAAGGTGCACAGTCTACGCCGCGGCGCCGCCGAAGCCATCGAGATCGTCGTGCACGGCGACGAAAAAAACTCGCGCGTGGTCGGCCGTCGGGTTGAGCAACTGCCAGTGATTCCTGGAGCAACGCTGGTGGCCATCGTGCGCGATCTCGACAGGTATGAGGATATTGCTTACGCCGGCATGGCCAAGATAAAAAAGAAAGGGCATGTGGTCATTGCGCACAAGCATGAGGTCATCAGAAGCGCCGATCACGTCATCGTTTTTTGTCTGAACAATCGGGTAATCAAGAAGGTTGAGAAGCTGTTCTCGGTTGGACTGCACTTTTTCTGATCGCAACGCCATGAGAATCTATTTCCCGGTGATCCGGGTACTTTCGCTGGTGATTTTTCATTTTTGGATTGACCATGCTGATCCCTGTCGGTGTCTCGTGGGTTTTGCATGACGGCGCGGAGCGCGCTTTTGACGAAGCCCTCCTGTCAACCCTGGGCGTCGGGCTTGCTCTGTGGGGGGTAACGCACCGGGACAAGCGCGACCTGACGATCCGCGACGGCTTCCTGATGGTCGCGCTGGTGTGGACGGTGTTACCTTTATTCGCTGCGCTGCCGCTGATGATTCATCTCGATGTCAGTTTTACCGACGCCTATTTCGAAGCCGTGTCCGGGCTGACGACAACCGGCGCGACGGTCTTCTCGGATCTGGACAAGATGCCGGTGTCGATCAACTTCTGGCGCACTCAGCTCGTCTGGCTGGGCGGCATGGGTTTGATCGTTCTGGCCGTAGCCATACTTCCGCTGCTGGGTATCGGGGGTCGGCAGATGTTCAAGGCCGAGACGCCGGGGCCGATGAAGGATTCAAAAATGACTCCGCGCATCGCGCAGACGGCCAAGGGATTGTGGGGAGTTTATGCCGGCATAACGTTGTGCTGCATGCTGTCGTACCGCTGGGCCGGCATGAGCTGGCTGGATGCTGTCATGCACTCGTTCTCGACCATGGGCCTGGGCGGCTTTTCGAGTCACGACGCGAGTTTCGGTTTTTTTGACTCGCCAGCCATCGAAACGGTCAGCATCGTCTTCATGCTGATCGCCGGAATGAACTTCGCCACCCACTTCATCGCGCTTTCCGGTCGTTCGATCCGGCCTTACATCTCGGATCCCGAGGCCGTATGGTTTCTCGTCGTTACCCTCGGCAGCGTTCTTGGAATCGCCATATTCCTCAATGAAAACAATGTCTACTCCAGCTTTTCGGAAGCTTTCCGCTATTCGGCATTCAACGTCGTTTCAATTGCCACCACCACCGGATTTGCCACCACCGACTTCTACCTGTGGCCCATGTTCGCTCCGCTGTGGATGCTTTTTCTTTCCAGTTTCGCGACCAGTGCCGGGTCAACCGGCGGCGGCATCAAGATGATCCGCGCCATCGTGCTGTACAAGCAAGTCAACCGGGAGCTGGTACGCGCCATTCACCCGAACGCTGTCTATCTGGTGAAAATCGGCTCCGAGGTGGTGCCGGGCAACATCCTTTTTGCCGTGCTCGCCTTCGGTTTCATGTACATGGTCAGCATTGTCTCGATGACCCTGCTGCTCTCGCTCTCGGGGCTGGATATCATCACCGCCTTTTCGGCGGTCGTAGCCAGCATCAACAACACCGGGCCGGGACTCAACCAAGTGGGTCCGGCGACAACCTTCGCGGTACTGAGCGACTTCCAGACCTGGGTGTGCACCTTTGCCATGTTGCTTGGTCGTCTGGAAATCTTCACCCTGCTGGTCGTATTCACCCCGGCCTTCTGGCGTCGCTAGCATCCCTGGTGGCGCTTGCCCTGCGAACGCGGGATAATCCTCGTTTCCCGGCGAACATTCGTCTTTCTCCACCCCTTCGGCAGAACCACGTGACCCGACCCCGCAACGACACCTTCCTGCGCGCCCTGCTCAGGGAGCCGACCGAGTACACGCCGATCTGGCTGATGCGTCAGGCCGGTCGCTACCTGCCCGAATACTGCGAGACGCGCAAACGCGCCGGCAGCTTCCTGCAACTGTGCAAGAACCCGGCCATGGCGTGCGAAGTCACGCTGCAACCGCTCGCCCGCTATGACCTCGACGCGGCAATCCTCTTCTCCGACATCCTCACCGTTCCCGACGCCATGGGGCTGGGGCTTTACTTCACCGAAGGCGAAGGGCCGAGATTCGAACGCCCGCTGCGCGAGGAATGGGCGATTCGCGACCTGACGGCGCCGGACCCTTACGAACACCTGCGCTACGTGATGGACGGCGTCTGCGAAATCCGACGTGCGCTGGACAACTCGGTACCGCTGATCGGCTTCTCCGGCAGCCCCTACACGCTGGCCTGCTACATGGTCGAGGGCGCATCGAGCAGCGATTATCGCCGCATCAAGACCATGATCTACGAGCGCCCCGATTTGATGCATCGAATCCTGGCGGTGACTACAGACGCAGTGATCGCTTACATCAACGCCCAGATCGAGTCCGGCGCGCAGGCCGTGATGATTTTCGACTCGTGGGGCGGTGGCCTCTCGGCAGCGGCTTATCCGGAGTTTTCGCTACAGTACATGCAGCGCATCGTCGCCGGCCTGATCAAGGAAAAAGACGGCGAACGCATTCCCTCGATCGTCTTCACCAAGGGGGGCGGACTGTGGCTGGAGGCTATTGCGGCTATCGGCTGCGACGCCGTCGGCCTTGACTGGACCATCGACATCGGCGAAGCGCGCCGTCGCGTCGGCGAGCAAGTCGCCTTGCAGGGCAATCTCGACCCCTGTGTGCTTTTCGCTTCGCCCGAGCGGATTGCCCTGGAAGCAAAAAAGGTCCTCGACAGTTATCATCGCCAAGGCGGCAGCGATAGCAGTCACGTCTTCAACCTCGGGCACGGAATCTCGCAATTCACCCCGCCCGAGCACGTGACAGCACTCGTTGAAACGGTGCACGACTACAGCAAAATCCTGCATAAAAGTATATAAACTATTTCCAACATTCGAGTTGACTTATGCACAGAAATGCTTGCTGCGTCATCTGTTCGTCACAAGTCCACTTAATAATCAGGGACTTATCGCAAGCCATTGTTTATTAACAATAAAAAAACAGCCTTTTTTTGCGGCACAGTACCTCGCGCCTTGCCGGCAGAGCGTTTCGGGCTTGATTGGATGAATAGCCCACAGACTTATCCACAGAAAATGTGAACAACATAAGAATGGCCTGTAAATTTAATGTGTTACACAACTTATACAGAACCAACACGAACTTCATTGGCTAACCGAAGCTTCCTGGAATCAAGGTTTGGTAAAGAGTGATTCTAATAAACGCAGTTGTGAGTAATGCCAATATCGCAGGCCCTCACCCCATCCCTCTCCCGCAGGGAGAGGGGTCTGCACCCTTCTCCCTGCGGGAGAAGGGGCTGGGGATGAGGGCCAAACACTCGTCAAACTGGGTATTGCGGCAGTCACCCTCAACTACGGTTTCTACTTGATCGAAGCGCATAGACAGCTCAGCATGCAGATCGCCCGTGTCGCACTCGATGTCCCGCTGCACCGGTTTTTCGACTATCGCGTTCCCGATGGCGAGCCATTAACGGCGTGCGATATCGGGCGGCGGGTTCGCGTTCCCTTCGGAACACGATCGCGGATCGGCATCCTGGTCGACCTGCCGGCAGCCAGCGACTTACCCCTCGCCCAGCTCAAAGCGATCGAAGCCATCCTGCGCGACCTGCCGGCCCTGCCGCCCGAGTGGTTCCGCCTGTGCGAATTCTGTGCGGCCTACTATCAGGCGCCGCTCGGCGAAGTCATGCTGTCGACGCTGCCGGCCGGCCTGCGCCGTACCGACCCGCCGACGGCGCGCAGCCCGCGCCGGATGGCGAAACTGCCGCCGCTGCAAACCCCGCCCGAACTGACGGCGGAACAACAGACGGCACTGGCGACGATGGCCGACGCCGGCACCGGTTTCAAGGCCTACCTGCTGCACGGCGTCACCGGCAGCGGCAAGACCGAGGTCTATCTGCGCCTGGTCGAACGCGCGCTGGCCGCCGGCCGGCAGGTGCTGCTGCTGGTCCCCGAAATCAACCTGACACCGCAACTCGAAGCGCGCGTCGCCGCCCGCTTCCCGGACGCCGGGCAGGTCAGCCCTGCACAGCGAGCTTTCCGAGGCGGCGCACGCGCAACTGGCGCGCGGCGCTGGCCGGCAGCGCGCGCATCGTGCTCGGCACGCGCCTGGCCGTCTTCACCCCGCTGCCTGATCTTGGCCTGATCGTCGTCGATGAAGAACACGACGCCTCGTTCAAGCAGCAGGACGGGATGCGCTACTCGGCGCGCGATGTCGCCGTCTTCCGCGCCCGCGAACGCGGTGTCGCCATCGTGCTCGGCTCGGCCACGCCCTCGCTGGAGAGCTGGGCGAATGCCGCCGACCCGCGCACCCCGGCCCGCTACACCCTGCTCACGCTGCATGAGCGTGCCGTCGCAAATGCCCGCCTGCCGCTGGTCCAGCGCATCGACACGCGGCTGGAGAAGCTGCACGACGGGCTGTCCGGCGCGCTCTTGCTGGCCATTGAAAAACGGCTGGCGCGCGGCGAGCAGAGCCTGGTCTTTCTCAATCGGCGCGGCTACGCCCCGGTGCTCGCCTGCCCCTGCTGCGGCTGGATCTCGCACTGCACGCGCTGCCGCCAATCTCGTCCTGCATCGGGCCGATGCGCGCCTGCGCTGCCACCACTGCGGCTTTGAAAGCCGTGTCCCGAAAGCCTGCCCGACCTGCGGCAATCAGGACATCCAGCCCTTCGGGCGCGGCACCCAGCGCCTGGAAGAAGTGCTCGCCGTGCGCTTCCCGCAGGCGCGCATCCTGCGCGTCGATCGCGATTCGGCAAAAAGCCGCAAGCAGTGGGAGCTGCTCGTCGAGCGGATTCACGGTGGCGACGCCGACATCCTGGTCGGCACGCAGATGCTGGCCAAGGGGCACGACTTCCCGAAGCTGACGCTGGTCGGCGCGCTCGGTGCCGATGCCGCGCTGTTCGCTGCCGACTGGCGCGCCCCCGAACGGCTGTTCGCCCAGTTGATGCAGGTCGCCGGCCGCGCCGGCCGCGCCGAGTTGCCGGGCGAAGTGCTGATCCAGACGCAGTTCCCCGATCACCCGCTGTACGCCGCGCTGGTTCGTCACGACTACCCGGCCTTCGCCAACGAACAGCTCAGGAGGCCGGCGAGCAGGCCGGCTTCCCGCCCTACACCTTCCAGGCCATGCTGCGCGCCGAGTCGCCAAAGATGGCCGACGCGCTGGCCTTTCTGCTGGCGCGCGTGCGGCCGCAAGCCGGGAGTGCAGGAGGTGATGCTCTGCGCCGGTACCGATGCGCCTGGCGCGGCGCGCCAATTTCGAGCGCGCCCAGTTGCTCGTCGAGTCGCCGTCGCGGCGCGCCTTGCAGGCCTTCCTCGGCGAATGGGGAAGCGCGCTCGCCGCCATCAAGGCGCCGTCGAAGCTACGCTGGCATCTGGAGGTTGATCCGCTGGAGTTTTGAGCGGCGGCCAGACCAGGCCTGTGGTTGCTGAGTACTCATTGAAATAGCAGCCTGTCAGCCTTGACCCGGTCGTTTGCAAACGCTTGTTGCGTCACGCGCAACGCGCTATAGTGCCTGAATGATTACTTCCTTTCGGCACAAAGGTCTGCGGAAGTTCTACGACTCCGGCAGCCTGGCAGGAATTCAGCCAGCGCACGCCACACGGCTACGAATGCAGTTGGCTGCTATGGATTCAGCACAGGCTCTTGACGATATGGACATCCCCGGTTTTCGACTTCACCCGCTGAAAGGTTTTAGTCCCGTTCGCTGGTCGATATGGGTTAATGGAAACTGGCGGCTGACTTTCGAGTTCAAGGATGGAAATACCCTTGCTCTGGATTATGAGGATTATCACTGATGACCATGTACAAGCCCCCGCACCCCGGTGAATTCATTCAAGAAGTTTACCTGGCACCCAACGCTCTAAGTTGCCGTGAACTTTCTTCCAAGCTGAACGTGGCACCGTCCACGCTGAATCGTATTCTCAAGGGTTCCAGTGGCATCAGCCCCGAAATGGCCCTTCGTCTTTCCAAAGCGCTCGGTCGGTCTCCCGAGAGTTGGTTGGCAATGCAGGACGCTCATGATTTATGGCAGGTCAAACAAAAACTTGATCTTCACGATGTCATGAGAGTGCAATTCAAAGCGGCCTGATGAGATAGGTCAGCCTTCACTTAAACTGCGTTTTCGCTTCGAATCATCAAGTGCGACAAGCTGCCAGTCGAAGAGAAATTCAGCTGATCACCACGAGCGGATAAGCGTATTAATTTAACGTTTTCCGTATTCAGGAGCAGATGATGGCCATTGATCATAAAGGTGACCGTATTGATTGGCCCGCAGCACGATTCACGCGATGGACAAGCGATCCAGCGGGCTGGCCACCCCGCGCCCGCCGCGATTGAGCACATGCGTGTAGATCATCGTCGTCGAAACATCCGAGTGCCCCAATAGTTCCTGCACGGTGCGGATGTCGTAGCCGCCCTCCAGCAGGTGAGTGGCAAACGAATGCCTCAAGGTATGTGGACTGACCGTCTTGAAGATACCGGCCTGAGCCGCTGCGCGTTTGACGGCACTTTTCATCGACATGATGACGACGAACAGCACCGCTGCGCGGATCGACAGAGAATCCAGAAGCTGCAAAAACGTATTGCCAGCCGAGTGCGAGCGGAGCAGCCGGATATTTGACCGACAAGGCCTCGGGCAACCAGACCGCACCCCGGCCATTGGCCAGATCCTCTTCGTGCATAAGTTTACGGCGAGCGATCTGCAAGCGCAGCGGTCCAAGCAACTGCGCAGCAATCATGGTAACCCGATCTTTTCCGCCCTTGCCATCACGCACAATCAACTCGCGCCGGGCAAGATCGACGTCCTTGATACGCAGCCTCAACCCTTCCAGCAGGCGCAATCCTCTGCCATAAAGAAGGCGAACGATCAGCGTGACCTCGCTATCCTCAATGCAATCGAGCAAGGCCGCAGTCTCGTTGAGCGTCAAAACCGTAGGCAAGCGTGCGGGTTTTTTGGCATGGGTCACGTCATCCAGCCAGGGCAGATCAATCTCCAGGATTTCCCGATAAAGAAAGAGTAAGGCACTCAAGGCCTGATTTTGCGTTGCCGCACTGACATTGCGCTCAACCGCAAGCGAAGTCAGAAAAGCCTCGACCTCGATCTTGCCCATTTCAGCCGGGTGACGTGTTCCATGAAAGTGAATGAAGCGCTTGATCCAGCCGATGTATGCGGTTTCGGTACGTATGCTATAGTGCTTGAAACGCAAATGGGCGCGCACCCGGACAAGCAGTTTTGGCGAATCCGGCGATGTTGCAGCGGCAAAGGAGTTATCAGACATGGCAACCCTCAAGTCACAAAGTACTGTACTAATATACAGCAACTTACGCTCGTTCGCCAGATTATTGGTCAGTCCAATAATCTGTTTACTCGACGATGTGACGTCTACATCACGTTGAACTAAACCGCTAACGCGGTGGTTGAGCACTCGACCACCGCGTTGTTGTCTGCATCGTACGGGTCATCGCCTGAACCCGTATTCAAGCTGAGCCGTTGGCCAACCGTTCTCCTGATTGGGACTGTTCCCAAACTTCACGAGGAGAACGAGATGAGCGAACTACGTCAACGAATGAACAACGCCATGGTCTTGCGCGGCTTTGCTGCGCGGACCAAGGAATCCTATCTGGCCTGCGTAACCGGGCTGGCCAAGTATTACCGACGATCCCCTGATACGCTCGACGCGGCGGCAATCCAGACCTATCTATTGCACCTCATCACCGAGAAGAAGATGGCCTACGCCAGTGTCAATCAGGCGGCCTGCGCCATTCGTTTCCTATTTGGCGAAGTCCTCAAGAAACCGGCGATCTGGATCGACATACCGATGGCCAAAGTACCCAAGCGGCTACCGCTCATCCTATCCCGTGACGAAATCACGCGCTTGTTCGCCCATTGCCGGTCTCTGCGTGACCGTACCTTACTCGAAACGGTCTACGCTGCCGGGCTGCGTCTCTCCGAAGTCTGCGCGCTGGAACTCACCGACATCGAATCCGCGCCGGACCGGATGTGCATCAAGGTTCGCCAGGGCAAGGGCGGCAAGGATCGCTATACCCTCCTCTCGCCCCGTCTGCTGGATTCGCTGCGCCTGTACTGGCGAGCCTTTCGACCGCGGCACTGGGTTTTTCCGAACCGGGCCGGTGACGGCCCGCTCAGTGACAAGACCGTTCAGCGACTGTATGGCGCGACCCGCGACGCGGCCGACCTGCCTTCGGGTGGAGGCATCCACACGCTACGCCATTGTTTCGCCACCCACCTACTCGAAGCCGGCATCGATCTGCACACCATCCAGTGCCTGCTCGGACACGGCCACATTTCGACCACCATGCGCTACCTGCATCTGGCGCGATCCCGACTGACCGGCACCACCTCACCTCTGGAGTTGCTGACCCCGGACTAAGACGTTGCCCGCGTCTGGTGGCCTGGCCGAGGTGCTGCGCACCTTCGGCCCGGCCTGGCTGGCCTCGCACACGTTGTCGGCCCGTGTCGCCAAGGTCTGGCGAGCCCTTGTTGTTTGCCGAACCGCAGCCCTCGGCGGCCATGTTGAAACCTGCGCGTCCTGCGGGAAGGTTCGGCACGTCTATCACTCGTGCCGTAACCGGCATTGCCCGACCTGCCAGACCCGCGCCAAGGACGCCTGGCTGCGGGCGCGGCGACAGGAACTGTTGCCGGTACCGTACTTCCATCTTGTATTCACCGTGCCGCATGCGCTCAACAACTTGATGGGTCGACATGCGCGGGGTCTCTACGAGTGCCTGTTCGCCGCCGTCTCCGAAACGCTGACCGAGTTCGCGGCCAATCCACGCCACTTGGGCGGCGAAGCGGCGTTCTCGCTGATCCTGCACACCTGGCAGCAGGATCTGGGCCGGCATGTGCATCTGCATGCGCTGGTGGCCGGTGGTGCACTGACCCAAGGGGGGGGGTGGAAAACCCCGAAGCGCGGCTTTCTGTTTCCGGTCAAAGCACTGTCGAAGGTGTTTCGCGGCAAGTTCATGGCGCGGCTGGACGCGCTGCGCAGCAAGGAGGGATGGCGTGTTGATGCGCAACTGGGTGGCACGCCGTGGCGCGATCTGAAACGTGCGCTTTATCTGCATGACTGGGTGGTCTATGCCAAGCAACCCCTGGGCGGTCCAGCCCAAGTGCTGGAGTATCTGGGGCGTTATACACATCGGGTGGCGATTTCGAACGAACGTATCGTCGGTATTGACGAGGGCCAGGTGGCCTTTCGTGTGCGCGCCGATCCAAGTAGCGGCAAGAAACGTGTGATGCACTTGCCCGGCCCGGCGTTCATCGAGCGCTTCTTCCTGCACGTGCTACCCAACGGGTTCAAGCGGATTCGGCACTATGGCTTGCTGGCGCCGGCGCACAAGACCCGGCGCCTGGCGCAGGCCCGCAGCGCGCTGGCGGCACCGACGCCCGAACCGGAGGTGATTGAATCGGTTGCGGAGTTCATGGAGCGGGTGGCGGGCATCGACTGGACGCGCTGCCCGGCGTGTGCCGGTCACTTCGTGGTGACGGCGGTGATCACCCCGCAGCGACTGCACGGGCCGCTGGCCCATGGGCCGCCGTGATGCGGATGAATGGAATCCTTTCTGGGTCGTGTTTGATGGCGTTCAACCTCGCCAGGGATCGGCTCGCC
This sequence comes from Candidatus Propionivibrio dominans, assembly GCA_016709335.1. Classification (GTDB taxonomy): domain Bacteria; phylum Pseudomonadota; class Gammaproteobacteria; order Burkholderiales; family Rhodocyclaceae; genus Propionivibrio; species Propionivibrio dominans. Next base: position 216,315 of record JADJNC010000004.1, on the reverse strand, counting down.
CGTTCCAGACTGGATGGGCAATTTAGGCCGTGTCGTGCCGTGGTTTGTTCCGTTCGCACTCACCTTCCAAGGGACGAGCCATCCGTTGCGCGCCCGGAAGACATGAGCCGCCATCAAGGGGTTATGCCGTCGGTTTGATTTGAACCGGATTGGCCTTACAATCCCCCAATCAACCGTCCGAGCGGCGGTTCAGTTCAACAAGGTTTATCCGCCGATATGACTCCGCGCACTCATCCAACTCGCCTGCGTCGGCGGATAAACGCTATTCGTTAGCACTCATGGCAAAGTGGAAAGCCCCTATGTCACCAGAAGAACGCGGAGATAATTTTCGTTCTGAAGACTTCGAATTTCCGTCATTCGATGAAGTTACTGGTACGGGTTATCAACTCCACCCTCCGCCGTACACAAAAGAAGAGCAACTTGCATTGCTTGAAAATAGAGTGCATGGGGCAACGCTATGGGAAGCGATGACTCTTTACTGCGGAGCCATGCGTAATCAAGTTGGTGAGCTTTTTACGATCAACCAAGATGAGTATCTTCAGTGGGCCAGAACAATGCCCATTGAGCGTTTTGTAAGCATGAATCCCTTTTGCTCTGACGGCTACTCACTAGTGAAGAAAGATAAGGGGTGGGAGTTGCAGTTTCGGGAGAGGGGAACGCTACGTCAGTGCCAAAGCTTTGTCTCGCTCGACGAAGCGAAGGAGTACCTGATTAGAGACTTTTCACCCTATGGTGTTTTTGAACAACTTCCAAAGTCAGAAGCTGCTCCTGAAGTTTTATTGTCAGAAAATAACTCACACAATAAAAAGAATGCGTTCTTTACGTGGTTGTTCAGAAAATGATTGCTAACGAATAAGGTTAGATCGTGCGAAGCCACGATCTGAACCGTTTGTTGGACGAGCCCGGTCCCTGAGTTCCGTTTGGCCCCCCTAGAAAATATGTATTTGGGAAGTACCCCGGATTGAGGTTTTTCCGGAGGGAGCGGCGCCAATGCCCCCTCCAGGCGAGCCATTGCGGCCGCCGATGCCCGATTCGGGCGTTGATTAACCCATTGAGCCCCGATTCGGAGCAAGCCGTCCCCCTCAGCTTGCTGGGCGCTGAAATTCAGTGACCTGCCGAGGGGCGTATCGTTTACACGGTCACAGCGCCCCCGGAGTGGCAATGGGCACCGGCACACCGCCGGAGAACACCGAGCGCAACCGCGTTCGCACGATCGCCATCAGCGCCCCGCAGCAGGTGCACAGGATCGGTGCCCGTTCCTTGACCCAGGCCATTGAGCGGCCCGGAGCGAACTTCAGCACCAGGTGCAGCAAGGCGATCAAGCGCTTGCAGTTCGGATGCAGAAAGCCGTAATTGCGCGCCCGCCGAAAGCCCTTGGGCAGCACATGCTGCAACACCAGCCACAGGAAATCCGCACCGGCCACGGTGCGCTGCTCCATCCGCCCGGTCTTGGCGTTTTGATAGCGGAAGCACACCAGGCCGTCGCCGCAGGCGACGATATCCTTTTCGCGAATGACTCCACGATAAAGATAGCGCCCCAGATAGATCAGCGCCGGTTCTCCCGAGCCAACGGATTTACAATCCACCACCCACTTCTCCGGGTAACGGTCGGGCAGCGACAGCCCGGCCGCTTCGATGCCGGCCAGCAGCTTCGCCCGGAAGACCTTGGCCAGCGCCTTATGGCAGAACAGATAGCCGCCCTTGCCCTTGCCGGGCCGTTTCGTCCGCCAGCGCTTATCCTCGCCATTGATCGCTGCCGCCGGCATGACGAGATGGACATGCGGGTGATAATCCAGCCGGCGCGTGTTCGTGTGCAGCACCGCAGTGGCACCGGGCGTCCCCTGAAGCGGTTTGTCGTTCTGGCTGAAGGTACGCACCGTCTCCCAGCTACAGCGCATCAGCAACTCATAGACGACGTTCTGGTGCGCCCAGGCCAGCGCCCTGAATTCGGCGGGCAGGGTGAACGTCATCAGGAAATACTCGGCGGGCACCTGCTTCTTCATCTGGCGTTCCAGCCACTGCTGACTCTCATGATGCTGGCAGTGCGGGCAGTGGCGGTGGCCGCAGGAATGCGGCACCAGTTTCTGATGCTCACATGCCGTGCATTTGACCTGCATCTTCAGGCTCGATTGCGTGCGGCAATGCGTCATTGCCGCCAGGGCGCGATAGTGCTCGGGCCGGAGTCGGTGCCGGTACTGCGCCAGGAAGTCGGCCTCGAAGGCGTCGATCACGGCAGCCAGCCGGATCATTTGACCTTTCCCCAGTCGATGGAGAAGCCATCCATCAGGCCGTTGATCCGTGCGATGGCGTGATGCTTGGTCTGGTCGGTCAGATGGGTGTAGCGAGCGGTGGTCAGAATCGAGTGATGGCCGAGGAATTTCTGCACCTCGATCAGATCGACGCCAGCCTCGATCAGGTGCGTGGCGTAGGCGTGCCTCAGGCTGTGCGGCGTGATCTTTTTTTTAGGCCGCAGGTGGTGATCACCTTGTGCAGGGTGGTTTGAACACCGCCGGGATCCATCGGCGTGGTCGCGGTCGCCGCCGCTTTCACGCCACCCTGGCGACTGGGGAACAACAGCACGGGGTTGCGATGCACGGACCAGAAGCGGCGCAAAAGCTGGTGGGTCGCTTGCGGCAGCGGAACGAGGCGATCCCGGTTGCCCTTGGCATTGCGGATGTGTACCCGACCGCGTGCCGCGTCGATATCGCCGACCTGCAGCCGTAGTCCTTCGCCGAGACGCAGTCCCAGGCTGTAGAGGGTGAAGTAGAACACCCGGTAGCTGATCACGCGGGTGGCGGCGAACAGCCGCTGGGCTTCCTCGACGGTGACAATGTCCGGCAAGCGCTGGGTCTTCGGGGGCTTGATCAGTCCGGGCGCCACCCAGGGCTGGCGCAAGACATGGGCGTAGTAGAACTTCAAGCCGTACAGGTCAAGCTTGACCGTACTCCAGGAGTGCGAGGCCACCAGGTCGGTGAAGTAGTCCGTCAGCTGGGTCTGCGGACAGCGTGTCAATCTGCTGATCGAAGTAGTCGCCAACCCGGCGGATGGCGCGCGAGTAGGCCTCGATGGTCTTGGGTTGCAGCCCCTTGAGCTTGAGGTGCTTGAGATGCGTCTGGTATTGCCGGTCAAAGTGCTCGGCGGCGATGGTCGTCATGCTGGTTTATCCTCACGAAATATTGCACAATCAAACCCCTCGGGATTGAGGGGATGAAGGTGCAGGATAATCCGTGGTGCCGCAGCAGGCGATTCCTCCGCGTAGCGGCTTCGTCCAACCAGTCGGTCGAGGCGACACGCAACGGCATTGGCCTGCGCTGCGCCGTTGTTTATCTTGCGCCTCGCGGGCCAATGCTGCCGCGTGCGCCTCACTTCCAACGTTCGGCGTCACAGAAGAAACGGTTCATCTACTATCTGGAAGGAATGCCATGGCCACACTGCCAAATCGCCCCAAAGACAATCCGTGGAAGCTGAAGACGCCGCCAGGTACCTCCGAGTACACGATGCATACCGACGAGAAGGACGGTAAGCGGATCCTCGTCTGCACGGTGGGTAGCACAGTGCTGCACTACGATGCGCGGTGCATTGACGACCTGCACGCTATGCTCAAGAAGGCTGGCGACTGGGTTGAACTTGGCGGAGCCGATGAGCAGAAACCCGTTAAGGAAGGAACGGTGGAGGCCTGGGGGCGTTCTGAGGTAAATCCGGTCGGTGGTTGGTACGGCCTGAAGAAAGGCCTGCGCGGCCGCTTCGGAGTTTATGTGCCTCCGCTTATGGAAGAACTCGGCCTCTGCGAGCTTGAGCACAACGCCAAGAACAACAGAATACGCGCCAAGTGACGCCGAACCCGGCGGTCCAGCGGACGCTGCGCGATGAAGCCGCGCACCGCCCGCTGACCTCTACGTTCGGCCCACAGACATCAGCGCACTTGACATATGTAGCATATAGGATACACTGGGTCTATGCTTGTTCGGACCACAGAGGTCTATCGAGACTGGATAAACGCGCTCAAGGATCGCGTTGGACGTGCTCGTATCCAGATGCGTGTTGACCGTCTGGTTCACGGTAATCCTGGACAGCATCGCAACCTGAGTGATGGAGTGTCCGAGTTAAAGATCGATTTCGGGCCGGGCTATCGGGTCTACTACACCCAACGGGGTAGCGAAATCATTGTTCTTCTGGTTGGCGGTGATAAGTCAAGCCAACAGCAAGACGTTAAGACAGCGATTGCACTAGCAAGGAATCTGTAGGAGAAACTGAAATGCCCAAGACTTTGCACAAACCAACTGCCAAAACGAAGACTGTGCCATACGATGTTGCGGAACAACTGCGCACGCCAGAAGAGATGGCTGAGTACCTCGATGCTTGGCTCACCGAGGCGCCTGAGGATGCAGCTGGTATTGCTCGTGCACTCGGTGATATTGCTCGTGCCAAAGGAATGTCGCAGGTGGCACGCGATGCTGGCCTTAGCCGCGAGAGTCTCTACAAAGCCCTGAGCGAAAGTGGAAACCCGAGCTTTGCGACTGTTCTCAAAGTTGCTCATGCCCTTGGCGTACGGCTCCATGCCGAAGCAGCCTGAAATAATAGCATCTCGTAGGTCGGCGGGGCCAACCCATCATTCAACATTGACTGGCGCGATAAAGCCGTAATTCAAACGTAAGCCCTCATTTTTTTCATTCGCGAGGCTCATATGGCAGAGAGCACATATCCAACCGCTATCACTGCTTCTGAAGCGCCAAAGCGTGTCAAGCCTTCAAACTATCCAGAGCCTTTCGCCTCCCGCATGTCCGGGAGGCAGAAGCAACCGCTCGGTGATCTCTTTGGTCTCAGCAACTTCGGTGTCAACCTCACGCGCCTTGAACCTGGGGCGGTCTCAGCCCTTCGCCACGCCCATACCAAGCAAGACGAGTTCATCTATATCTTGCAAGGCAACCCCACACTGCATACCGACGAAGGTCGAACTCTTCTATCCGCTGGCATGTGCGCCGGCTTCAAAGCCGGAACGGGTAATGGCCATCGCCTCATGAACGAAACTTCGGAAGAGGTTGTTTTCCTTGAGATCGGCGATAGAACGCCAGGAGACGAAGGAAGTTACCCAGATGACGATCTCAAGGCACTGCTTGTCGAAGGGAAGTGGAAGTTCGTTCATAAGAACGGCATTCCCTACTAGCAATGCAAGCACCGGTTCACCGAATGAGGGCTAACCCGTCAATCGACAGGACGTCATTCGGCAAGCCGGGCGCCGCCTCTCATCTCAGACGTTAAAGATCAAGTTGCCTAGCGATTTGATGCCAATTAAGGTATAGTTTCTATACTATGAACTCCTTCGAATTTGACACCGCAAAGAGTGAGTCCAATCGCACGAAACACGGCATAGATTTCGTTGAAGCGCAGGGTCTCTGGAGCGACCCGATGCTGTTGGAGATCCCTGTGAAAACGGATGATGAGCCGCGTTACCTTGTGATTGGGCTTATCGATGGCACGCATTGGTCAGCAGTCATTACCTACCGCGGGGCAAATATCCGATTGATATCCGTTCGTCGCGCACGCACAGAAGAGGTGGTACTTTATGAAAGCTAAAAAGTTCGAGCAACAGTTTGACGAGGGTGTCGACATTACGGCTACTTTGGATTTGTCCAAAGCTAAGCGCGTGCTGCAAGAGCAGAAGCGGGTGAATGTCGACTTTCCAATCTGGATGATTGACTCGCTTGATCGCGAAGCTAGCAAGCTGGGCGTTACAAGGCAGTCTGTTATTAAGGTCTGGCTAGCAGAGCGTCTTGAGGCGACCACTTCCAACTTGCCGCTCCAACGGACGCGTGCAGGTGCCGCGCACCGCTGAACTACGTTCGGCGCACAGCGGGGATGGCGAGTAAGCAGATGTCGTGGATCCAGCGATTATTGACCCTGGCTCATCTCGTTCTTGGGCTCCTGCTCTTGCTGGGTGCCGTAGGATTTGCGGCAGCTGTAGTTGGAATCCGGCCACCCGGGAGGGCCGGACAGTGGCTGGTCTTGCTTAGCCTCGGATACTCGTTTCTGGGGCCGTTCCTGACATCCCTGCCCCAAGCAGCGCTCGGTGTGTGGATGCTTGTGCTGAGCCGCTGGCTGTGGACCGGGCATCGACGCCTCCGAACCGCGCTGCTCGTGACGCATGGTTTCCTCCTTCTGCTCGGTTCGCTGTTAGTTGTCGTCGGCTTCCATGCCGTCGACGCTGCGGAGCGCAGCACCGCAAACGGTGGCGGCCTGCTGAGCCCCGTCGCCTTTCTACCTTTTCTGCAAGGGGTGCCCTTGACGATCTTCGCGCTTTGCTCCATCGTAATTTCCCTCGCCGGCACCGACCACGATCGGCGGCAGTTGCCGTGATGGGCGCTCCTGCTCTTGGTATTCGAGCCGCCCGAACGCGGGTGACACGAATCGTGCTGCTGCCGTTCTTTGCTGCGGGCCTGCTTCTGAGTCCGCCGGCTGATACGGCATCGGGCGCTGACGTTCTCGTTGCCGGCGGGTACATCGAGACGCCCGCATTGATGCGGTTCGCGAAATCGTTCCAGACGCCAAATGTCCTCGCGATTTGCCGCGATGCGCTCGTTGCCCAGTTTCCGAGAGTCAAGGTGACCGGCTGCGAGGCCGAAAGCTGTGGGCCGGGCGGGTGCGCGCCGGGCCAATGTCAGCCCCCCAAGAGCGGTTGGCGAGAGGTCGCCGTCTATTCCGACTGCGACGCCAGCGCGTTCGTCGTGGGGATCGAGGGATTGCGGCCGGGTCCGATCCCGGCCGCTACTGCGGACCGCGAGCGGAACCGCGTGGTGGGACATATGGAGGGGGAGGGGTATCGCTTCCGTCTCGCGGAGCGGGACTACCTCGTCCGGACGGTGATGACAAACAAGGGCAGCCCCGAGTCCCGTGCCCGGCTGGAGATCCTCCGGGATGAGAAGCCCTACGTGGAGCTGCTGGAGATCGATGCCTTGAAGATGAACTGCGCAGTGACGTGGATGGGGGATCTCAACGGCGATGGCGTGCCGGACGTCGTTGCTGAATGCTGGCGCAACATCTACGAGCGGATATACGGAGTGTTCCTCTCTCGGAATGGAAAGGCCGGATCCTACGAGTTCATAAAACAGCGCGAGGTCGGTGGTGCCATATGACGGCTCCGAGACCAAGGCTTCGGCCTACGATACCGAGCGCACGACGTCCGCTTGCCGACCTACCCAATAACCTGCAAATGCTCTCCGCATCGGGCGACACATGGGCTCTCAGTTAAGAATCCGCGAGATGACCCTCCTCGCGCAGAATATGCCGGGAGGTCGAACAACTGGTTACAGCGGACGGCGTTCTACCGCCGCTGAACCGCGACGTTGGGCTTGAAGTTGTATCTCGTTAACCTCGCCGAAGGCAAGAGTCTTGGCATCGTTTCGGCGTACTTTGTTTCCAGGGGAGTTTAGTATGGAGATCGTCGGCATACTGCCTTTCGTACTGGGATTTTTCGGGTTCGCCGTCGGCTCTTTCGTTGTGTTGACCATGCGAGCGTCCGTCTCCAGGCGTCTCATCGCTGACGCGCTGGTCTTTTTGGCAGCGATCATTGGAGTTGGGCTGGTGATCGTTGGGGTGGTGAGGCCCTTTGCTGGGCTGGCCGGAGCGTTTCTGTTACCAGCGTTGACCTCGATCGGACTGCGGTACCTCTGGACCATGAGATCTTCATGATCCGCGCAGCATTTCTATTTGTCCTCTTGCCAACGCTGGCATGTGCCGCCAGCTGGACTGACATTTGTGGCGACATTTCCAAGGATGAAAAAGTCATCTTTCGGCACGTGCGCACCCTCACCGTTCAGAAACAAGGAGAGGAGGAAGCGTACGTACAACATGTTGAGGCCGATATCATGGTGTTGAAGGGCGGCGCGCAGCAAAGCTTCCCAGGTCAAGACTGCCTTCACTCGACTCGGCCAGACGAAAATGCATGGCTTTCCTGTTCGCCTTACGGGGCTTCACCTCTGGCGGGCAGGACCTATCATCAATCACCTCCAGTGAATGGCACCATATCTCCGTGGATCTGCATCCGGAACTGCAATGCATCGTCACCACTAATCATGGAGGTAAGTCCGAGCCGTGGAAGTTGCAGAAGGGAGCAATCGGGTGCGACTATGCAATAGGGGGCTGATCACGGTTTGCACAAATATGAAAGTCGGAGCTGGCGAGACGGCGATTCGGCTATGACGGCGCGAGAACTTTTGCCCAACACAGTGCACCAGGGGTCGCGCCAACAGCGGCGCGCCGCTCAGCTTTGACGTTGCTTCAGCGTAAGACATTCCCACCCTCTGCCCTATAGACTTGAGGGCATGGCTGATCCTACGATAAGCCAGCTTCGGAACCTGATCCGTACTATGAATCATGTCGTTGCCAACCACGCAGCAGGGGAGCTTGAAGATGACGACCTCTCAATCATTGATCTCGAAAATATCATCCTCACGCGTCAAATCACAGAGCGCCAGTGCGACGCCTGAACCCGTGAAGTCAACTACCTCGTTTCCGGTGGTACGCTCAAACGAATCCAAGCGCAAGCGCACGTTAAAGTCGGCCTCACTGGAAAGCTCATCGCCATCACAACCCATGTTGTCTGTACATCAATGCGTCCATTGCGGCAATTCATCCGTGCAGGTCAAGCACGTTACCCGCAGCTTTGGTAAAGCATCCGCTTTGCCTGTCATTGAAGCAATTCCCATATGCTCTTGCCCAAGTTTCGGTTGCAGCTTTTCAACCAGTAACTGTCCAACCCGGCGGTCGAGGCTAGACGTCAGGGCGCGCCAATCGCACGGAGCCTGACCATGTCCTACACGTCACTCTTCGGCGCTTTTCCGATCGCAGCGCAAGGCGGCTCACTCTCCCCCAAGCCCAACGAACTTGTGGGCGAACTTAGCGGGAGCTCCCGCAACGGGGTCTTCTGTTGCGTAGTTCGCGAATTGTTGAGCGCGCTGCCAGAATATGAGGCTCTATGTTTTCTCGCCCACGAGAAAAGCTCATTTGAGCAACGAAGTACCGACGCGCAGACCTTGTGGACAATACTCGACGAGAGGTCCTTGCCGCTGGTCATCGCAAACCTGGATGGCTTGCTTGTTGCCTGCCATGAACGCGCTGCCGCTGTGGCCGATGCGGTGTGCTTCGGATCGGACTGCCTTACCGCCGAGCAAGTCCGGATCGCTGTGGCATCTGCCAAGGTGCTCGAAACTCAACGACGAAGTGGCGCTTGGCGAGGAGGGAGAGTCTGCCGACTTTGTGTTTGCCGGGCTCGTGAGCCTCCGCGGTCTCCTTCGACGGGCACTCGCGCACTCCGAGCGCATCGCGGTCTTCACCTGGTTGCCAGGTTGAGAGTGAGCCCTGACCCTTCGCTCGACCTGACGTGCGCCAGCCTTCGGCTGTCGTTGCCCGCAGGTGCGCTCCAACGTCAGGTGACTTATGTCTTCGTGTGACACAACCCTTGACCCTTTATTACAGCAGACCACCTCCGGCGACCGCTGAAGTCAGACCCTGGGCGCTAAAAATACCTCCAGCACACTTATCTGAAAGTCAGTCGTCGTGCCCGAAACCGCTCCCCACTATTTCGTTATTACTGTCGGAACTACCGGCGACATACATCCGTTTATGCGTATCGCGAGCGCATTGCAGACACTCGGGCGGAAGGTAACGTTCATAACCCATTCCTACCATGAGAATGTTGTTCTTGGTGTCGGGCTTCCGTTTGTCGGAATTGGAACAGACGAAGAGTTCCTCCGCATCCTCAAAAATCCGGATATATGGGATCCCATGAAGGGGTTCTCGGTTATTTTGGCCAACTACAGCGGTGGGCTACAAGAGATAATCGAAGCCATCAGGTTGGTTTCCGCTCAGGCCTCGCACGTTGTGATCGCCCATCCGTTCGCTGTACCGGGCGCCGTAATCGCCCGTGAGCTTGGCTTAGTGCGATCGGTCGTTGCCGTATATCTCGCCCCGTCGAATCTGCGGACCTGCCACGACCCGCTGAACATCGGCGCTACCTCAGTGCCACGTTGGGTACCGATGAGTTGGCGACGGGCGCTTTGGCGGTTCGTGGAAAAACGCTGGATTGACCCGGTTGCAGTGACTCAGCTCAACGCTGTCCGGACACCCCTGGGTCTGCCGAAGCTTGATTCTTTCCTGACTCACCTCGCCGAGGCGCCTGACCTCTCGCTCACTCTTTTCCCTTCCTGGTTCGCGCCGGTCGTACCGGATTGGCCCCGCCCGTTGATTGAAGGCGACTTCCAACTGTTTGAGGCAAGCACACAAGAGGGTTTCACTGATGACCTTTCTGCCTTTCTTGCGGCAGGCAGGAAACCACTGGTGTTCACTCCAGGCACCGGGAATCTCCATGCCGCCGACTTCTTTGCTTGCGCACTCGCCGCCATCAACAGGCTCGGGCATCGCGCCATCTTTCTGACCAGGGAGCGCACACAAATTCCAGTGAGCCTTCCCGAGTCAGTGCTGTGGCAACCCTATGTGCCGCTGTCTGCCCTCCTTCCACACGCCGCAGGTCTCGTTCATCATGGCGGCATCGGCACTAGCGCCGAGGCGCTACGCTCAGGCACCCCGCAGCTAATAGCTCCCTTCGCCTGGGATCAATTTGACAATGCGGCTCGCATTGTGGCACTCGGCGTCGGAATGGTCATTCCGGCAAAGCGGCTGCGGCCTCGCAAGCTCGCACGATGTCTGCAGAATCTTTACACTTCTGAAACCATTCGTGCCCGGTGCTCGCTACTTGCGTCACGCTTCAGATCACCTCATGATCCAATCGCACTTTGCAGAGAGGTCGAACGCCGGGTGCTGGCGACATGTAATGACGCCAACCACCCCAATCCACCGCCCGCTGATTTGTGACGTTGGGTGTCATGTGCTGCGGCAAAAGATGGTTTCAACCCGGAGTATCAAGGATGAAAACGCGATTCAAACTTGAAGCACTTTTGCTTGCCCTCTCGCTCGTTGCCACGACCGCAGTCTGGGCCCACTCGCCTGATGAGTCGAATCACTCCCACGGCAAATCGGGCAAGCCGCCCGAGCCGCTCGGCCGGGTTTCGTTCGATAATTCGTGCGCTCCGGCGGTACAGGCGCGCTTCGAACGCGCGATGGCACTGCTGCACTCGTTTTGGCGGCGGGAAGCCCCAACTCCCGCGCCCCCTGTTACGAAGTAACTGATACGTGATGTGAAATACGACACAGACATGCAGGAGGGCCTGACCAAGCCCTGCAGCGAACGGCGGCGGGCCGTCAGGCTTGCAATCGACGCGCCTCGGGCTGCGGTCGCTGAGCCCGGGTCGTTAGACGGAGTAAAATAAAAGTTCGCGTGACGGCTGCCTGTGTTGCGGATCTGCGAATTTACTGTGTCAGTCACAATTGGTAGTGCGAAGCGAAGGGGTTAATCGATGACCTGGAATGTCGTAAGCCAACTCTTTTATCATCCGGTTTTTTCATTTGTTGCGATCGCCATTCTGGCGTTGGGAATATATTCAATAGTAAAAGCGTTTGCTGGAAATGAAGGTTTACTGAAGGCCAGAAAAGTGTGCGTAATCTCCTGTCGAGTATCCTTTATCCTGTTGTTGTGCGTTGTATGTTCCTATCCTTTTTTCAAATCAGCCAATGCGGATGGTTACGGTCTTTTTGTCCCTCTCATCCTGGGATTGTTTCTTTTTCCAACGATGCTTGTAAGTGGGATCTTTGCGTTTGTTTTTAAATTGATGTTACGGAGGACGACTGCGGGACCGGATTAGCTTGGGCGCGGAATCGGCTGGAGAATAAGGGGCAGGGCCTGTTTTCAGGTTGGGCGTGGAAGGAGATGCCATGGAGATAGCCACGAGGTCAGTGATCACATGCCCGAAATGCGGCGGTCGGGCTGAGGAAGAGATGCCGACCGACGCCTGCCTGTATTTCTACGAGTGCACTTCCTGCAGGTCATTGCTGCGCCCGAAGCGCGGGGACTGCTGTGTCTTCTGTTCCTTCGGAAGTGTTCAGTGCCCGCCCATCCAGCTTGGCCAGGATTGTTGTCGAACCCAATGACGCTACTCGCTACCGGCGCACTGTTTTTCGCCACTGCCGTCACGGGCGCTGCAGTGGGGGCTGTGGTTCCGCGCCGCCTTGTTCCACCAGGACCGCACCAATAATGCCGCCTGAATCGCATTGGACGTCATCAATACAGACTCGCAGGAAGCCCTGATGCCGAAAACAAATCCTTCCAGACCTGGTGTGTGTAGCGGCCTCGCTTTGGCGCTCAGCCTGCTATTGATTGGCTTCGCTTTCTGGGCACGGACGCCTGAGGCCGCAGAGTTCAACAGACAAACATTTGAACGCTTCTATACGGCCGGAATGATACTCATGCTCGGGTTCTATGGCCTGGTCTGCTTTGGCCTGGCCGGTGCCGGCGTAGTTGCGGCAATCTTCGCCTGGATCCGCAACGAAGCGCCCGTCTGGCTTAGATGGGTGGGCACGGTGATGTCCATCATCGGGCCCTTGCTGGCAATTTCCATCATCAGCCGGGGTTAACAGCCGGCAGCGTCGAAAGGCTTTTCACAAGCTTGAGCGTGTCGGTACCCGCGGGTCGATGCTGAACGTACCAATAGATCCCATGGCGCCAGATTACTGGATATAATTACAGTATTCCAGCGCCGAGTGTCCTTCGCCATGTCTTCCATCCTGCCCGTTCCCGAGTCGATCGCCGCCGCGTTTTTCAACGATATCCAGCGGCCTGCGCTTGCTACCTTGCCCTGTGCCCTGCCGCTCGATTCCGGCAAGGTGTCGGCGGGTTTCCCCTCGCCGGCGGCAGATTATGAGGACCGGCGGCTCGACATCAACACCTACCTCATACGCAACCCGGTATCCACGTTCTTCTTCCCGGTCGAAGGCCGATCGATGGAAGGCGCTGAAATCTTTGCCGGCGACGTGCTGGTCGTCGACCGCAGCATCGCGCCGCAGCATGGCCATATCGTGGTGGCCTTCATCAATGGAGAACGGCTGGTGAAGCGTCTTTATCAGCGCGCCGGCCGGGTGGCGCTGGTTGCCGAGAATCAGGACTATCCGCCCATCGAGATCCGCGAGGGCCTGGATCTGCTCGTGTGGGGCGTCGCGGTAGGCAAATTCAAGCGGCTGCCGATATGAGCATTATTCGCGGGCACTGGATTCCGGCTTTCGCCGGAATGACGGCCTGGGAGGTGTTTATCCATTAATTCACAGCCTCTGAGTTCAGGACAGCGCTTATGCCGATTTTCGCACTGGTCGATTGCAACAACTTCTACGCGAGTTGCGAGAAGCTGTTCGACCCCCGGCTGGCCGGCGTGCCGGTGGTGGTGCTCTCGAACAACGATGGTTGCGTGGTCGCCCGCAGCGCCGAGGTCAAGGCGCTGGGCATTCCCATGGGCGTGCCCTGGTTCAGGATCCGTGAGCAGGCCAGGCGACACGGCATTGTCGCTTTTTCATCGAACTACGCGCTGTATGCCGACATGAGCAATCGCGTGGTCGAGGTTCTGGCGCAGTTCTCGCCGGACATCGAGGTCTACTCGATCGACGAATCGTTTCTCGACGTGTCCGGTTTCGAGGGCACGGGCCTGGCCGAGTACGGGCGGCAAATCCGCGAGCGTGTCCAGCGCTGGCTCGGGCTGACGGTTTGCGTCGGCATCGCGCCGACGAAAACCCTGGCCAAGCTGGCCAACCACTGCGCCAAGAAGAATCTGGCCGGTGCGGCGGGTGTCTGTGACTTTACGATCATGCCGCCGGCCGATCTCGATGCGCTGCTGACCCGGATCGACGTCGGCGAAGTCTGGGGCGTCGGCCGCAAGCTCACGCCACGGCTGCAGGCGATGGGAATCGGCACGGTCAGGGATCTTCGCGATGCCGACGCGGAGACCCTGCGCTCCCGCTTTTCGGTGGTGCTGGAACGCACGCTGCGCGAACTGCGCGGTACCTCGTGTCTGGCGCTGGAGGAGGTGGTGCCGGACAAGCAGCAGATCATCTGCAGCCGCTCCTTTGGCGAGCGGGTCCATGACCTTGAGGCGCTGCAGGAGGCGGTGGCCAGTTACCTTAGCCGTGCAGCGGAAAAGCTCCGGCAGCAAGGCTCGCTGGCCGGCGCGCTGACGGTTTACATCCGCACCAGTCCGTTCAACCCTTCCGAGCCACGCTATCAGAAGGCGGTAACGGTGCCTTTGCCCGAAGCCACGGCGGATAGTCGGCTACTGGCGCGCTGGGGACGGCGGATCCTGAAACAAATCTATCGGCCGGGTTTCGCCTACCAGAAGGCCGGCGTCATGCTCTCGGACATCCGCCCGCGCCTGCGTAACCAACTTTCCCTGTTCTCCAGCTCTCGGGCCACGCGCGCGAACGGGCGCCTTATGCAGGCGCTCGATCAGATCAATGCGCGCTGGGGTCGCGGCACGCTACGTCTGGCGGCGGAAGGCCTGGACAAGGAATGGCAAATGAAACGCGGTCATTTGTCGCCGGGGTATACAACGGAGTGGGCCGGCCTGCCGACGGTGAAAGCCCGCTGACCGAGGCTGCTGGTCTTCCTTCGGCGGGCTCAGATCAACAGCGCGGCGACGAAGATGCCGATCATCATGAAGGCGATCACGACCTTGGCGACCAGCCCGGCCATGATACCCAGCCAGGTTGCAACACCCACCTTGACGGCACGCTGACTGTCCTGGCGCGCCAGGTATTCGCCGATTGCGGCGCCAACCAGCGGCATGAACAGCACGCCCACCAGTCCCATGAAGATTCCCGCCACCGTGCCGAGAGCCGCGCCGACGATGGCCTGGCGGCTGGCCCCGGCGCGCTGGGCGCCGAGCAGGGCGGCCACGTAGTCGAGCCCCCAGGCCAGTACCGCCAGCAGGGTGACTGCAGCCACGGTACCCCAGCCGACCCGGCTGAAATCGTCGATCCAGGCGCCGAGCACGACGCCCGCCAGGACGAGCAGCGTCCCCGGCAGCGCAGGCAGCACCGTACCGGCCAGGCCGGCGAGGATGAGCGCAATGGTAAGTATCCACAGAAGAGTATCGGTCATGTTGGTTTTGGGTTGATGGTGCGCCAGACGTAATGGTATCAGTGAAGGCGATCGATACCGAGGTGGCTAAAGAGTGGTTGAAACAGCCTTACTGTTTTTCAGGCCGCGCACCGTCCGCCTCCCGTTTGGGCCGGGTCTTCGGTTCGTCGCGGACCAGCAGGTACATCAGGCGGATTCCGAACACGGCATTGCCTATCCCCATGATGGCGACGATGCCGGCAGCGAGCGGCGTCAGGTTGTAGGTGCGAGCCACCCAGGCCAGCGCGGTGGACAGCAGGTTGAGTACCACCATCAGCCAGAACAGTGGATTGCGCGGCTGGTAAAGACGACTAAGTTTCATGACGATGGGTGACGCCGGAGCGCGGGTCTGAAGCCTATGGGATGGATGGCTTCGCTTGCCGTTGCAAGCACCGCCGGTAGCTGTCGGTTCATCCTGAAAAACGCAGTTGAGCCTAATGAAAATATCGTAGGCCCTCATCCCCGGCCCTTCTCCCGCAGGGCGAAGGGTGCAAACTCGCTCGCCCTCAACTGCGGTTTCCAGGTTCATCATGTCCTCAAGCGTGCTCGAGGACAGGGATTCATAACGCCTGGGCGGAGTATCACTGACGGACAAAAACCGGTCAATGCCAGTTTGTTGGGCATGGCCAGGCAACGCCACCGGAGTACCGGCCGCTCGCCAATGCAAGCAACTGAAAGTATTAGTATTTTTTTACCCGACACGGGTGATTCTTATTTGATTTATATCAAAGACGATGGGTACCCCTGCGCCTCAGACTCTCTTTCAATGAGTCAAGTGCGAAAGGGGTAGTCCGTGGCATCCGAGAAGTACAAGCAGTGGTCCGTGGTGGTGATGAGTACGCTGGCTTTCACGGTGTGCTTCATGATCTGGATGATGTTTGCGGTGATCGGCATTCCGATCAAGCAGACCCTGGGTCTCAACGAAACCCAGTTCGGCGTCCTGATCGCCATGCCGGTGCTCACCGGCTCGCTCATCCGTCTGCCGCTCGGCATGTGGACCGACCGGTTCGGTGGCCGCGTCGTCTTCTTCATCCTGATGCTATCCACGGTGATTCCGATCTGGATGATCTCGCTCGGCACCGAGTTCTGGCATTACCTCGTTACGGGTCTCTTCGTCGGCGTCGCCGGTGGCTCGTTCACCGTCGGTATCGCCTACTGTGCGCGCTGGTTCCCGCGCAACCGGCAGGGACTGGCGATGGGTATCTTCGGTGCCGGCAACACCGGCGCGGCGGTAACCAAACTGGTGGCGCCAATGATTGTCGTCGCCTGGGGCTGGACGATGGTGCCCAGGGTTTATGCCGTGCTGATGCTGGTCACGGCGATCGCCTTCTGGTTCCTGACCTATTCCGATCCCGCGCACAAGGTCAGCAAGACCATCACCGTCCGCGAGCAACTGCTGGCGCTGAAAGACCCGCGGGTCTGGCGCTACTGCCAGTACTACTCGATTGTCTTTGGCGGTTATGTGGCCATGGCGCTGTGGATGACAAAGTATTACATCACCGAATACGGCTTCAACCTGCAGACGGCGGCACTGCTGGCCGCCGCATTCAGCATTCCGGGCGGCATTCTGCGCGCCATCGGCGGCCATTTCTCCGACAGGTTCGGCGCCCATACCGTCACCTGGTGGGTGCTCTGGGTTTCGTTGCTCTGCCTCTTCTTCCTGTCGTACCCGCAGACGCAACTGACGATCATGACGGTAGGTGGTCCGCAAACCTTCCACATCGGTCTTAACGTCTGGGTCTTCACCGCCCTGATGTTCACCATGGGTATTGCCTTCGCGATCGGCAAGGCCTCGGTCTTCAAGTACATCTCCGACGATTTTCCGCACAACATCGGCGTCATTTCGGGAATTGTCGGACTTGCCGGCGGCATGGGCGGCTTCCTGCTGCCGATCATTTTCGGCGCCCTGGTCGATCTGACCGGCGTCCGCTCCTCGGCCTTCATGCTGATGTTCGGCATCATCTGGGTGTCGCTGATGTGGATGTACTTCGCTGAAGTGCGGCCAATGAACGCGGGGCGGAGCAGCAAGAATTCCCTGCCCATGAGCATGAACTGAATCACGCAACAGACTTGACCCGGCAACTTCAACACAGGAATCATCATGAACAAGACGACGCAACAGGTTTCAGCGGTGGGTGAGCGCCAGGCGAGCGGCAGTTCAGTCGATATCGCCGAATGGGATGTCGAGAACGAGGCATTCTGGGAATCGAAGGGCAAGCGCATCGCCAACCGCAACCTGTGGATCTCGATCCCGGCCCTGCTGTGCGGCTTCGCGGTGTGGGGCATGTGGGGCATCATCACGGTGCAAATGCTCAACCTGGGCTTTCCCTTCACCCAGGCCGAGCTGTTCACGCTGACCGCCATTGCCGGCATTTCCGGCGCCACGATGCGCATTCCTGCCTCGTTCCTGATTCGACTGGCGGGCGGGCGCAATACGATTTTTTTGACCACCGCCATGCTGCTGGCACCCGCCATCGGTACCGGCATCGCGCTGCAGCACCCTGAATGGCCTTTGTGGGCATTCCAGTTGATGGCGTTGTGGTCCGGCGTCGGCGGCGGCAACTTTGCCAGTTCCATGTCCAACATCAGCACCTTCTTCCCCAAGCGCCTGCAGGGTACCGCACTGGGGCTGAATGCCGGCCTGGGCAACTTCGGCGTGACCACCATGCAGGTGGTGATCCCGCTGGTGATGACGGTGAGCATCTTCGGCGACTTTGGCGGTGAATCGACCAAGCTGGTCAAGGACAGCGGCTGGATATTCGGCAAGATTGCTGCAGGTACCCCGACCTGGATCCAGAACGCCGGCTTCGCCTGGGTGCTGTCGCTGGTGCCCTTGTCGATCCTGTGCTGGTTCGGCATGAACAACCTCAAAACCGTTTCGCCGGACACCGGCAACCCGCTTGTCGCGTTCGCCAAAGTCACCTACTTGTACACCCTGGCCTTCATACCGGCCATGTTCGGGCTGTATCTATACCTGCCAGCGCCTACCGGTCTGGGTCTGATCAGCATGTGGGTGGCGATTCCGCTCGACATCGTCAGCGCCTTGCTGGTGATGCGCCTGGCGGCCTTCGGCCCGATGAAGGAAGGCGTGGCCAAGCAGTTCCTGATCTTCAGGAACAAGCACACCTGGTCGATGACAGCGCTCTACATCGTGACTTTCGGTTCCTTCATCGGTTTTTCCATGGCGCTGCCACTGGCCATCACCGTGATCTTTGGCTTCCAGCACGTGGCGGATCCCGTCACCGGCGTGTTCTCGCACGCCCTGAAGAATCCCAACGCTCCGTCGGCGCTGACTTACGCCTGGATCGGCCCGTTCGTCGGTGCCGCCGTGCGACCCGTTGGCGGCTGGATTTCGGACAAAGTCGGCGGCTCCATCGTGACGCAAATCATCTCCGCTCTGATGGTGGTGGCCTCGGGCGCGGTCGGCTACGTGATGTTGCTGGCCTACAACTCGGCACAACCCGAGCAGTACTTCCTGGCCTTCATGGCCCTGTTCGTGGTTCTGTTCACCTGTAGCGGGATCGGCAACGGCTCCACCTTCCGCAGCATCGGCTTCATTTTTGACCGGCAGCAGGCCGGCCCGGTGCTCGGCTGGACTTCGGCCATTGCCGCCTACGGCGCCTTCATCGCCCCGGTCGTCATCGGTGCCCAGATCAAGGCCGGAACACCGCAAAACGCCATGTACGGCTTCGCCATCTTCTACGCACTGTGCCTGGTGCTGAACTGGTGGTTCTACCTGCGCGCCAATGCCTACGTAAAGAATCCCTGATTTTCTTAACCCTGTCGCTTCCATTTCAACGAACCCTTCTGGGGAAACCGCATGAGCCACTTTCTCGATCGACTGACCTATTTCTCCCAACCAAGGGAATCGTTCTCCGACGGCCACGGCGTAGCCACGGGCGAAGACCGGACCTGGGAAGACACCTACCGCAACCGCTGGGCGCACGACAAGATCGTGCGCTCGACCCATGGCGTGAACTGCACGGGTTCGTGCTCGTGGAAGATCTACGTCAAGGGCGGCATCGTCACCTGGGAAACCCAGCAGACCGATTATCCACGCACCCGCTGGGACATGCCCAACCACGAGCCGCGTGGCTGCGCGCGCGGCGCCAGTTATAGCTGGTATCTGTACAGCGCCAACCGCGTCAAATATCCGCTGGTGCGCGGACGTCTGCTCAAGCTGTGGCGGGCTGCGCGTTCGAGCCGCAACCCGGTCGAGGCGTGGGCCTCCATCGTCGAGTCCGAGGCGAGCCGACGTGATTATCAGAGCGTGCGCGGGCTCGGCGGCTTTGTCCGTTCGGGCTGGGATGAAGTCAACGAAATCGTCGCCGCGGCCAATGTCTACACGATCAGGAAATACGGGCCGGACCGCGTCATCGGTTTTTCGCCGATCCCGGCGATGTCGATGGTCAGCTATGCGGCGGGAAGCCGTTACCTGAGCCTGATCGGCGGCGTCTGCATGAGCTTTTACGACTGGTACTGCGACCTGCCGCCGGCCAGCCCGCAGATCTGGGGCGAGCAGACCGACGTTCCCGAATCGGCCGACTGGTACAACTCCAGCTTCATCATCGCCTGGGGTTCCAACGTGCCGCAGACGCGCACGCCGGACGCGCATTTCTTTACCGAGGTGCGCTATAAGGGCACCAAGACGGTGGCCATCACGCCCGACTATTCCGAAGTTGCCAAGCTCTCCGATATCTGGCTGCATCCCAAGCAGGGCACCGACGCGGCCCTGGCCATGGCCATGGGCCATGTGATCCTGAAGGAGTTCTACTTCGGAGCCGGCGACGGGCCCGTGCCGGGCGGGCGCAGCGCGTATTTCGACGATTACGCACGTCGCTTCACCGATCTGCCGATGCTGGTGATGCTCAAGGAACACACGCTGCCGGGCGGCGAGAAGATTCTGGTTCCCGATCGTTACCTGCGTGCATCGGATATCGACGGGCAGTTCGGCCAGGCCAACAACCCGGAATGGAAGACGCTGGCTATCGACGCTGACGGCAAGCTGGTGTTGCCCAATGGCGCCATCGGTTTCCGCTGGGGCGCCGACGGTCGTGCCGACCAGGGGCAGTGGAATCTCGAAGCCAAGGAAGCGCAGTACGGCCAGGCGGTGAAGCTGAAGCTTTCGCTGCTTGAAGGCGAGCCGCCGGGAATTCCGGGAATTGCTACCGCCAAAGTCGGCTTCCCGTATTTTGGCGGCATTGTCAGCGAACATTTCCCGAACAACGTGCTCAAGGGTGAGAACGGCGATGTGCTGGTGCGCACGGTGCCGGTGCAAAACCTGGCACTCGGCAAAGCAGGCGAACAGCGCACGGTACGGGTGGCCACGGTTTTCGACCTGCAGGCCGCCAACTACGGCGTGGCGCGCGGCTCGCCCGGCGAGCTTGCGGCCAAGGATTTCGACGACGATACGCCCTATACGCCGGCCTGGCAGGAGCGCATCACCGGCACGCCGCGCGATCAGGTGATTGCCGTGGCCCGCCAGTTTGCCGACAACGCCGACAAGACCGAGGGCCGCTCGATGGTGATCATCGGTGCGGCGATGAACCACTGGTATCACAGTGACATGAACTACCGTGGCGTCATCAACATGCTGATGCTGTGCGGCTGCATTGGCAAGAGTGGCGGCGGCTGGGCGCACTACGTCGGCCAGGAAAAGCTGCGGCCGCAAACCGGCTGGACGCCGCTGGCCTTTGCGCTCGACTGGATACGCCCGCCGCGCCAGATGAACAGCACCAGCTTCTTCTACGCGCACACCGACCAGTGGCGCTACGAGAAGCTGGGCATGGAAGAAGTGATCTCGCCGCTGGCCGACAAGGCGCTCTACGGCGGCAGCATGATCGACTATAACGTGCGCGCCGAGCGCATGGGCTGGCTGCCTTCGGCCCCGCAACTGAAGACCAACCCCTTGCAGGTGGTGCGCGATGCGCAGGCGGCCGGCATCGACGCCAGGGACTATGCGGTCAAGTCGCTCAAGGACGGTTCGCTGACGATGAGCTGCACCGACCCCGACCACCCCGACAACTGGCCGCGCAACCTGTTCGTCTGGCGTTCCAACCTGCTCGGCTCCAGCGGCAAGGGCCACGAGTATTTCCTCAAGCACCTGCTCGGTACGAGCAACGGTGTGCAGGGCAAGGATTTGGGTGCCGAGGAAGCCAAACCCGAAGAGGTCGTCTGGCACGCCAAGGCACCTGAAGGCAAACTCGACCTGCTGGTCACGCTCGACTTCCGCATGAGTACCACCTGCCTGTACAGCGATATCGTTCTGCCCACCGCCACCTGGTACGAGAAGAACGACCTCAACACCAGCGACATGCACCCCTTCATCCATCCGCTATCGACGGCGGTCGACCCGGCCTGGCAGTCGCGCAGCGACTGGGACATCTACAAGGGTTTCGCCAAAAAATTCAGCGAAGTCTGTGTCGGTCACCTCGGCGTCGAGAAGGAACTGGTATTGACCCCGCTGATGCACGACAGCCCCTCTGAGCTGGCCCAGCCCTTCGAGGTCAAGGACTGGAAGCGCGGCGAGTGCGAACTGATCCCCGGCAAGACGGCGCCGAACATGGCTGTCGTCGAGCGCGACTACCCCAACGTCTTCAAGCGTTTCACCGCGCTCGGCCCCTTGATGAACAAGGTTGGCAACGGCGGCAAGGGCATCGCCTGGAACACGCAGACCGAAGTCAGGCAGCTCGGAGAGTTGAGCGGCCTGGTGACGGCCGAGGGCGTCACCTGCGGCATGCCGAAGATCGAGACCGACATCGATGCCTGCGAGGTGATCCTGCAACTCGCACCCGAGACCAACGGCCATGTCGCCGTCAAGGCCTGGGAGGCGCTGGGCAAGCAGACCGGGCTGGACCACACGCACCTGGCGCTGCACCGCGAGGACGAGAAAATCCGCTTCCGCGACATCCAGGCGCAGCCGCGCAAGATCATCAGTTCGCCGACCTGGAGCGGCATCGAATCGGAGACCGTCTCGTACAACGCCGGCTATACCAATGTGCACGAGATGATCCCCTGGCGCACGCTCACCGGGCGCCAGCAGTTCTACATGGACCACCCGTGGATGATCGCTTTTGGCGAAGGTTTTACCAGCTACCGCCCGCCGGTGGACTTGAAGACCACCGCCGGCATCCAGGGCATCCGGCCGAACGGCAACCCCGAGATTGCGCTGAACTTCATCACGCCGCACCAGAAGTGGGGTATCCACAGTACCTACACCGACAACCTGCTGATGCTCACGCTGAGCCGCGGCGGGCCCTGTGTGTGGCTGAGCGAGGACGATGCCAGAAAGGTGGGCGTCGAGGACAACGACTGGATCGAGCTGTTCAACATCAACGGTGCCATCGCGGCGCGTGCAGTTGTCAGCCAGCGCGTCAAACCCGGCATGGTGATGATGTACCACGCGCAGGAAAAGATCATCAACACGCCGGGCTCCGAGATCACCGGCGTGCGCGGCGGCATCCACAACTCGGTGACGCGCATTGTGCTCAAGCCGACGCATATGATCGGCGGCTATGCACAGTTCAGCTACGGTTTCAACTACTACGGAACGATCGGCACCAACCGCGACGAGTTCGTTGTGGTGCGCAAGATGAACAAGATCGACTGGCTCGACACGCCGGTCGCCAATGAATTGATAGCCAGGGTTCAGGCCGAAGGAGAGGTGGCATGAACCCCCACGCTCACATTCGTTCGCTGCCCCCCGAGGGGGCCGCTGCCTCCTTCGGGACGGCCCTTCAGGAGTCAGTCGCATGAAAATACGCGCCCAAATCGGCATGGTGCTCAACCTCGACAAGTGCATCGGTTGCCATACCTGTTCAGTCACCTGCAAGAACGTGTGGACCAGCCGGCCCGGGGTCGAATACGCCTGGTTCAACAACGTCGAGACCAAACCCGGCATCGGCTACCCCAAGGAATGGGAAAACCAGGACAAATGGAACGGCGGCTGGCTGCGCAAGGCCAACGGCTCCATCGAACCGCGCCAGGGCGGCAAGTGGAAGCTGCTGATGCGCATTTTCGCCAACCCCAACCTGCCGGAGATCGACGACTACTACGAGCCCTTCACTTTTGACTACGACCACCTGCAAAGTGCACCGGAGATGAAGGCCAGTCCGACGGCGCGGCCGCGCAGCCTGATCACCGGCATGCAGATGGACAAGATCGTCTGGGGACCGAACTGGGAAGAGATCCTCGGCGGTGAATTTGCCAAACGCAGCAAGGACAAGAACTTCGAAGCGGGTTTTGAACAGGCGCAGATTGACATCTGCGGCCAGTTCGAGAACACCTTCATGATGTATTTGCCGAGGCTGTGCGAGCACTGCCTGAACCCGGCCTGCGTCGCGAGCTGTCCCTCCGGGTCGATCTACAAGCGCGAGGAAGACGGCATCGTGCTGATCGACCAGGACAAGTGCCGTGGCTGGCGCATGTGCGTTTCCGGCTGCCCGTACAAGAAGATCTATTACAACTGGAAGAGCGGCAAGGCCGAGAAGTGCATCTTCTGCTATCCGCGCATCGAAGCCGGCCAGCCGACCGTGTGCTCGGAAACCTGCGTCGGTCGTATCCGATATCTCGGCGTGTTGCTTTACGACGCCGATCGCATTGAGGAGGCAGCCAGCGTCGAACACGATCGCGACCTGTACCAGGCGCAACTCAAGATCTTTCTCGACCCGAACGATCCCAAGGTCATCGCCCAGGCCGCCATCGACGGCATCCCCGACAAGTGGATGGAGGCCGCGCGCAACAGCCCGGTGTACAAGATGGCGGTGGACTGGAAGGTGGCGCTGCCCCTGCACCCCGAGTACCGCACGCTGCCGATGGTCTGGTACGTGCCGCCGCTGTCGCCGATCAGCGCCGCAGCCAACGCCGGGCAGGTGGGCAGCAACGGCGAGATCCCCGACGTCAAGCAGTTGCG
This sequence comes from Candidatus Propionivibrio dominans, assembly GCA_016709335.1. Classification (GTDB taxonomy): domain Bacteria; phylum Pseudomonadota; class Gammaproteobacteria; order Burkholderiales; family Rhodocyclaceae; genus Propionivibrio; species Propionivibrio dominans. The sequence goes on along the minus strand of JADJNC010000004.1, from coordinate 192,358 downwards.
CATCCCGGTCAAGTACCTGGCCAACCTGCTCACCGCCGGTGACACCGCGCCGGTGGTGCGTGCGCTCGAACGGCTGCTGGCGATGCGCGCCTACCAGCGCGAAAAGCATGTCAACGGGCGCCTCAACCAGGCTGTTCTGCAGCAGGTCGGGATCAGCCAGGCCGAGGTCGAGGAGATGTATCACGTGATGGCCATTGCCAACTACGAAGACCGCTTCGTGATCCCCACCACGCACCGCGAATATGCCGAGAACACCTTCAACCTGCGCGGCGGCTGCGGCTTCAGCTTTGGCAACGGCTGCTCCGAAGGCACCGGCCAGACCAGCCTGTTCGGTAGCGAGAAGAAACGTACCATTCCCATCAAGGCGGAGGTTTGAACATGTTCGCATTTAACTCTCCGCCGCCGATGGCGAAAACCTTGCGCGTACTGTCGGCGCTGCTCGGTTACCCCGATGCCCGGATGCGCGGCTACCTGCCAGAGATGAGCGAGCTGCTGCGTGACGAAGGCGCGCTGTCACCGGCGCGCCGGGCAGACGTCGATGCACTGATGGACACCCTGCGCCAGGCCGATCCCTTGCAGGCCGAGTCCGATTACGTCGAGCTTTTCGATCGCGGTCGTGCCACCTCGCTGCACCTCTTCGAGCATGTGCACGGCGACTCGCGCGAGCGCGGCCCGGCGCTGATCGACCTCGGCCAGACTTACGAGAACGCCGGCCTGATCCTGGCCGAGGGCGAGCTGCCCGACTACCTGCCGGCGCTGCTGGAATTCGTCTCGACCCAGCCGCCGGACGAGGCCAAGGCCTTCCTCGGCGAGATGGCGCACATTCTGAATGCCATCTTCGGCGCCCTGCAGCAGCGCGGCAGCGCCTACGCCAGCGTGCTCGGCGCGCTGCTCGATCTGGCCGGTGAACAGGCGCCAGCCTTCAAATCATTCCAGCCGCTCGCCGAAGAGTCGCTGGACGCGAGCTGGGCCGAGCCGGTGGTGTTCGACGGCTGTTCGGCAAACGGTCAGTCCCGCCCCGGCCAAACGCAAGCGATCCACGTCATGCCCTTTCAGCCCGTGCGTGCGCCCGGCGCCCAGGCCAACCCACAATCAGGAGTAGTCGCATGAACCCCGTTCAGTCCTATCTGCACAACTTCCTCTTCAACGTTTACCCGTATATCTGTCTGGCGGTGTTTCTGATGGGTAGCCTGGCGCGTTTCGACCGCGACCAGTACACGTGGAAAAGCGACTCCTCTCAACTGTTGCGCACCGGCACGCTACGCTGGGGCAGCAACCTGTTCCATATCGGCATTCTGTTCCTGCTGATGGGCCACACGGTGGGGCTGCTGACGCCGCATTGGGTATACGAGCCGTTCATCACGGCCGAGCACAAGCAACTGGTGGCGGTGACCGCCGGTGGCGTGGCTGGCTTCATCTGCTTCATCGGCCTGTCGATGTTGCTCTACCGGCGCCTCTTCGATCCGCGCATCCGGCTGACCAGTCATCGCACCGACATTGCCATCCTGATCATTCTGTGGATCCAGCTCAGCATTGGCCTGATCACGCTGCCGTACTCGCTCGCCCATAGCGATGCCAGCGTGATGCTATCCCTCTCGGACTGGGCGCAGCGCATCGTCACCTTCCGCCCCGACGCCGAGGGGCTGGTGGCGCTGGCCTGGCCGTACAAGATTCACCTGGTGCTCGGCATGACAATCTTCCTGCTCTTCCCCTTCAGCCGGCTGGTGCATGTCTGGAGCGGCTTCGCCACAGTCAGCTTCCTGTTCCGCCCCAGCCAGTTGGTGCGGAGCCGGCGCCTGAACGTTCCGCTTGGCCACAACCTGCCGCGCCAGCCCGGCAGCGGTCTCTGAGTCGCTCACCATGTCCGCATCATCCGCACAAACTATCGCAGCGAACGATTTCGAGGCGGTTCCCGCCCCTGTCGCGCAGGTCAACGGCGTGCCGCTGAACGACGCCAGCGAGCATCTGGCGCCCGAGGAACTGCGCCAGCGCGCGTGCATCGAGTTGCTGCGCCAGGAGGCCATGAAAAGCGGCCTGCTTGATGCCGCCGATGGAACCGATGCCACCGATGCCACCGATGCCACCGGTTTCGCGCCGCGCGACGGGGTGATCAGCGAAGCGGCGTCGGCCGCCATTGAAGCACTGCTGGCGCAGAACATCGACTCACCCGAACCGTCTGCAGAAGCCTGTCGCCGTCACCATGCGGCGCATGAGGCCACCTACCGCACCGGCGAACGCGTTCGCGCGCGGCATATCCTGTTTGCCGTCACCCCCGGAGTCGACGTGGTGGCACTGCGCCAGCGTGCCGAGGCCTGCCTGCTCGACGTACGCTGCCATGATGGCAGCGCCAGTGACGAATTTGTCCGCTCGGCACGCGAACTCTCCAATTGTCCCAGTGGCGCCGAAGGCGGAGACCTGGGTTGGCTGGAGGCTGCCGACTGCGCGACGGAGTTTGCCAAAGAGCTGTTTGGACAGATTGAAGTCGGCGTGCTGCCACGGCTCGTCCACAGCCGCTTTGGTCTGCACGTGGTCGAGGTTCTGCAACGCGAACCGGGCCAGCCACAGCCCTACGCGGCAGTCAGCGGGGCCGTGGCGATGTCTTTGCGCCAGCAAAGCTACGTCACTGCATTGCGCCAGTACGTGCAGGTGCTGGCCGCGGGTGCCCGCATCACGGGTGTCGACCTGGATGCCGCAGACACGCCATTGGTGCAGTAGCCCACTGTTCCGGAAGGCGCCCAGTGTCCGACGAACTGCTGCAGCGACTACGCCGTTTCCACATTGATACCTTTCCGGGCGTCCAGGAACAATTCAGGAATCTGGTCAGGGACGGCCAGCATCCAAGCATCCTGTTCATCGGCTGTTCCGACTCGCGCCTGGTACCTTACCTGCTGACCGGTACCGGGCCGGGCGAGCTGTTCATCGTGCGCAATGTCGCTGCCTTCGTGCCCCCTTACGATGGCTGGAGCGAGGATCCCGACCTCAAAAAACCCCGGCGCTGGGTGGGTTACCACGGCACCTCGGCGGCGATTGAATTCGCTGTCATCTACCTGAAAGTTTCACGAATTGTCGTTTGCGGCCACAGCCACTGCGGCGGCATCCGCGCACTTTACGATCAGGTCAATCCGCAGGCGAGAAATCTGGCGGCCTGGCTGGATATGGGCCGTGAGGCGGTGCTGCCGGAGGCGGTAACACCAGAATCACTGCGCCGCACCGAACAGCGTGCCGTCGTAATGCAACTGGAGAAGCTGATGGGTTATCCGATGGTGCGCGAAGGGGTAGAAGCCGGAAGAATTACGCTGCACGGCTGGCACTACGTGATCGAAGACGGTGAAGTCCATGTCTTCGATGGCCAGAGCGGCAAATTTGTTGCGGCCTCGGATTCAACGCACAGCGGTACCGGCCCGTACCCTCCCATCGATGACAGCACTGCCCATGCCGCGTTCAACGACTTCGACGATAGTTACATCTTCGTCATATGAAGTGCTCGCTTTGACGAGGGCAGTATTTCCTCACCGGAAATAGCCTGAAGCGGGAAAGCGGGCCTCGTATCCCGGCAATTCCAACGATTCCTGCTCCTGCGGTACAGCCATTCCCGAGACAGACTTCAGGCTTGATTGATCAATCCTGAAACTGCAGTTGAGCGCGACAAATTGGTCGTACAGCAAGACTGGCGAGTGCTTGGCCCTCACCCCGACCCTCTCCCACAGGGCGAGGGGGTTTGCACCCTTCTCCCAGCGGGAGAAGGGCCGGGGATGAGGGCCTGCGATATTGGCATTACGCTCAATCTGAGAAATTTTAAGGGTAATATGGCGCTTTTCGGAACAGGGATAGGAACGAAACGTGACGCTATTGATCATCGGTTTGCTGTTGTTTCTCGGTTTGCATTCGATCCGCATCTTTGCCGATGCGTGGCGCTCGCGGCAGGTGGCGCTCCGGGGTGAGGGCATCTGGAAGGGAGCGTATTCGTTGCTGGCGCTGCTCGGTCTGGTGCTCATCGTTTTGGGGTATGCCGATGCGCGCGCGACGCCGGTGGCGCTCTGGCAGCCTCCCTTGTGGACGCGGCATCTGGCAGCGACGCTGATGCTGCCGGTGTTTGTCCTGTGGGTTGCGGCCTATCTGCCCGGCAACCGGCTACGCGCCAGAATCGGACATCCGCTGGTGGCCGGCGTCAAGCTATGGGCTTTGGCGCATTTGCTGGCCAACGGCACGCTTGCCGACCTGCTGTTGTTCGGCGCTTTTCTGTTTTGGGCAGCGCTCGATTATGCCTCCCTGCGGCGACGTGATCGTGCCACTGGCAAGACCTGGCCGGCGGGTAGCCTGAAGCGCGATTTGATCACCGTGGCGCTTGGTCTGGCCGCTTATTTCGTCTTTGCGATTTATCTGCATCCACTCCTGATCGGCGTTCGGGTGTGGTGATGATGAACCTGTGCCCTGTTTGCACTTGATCCGCTTGCAGCGGCGTTTGCCTGGCCACCTTTGCCGCCCGAGCGGCGAAGTTTGCCGCAAGAAGTTTGCCGCAACTCAGCGCCGGGATGACACAGGACCATGATTCTTCGATAGTTCGATCAATGGCACGCACCTTGCAGCAGTCTGTTTCCCCTGACCAGCAAGGAGCGAACAATGAAGATCGAACAATCCGCCGTGGCAATGCAGGCCGACCACCGTTTTTCCAGCGAATACGAGGCCAGGCTCGAATCCGTGACCAGCTTCCGCTCTGTTTTCGAGGGCGTGGCGCAGGCCGGGGAGTTGCCGGCGAACGGCGAAATGGTTTTCAGAACGGATCGCAAAACGGATCGAGAAGCGCGGCTGCTGATGTTGCTCGAAGCCTTTATTGTCCGCCTGCTGGAGTTGATTACCGGCAAGCAGGATTCGTCGGTGACTGATTTGCGCGCACCGCTCAAAACGCAGATGCCGGAAAACAGCACCAGTCGCCCGGAACGCGCGCTCGAGATGGAATGGAAGAACGAATTCACCGAAGTCTTTCGCGAGCACGAGCGCACCGATTTCTCATCGACGGGCCAAATCCTTGCGGCCGATGGCCGTTCGCTCGACTTCAAACTCGAACTCGCCATGTGTCGCGATTTCGAGTGCGAGAGCAAGATCATCGATAGCGGCAAGGCGGTGGTACTGCGCGACCCTTTGGTGATCAACTTCGACGGCAAGGCCGCCGAGCTGTCGGGGAAGCGCTTCGCCTTCGATCTCGACGCAGACGGCAAGAGCGAATTGATTGGCGCGCTGGGCGCCAGCAGCGGCTTTCTGGCCATCGACCGCAACGCCGATGGCCACATCAATGACGGCAGCGAACTGTTCGGCACCCGCTCCGGCAACGGCTTTGCCGACCTTGCGGCCCTCGACGGCGACGGCAACCACTGGCTGGACGAGGCCGACGCCGCATTCACCACCCTGCGCATCTGGCAGCGCGACGGCGCCGGGCAGGATACGCTGAGTACCTTGCGTGACAAGGGTGTCGGCGCGCTCTATCTGGGCTCAAGCGAAACGCCTTTCGCGCTCAACGACAGCGAAAACCGGCCGCTCGCCCAGATTCGCGCCAGCGGCATCTACCTGCGCGAAGACGGCAGCGCAGGTACGCTACAGCAGGTAGATCTGGCGGTTTAGCGGCACCTGGCTCAGGGCGAGAAACGGGCAAGCGGTGCGTCGGTCCGTCCTACCTGTTTCGACCTTGCCCATGTCCTTCGCCTGGGTCGCGATCATTCTCCTGGTTGCGCTCTTGTCCGTGACCTCGCCCTGGCTCCTGGGGTGCTTTGTGCTGATCCTGCCTTGGCGCCGGCTGTTCATGCTGTACCGGTGCTGGTCGGGCCTGCTGCTTTCCCCGGTCGGCCGGAGTTCGCTGTTGCTCAGGGGCCGGGGCTGATCTTTGAGTCGCTTCGCCTCTTTGTTGCGGTGCTTGCGAATGCGGAGCGACTGGAGCGCTCGGAAGGTGTGGCGACGGCGCAGCGCGCTGACTTTCCTGCTGCGAGCGCTGATTTCTTTCCGGCGGTGTTTCCCGACTCTGGCGCGACGGCGCGGGCGCTCTTTGCACGGCCGGTGCCTGATCGTGCTGCCGCACCATGGCATCACGCGGCTGGTAACGGTAATTCTGCTGGTGCATTTTGCGCTGCTGCTCGGCCTGGGGATAGCGGTCACCCGAATATTTTTTCTGGTAGACCGGTAGCGGTGCCGGCGCTGGAGCGGAACGGTGATTCCACTGATCCCAACCGCGCCGATGCTGCTCCCAATCGTTACCCCAGTGATCGCCCCAGCGCGGCGGTGCTTCTCGGCGCCATCCGTAAAAATAGGCTGGAGGATCCCGGTAGTAGCGCACCGGGACGCGCAGGATATACAGGGGAACCATCTCCGGGGCTACAAAACCCCACGGCCCGTTGTACCAGGAACTCGCGTACCAGTTGTCGCTTTGATAAACCCAGTACATGCCATCGTAAAAGAAGAAATTAGAATTTTGTCGCGGCGCATAATAGACAGGATAGCCGGGAACCCGCACGAGTTCCGGGTACGAGGACACGTTGATGCCGATATTAACGCTGACCTGGGCCACGCTCGGCGTCGCCGAGAAAAACAACATCCACAACACAATGAAGATATGACGCATTTTCCGTTCCCCGTTCCTATGACTGGATTTCGGAGCGGCCCACCGGAAGGTGACGCTACCCCAAGCACTAAAGTCTGCTCTGCGATCAAGCTATCCGATTTGGCAGCAAAGGTTCTGTGCGCCAACGCACAGAGGAAATTATTCCGGCAGTCCGTGCGCTGGCCTGATGGGCCACGCAGTCCATCAAGGTGATTCTGGCCTGCGCCCGCTGACCCGATCATTGCGGGACGCAGAGGGCGCGCTCGTTGATGGCGATAGTGTGTGCGTCCTCAGTCTGGGGCGCTGCTGCCCCGGGATGAAACTGACATTGACCGGGATACGGCGGTCGAGGATACTCAAGGCAAACCGGCATTGACCGGGTTGCGGCGCTTGCGGATAGCCAGGGTAGGGCTTTCAAATTCCTGTCCTGCTTACGCCGCCGAGAGATTACTGTCCTTGGGGATAACGCCATGAAGAGACTTGTTCCGCTGCTCCTCGTTCTGCTCGTGGGTCTGGTCACACCGGGTCAGGCGCGCGACGCCGAACCAAACCCCTGGGAGGTGCTCGGCGGCATGCTGCGCAAGGGCAAGCAGTCACCGCTCGACGCGGTGCGCCCGGCGGCGCCGGTCTCGAAGGTCGAGGCTTCCGAGTTGTGGGATGCCTTCCTGACGAACGTCGTCAAGCGCTCTGCCGGCGAGTCGGGTGACGCCAGCCGGCGCCAGGAGTTCCTGTTGGTCTTGCTCAACGGCCGATACGACGGCTTGTCGATGCTGGCCAGCGAGGCTGCCGTTCCCGACCCGCTGCGTGAGCTTTTCCTGCTGAGCTGGGATCGGCTCGCACCGGCGCTGCGGAACCTGGCAGGCGACCTGGACGCGAAAGCGGCAAAGCCCTTTCGGGCACTCGCCGAAGCCGGTGATGCCTTGAAGAAAGCACAACGTTACGGTGACTCCGTGGGCATCCACATTACGCCGGAAACATTGCGCCAACTGGCCCGCTTGGTCCTGCCCGCGAAGGCCGGCGACCCGCTCGCCTACGATCTTGCTCTCGACCCCGAGCTGCGCCGTATCTTTGGCTTCGGCGCACCACTACCTCCCGCCGAGCCAAGCCTGCTGCTCAGCGCCCGCCTGCCGTCGCTGCCGAGCGATCCCTTGAGCTGGCTGGTGCCGACGGCCTTCGCGGCGCCACTCGCTGCTCCACTGCCGTTCGACCCAGAGACGGCAGCGCTGGCCAGGCGTTTGAACAACTGGCTCCCGACGCCAGGCGAGCTGCCCGCCTATTTGCTCGAGATGCGCACGCTGCTGCAGCGTACGGCGGAGATCACGCTCAAGCAGCGCGAGAGTGCGGGGCGATCGCTGGCCGAGCCGTTCCACGTGCTCTACAGAAATCTGGTGCTCGCCACGGCCTGGCAGGAGAGCTGCTGGCGCCAGTTCGTGCGCCGGAAGGGCAAGGTGCAGCCGATCCAGTCGGGTGTGGGGGCGGTCGGGCTGATGCAGGTGTACCCGGTCGTCTGGCGCGGTTTTTACGATGTGACCGGCTTGCAGACCGACGTCGGCTACAACGGTCGCGCTGGCGCCGAAATCCTGCATCACTATCTGCGCGACTACGCAATCGGCAAGCGCGAGCATACCGCCGTCGGCGATGCCGATAATCTCGCCCGTGGGACCTACGCGGTCTATAACGGGGGCCCGGGTCATCTGACGCGCTTCAGCAAGCCGAAGCTGCGAGCCGACCTGCGCGAGATCGACGACTCTTTCTTCGAGAAGTACCAGGCGGTGAAGGCCGGCAACGAGCTGGATGTCGGGAAATGCTTTACCGGCGCGGACCAGTCGCACTGACAGTCTGTTAAAAATCATTACAGCCTGATGGCCACGTTCGTCACCCCGGCGCACGCCGGGGTCCAGCTCGTTTGTCCGATTGTTTTAATGGATATCAGAGGTAGGTACTGGATTCCGGCTTGCGCCGGAATGAGCGCGAAGCCTGGCCTCGGGCCACGGTTTGGGAGGTGGCGGCTGACGCTGATCGCCTGCGCACTCAGCAATCCCGTAGGTCGGGTTAGCCCGAAGGGCGTAACCCGACAGCAGCGCAAGGCAAATGATCCGCACAAATGCCAAAGGCAGGCATTGACTAAACAGTAAATCCGACAGAAGTCAATCGGCCTTTGCACCCTCTCGCCGACCGCTGAGCAGTATCCAGACAGCGACAGCCTGCAAAACGAAGAGTACGGCGAAGGTATTGCGATGCGCGATCTCGATGCTGTGGCCGCTGGCCTGGAGCATTTCGATGAGTACGCCCATCCCCCATTGCAGGCCGAAGGCACCGAGAAACACCATCAGGTTGAGTGTCGAGTTGGCGCGACCCGAGAGCGCCACCGGGAATCCGGCGGACATCTGCGAGTAGCCGAGCGTGCCGAAGCTGGAGAACACCCCGAAGGCCATCCATAACAAATAGTGCTGATCAATGGCCTGCGTGATGATCAGCAGCAGGGCCAGCAGCGACATCAACATGCCGCCGCCGAGCAAATAGATCGGCGCGATGCCGCGCCGTGCTAGCCCGGTTGCCAACAGCCCGATCAGGATGTAGGCCACCACCATGGCCATGCTCATGGCCGCCAGATGATCGGCCGCAATCGAGCGCGTATAGCCATTGACGTTCATCAGCCAGGCGCTTGACCACAGGCTTTGTACCGCCATGAAACCGCCGATCTGGGCGAAACCCAGTGGAGCGAAACGCCAGAAATGACGGCTGACCAGAACCTGCCTCACCCCTGCCAACTGCACCGAGAGAGTCTCCGGCTGCTGGCTGCCCGGTTTATCTGGAACACTGAAATACAGCCAGGCGGAGACCGCTACGGTCAGGCCGGACAAGACGAAAAAAATATCGCGCCAGGTCGCCACGTTCAGCGCAGCATTGAGCGGCGCCGATGCAGCCAGCGCGCCGAGCGTACCCGAGGTCATGATCCAGCCGGTCAATGACGCCTGCCTTTCCAGAGGAAACCACTGCGAAAAGGACTTGAACGCAGCCATCAGACAAGCCGATACGCCCAGACCGATCATTCCCCGGCCAAAAGCCAGCATGCCGATTCCATGGCCGAAGGCAAAGACTGCGGCACCGGCCGCAGCGATCAGCAGCAGCGCCGCTTCGACCCGACGCGGGCCGAAGCGGTCGAGCAGAACGCCAAGCGGCAATTGGGCTGCGCCGAAAGCCAGGAAATAGGCACTGGTCAACAGGCCGAGGTCGGCGGCACCAAGCGACAGTTCGTCGCTCAGTACCGGCCCGATCACTGCATTGGCCGTGCGGAAGAGGTAGGAGAGGAAGTAGGCGCCGGCAAACGGCAGAAAGAGTCTGATCCAGAGCATGTGGGCCTAGCAAGACGATGAACCACCAAGAAAAACGGAAAAGCAAGAAAAAGCGAACCACCAAGTCACCAAGGACACAAAGATACACCAAGTAAAAACGACTGGGTTTTCAGGTTGATTGTATTTTCAAACCCCGTTCCATAGCCACGCGGCGCCGCGCACGCCGGACGAGTCGCCGTGCTGGTGGCATCGCAGTTGGGTGCGCACCTGGTCGGAGAAGATGTATTGACTCCACAGCAAGGGAACATTGGCGTACAGCCGCGCCATGTTGGAAAGCCCGCCCCCGAGAACGATCACGTCCGGGTCGAGAATGTTGACGACCTGTGCCAGCGCCCTGGCCAGACGGCGATCATAACGCGCCAGCGTGGCCGCGCAGGCCGCGTCAGCCTGGTTGGCCCGGTCTTCTATGGCCTGGGGTGATAGCGTCTCTCCATTGTGGCGCTGGTGATCGGCACTCAAGCCGGGGCCGGACAGCCAGCTTTCGACGCAGCCCTGACGGCCACAGTAGCATGCCGCAGGTGGCAGTTCTTCCTCTTCGGAGACCGGCAGCGGGTTGTGTCCCCACTCGCCGGCAATGTGATTGACGCCAGTGAGTACCCGCTCACGTACCACGATGCCGCCTCCGACGCCGGTACCCAGGATGACGCCGAAGACAATGTCGGCATCCTGTCCGGCGCCGTCGATGGCTTCGGACAACGCAAAGCAGTTGGCGTCGTTGGCGATGCGGATTTCGCGTTGCAGCAGGGTTTGCAGGTCGCGGCGCAAGGGTTTGCCGATCAGGCAGGTGGAGTTGGCATTCTTGATCAGCCCGCCGCTGGCCGATTCGGCGCCGGGGATCCCCAGTCCGACGCTGCCGCGCTGGCCGAGTTCGTTTTCGACTTCTTCGACCAGAGCGGCCACCGCCGTCACCGTTCCCAGGTAGTCTCCCTGCGGCGTTGCCACCCGGCGCCGCAGCAATTCATGACCCGACCCGTCGAGCGCGATGATCTCGATTTTTGTTCCGCCCAGATCGACTCCGAGACGCAGCGCGGGTTTGGAGAATGGTTTCAGTTCGGACATTGGCGAATTTACATTCTCATCTGCGATGGTTTTCTGTTGGCAAGCATTTTAACCCGGCGAGCAGGGCAGCATGACATCGGGTCGGGTGTAAAATGATCATGTAATTTTGCAGTCACACGATGAATCGGCCTGCAAGCCTCATGCAAGGGAAACCTTGACGGGTATGTCCTGAAGAACAAGGCGGAATGCGGTTATTCGGGAATGACCTTTGCAGAACGCCTGTGGCTTTGCATTCCAGGCCGGTTCCAGCTCAGCAACTTCGGGGAGACAAATCATGTTGGTCAGACTGACTTCAAACACTTCCGGCGAAATCATCATGTTCGCAGAACATGCGCGCCGCCTGTTCGACATCATTGGTAAGGAGTGCACGGCGGAAGGGGTATTTACCAAAGAACAGTTGCCGGAGGCCATTGCGAAATTGCAGCACGCCGTCAAGGAGGAAAAGGCTGCCTTGCACGAGGCCGAGCGCAAGAAGCGGGATGCAGGTGTCGAAGTGGAAGAAAATGTCGACGACGAAGACCACAAGTCGGGGCGGGTCGGCATCAACCTGGGTCAGCGCGCCCATCCGCTGATCAATCTGATGGAATGGACGCTGAAGGAGGGGGGCTTCGTTCTCTGGAAAGCCGAGCGCGACTTCTGATTTCCGAAAAATCAGCCCTACGCCTTGCCGTTGAGACTCTTTTCATGGATTTCGCACCCAGGTGCGAATAGATGCGGTCTGGTTTGCTCCTCCTCTGAGCGCGAAGCCTCCCTGAAGAGGGACAAGGGGAGGCCGGGGGGGGTTTACTCAAGACTGTATTCCAGCATTGGGGCATCGCCTGCCAAAATGACCGTCAAGTTGAAAGCGACTGCTCAGTGCCCACCTTGCTGAAACTCGGCGCCCTGGTCTGGCTCGCCTGTTCCGGGACCTATGCCGCCGAGGTGGCGCTCGATGTCGGCCATACCCTGGCGGCTTCGGGCGCGGTCAGCGCACGTGGCGGCAAGGAGTTCGATTTCAACCGGGTACTGGCCGTCGGCCTGGCTTCTGCCCTCACGGCACGTGGCCTGCTTGTACGGCCAATCAATTTTGATGGCCGCATTGACAGTCTTGAGGCGCGTCCTCAGCAAGCCAGCGGAGCCGATTTCTTTATCTCGATCCATCACGATTCGGTGCAGGCCGAACTGCTTGAGGAATGGGATTGGCAGGGCACGACGCAGAGTTACAGCGACCTTCACCGTGGCTTTTCCCTCTTTGTTTCGCGCGACAACCCGGATCCGGTCACCAGCCTGCGCTGTGCCTCGGCCATCGGGGCGCGTCTGCGGCGCATGGGTTTTGTCGGCGCCAGCCACCATGCCGATTCGCTTGCCGGCCACTCCCGCCCCTATGCCGACGTCGATAACGCGGTGCACTACTACGACAATCTGATCGTGCTTTATCGAACGAGCCTGCCTGCCGTGCTGTTCGAGGCGGGGGTGATCAAGCACCGCGAAGAGGAACTCGCGCTACGCGATCCCGAGCGACAGGCGCGCATGGCCGATGCCATCGCCACCGGCATTGCGGCCTGCCTCTACAGCCGTTGAGGGCAATATGATCGGCCAAAATCCCCGTAGGTCGGGTTAGCCCAACGGGCGTAACCCGACAATAACCCGATGCAGCAATAGCTGCCGGTCAAGGGTTAAAGCAGTTAAAGCACCTGATTGACAAGCCGGTCGGCGCGAACGCGCGCCAGACGCCTGAGCAGGCGTTGCACCTGATCCGGATAGGACTCGACGGCGTCGATCACCTGATGATGATCCAGTCGTCGCGTGTGCGCCAGGATTCTCTCGAGTTCGGCCAGATGCTGGTCGAGCAGAAGTTTTTGCGGGTCGTGAATCACCAGCCCGTTTTCCAGATCGAGGCGCCAGGCGCGCGGGTTGAGATTGTTGCCGGTCAACAAGGCGTAGTCGTCATCGACCAGCAGACCCTTGAGATGAAAGGTGTTGTCTTCGTCGCGCCACAGATGCACGTTGAGCAGACCGGCGTCGATGGCCCTCTGGTGCGCCTTGCAGTAGCGGCGCAAGTTCGCTTCGTAAAGGTAGGGCAGTGCACCGATGGTCTTGAAGGGCTCATCGGGCGGGATGTAAAAATCATTGGCCGTCTTGTCGCCGAGCACGATGGTGACCCGGCACCCCGATCGGATCCTGTTGTCGAGGGCTTTGCGGATCGGTCCGGGAAGGTTGAAGTAGGGGGTGAACAGCACCAGACGCTGTTGCGCCTGCCGGATCAACTGCAGGATCGTCAGATTGAGTTCGTTGTCGCGCACGCCGAGGCCGAGCAGTGGCGTGATGCCGACTTCGCCATGTTTGAGCACGCCGGGCGCGAAGTGATAGCGGGTTTTAGCCAGCTCACGGCGCAATTTGACGATGGCACCCAGTAGCGTAACGGTTTTTGGAGCCTTGCCGGAGTCGAGGGGATGTATGGCCGGGTTGCCGCGCAAGACCCCGGTCAGCAAAGCGGCCATGCTGTCAGCCAGTGCCCGGTTGTGGATCAGATGGTAGCGATCCAGGCGATAGCGCAGGTGCCGATGCAGATAAACGTCGTTGAGGCTGGCGCCGCTGTAGAGAACGCTGTCGTCAATGATGAATCCCTTGAGATGCATGACTCCCATGAACTCGCGCCGCTGCACCGGCACGCCGTAGATCGTGATGCCCGGCCCGAGACGGCGCGCCATGTCCTTGTACATAGCCGCGTTGCCGGCGGATCGGGTCTTGCCGATGAGGCCGCGCTGTGCCCGATGCCAGTCGACAAAGACGGCAATCTCCAGTTGCGGCTGCGCATTCTTAGCCGCGTATAGGGCGGAGAGAATTTCCCTGCCCGCCTCGTCATCCTGCAGGTACAGCGTGGCCATGAGGATGCGTTGTCTGGCCTGAGCGATGTGCGCCAGCAGGGTTTCACGAAACGCTTGCGGGCTGCTCAGTGCCTGGACCTGTTTTGCGGCTATCGGGATACAAGGCAGGCCGTCCAGCGCCGGCTCGCCGTTGGCGCGTTCACGCCAGCGCTGCCACGCCGAAGCGAAGCCGGACGTCCTGGGAAGGTTGGCTTGGGTTTGTTTCACAGCACGTCATTATACCGGCAGACGCAAAATGGCAGGCCAAAGTCATTCTGGCGAACGCCGGAATCCAGATTCGTCCATCTGATCACGATGTTAAAAGAACGGCTTGATAAACGAACTGGATTCTGGGTCAAGCCTGGAATGACGAGTTAGCGCCAGAACAAATTTACCGTGCGCTTTTGCCCGGTTTGTATTGTCGAACCCCGGTTTTTGACCTATTCTCTCAGACCCGTTCAATTACAGGAGTTTTTCCGAATGCCTCGCCAACTGTTCACACTTGTACGTCCGGCGCGGGTGGATAAAGGCTATCCACCGCTCGTTTTTGTGCACGGCGGCTACACACATTCCGGGTGTTGGGATATCAACTTTCTGCCTTTCTTCCAGAAGCGCGGTTACAACTGTCACGCAGTCGATCTGTCCGGACACGGCAAGAGCCCGGGGATTGAAGACCTGAACAGCTTCGGGATCGACGATTACGCTGACGATGTCGGGCAGGTCGTTGCCGGCTTGAGTAGTGCCCCGGTATTGATCGGGCATTCGATGGGGGCCATCGTGGTGCAGCGCTATCTCGAAAAATCGCTGGCAAAAGCGGTGGTGATGATGTCGCCGGTGCCTCCGACCGGCCTTGCGGCCTCAGGAGTTCAACTGGCAGTCCGCATCCCTGATTTTATTGATGAAGCCGAACGCGCCGTGCGCGGCGAATATACCGACAACACGATCCGGGTGATGCGCGAGGCGTATTTCTCGCCGGACGTCAGCCCCGAGGAATTTGCCCATATATTTTCCGTTTTTCATCCCATGGTGCAGGAAGAGTCGATGCGCGCACTAACCGAAATGATGGCGCTGGCCTTGCGTATGCCCGTCAAGCGACCACGAATTCCCGCACTGGTCATCGGCGGCGAGCATGATGCGATGTTCGCCGCAAACCGGCTGTACATGACGGCCAGCGGCTGGAATGCCGAAACCTGCGTTATCCCTCGTTCCGGACACATGCTGATGCTCGACCCGATGTGGGAAAGTGTTGCGCAGAAGATCGACGCTTGGATCGGCGCCAAGGTCATGAACAGCGTTGCAGCCTGAGCCCGTGCGAGGCGGTCAGGACGCATCGAAGGTCGGGTTAGCGCAGCGTCCCCCAAGAGGATTTGCTTCGCAGCATAACCAGACAATCGCATACACAGGCGTCGGGTTACGCTGCGCTAACCCGACCTACTGGTTTGGAGATATTGTTACTTTAGTCGTCACTAAGCTTGTACTAGGTGATCAGGCCTGCTGGCGCGGGCCGATCTTCAGTACCGCCAGGCCAAACAGCAAACCCCAGAACGCGCTGCCGATACCGATCAGGGTCAGACCCGAGGCCGTGACCAGGAAGGTGATCAGCGCCGCATCGCGTTCTCCTTCTTCGCGCAGTGCGCCGTGCAGACTGTTGCCGATCGTCCCGAGCAGCGCAATTCCGGCAATGGCCGCCACCAGTTCCTTCAAATCTACCCATTCCTGACTCGTGCGTTGTGATTAGGTGAGGTGCGCAATAAGCGCACGCATCGTAACACCCGCCAAGGCTTCGAGTTAAGCGCGACGCAGACCAAGCCTGTGGTCAGCGCCCCGTGATATTCATCGCCAATTTTGATCAGGATCAGAAACGGATGGTCGCTGCATTGCTACAATGAGCCGTTCTACCTTGCGCCGGCTGGACGGAATTTCAACGTGATCAATGACAACAGACCAGAGCCGTTCATCGCCGATACCCTGCAGCGGCCTCTGCGCGACCTGCGCATATCGGTCACCGACCGCTGCAATCTGCGCTGCAGCTACTGCATGCCGCGCGAAATTTTCGGCAAGGATTTCGTTTTTCTGCCGCGCGCCGAGTTGCTCAGTTTTGAAGAGATCGTGCGACTCGCCGGCGTTTTTTTGCAACTCGGCGTGCATAAGATTCGTCTGACCGGCGGCGAGCCGCTGCTGCGACACGGCGTCGAAGACCTGATCGCGGCGCTGGCCGGGCTGCGCAGCAGTGAAAACCAGCCGATCGAAATCGCCCTGACCACCAATGGCCTGCTCCTGTCCCGGAAGGCGCAGGCCTTGAAGGATGCCGGGCTGGCGCGGCTGACCGTCAGTCTTGATGGCCTGAGCGAGGAAACCTTTCGGCGCTTGAGCGATTCGCAGGCCTCGGTAGCCACCGTACTCGAAGGTATCGCAGCAGCGCAGCGCGTCGGGCTGACGCCGATCAAAGTCAATATGGTGGTCAAGCGCGGGGTGAATGAACACGAAATCATCCCGCTGGTCAGGCACTTTCGTCACACGGGGATCATTTTGCGCTTCATCGAATTCATGGATGTCGGTACCAGCAACGGCTGGCGCATGGACGATGTGGTGACGGCGAGCGAAATTCTGGAAACGATCGGGCAGCACTACCCACTGCAGGCGGTCGACGCCAACTACCCGGGCGAAGTGGCCAAACGCTGGTCTTTCACCGATGGTGGCGGTGAGATCGGAGTGATCGCTTCGGTGACACAGGCCTTCTGTCACGAATGCAGCCGGATCAGGCTGGCCACTGACGGCAAGCTATATACCTGCCTTTTTGCTGCGCAGGGCGTCGATCTGCGCGACCCGCTGCGGCACAATGCGAGCGATGAAGCCCTGAGTCGCCTGATCGTAGATACCTGGGGACGGCGCAGCGACCGCTACTCGCAATTGCGCCATGCAGCAACAGAAGCGCCACGGCGAAAGATAGAGATGTCGTATATTGGGGGTTGAGCTTTAACCTTGGCTTTGGATTGAACAGGATTCCAGGTGAACGAAACGAATGACTTGACTCACTTTTCCGCTGCCGGACGGGCGCGCATGGTCGACGTGTCGGAAAAATCGGCGACCCGGCGCGTGGCCATCGCCAGCGGGATTCTGCGCATGCAGGCGGCGACGCTGGAACGCATCCGCGCCGGTAACATCGCCAAGGGCAACGTGCTGGCCGTGGCGGATGTCGCTGCGGTGATGGCCGCCAAGCGCACGTCGGAGTTGATTCCGATGTGTCACTCGCTGGCGCTGAGCGGCGTCGAGGTCGAGTTCAGCGAGATACTGGTACCGGATGAAAACGGATGCGTCGGTATCAGGGTGGTGACTTCCGCCACGTGTACCGGGCAGACCGGGGTCGAGATGGAAGCGCTGTGCGCGGCAAGCGTTGCGCTGCTCACCATCTACGACATGTGCAAGGCGATTGATCGCGGCATGCGCATCGAGAGCGTCCAGCTTGATGAGAAACGTGGCGGCAAGAGCGGTCTCTGGCGCCGTGCCGATGCCATCGGAAAAGAGCTCCGATGATCACCGTACTGTTTTTCGGGCCGGTCGCCGAACGCGTGGGCGCCAGCCGCCTGGAAGTCGAATTCCATTCCGGGATGCGCTTGCAGGATGTGCAGGCACACTTGCAGCCCAGGTACCCGGAAGCCTTCGCACTGGTCACCCTGGCCGCCGTCAATGGGGAGCATGTCAGGGACAGATCCCTGCCGCTGGCAGACAACAGCGAAGTCGTCTTCATGTCGAAGTTCTCGGGGGGATGAGATGCAGGACCCCGTCCGCATTCAACGCGAAGACTTCTCGCCCGACGAGGAAATCCGGGCACTGCTGGCCGGCTCAAAACGCATCGGCGGCATTGCGACTTTTCTCGGTTGCGCACGTGACTTCTCGGAAGGCCGCGAGGTCAGTGAAATCAGTTTCGACGCCTACGAACCGATGGCCGTGGCCGAGATGCAGAAACTGCGCAGCGAAGCGATCGAACGTTTCGGCCTGATCGATGCGCGCATCGTGCATCGTCTGGGAGTGGTGCGCGCCGGCGATTCGATAGTCTTCATCGCCACCGGCGCCGAACATCGCGCCCCGGCTCTGCAGGCATGTCAGTGGATCATCGATGAACTCAAAGAACGGGTTCCCATCTGGAAAAAAGAGATCACGCCGCAAGGCGATTGCTGGGTAACGCCGCATCCATGAGTTCAACGAATCCGGAAATCGCAGTCAAGCGCGACAAATTGGCCGCAACACCAGATTTGGCGAGCGTTTGGCCCTCACCCCTCCCTCTCCCACGGGGCGAGGGGGTTTGCACCCTTCTCCCAGCGGGAGAAGGGCTGGGGATGAGGGCTTACGCTATAGGCATCACGCCAAACTGCGGCTTTAAAGATGAATTCTCTGGTTCCGCCGGTATTCATTTTTGTCGGGCATTCCGGTTCCGGCAAGACCACGCTGGTCGAGAAACTGTTGCCCGTGTTGACGGCCAGGGGCTTGCATCTGGCAACCATCAAGCATGCACACCACAAGGTCGCGCTTGACAGGGAGGGCAAGGACAGTTGGCGCTACAAGCAGGCCGGCGCCGCGATCAGCATGCTGGTCACCGCCGACGAGTTGCAACTGGTGGCCGATGCCGTCGATCGTCGCGACCCGGAGCAACTGGCCGAGCGCTTTCTCGGTGAGGCAGACATGGTTCTGGCCGAGGGCTTTTCGCTGGCACCGGGAGTCAAGATTGAAGTCCTGCGGCGCGCCTGCGGCAAACCGCCACGCTGCGCCATCGAAGACGGACTGATCGGCATCGTCACCGACATGGACGAGGTTTATCCACAGCTCCCGCATTTTGCGCTCGACGACATCGCCGGACTGGCCAGCTTTCTGCTCGAGCACGCCGAGCGATGATCGAGGACTGCACCGCACTGGTCATGGCCGGCGGCGATTCGCAGCGCATGGGTTGCGACAAGACGCAGCTCCTGCTCGGCGATCGAACGTTGCTGCAGCGGGTGATCGCCATCGTACAGCCGCTGTTTCCGCAGGTTCTGGTCAGCGTTCGCCAGCACCGTCCCGAGATCGAATTGCCGCAAGTCTGCGACGACTACCCCAACGCCGGGCCACTGGCCGGCCTGTGCGCCGGTCTGGCTCAGGCCGGTACGCCCTGGATCTTTGCAGTAGCCAGCGACATGCCTTTCGTGCAGCCCGCGCTGATCGAACGGCTGGCGCAACGTCGTGCCGGCTACCAGGCCGTGGTGCCCGTCGTGCACGGACACCCGCAACCCCTGGCCGCATTTTATTCGGCCAGTGGCCTGGATACGCTGCGGGCTCTGCTTGAAGCAAAGGGCAGGCACAGTCTGCGCGCGGCGCTTGAGCAATTGAAGGTTTGTTATGTCGACGAATCGGACTTGCTGGAGAGCGACCCCGGATTGCGCAGCTTTTTCGATCTCGATACGCCGCAGGATGTGGCGGCGGCAAGGCGAAGTGAAGAGGCAGATTAGATCGAAATCATCCTAAAAAACGCAGTTGAGCGTAATGCCGATATCGTAGGCCCTCATCCCCGGCCCTTCTCCCGCAGGGCGAAGGGTGAAAACCCCCTCTCCCTGCGGGAGAGGGTCGGGGTGAGGGCCAAACCCTTGCCAAACATGGTGTTGCAGCCAATAAGTCCCGCTCAACTGCGGTTTCTAGGATCATCTTCAAATCGTGTAGGTCGGGTTAGGCCGCAGGCCGTAACCCGACTTCTGCCAATGTGCAGGCTCAGCATTTTCCTAGCCCAGCCGCTTTACGTTTCTTATATTTTTACTTTACAATTAATCCTGTTTTTCTTTACGTTTAATTGCCCATGAAGACAGACCTGCGCCGTTCCATGCTTGCCGCGATTGCCCTCGACGGCAGCAATGTCGCTGCGCGTCTGGCCGTGCAGCATGGGGTGTCGCGTCAGTCGGCCAGTGCCTGGCTGGCCAGGCTGAAAACGGAAGGCGTGATCACCTCGTCCGGCGTCGGGCGAGGGGTAAGTTATCGGCTGGCGACGCTGGCGCAGGTACAACAGGTGTATATGCGGGAGGGGCTGAGCGAGGATAGGGTATGGCGCGAGTCGATTGCCCCCCGGCTTGGCGATCTGCCCGCCAATGTGCGCGACATCTGGCACTACGCAGTGACGGAAATGGTGAACAACGCCATCGACCATTCCGCTTCGGAGCGGGTGACGGTGAAATTGCTGCGCGATGCGCTGAACAGCACGGTGTATGTCGCCGACGAGGGTGAGGGCATCTTCCTCAAGATTCAGCGGGCGCTGAATCTGTACGACCCGCGCGAAGCGATTCTGGAACTGGCCAAGGGCAAGATGACCACCGATCCCGCCAACCATACCGGCGAGGGCATCTTCTTTTCGTCCAAGGTCATGGATGCCTTCGCCATTCGTTCCGGCACGCTGCACTTCATGCACGATGAATGGGGTGCGGATGTGCTGCTGGAGCGCCCTGCCGAGGCGCCAGGCACATTGGTGTTGATGCGCCTGGCCAATGATAGCGAGCGCCGCTTGAACGAGGTATTCGACCAGTTTGCCGCGCCGGAGGAATACACCTTTGCCAAGACCATCGTGCCGGTTCGTCTGGCGCAGCATGAAGGGGAAAAGCTGGTTTCCCGCTCGCAAGCCAGGCGGCTGACCCAGCGCTTCGAGCTTTTTCAAACCGTGGTGCTGGATTTTGCGGGGGTGGAGGAGATCGGCCAGGCGTTTGCCGATGAGGTGTTTCGCGTGTTTCGGCTGGCTCACCCAGCCACCGCCCTGTTGCCGATACACATGACGCCGGCGGTGGACAACATGTTCAAGCGAGCCATGAAGGGATCGAATACATGAACACCGTCGGCCAGATCGAAAAACGCACCCAGGCTCGCGTCGGGGAATCGCTATATTAAAAGCGTAGAACCATTTGCATCAGCGATCTAACTGCGCTTTAGATATAGTCGTGTAGGTCGGGTTAGGCCACAGGCCGTAACCCGACTTCTGCCAGCGAGTAGGCCCGGCACTTCCGCAGACCGGCTTTATCACTCTTTAGTCGGCTTACGCTGTCGCTAACCTGAGCAACGAGAATATGCCTCCAAGCAAATCCCGTGGGGCAGAGAGGTAGTATTCTGACTTGTGTGCAAAAGCGTCGGCAGCAATCAAGTATTGCCCCTCACTGTATGCCGGTGCTACTCTAGTGCCACCGCCAAGCGAAAAGGTGCACGAAAATGACAACTACATCTCTCAAGCTTTCTGACGAGCTCAAGCAACGGGCCATTGCCGCAGCCGAGAAGAAAGGCGTGTCGCCACATGCATTCATGGTACAAGCGATAGAGCAGGCAGCCACTTCAGCGGAACGTCATGCCAGTTTCGTAAGCGAGGCTCAAGCAGCACGGGAACAAATGTTGAGCACCGGCAAGGGTTATGAGGCCAGCGAGGTTCATGCCTACCTGAAAGCGCGTATTTCCGGCAACAAGTCAGCAAAGCCAAAAGCCAGATCTTGGCAAAGCTGAGCTATTCGGCAAGAGCGCTTGCCGATCTCGAAAGACTTACCGACTTTCTGGTCGAGACTGATTATGCGGCGGCAGCCGAGACGCTTGAGTTGATCGAGGAAGCCGTCAGTGTATTGATCCGGCATCCGCTGATCGGCCGACCCGTTGAGTTTGGATTGCGGGAGTTGGTCATCTCTCGCGGTCGAAGCGGTTACCTGGCCCTCTACAGCCTGGAGGAAGCGCATGACGCCCTCCTGATTCTCGCGATCCGTCATCAGCGTGAAGCAGGATATTGGGGGCAGGACGTGGACTGAGTTTTATGCGCTCTGGCGATGCAGAGCGATGAATGGGCTATATTGCTTGTGGGTGGGGTTGACCAACTGCTAACGGCCAGAAGTGGTCAGTTGGTATGCGCTATGGTTATAGACAATCTTGGGTACTGATCGCATGCGCTCCAATACTTCGCTGAGTCGAATTCTCATTACAATTGTGCTTTCGGCGTGTCTCGCACCAGCTACCGCGAGTGAGCAAGCCTCGAAGTCAAAGCCACTTCAATTGAACTGGGAGCTTGCGATTCCCGACAGTCGAGAGCGGCCATCGCAGCAATTGCCAGAACGCATTTTGCAGATGGGAAGTGATGAACTGATAGCCGTCGGGAACAGGATTGTTCCATTAAATCGACGTGGGCTAGGTAGCATTAGCTTACTCGATACCAAGGCGCTGATCCTTGATGCTGCACTAGATAGCCAAGGCAACATTTGGGTAGGCGGTCGAATCAATCAGCGTGCTTGGTTCCCTGGAGCAGATATGGCCGATGCCTATCTGGGAAAGTTTACTCAGACCGGACAGAAGCTGGCCGAGTTTACTTTTGGCAGACGATCCTGGAGGCAGATAGTTGCATTGCACCCTTCGCGTGATGGCGGCGTTTTGGTGACAGGCCCGATAGAGAACGGCACATGGCTGGCAAGAATTTCCGATCAAGGGAAAACTTCCTGGGAAAAGACCATTGGGTTTGGCGCAAACGCTGCAATAACCGAAGGGTATGACGGAAATATCGCTTTTTTAGGGCTGCGGAAGGCAGCTTCGACTAGCTATCCGTATGAGGAGGAGGCCGTTTTCTGGCTGCTCGACCCACGAGGGAAGGTTCTCGCAGAGCATGTCATTCGCCCGAACCTCAATGCGCATCGAAGCAGGCGATATGAGGCTCTCTCAATAGAAGCATCTCCGGATGGATATTTTGCTCTGGTGGGTTGGCGCGACCCGTCAGACGACAAGCCTCTTACCGTGGCTAAGGTTTCGCTAACCGGCACAGTGCAATGGAATGTGCCGCTAAGACATACAGCTACACCACGGCCAGGACGTTCAGCGGTATGGAAAAAATGCCATCAGAAACATGCCGTGCTTGAAAACGGTGATTTATTGGTAACCTGTAGCATTGAGGGCGAGATCGTGCTTTCCAGATTGGACGGACAATCCGGCAACGAAAAAGTACAAAGAGCTGCTCTCCCGCCCTGCCACGAAAAGCGACCTGCCGTTATCACGCCAGTCCCAGTGAAGAAAAATTTTGTTTTGCTTTTCGGGTCGAGGCCAAGCAACAACGTTGCGGCTTCATGTTCTTGGTTGGCTGAGCTGGCATTAGAGCCATAATTTTCCATGTACCCCCAAAAATAAAAGCGACCGCTTTGGGTCGGTAGCCGCCCGATCCCAGCCAATGTGTTATCAGTCGAAATTGAAATCCAGGCTGTAATTTACGGTAATGCCGGAAAAGGAATTGGAATCACAATGACAAACACCCCGCTCCCAGAATCACACCGACAAATTAAGTGTCAAGATAAACAACTACAAAAGCAATACGCTCTGCTCGCCGAGGCTCTCCAAGGATCACCTGAAGGGGATTACCTGCTCAAAAGCTGCGCGCTTTCGCCACGGTTCGAGCCATTAACTGAACCCGAATCTGGAAAGGTAACCCCTTGAGCGAAGCAAAACATCTGTCGGTAAGAGATGCGCAAAACTGCGTTCTGCAGCATGTAACGACCCTCAATAGCGAGATCGTCAAACTCGAACACTCGCTGGGGCGGGTGCTGGCCGAAGAGATTCGTGCCAACCGCGATCAGCCACCCTTCGATGTTTCGGCGATGGATGGTTTTGCGCTGCGCAGTGCCGATCTGGCCAGTACGCCAACTGCCTTGACCATAATCGAAGACATCAAGGCCGGCGACAGGCCGGCGAGAACGGTGCTCGCCGACCAGTGCTCGCGCATCATGACCGGAGCGCCGGTGCCGGCCGGCGCCGATGCCGTGATCCGGGTCGAGGATACGCAGATGCTCGCCGATGGCCAGGTTGAAATCCGCTGCCCGGTCAAACCCGGCAATGACATTCGTCTGCTCGGTGAAGCGATGCGCAACGGGCAGGTGGTATTGAGCGCCGGGACGGAAATTACGCCTGGCGTGATCGGCGTTCTGGCGACGGTCAAATGCGCTCAGGTGACGGTCCATTGCCGGCCGCGGGTGGCCATATTTCGGCACCACCGCCAGCAGCATCGTCTTTGGCCTGCCGGGCAATCCGGTGTCGAGCATGGTCTGCTTCGAGCAGTTTGTCCTGCCCGCGCTGCGCCGGATGATGGGGAATCCGCGCCTCTACCGGCGAACGCTTGCCGCGCGTCTGGCGCATCCGGTCACGATTCGGCCGGGCCGCACCGAGTTCATCCGCGTCATTCTTGAACGCGATGCGGCGGGCGACTATGTGGCCCGTTCGACCGGCAGCCAAAGCAGTGGCGCGCTGTTGTCGATGGCACAAGCCGACGGATTGCTGGTCGTTCCGGCGACGAGCTCCGGGCTGGCGGCAGGCGAAATGGCACAGGTGCAACTTCTCGATGGCACCGTTTTCCAGAGTGAAGCAGGTTTCGAGGGGGAAGCATGAACTGCAAGCACAAACCCGTGGCCCGTATCGGCATTCTGACCATTTCCGACCGCGCCAGCAGCGGAGTCTATGAAGACCGGGGCGGGCCGGCGATCCACGCCTGGTTGACGCGCGCGCTGTCCAGTCCGTGGCAGGCGGTGGCCAGGGTGATCCCCGACGAGCAGCCGCAAATCGAGGACGCGCTGCGCGAGTTGAGCGATAGCGAAGGGTGCAGCCTGATCGTGACCACCGGCGGCACCGGGCCGGCGCTGCGCGATGTGACGCCGGAAGCCACCGAGGCGGTGTGCACCAAGATGCTGCCCGGCTTCGGCGAACTGATGCGCAGCGCCTCGCTGAAGTTCGTCCCGACCGCGATCCTGTCCCGGCAGACCGCCGGGATACGCGGCAAGAGTCTGATCATCAACCTGCCCGGCAAGCCCTCGGCGATTGACGATTGCCTGCAGGCCGTATTCCCGGCCGTGCCGTATTGCATCGATCTGATCGAAGGCGCCTGGCTCGAAACCGACGCGCAGTTCTGCGCCGCGTTCCGGCCGGCACACGCAAAGAAGTAAGTGGCGAGCCTCCTGCCGTCATTCTGGCGCACGCCGGAATCCAGAATGGTGGCGCGAAGCAAATCGCGTGGGGCAGAGCTACCCTGCCGTATTTAACATGGAAACCGCAGTTAAACGCGACTACCTCAACACAAGGATTGGCCAGTGTTTGGCCCTCACCCCATCCCTCTCCCGCAGGGCGAGGGGGTTTGCACCCTTCGCCCTGCGCGTTGTTCGGGCAGCCAAAGCCGGATAGCGACGCATGCTAGAATTTGCCACCTTCACACGAAGACAGGAATTCCGCGATGCCGAACACGAGCACTGGCCCCCGTCAGCACCCCATTGAAAGGCTCGGTACGCCCTTGAGCCCTTCGGCGACGCGCGTCATGCTGCTCGGCGCCGGCGAACTGGGCAAGGAAGTGATCATCGCCCTGCAGCGCCTCGGCGTCGAGACGATTGCCGTCGATCGCTACGCCGACGCCCCCGGCATGCAGGTTGCGCACCGTTCGCACGTGGTGACGATGACCGATGGCCCCTCGCTGCGCGCCGTCATCGAGCGCGAGCGACCGCATCTGGTGGTTCCGGAAATCGAGGCAATTGCCACCGACATGCTGCTTGAAATCGAAAACGAGGGCATTGCCGAAGTCATCCCGAAGGCACGCGCGACGCGCCTGACGATGAACCGTGAAGGCATTCGCCGCCTGGTCGCCGAGGAACTGGGGTTGCCAACCTCGCCCTACGCCTTTGCCGATTCGCTGACCGGACTCTACGCAGCGATCGACGATGGTCGGGGCGGCGGTATCGGCTACCCGTGCCTGGTCAAGCCGACGATGTCATCGTCCGGCAAGGGGCAGTCGCTGCTGCGCGGTGCGGACGATGTGGCCAAAGCGTGGGACTACGCGATGCAGGGCGGGCGAGTCAGCCAGAGCCGCATCATCGTCGAGGGCTTCATCGACTTCGAGTACGAGATCACGCTGCTGACCGTACGTGCCATCGGCGCCAGCGGCGAAGTGGAGACTTGCTTTTGCGAGCCGGTCGGGCACCTCCAGGTAAATGGCGATTACGTTGAATCCTGGCAGCCGCAGCCGATGAGCGAAGTCGCGCTGGAGAAATCGCGCGCCATTGCCCGCACGGTGACCGGGAATCTCGGCGGTCGCGGCCTGTTCGGCGTCGAGCTTTTCGTCAGGGGCGATCAGGTGTGGTTCTCCGAAGTCAGCCCGCGCCCGCACGACACCGGTCTGGTGACGCTGGCTTCGCAGCGTTTCTCCGAATTCGAACTGCACGCACGCGCCATCCTCGGTTTGCCGGTCGATGTTTCGCTGCGTTCGCCAGGCGCCTCGGCGGTGATCTATGGTGGCATCGAAGCCAGGGGAATCGCCTTTGCCGGCGTCGCCGATGCCTTGAGCGTTCCGGGCAGCGACCTGCGCCTGTTCGGCAAGCCGGAGAGTTTCATGAAGCGGCGCATGGGCGTCGCCGTGGCCAACGGTGAAGACATCACGCAAGCGCGCAGCCGCGCCAGACTGGCCGCCAGCCGGGTCAAACCGCTGATTGCCTGAGCGCCTGGCCGGGCGACTGAATACACAGAGATTGAAGCGCAGCGCAGTAGCGCATAGAATGGGCGCCTTCGCGGGCGTCGTATAGCGCGCCCCCGGGGCGGCGCCGGCGGCCCCCGCGCCGCCCCCCCGCCCCCCCGGCGCCGCGCGGCGCGCCGGCGCCCGGCCCCCGCCGCGGCCCCGCGCCCCCGGGCGCGCCGGGGGGCCGCCCCCGGGCGCGGGCGGGCCCCCCGCCCCCGCCCCGGGGGGGGGGGCGCGGCGCCGGGGGGGGGGCCGGCGGGGGCCTTCCCGCGCGGGCCGGCCGGTCCGGGCCCGGCGCCCCCTGCCCCCGGGGGCGGCCTTCCTCCGGGCGGCGGCCGGGCCCCGGCGCCCCCCCTCTTGCCGCGGCGGGCCCGGCCGGGGCGGGTCCGGGCGGGCGGTGCCCGCGGGCCGGCCCGTCGGGGGTGTTGGGCTGTGGCGGCGGCTGCCCCGGTTCTTGGGGGGGTGCGGCCTCTCTCTCCCGCGCCGTGCGCTTCGCGCTGGTTTTCCGGGTTCCTGTCGGCGCTGGCCGGCCCCCCGCTTCTCCCCTCCTGGGGCGGGGGCGCGGCGGCCCGCCGCTGCTGGCGGCGGCCGCCGGGGGGGCGGCCGGGCGGGTTTCGCCCTCGGCCTCGCGGTGCGTCCTGGCCGGGGCCCGCCGCGGGTCCCGTGTCCGTGGTCTGGCGTCGGTCTCGGGCCGCGCGGGGCTGGGTTGGTTGGTCCCTTGTGGCCGCTCCCGTCGCGGGCTAGCGGCTTGTTGTTCGGCTCTTGCCAAGGCCTGGTCAATTGTCACACAGGGGGGGGGGGGGGGGGCCCCCACAGCCCCCCCGGGGGGGGGGGGGGTCCCCCCCTCCTTTTTTGGGGGGGGGGGGGGGCCCCCCGGGGGGGGGGGGGGGCCAAAGGGGAGGGGGGCCCCCGGGGGGGTGCGGGGGCCGCCGGGGGAAAAGGGGGGGGGGGGGGGGGTCGTTCCGGGAGGGGGGGGGGGGGGAAGAAAAGGCGGCCAATGGTAATACCCTAGCTTCCCAAGCTAGAGCCGTGGGTTCGATTCCCATCGCCCGCTCCAGACACCTGACAAAGGCCGGAATTTCCGGCCTTTGTCGTTTCAGCCGGTTATTCGAAGAGCATGGCCTGTTGCACAAGGTCGTGTGCTGGTTACCACGCCATGCGCACGCCGGCAAAGGCGCTGGCGGAGGTCTGGCTTGAGTTGCCGCTGACCAGGATGTCGGCGAAGAGTTCGACGTCCTTGCTCACCGATCCGGAGACCCTGAGACCGGCGATCGCGCTGTCGCGCTTCAGGTTAACGCCGGCGACGGTGAAATTCCCCGCTGCACCGGCACCGGTCAATTGTGCGTCGAGCGGCGTATTGAGGTCGCCGAACTCGTGCGACCAGAGCAGTCGCGGCTCAAGGAACACCACGCCGCCGTTGCCGGTCGGCAGCGCATGCACGGTCTTCACGCCGAGCAGCGTACGCAGCGAATTCGTCGTTTCTCCGGTCACGGCCAGATTCAGCGCACCGGCACCGCTTTCAGTGAAACCCTGCTGACGACTGATCACCCAGGACAGCCCGGCGAGCGGACGCAGACTGAAACCATCCATTGGGATGTCGTAGGTGGCCTCCGCGTAAACGGTGCCGCTCTGGCTGTCGAACTCGCCCTGCGCCACGCGTGCGATCGGGCCGAAGACGATCGGCCGGTCGAGCTGGTTCCTGCCGAAAGCGTAGCCGGCGATTCCCTTGAACGCCCAGGGTCCCGTTACATAATTTCCGTAGACGGCGAGGGCACCGTTGCGCGTCCAGCCGCTGTCGGGAATGCCGTCAAAATCGAGATTGCCTTTGCCGTAGGCGGCGGCCAGCCCGACGATGACATCCTTGGCCGGAGCGGCGTCGGCACCGAAAGCGATGCTGCCGCCGCGCACTTCGTTCTCGAATGCGTTACCGTCGCCGTCGGTCCGGTAAGCGCTGGCGTTAGCCTTGATCCAGAAGCCGCGGCCGTCAGGCGACGCCGGTTGCTCGCCGGACTTTGCCACGCCAGCACCTGCCGGCTGCTGGATGCGCGAGTCGAGGTCGCCGGTGAAGACGCGGGCAAAGGCCACGTTGGCCCGCCGCAACTCGACGATGGAAGCGCCGCCGATGGCATCGAACGCCGCACGCGCCTGCGGTGCCGACAGGCCGAGCAGACCATTGACCACCGTCCCCATGTCCCCGGTCGGCCCGGCGTTGGCGACCGGCTCCAGCATGTTGGAGACGGCGATCTGGTTCGGGGTGAGGGCGACGCTGGGGAAGGTCGCAGCGTTGCGCGTCAGCGTCAGGAACACGTTGTTGGGGTCGTAGGCGAGCGAAGGCGTGAGGAAGGCGAGATTGGAGGTCACCGAGGAAAACGTTCCGGCAACGCCGCCGGTGGCGTTGATGATGGTGTAAATCGTCGCCGGAGAGTAAGTGCCGGCGCCCGCCTGGACGTCAACGGTGCCGCCGCCGATGGTCGCCGTGCCGGGAGCGCCGATGACATTGATGCGGTCGGCATTGCCGGCCGGGTTGACCTCGACGCGGTAGATCGATCCGGCATTGAAGGCGACGCTGCCGTTGACCGTCAGCGTGCCGATCGAATTGCCGGGGGCGATCACACCCCCGGCGTTGGCCGTCACCGCGTTGTTGATGGTGCCGATACCGCCGAGGGTGCCGCCGGCGTTGATGTTGACGGCTGAAGCTATGGCGCCGTTTACAGCGAGCGTTCCGGCGTTAACCTGCATGCTGCCGGTATTGGTGCTGGTACCCGTCAGATTGAGCAGGCCGCTGCCATTCTTGATGAGATTGCCGTTTCCCGACAGGTTTGACAGGGTCGATGTACCGCCGGCTGAGGAATAGTCGAACACCAGAGTACCGTTGTTGAGTACCGCGCCGCCGAAGCTGCTCGAACCGCTTAGCGCGCCGCCGGTACCCACTTGCAGCGTGCCGGCGTTGATCGTGGTAGTGCCGGTATGACCTGGTGTGCCGGTCAGGATCAGCGTCCCGCTGCCGTTCTTGACGAGACTCCCGGCGCCGGACACCGCACCCAGCGTTGCACTGCCGCCTGCCGAGCTGTAATCGAAGGCCAGTGTGCCGTTGTTGACCACTGCGCCGCCAAAGCTGCTCGATCCGGCCAGAGCCCCGCCGTTACCGACTTGCAGCGTGCCGGCGTTGATCGTGGTGGGGCCGGTATGACCTGGAGCACCGGTCATGATCAGCGTTCCGCTACCGCTCTTGGTCAGGCTGCCGGTGCCGGACACCGCGCCCAGCGTTGCATTGCCGCCTGCCGAGGTGTAGTCGAAGGCCAGTGTGCCGTTGTTGACTACCGCGCCGCCGAAGCTGCTTGAACCCGCCAGCGCACCGCCGCTGCCGACTTGCAGGGTGCCGGCGTTGATCGTGGTGCTGCCGGTGTACCCTGGAGCGCCGGTCAGGATCAGCGTCCCGCTGCCGCTCTTGGTCAGGTTGCCGGTGCCGGAAACTGCACCCAGCGTTGCAATGCCTCCTGCCGAGGTGTAGTCGAATGCCAGTGTGCCGTTGTTGACTACCGGTCCGCCGAAACTGCTTGATCCGGCCAGCGCGCCGCCGTTACCCACCTGCAGCGTACCGGCGTTGATCGTGGTGCTGCCGGTGTGCAGCGGCGCCCCTTCAAGGGTCAGGGTGCCGGTGCCGGCCTTAACCAGGTTGCCGGGGATAGCGCTGAAGGTGCCGGAGTAGGTGGTGCTGCTGTTGTCGCCGCCGACGGTGAGCGTGCCGCCGTTGAGATCGATGGTGGTGCCGGCGCTGCCGGCCAGCGAGCCGAAGCTGCTGGAGGAGAGGAGATTGTTTCTGAAAATGCCGCCATTGACGGTGAGCCGCCCGGTGCTGATGATCGGCGCGTCGATAATGCCGGCATTGAGCGTGGTGTTGCCGCTATAGTTCCAATCGGGACCGATCGCATTCAAGGTGCCGCCGCCGTTCTTGATGAGGCTGCCGGTGCCGGTCAAGCCGGCCAGCACGACAAAGTTTCCCGCTGCCCCATTGTCGACCACCAGCGTGCCGTTGTTGACCACGGCACCGCCGAAGTTGCCCGACACCGCAAGCGGCGCGCCGGTGCCGATCTGCAGGGTGCCGTTGATGGTGGTGGTCCCGGTGTGCAGAGGCGCCCCTTCCAGGATCAGGGTACCGGTGCCGGCCTTGACCAGGTTGCCGGGGATAGCGCTGAAGGTGCCGGAGTAGGTGGTGCTGCTGTTGTCGCCGCCGACGGTGAGCGTGCCGCCGTTGAGATCGATGGTGGTGCCGGCGCTGCCGGCCAGCGAGCCGAAGCTGCTGGAGGAGAGGAGATTGTTTCTGAAAATGCCGCCATTGACGGTGAGCCGCCCGGTGCTGATGATCGGCGCGTCGATAATGCCGGCATTGAGCGTGGTGTTGCCGCTATAGTTCAATCGGGACCGATCGCAGTCACGGTGCCGCCGCCGTTCTTGATGAGGCTGCCGGTGCCGGTCAAGCCGGCCAGCACGACAAAGTTTCCCGCTGCCCCATTGTCGACCACCAGCGTGCCGTTGTTGACCACGGCACCGCCGAAGTTGCCCGACACCGCAAGCGGCGCGCCGGTGCCGATCTGCAGGGTGCCGTTGATGGTGGTGGTCCCGGTGTGCAGAGGCGCCCCTTCCAGGATCAGGGTACCGGTGCCGGCCTTGACCAGGTTGCCGGGGATAGCGCTGAAGGTGCCGGAGTAGGTGGTGCTGCTGTTGTCGCCGCCGACGGTGAGCGTGCCGCCGTTGAGATCGATGGTGGTGCCGGCGCTGCCGGCCAGCGAGCCGAAGCTGCTGGAGGAGAGGGAGATTGTTTCTGAAAATGCCGCCATTGACGGTGAGCCGCCCGGTGCTGATGATCGGCGCGTCGATAATGCCGGCATTGAGCGTGGTGTTGCCGCTATAGTTCCAATCGGGACCGATCGCATTCAAGGTGCCGCCGCCGTTCTTGATGAGGCTGCCGGTGCCGGTCAAGCCGGCCAGCACGACAAAGTTTCCCGCTGCCCCATTGTCGACCACCAGCGTGCCGTTGTTGACCACGGCACCGCCGAAGTTGCCCGACACCGCAAGCGGCGCGCCGGTGCCGATTTGCAACGTCCCGGTGCTGATCGTGGTGGTGCCGGTATTGAGCGGGGCGCCGGACAGGGTTAGCGTTCCCACGCCGCTCTTGTTCAGACTGCTTGCCCCCGTAATTGCGCCCGTGAGGCTCACGTCGGTACTGTTGGTGAGCCCCAGGGTCGCGGCCAAAATGAGGTCATTGGCGATGCTGTGCGCCGCGCCGCCGGTATTGATTTGCGGTAACGTGCCACTGAAGGTGAGCGTTGATCCGGTCAGTGCGTAGCTCGTAGCCCCGATATATCAAGCCGGTTGAGTGTCCAGGGCGAGTCCGCATTTGGTGTGAAATTGACGCTGGGCAAGCCGAACTGCACGAAGGATGTATTTGATGACGGTGGAGCAGCGCTGCCCACCCAGTTTGCACCGGTGCTCCAGTTGCTGTCACCGCCACCCCCGTTCCAGACCGTCTGCGCCATCGACGCGCCGGGTATCCACAGCGTAACCATCAGTGCCGCAAGTTCCTTGCGGCGAAAGGGTAGTCGTCCAATCAATACAATCTCCTCGCGAATAAACCAGGCTGTTCGAGAACAGGCTGACTTGTTTCTGTCATCAGGTCGCGATTAGCCGACCCGGATCACTTTGCATGTGTCGAAATCAGGAAACCAGGCCTTGACCGCCAGTAGCACTGGAACGTTTTCCTGCGGAGAGCATTACCGCACGATTATCCACGAAAATGACAAGAAATCAGCTTCACGGTTCCCAAATCACTGATTGCTCCAGAACGTTGGACATGAATTGAAAAAATTGGGTACGCGGATTTTCCGGCGGGCGGATCTATAAATACGATGTGTAGTTCATCTTTTACAAGATGGCCGGATGCCGGTGGCTACTGCAAGCTATGGCTTCCAGTCGGTTTCATTGACGGGCCAACGCCGCCGGCAAGACAAATTCCGAGCGCAACTTCACTACTTGATGGTTCTAATTTCGCATTGGCACCATGCACGTATTTGCGCTATATTACACCAATAGTATGAATACTCCATCCCCTGAAGCTCACTTAGGAGGTAACAACATGGGAACCGTGCGCAAGACCATCACTTTGACCGACAAGCAAGACGGCTGGATTAAAGCGCAGATTGACGCTGGCCACTATACCAACGACAGCGAATGCCTCCGCGATCTCATCCGGCGCGAACAGGAGCGTAGCGGCGAAATCGAGGCCATCCGTGCTGCACTGATTGAAGGTGAAGCCAGCGGAGAGCCAGGACTTTTCGATGTGGGCGCTTTCAAGCAGCGAATGCTGGCCAGGCATGGCTGAATACCGTCTTACCCCCGCCGCCGAACGTGACCTTGAAACGATCTGGACTCACACCTTCCAAGAGTGGGGCATAGAGCAGGCGAATCGCTACACCGACATGTTGACGACGGCATTTGCCGAGTTGGCGCAGTCACCCAGGACAGCACCAGTATGTGAGCAAATTCGGCCAGGCTATCGCCGCCGAAGTGTTGAGCGGCACATGATCTACTTTCGTATCACGGCCTACGGCATTGCAATCGTTCGCATACTCCACGAGCGCATGGATGCGCCACGCCACCTGTGATTTCATCTTGAAGCATGCAGTAGCAACGCTTGAGCACAAAAAAATGGAAATCGTCGTTGCACTAACCCTGCTATTCCAGGGGCTCCAGGGTGTGGTGTAAGCCCCCACGCAGTTCATGTTGCCGGAAGCAGAACGCGCGGCGTGCTAAAATCCTCACCCCATGGAACTCACAATCAATGGCGAATCCCGCCAATTCTCCGCGCCGCTGAGCGTCGCCGCGCTGGTCGAGGTGCTCGGCTTTACCGGCAAGCGTATCGCCATCGAGCGCAACGGCGAAATCGTTGCGCGCGGTCGGCACGCCGAAGTTGAGCTGGCCGCGGGAGATCGAATTGAAATCGTCGTCGCCGTTGGTGGCGGCTGATCCAGCCCATCCCGCAGGCCAATGCAAGACCCCATCAGGACAGCCCCATGAATACACTCGCACATTGCCTGACGATTGCCGGCAAGGCCTACCGCTCGCGCCTTCTGGTTGGCACCGGCAAATACAAGATTTTCGCCGAAACGCGCGCGGCCATTGATGCCTCGGGGCCGAGATCATTACCGTGGCCATCCGCCGCGTGAATATCGGCCAGAATCCCGGCGAAGCCAATCTTCTCGATGCGCTGCCGACCTCCGAATTCACCATCCTGCCCAATACCGCAGGCTGCTACACGGCGGACGATGCGGTGCGTACCCTGCGTCTGGGGCGTGAGCTGCTCGACGGCCATGCGCTGTGCAAGCTCGAAGTGCTCGGAGATCCGACCAACCTCTTTCCGAACATGCCGGAAACGCTGAAGGCGGCGGCAACGCTGGTCAAGGACGGTTTCGACGTGATGGTGTACTGCGCCGACGACCCGATTCAGGCCAAAATGCTGGAAGAGATCGGCTGTGTCGCGGTGATGCCGCTGGCCTCGCTGATCGGTTCCGGGATGGGCATCGTCAACCCGTGGAACCTGCGTCTGATCATCGACAACGCCAAAGTGCCGGTGCTTGTCGATGCCGGCGTCGGAACGGCATCGGATGCGGCGATTGCCATGGAA
Source organism: Candidatus Propionivibrio dominans (assembly GCA_016709335.1). GTDB lineage: Bacteria > Pseudomonadota > Gammaproteobacteria > Burkholderiales > Rhodocyclaceae > Propionivibrio > Propionivibrio dominans. The sequence continues at coordinate 158,334 of JADJNC010000004.1, read as the reverse complement.
CTCGGTTGCGACGGCGTGCTGATGAATACCGCCATCGCGCACGCCAGGGACCCGGTGCTGATGGGCAGCGCCATGAAGAAAGCCGTTGAAGCCGGGCGTGAAGCCTTCCTGGCCGGGCGCATGGCGCGCAAGTACTACTCGGCCGACCCCTCTTCACCGACGAGCGGGCTGATCGGTTCCTGAGCGTGAGCGAGCGGCTGGATAACATCACCCCGGCAGGCGAGCCTGGCAACACTCACCGACACATCCGCAGCTTCGTGTTGCGCCAGGGTCGCGTCTCGAACGCGCAGTTGCGCTATTACGAAGCGATGATGGCCGAAATCGGCGTGCCCTACGTGGCGGTGCCGCTCGATCTGGAGTCGCTGTTTGGCCGCAGTGCCGACGCGGCGCCGAAGATTCTCGAAATCGGCTTCGGCATGGGTGAAACTTCGGCGACGATCGCCGCAGCCAATCCGCAAAACGACTATCTCGGCATTGAAGTGCATACGCCGGGGGTTGGCAGCCTGTGCAAGCGGATCGCCGAAGGCGGGCTGAGCAACCTGCGCATTGTCCAGCATGACGCGGTGGAGGTTCTGCGCGACATGATCCGGCCCGGTACCCTGTCCGGCGCGCATATTTTCTTTCCCGATCCGTGGCCGAAGCTTCGCCACCACAAGCGGCGCCTGATCCAGCCGCCGCTGGTTGCGCTGCTCGCCAGCCGGCTCCGGCCCGGCGGCTATATTCATTGCGCCACCGACTGGGAAGAGTATGCGCAGCAGATGCTGGCGGTGCTGTCAGCCGAACCCTTGCTGGAAAACACCGCCGTCGATTATGCGCCGCGCCCCGAGTATCGCCCGTTGACCCGATTCGAGCAGCGCGGTTTGCGGCTCGGTCACGGCGTCTGGGACGTGATCTTCCGGCGCCGGCCGGATCTACTGCAAACGGAAGATGACCGGCAGGATCAGTTCGCGCGAGCTGGCACCGGTTAGTCTGCCCATTGCGTAAGCGGCTTTGACGGCGGCGTTGTCGAGGATGGGGTAGCCGCTGCTGGCGGCGATGCTGACATCGTCAACGCCGCCATCGGCGTTCAGTTTGACAATCAGTCGTACTTCGCCTTCGAGGCCGCGAGCGACGGCCTCGGGCGGATAAAACAGGTGCTCCGAGAGTTTTCTCTGCGCGACCTGAACCTCGCGTTTGGCCACGGGTTTTGCTTGCGCAACGGGCGGTTTGTCAGGAGTGACCGGAGGCGGTGGCGTGGCGACTTGCGGCGCGTCTTCAGCGTCGATGGTATTCTTGAGCAAGGGGTCGGCGGTCGGCACGTCCGGTAGGGGCGGCAGGCGTAGCGTAGCCTGCAGCGCCGGACGGGGCGGGGCAACAGAAAAGCGCTTCAGGATATCCGGAAGGAACAGCACGCTGTGCACAGCGAGCGAAAGCGCAAGAGCGAGAATCAGACGGAGCGGCATTAACACGGTATTGTGCAACAAAACTCGGCGTAACATCCGGTGGGGTGTTACGACGGTGGAGGAAGTAATTGATGCAGGTGATCAGCAGAAGCACTCGGGCCTTAATTTTGTTGTTGTGTCTCTTTACCACAACGGCATGGGCCGCACTGCCCGATCCGATCGCCTTCAGTTGGGCGATCGAGCGCGGCGATATCAGGAAGGTCAAGGGCTGGCTGGATGAGGGGCTGGATCCCGAGTTTCAGACCAACCAACTGGGCTCCGGGCTGATGATTGCCGCCTGGTATGGCAACATCGAGATGATGCAGCTTTTCATGGAGCGCGGTGCCAACCCGCGGCGGGCCAACCGCAATGGCGAACAGCCCTTGCAACTGGCGGCCTGGAACGGGCACATGGAGGCGGTCAAATGGCTGCTGGATCATGGCGCCGCACTCAACCGCGAGGGAAACTACTGGGGAGCGCTGCACTACGCCGTATTCAATGGACACCAGGAACTTGCCAGTTTCCTGATCGCTCGCGGTGCCGAAGTCAATGCACGTTCGCCCAACGGCTCGACCCCGCTCATGATGGCCGCGCGCGAAGGCCGCGAGGATCTGATCAAGGTCTTGCTCGAGTCGGGCGCCGATGTGCGACCGAAGAACGATTGGGGTGACAACGCGCTGACCATGGCCATGCGCTATGACCACTACCGAATCGGAAAAATGATTGCGACGCCGGAGGAATTCGAGATTGCCGTCAAGGCACCGAAGGAGAGTTTCGGTGAGGCCAGCCGCTCGGCATCGGCACCCAGCCATATCGAGGAACTGCTGAAAAAAATCCGCGAAGCCGAAGCCGACGGACGGCCAAGCGAGGACCGGCACAAGCAACTGCTGGACGCCGTCAATGAGTTCAGGCGTAATGCCGTCAAGCAAAGGAATGCCCGCCGTACGATGCCGCAGCCTTCGCAACTGAGGTCCATCGTGATTACGGCCAAGCGCGGTCAGCCGGGTGCCGAGCGTGCGCAGGTGATGGTTGATGGCAAGTCAGTCAACCCCCGGGTGCCACCAAACCGGCTGGCAAAACCTCATCGCTGGCCATCACGCCGGTTGACCAGCGCGCCACGCAAGCCCAGATCGCCGAACTGATGCGCCGGATTCGGCTGACCGAGGCGGATGGGCAACCGGCAAATGACTTGCGGCAACAGCTCAACGAGGCTGTCGACTCGCTGAACTCGCTGAAATAATCGCTCTTGAAGGCAAAAAGCAGTTGCACCGGGAAACCAGGGCGGTTATCGCGATTCCTTGATGATGCGCCCAAAACCTGGCTGTACAGGCCTTGCATTGGGCTTGTAGAGGCGCTGAAAAATCATCAGTTGCTCGGGCGAGATCTGCTGTGGCTGCCTGAGCACCAGCCAGAGAACATCTTCCGTACACGGCGGCGTTGTCAGCGAACCCATGAATGTGTAGTAGCGCCGATTGACCGGCAGCAAGCGGCTCACGTCGAGGCTCTTTCCTGGCGGAGCCACTTCGCCTCCTCTTTCGAGCGGCAGGTTGTTCAACACCGTCTGTACCAGCGGATTCTCTGCCCCCTGTTCAAGCAGCACGGTCACGATCGCCAGTTTGCCGTCCTCAGACTTGTGCACCAGTTGCGCGTCCATGTCGAAGGTCTTGCCGTCTATGGTCACCTCCGCCGGGCGGTGGAACTGAATCCTTAGCAAATCAAAATTCTTGCCCAGTAAATTGATCCCCCCGCCATAAACGGCCACCTGCAGGTTACGGCCGCTGTCAACCACCCGGAACGATGCGGGACCATAGGCAAACTGAATCGGCTCAAGATCAACCGCAATGCCGTCGCGCAAGTCGATCGGCGACTGGCGTTGCCCCGTAGCACAGGTCGCGTACTCGGGCTTCAGCCGGTGCCAGTTATCCGCTCCACCTCTGCCCTCGTACGACCAGGCGATGCTCGACGGCGTCGATGTGGCCGGTTTCTTTCGTTCAGGCGATACGCTGCCGTCATTGGTCGAACGCGCTGAACCGGCAGACGCGGTCAAACGCCGCAAATCCTTTTTGACCTCTTTTTCAATGAGCGTCTCATTGGCCTTGCGCAAGTCACCGGCGACTTCGCTAACCTTGTCCGCCGTATTGATCGCCGCTGCCGCTGACGCGCTACCGGGCTTCGGCCGGCAGACTTCGCGCAACAGTTTGTCATCGGGCGTACCCGAGCGCACCGGCATGTCGAAAGGAATTTTCACCTCTTCCTGACGCAGCAAGTCGCCCTCCTCCTTGAAGTAGCTGCGCTTCAGCGTGGCCTGCGTACGCTCGGTGCAGTTGTATCGATTCGACACTTCGATAATTCGGTAGGAGGAGGACGTTTTCGGATCGACTATCGGCTTGTCGAGCACGATGCGCCCCTTCACCGTAGACATCCCGCCCGCTTCGGCGACGATGCTGGCCCGGTCGATCTCAACGCGTTTGCCCGGTTCGCTGGCCACCAACTGCCAGGTCGCCGAGGCGATGGCCGGAATCGCTGCCGCAAACAGTGCAGCGATTAGCTTGAGACGCATGACCGGACTCCCCTTGTTTGTGCCCATCTTTGAATTCACGGAAAACCTGGGGAATACTTTAGTCGAATTTCCCGAAACAACGGGAACAGTTTCGGAAAAAGCTTGGGTGCTCAGGTGAGTTGATGCCGCTTTACCCGTAGGTCGGGTTAGCCCGCAGGGCGTAACCCGACATCGGTATTCGCCACACGATCCTGTAATTGTGGCGATTGTCGGGTTACACCCTTCGGGCTAACCCGACCTACACTATCTGTCGAGTCTTGCTTAAAGTCAGCAATTCCAGTAACTTGCAGATTCACGTTAGGGGTGCCGCGCCGACGTCGGCGTAGCTGAGACAGTCCCTTTGTACCTGTACGGGTAATGCCGTCGTAGGGAAGCGGAAGGCCGTTGTTTTCATTCCTTCGTACCCACCCCGACATCCCTTGCCTGAATTTTTGCGTTTTTCGCCGTGTAATTGTCACGCCCCTTTGCAAGGAAATACCATGAACGCCAACGAAAAGTTTCTTGCCGCCGACGCCCACGTGGACGCCGCAGCCATCAAGCCTCTGCCGAATTCGCGCAAGATCTACGTTGCCGGCAGCCGCCCGGACATCCAGGTACCGATGCGTGAAATTTCGCAGTCCGACACCGACACCGCTTTCGGCGGCGAGAAGAATCCGCCGATCTACGTTTATGACTGTTCCGGCCCCTATTCCGACCCGCAGGCCGGAATCGACATCCGCAACGGTCTGCCCGCCCTGCGCGCGCAATGGATTGCCGAACGCGACGACTGCGCTGAACTGGCAGGACTGAGCTCCGACTTCGGACGCCTGCGCGCCACCGACAAGGCACTTGACGAGCTGCGCTTTCCCGGCCTGCACAGGAAGCCGCTGCGCGCCAAACCGGGGATGAATGTCAGTCACATGCACTATGCCCGACGTGGCCTGATCACCCCGGAGATGGAATACATCGCCATCCGCGAGAACAACAACCGCCGTGCCTACGTCGAACAACTGAAGAGCTCCGGCCCGCAGGGGCAAAAGCTGGCCGACCTGCTTTGCCGTCAGCATCCCGGCCAGAGCTTCGGCGCCGCCATCCCCAACGAAATCACCCCCGAGTTCGTTCGTTCCGAAATCGCCCGTGGCCGCGCCATCATCCCGAACAACATCAACCATCCCGAATCCGAACCGATGATCATCGGCCGCAACTTCCTGACCAAGATCAACGCCAACATCGGCAACTCGGCGCTCGGTTCAAGCATTCAGGAAGAAGTCGAGAAGATGACCTGGTCGATCCGCTGGGGCGGCGACACGGTGATGGATCTGTCGACCGGCAAGAACATCCACGAGACGCGCGAGTGGATCATCCGCAACAGCCCGGTACCGATCGGCACGGTGCCGATCTATCAGGCGCTGGAGAAAGTCGACGGCAAGGCCGAAGAACTGACCTGGGAAATCTTCCGCGACACGCTGATCGAACAGGCCGAGCAGGGCGTCGACTACTTCACCATCCATGCCGGCGTGCTGTTGCGCTACGTGCCGCTGACCGCCAGTCGCCTGACCGGCATCGTTTCGCGCGGTGGCTCGATCATGGCCAAGTGGTGCCTGGCGCACCACCGGGAAAGCTTCCTCTACACGCACTTCGAGGACATCTGTGAAATCATGAAGGCCTACGACGTCGCCTTCAGCCTTGGCGACGGCCTGCGCCCCGGCTCGATCTACGACGCCAACGACGAAGCCCAGCTCGGCGAACTGAAGACGCTCGGCGAACTGACGCAGATCGCCTGGAAGCACGACGTGCAGGTGATGATCGAAGGCCCCGGCCATGTGCCGATGCACATGATCAAGGAGAACATGGACCTGCAGCTCGAACAGTGCAGCGAAGCGCCGTTCTACACGCTCGGGCCGCTGACCACCGATATCGCCCCCGGTTACGACCACATCACCAGCGGCATCGGCGCCGCCATGATCGGCTGGTTCGGCACCGCCATGCTCTGCTATGTGACGCCCAAGGAACACCTCGGCCTGCCCGACAAGGACGATGTCAAGGAAGGGATCATCACCTACAAGCTGGCTGCGCATGCCGCCGACCTGGCCAAAGGTCACCCCGGCGCGCAGATCCGCGACAATGCGCTATCCAAGGCACGCTTCGAGTTCCGCTGGGAAGACCAGTTCAACCTCGGCCTGGATCCCGACAAGGCCAAGGAATTCCACGACGAAACGCTGCCCAAGGAATCGGCCAAGGTCGCCCATTTCTGCTCGATGTGCGGCCCGCACTTCTGCTCGATGAAGATCACGCAGGAAGTCCGCGAGTTTGCCGCAGCGCAGGGCATCGACGAAGCGGCGGCGCTGGTTAAGGGAATGGAAGTGAAGGCCGTCGAGTTTGTGAAGTCGGGGGCCGAGGTTTATCGCCGGGTTTGATCAACCTGGAAGATTCTCAAGCGCGCTTAGTGCGTTTCCTGGCGGCAAGTGGGCGAAAAATCCTGCGCCAGGCGGAAAGCCGCGCTGGAGCAGACGGCAGATTCCCGGCACAGACGACGCGGTTGCGACCGCCATTCTTGGCCTGATAGAGAGCCTGGTCGGCGGCGGCAATCAGCCGTTCGGCCGGTTGCCGATTCTCCCCTGACGGCAGCTCGGCGGGCAACATCGACAGCCCGATCGAGAGGGTGACCTTGATGGCCTGTCCCGAATGGCCCTGGAACTGGTTTTCTTCAATGCTGCGGCGAATCCGTTCAGCGATTTGCCGGGCATGATGCAGCTCGGATTGCGGCAGGAGAACAACGAATTCCTCGCCGCCGTAGCGGGCAAGCGTATCGCCGGCCCGCAACTGGGACTGAATGACGCTGGCTACGCTGCGCAGCACTTCATCACCGGTCTGATGGCCGTGCGTATCATTGATGCGCTTGAATCTGTCGATGTCGAGAAACATGCACGCCAGTGCATGCCGGTATCGGCGAGCCTGGCTGATTTCGACCTGGCAGCGGTGTTCGAAGTAGCGGCGGTTTGGCACCCCGGTCAAGGCATCGGTCAGCCCTGCCAGCTTCAGGCGTTCCTGAATCAGGGCACTTTCCAGGCAAAGGGCGATGATTTCAGCCAGTCGCTCAAGGAAGTCGGTTGCGCAACCGGCAACATAACGATCGGGGTTGGCACTGCCAAAGTGCAGACTGCCGATCAGTTCGCCCTGGCGCGTAAGCGGCAAGAGGGCCGCCGAGGCAATCGCCGCCGACGGTGCAGCGAACAGTGACTGGTGGTGCGGCTCACTGCAGACGCCGAGAAAAGGACGCTGTGAGTCGCCATATAGTGCTTGCAGTGTAGCTGGCGTCGGTAGCAGCGTGAGTCCGCTGCAGGCGGTATCGCTGCCCAGCCCGCTTTCCAGAATCCGGCTCGCCTCATTCTCCCGATCAACCAGCGCGAGGGTCACAAACTCAAGCCCGAACGTTTGTTTGCATTCGCTGAGCAGCAGGTGAAGCAGTTCCAGCAGCGAGCCGGCGCCAATCAACCGGCGTTCGAGCTGATCAAAGCGGCGCATCTTGTCTTCATTGATCCGCGCTTCGTTCAGCAGGGATTCCAACTGCTGGTGGAGGGAAAAGTTCTCTGCCTGGAGACGGTTGTTCATTGTCATGCTTATCGACTGTCCATTCCCGTACTTTAGCCTGAAAGTCGCGCCAGTGGCTCTCGTCTTGCGCCGGGACGATGCTTCCTTGCCCGAACCAGGGCTAATTGAGCCCTGTCATCATGACGATAGTCTGCATGTAATCGCCCGGTCAACAGATCCTAGCCAGTGGATGTATTGGCTGCTACCATCCGCGCTTCGACAATGCGTTGTAAACAGGTGTTTTCGATGTCGTCAGAGGCACTGGTTGTCTGCCATGAATGCGATCTGCTATTGCGCGAAGTGCCGCTGGAGGCCGGCGGATTGGCGCGCTGCACGCGCTGTGGCTGTAATCTGTATCGTCACCAGCCGGAGGGGCTTGAGCGAAGCCTGGTCTTCGCACTGACGGCGGTGGTTCTATTTGTTATCGCCAATTCTTTCCCGATCGTGAGCATGAATTCGCGCGGCCTGATGAGCTCAACCACCTTGCTTGGCGCGGTGGGTGTGCTGCTGCACGACGACATGCCGAGCGTCGCCCTGCTCGTTTTCGTCACCACTTTTCTGATGCCGGCACTGGAGATCGGCGCACTGATCTATCTTCTCCTGCCGCTCAAACTGGGGCGCGTGCCGCCCGCCGTGCCGAGCGTGTTCCGATTGTTGCACGCTGTGCAACCGTGGAGCATGGTCGAGGTGTTCATGCTCGGCCTGCTGGTGACGATCAGCAAATTGGCGGCCATGGCCTCGGTGGTGCCGGGCATTGCGCTGTGGTCCTTTGTTTTGCTGATGTTCGCGGTGTCTGCTGCCGTGGCCGGGTTCGATGTGCGCATTTTCTGGGCGCGCGTGGGAGCTTTGCGATGACTGCCGGAACGGCGCTTGTCACCGGGGCTTCGGCGGGCGTGCTCGCGTGCCACACCTGCGGACTGACGCAGCGTGCTGCGCCGGAAGCGCACGGGCTGACCTGTGCACGCTGCGGTTCGAGTCTGCATTTTCGCAAGCCGGATAGCATTTCACGTGCCTGGGCCTTGTTGATCGCCGCTTATGTGTTGATTATTCCGGCCAATCTGTTGCCGGTGATGCAAACGGGCTCGCTCTTCGGTAGCGAGAAAGATACGATCCTGAGCGGGGTGATCTATCTGTGGACCTCGGGTTCGCAGCCGCTGGCGATCATCCTGTTTATCGCAAGCATTGCCATCCCGGCCGCCAAGCTGCTCTCCCTGACCTTTCTGCTGGTTTCGGTGCAGCGTCGTTCGCTGTGGGCGCCACGCGAACGAACCCGGCTTTACCGTGTGGTTGAGGCCGTAGGGCGCTGGTCGATGATTGACGTTTATGTGGCCGCCATGCTGACCGCGCTGGTACAGTTTGGCAGCTTGATGTCGATTCGCGCCGGTAGTGGTGCGATTGCCTTTGGTGCGGTGGTGGTACTGACCATATTTGCTGCGGAGAGCTTTGATCCGCGGCTGATCTGGGATAGGGCAGAACCGGCAGAACCGGCAGAGCCGGCAAATGGAGAAAAGCAATGACTGATACGCGGCACGATACTGACCTGCCGAACCTGCCAGCGGCAGTAGCCAGGCCCAAGCGGCGCTGGGCGCCGCAGTTTATCTGGATCATCCCGATCGTGGCGGTTCTGGTCGGCGCCGGACTGGCGGTCAAGGTGATTCTTGAACGCGGGCCAACGATCACCATCAGCTTCAAGTCGGGCGATGGACTGGAGGCGGGTAAAACCCACGTTAAATACAAGGACGTCGATATTGGTCTGGTTAAAACCGTTGCGCTGTCTGCTGACCGCAATCAGGTAATTGCCAGTGTAGAACTGAACAGGGAGGCCTCGGATTTTCTCCTGGAAGACACGCGTTTCTGGATAGTCCGGCCACGCATTACCGCGAGCGGGGTAACCGGCCTCGGTACCCTGCTGGCCGGCCCTTTTATTGCGGTGGATGTTGGCGAGTCGAAGAGTAAACGAGTGGATTTTGTGGCGCTGGATGTGCCGCCTATCGTGACGGCGGATACCCCTGGGCGGGAGTTTGTGCTGCGTGCTTCCAACCTCGGTTCGCTCGATATTGGGGTGCCGGTTTATTTCCGCCGACTGACGGTCGGCGAGGTCGTGGCTTACGATCTGGACAAGGACGGCAAAGGGGTGTCGGTCCGGGTGTTTGTGCATGCGCCCTATGACAAATACGTAACGAACGACACCCGCTTCTGGAACGCCAGCGGCGTCGATGTGTCACTCAGTGCGGCTGGCTTGCAAGTGCAGACCGAGTCCTTCGTGTCCATTCTGATTGGTGGGATAGCTTTTGAGGCACCTTCCGGACCGGGCAGTGAAATCATTCCCGCCACCCAGGAGAAACCGGCAACGGCGGCGGCGTCTTCGACACCGGCTGCCGACGGAGCGCCAGCCGAGCGTGCTGAGAAGGATGCCGTATTCCAGCTCTATGCTACGCGCTCCGAGGCCATGAAACGTCCGGATGCACAGACCGAGCGCTTCGTGATTGTTTTTAAGCAATCCGTACGCGGCCTGTCGGTCGGCGCGCCGGTCGAATTCCGCGGGATCAATATCGGCGAGGTCATCAGCATCCATACCGAGTTTGAGCCGAAGCTTTTTGATTTTGTGCAGCCGGTCGAAATCTATCTCTATCCTGAGCGTTTGCGTGCAAACTCGCGTACCGGCGGCGCTTCGCTGCCGGTGCCCAAAACCAGAGCCGAGCGTATCAAGCGGGATCAATTGTTTATCGAAAAGGGTTTTCGCGCTCAATTACGCAGCGCCAATCTGCTTACCGGGCAATTGTATATCGGCGTTGATTTCTTCCCCAAAGCGCCGAAGGTCAAATTCGATGCGAGCCAGTTTCCGATCGAGATACCGGCCATTCCAGGGACTTTCGACGAGCTGGAGGAAACCGGCGCCAGAATCGTCAAGAAAATGGATCTCCTCCTCGGCAATATCGACACACTGGTCAAACGTCTCGATGCCGAAACCGTTCCCGAGCTCAACCAGACGCTGATTGAGGCCAGGCGCGCGATGCAGAACGCCGAGAACGTGATGGCCAGCGATTCGCCTTTGCAGACCGACCTGCGCGACGCCTTGCGTGAGCTGACGCGAACTGCGGCCTCGATAAAAACATTGAGCGATTCCCTTGATCGTCAACCGCAATCGCTGATCTTCGGCAAGCCGCCAGAGGAGTCCAAAAAATGAAATCACGGTTATTAGTCACTGTCGGTCTGCTGGCTTTGCTGTTGTCGGCGTGCAGCAGTTCGCCCAAAACGTCTTACTACACCCTGAGTGCCGCACCAGCGCCCTCTGCCCCCGTAACCAGCACGGGAACCAGCGTCATTGTCGGGCCGGTGAGTTTGCCCGAGTCGGTCGACCAGGCTCTGTTGGTGGTGCAGAACGGCAGTAATCAGGTCAGCATGAACGAATTCCACCGTTGGGCCGGTTCGCTGAAGGGCGATATTTCCCGTGTGATCGCGGCCAATCTGGCTCACGATCTGGGCACCACACGGGTGTGGAGCTATGCACAAAGCACGCAGACGAAAGCGGACTATCAGGTGTTGATCGATGTCCAGACGTTTGACGCCCGGCTCGGCGAAGTGGTCGTCCTCGATGTGCTGTGGACCATTCGGCCCTCGGCAAGCAATGCGGCCAGCATGACGCCAGCCAAGACTGGCGGAAAACCCGCCGGAACAACCCCCGCCGCCACACCCGGTCTGCCCATAAGCGGGCGCACCCTGGTACGCGAAGCGGTGTCCGGTGCCGGTTACGAGCCCCTGGTGGCTGCGCAAAGCCGTGCACTCATGCAGGTCAGTGCCGATATTGCCAGGGCGATGCGCTAGGGCAGTGCAGAAAGGCGACCCGAGGAGCCACACAGTTCAGTTCGTCATTCCGGCGAAAGCCGGAATCCAGTAAGCACGGCCAGTCATTCCCCGGATTTCAGCCTTTGCCCCGAATGAAATCTTTCGGGAAAAACCGGGTTTCCCAGAGCAATCAGCAACTAGACGCCTGCTCGGATCACTTGGACCCGCTTTCAGCGACATTCCAGATCCCATGCTTGACGAGCCTTGCGCTCGGTGGGCGGTGTCTGAGTGCATGGCGAAGGCGTGGGCACGGCTTGCGGGCGCGCAGGCAACTTCTCGAGTGCCGGCCAGATCAACACGGGCAGGCGAGCTTCGAGCGGCGCACGCAGCACGTAGCAAAGCCCGATCAGGCAGAGCAGGGAGAGGCTGGCGGTGATCAGCGGCTTGCCGGGTAGCCAGCGGCTCAGTCCGTGTTCGATCAGCAAGGCCACAGCGCTGCTGCACAAAGTTCCGATCAGCAACCCGCAAAATGCCCAGAAGCCAGCGAAAAAAAGCGGTGCGACGGTATCGGTATTCAGACCCGGCTGCCGGAAGTAAACATGAAAGCCGACGGCCGCCCCGGTCAGCGCACCGGGCAGCGGCCAGCAGAGTTTCAGCAAGACGACGGCCAAAGACTGTTTGCTGTGTCCCGGGCTTGAGCCAGGGCCGGGCTGGGCGGGATCATTTTCTGCCATCGGATTTCCTGACGTCGGCCGGGCTGTCGAGCAGTATCCCGGCCTGTTCGGAACGGCTCAGTACCCTGTTGTGCAGTTGAAGTTCGCAGACCGGACTGCGCTCACCCGGTTTGAGTTGCAGGGTCTGGTTGATGCCACTGCGCAGGGTCAATCCGGACAGCGGCATCAGGCGCCGGGCCGGTTCGGCAGGAAATAGGCTGACTTCGGGGCTGACTTCGATCAGTACCAGGCTCTGCCGCTGATTGCGCCAGCGAATGCGCGCGCCCAGCCAGTCGCCGCTGGCGCTGCTGACCAGCACCGTGCCATTGCCGTCGGGCTGCAAGCGGATGAAGCAGAGCTGGTCGTCGGCACCCGTGCCGATCCAGTCCCCGGCGAAAAGCCGGGACGAGTATCGAAAGGCGGCGTAAGGGCCGGGCTGGAGCTTGTGCCCAGAGCGGCAAGGAGTGTGAAAAACAGGCGCAGCCAGGTCATGAGGTAAGCTTTCACAAAAAACAGCCGCCACGATTTTGCCCTTGAATGAAGCTGGAAGGTACACTTGACCTGGCAAACGGGTTGAAGGCGATGCAGGGATGCAATCCCAATGTCAGGCGAAGGCGACACCTGAAGAATACTCCCGGCGCGGCATGCGTGGGGAGTTGCGGGGACAGTGCTGACCGGGGAGTTGTGTATAAAAGAGTCGGTTCAGGCCGCAGGCCGTAGTCCGGCTTTCGGCGCCTGATTGTCGGGTTACGCTATCGCTAACCCGACCTACAGGCTACAGGTCCGGCGCCATTGATGGAAATTGCCAACTGACGAGGCTCCGCGGTCGGGTGCTGACACTCCTGGTTTTGCCAGCGGATCCGGCCTTGCGCTTCTTCCACCGCACGTTCAGCGTATCGCCTATTTAAGAAACGGCACCAGATCCTTCGGAATAGCAAGCACGCGTTGTTGTTACGAGGCAAGCGCAACCACGGCCTTGATGAGACATGAGGGCTTGTCATCGACCCGCCAGTTTGTCGGGGTGTCGCGACCACGATCCTGCGCGACATTCGGCCCCGACCGACCGGCTACTGAACGACGGACGGCAAGCCGCGCTCAGTTCTGGCGCCGACGTGCCAGCGATCCCAGCAACAGCATGCCGCCGAGCATCAGCGCCCAGGTCTGCGGCTCGGGCACCGGTGACTGAACGAAGTTGTCAAGGTGCACGAGCGCCGATGTGGTCGAGTCGGTATATGCGAACCTGATCTCGGTCTTGTACGCGTTGCCCATCGTCTGTGCAAAGCTGACAACCGGGCCAGACTCCTGCACCCAGCCGTTGGCTACGGCCAGCGCATCGGACCAGCCTGGATCAAACGTCACTTGGTATGTCGTCCACGTGTTGTACTGGTCGAAGGGGCCAGTGAGGGCATGGCGCCAGCCGTTGAAGGTGGAGTCCTGGAAGCGGTAACGCAACCAGATGTTATCGAATTTTCCCGCGTTCAACTGCACGTCGAACGACACCTGCCACGGGCTACCGGTGAAGCTTCCACTTGTTGCGGCCACATTGCCCGATGTGAAGCCGATGTCGAATCTGGAGATTGAAGTATCAAGACGCGAGGCGATCGAACCAGCAGGGTTGCCCACTCCGCCGTCAAATACGACCACACTGCTGGTGGTGTTGCCTTCCCAACCCTCGGTAGTGGAACCGCTCCAGGTCTGGGAATAGGCTGACGCGGCCTGTGCAGGGGCAGCACAGACGAGGACGGCGAGAAAAGCGGGAGCGGCGAGTGCGCGTTTAAGAGTCATGATGAATCTCCTCAATAAAGATCTGCGGTTAAGGGAGTTAACGCGAAGTTGAATACGTGCTTTAGCGAGATGTTCGTCAATAGTACTTTCGGACTAATCGAAGAGAAGGTTACCAAGGCCTTTATGCGGTACCTTGTGCTAGCCAGACAGGGCGACCGGGAACGTCCCGGCGATCAGCCTGTCTGGTTGACTACACCCCTTGTCTGGCCAGATGGAGATATGCCATGGATGATTTAGCTTTCAACACGCTGTCGCGGTTTTCCTGCCCCACGCTCCCAAACCATCCGGACGCGCTGTTTCACTCGCTACCGGCACTCGAACGTGCCGGCGTCGGTAACATCTCGCGCCTTCCGGTCTCGCTGCGTATCGTACTTGAGTCACTGCTGCGCCACTGCGACGGCAAGCGGGTGAGTGAACAGCATATCCGCGAACTGGCGAACTGGCAGCCGAACGCGCCACGCAGCGAGGAGATTCCGTTCGTCGTCGCCCGCGTTGTCCTGCAGGATTTTACCGGGGTGCCGCTGCTCTGCGACCTGGCGGCCATGCGCCAGGTGGCGGTGGCGCGTGGCGTCGATCCGCGGCGCATCGAGCCGCTGGTTCCGGTCGATCTGGTGGTCGATCACTCGGTGCAGGTCGATTACTACGGCACGCCGCAAGCCCTGCAGCAGAACATGGCGCTCGAGTTCGAGCGCAACCGCGAGCGCTATCAGTTCATGAAGTGGGGCATGCAGGCGTTCAATACCTTCCGCGTCGTGCCGCCGGGGATCGGCATTGTGCATCAGGTCAATCTTGAATATTTGTTCAACGGGCTGCGCCGGCAGGAGAGCGCGGACGGCTTGCTGTTTTTTCCCGATACGCTGGTCGGCACCGACTCGCACACGACGATGATCAACGGCGTCGGCGTCGTCGGCTGGGGCGTCGGCGGCATCGAGGCGGAGGCCGCCATGCTCGGCCAGCCGGTCTATTTCCTGACACCGGACGTCGTTGGCGTCGAGCTGTCGGGTCGCCTGAACGAGGGCGTCACGGCAACCGATCTGGTACTCACCGTGACCGAACTGCTGCGTCGCGAGAAGGTGGTCGGCACCTTTGTCGAGTTTTTCGGCGCCGGTGCGCGCACGCTGTCGGTCACCGACCGCGCGACGCTGGCCAACATGGCGCCGGAATATGGCGCGACGATGGGTTTTTTCCCGGTCGACGAAAACACCGTCGGCTTCATGCGCGCCACCGGGCGCGACGAGGAGGCCTGCGAACTGTTCGAGGCCTATTTCAGGGCGCAGGATCTGTTCGGCATTCCGCTGGCCGGCGAGATCGACTATTCGCGTACGGTACGCCTCGATCTGTCGAGCATTGTGCCCTCGCTGGCCGGGCCGAAGCGTCCGCAGGATCGCATCGCACTGCCCGACATGGCGGACAGCTTCAAGCGCCTGTTCAGCGCCCCGGAAGCCGCCGATGGCTTCGCCCGTCCGGCAGAAACGCTGAACCAGCGCTACCCGACCGGGCGGCCGGGCGTCGATCTCGGCCACGGCGACGTGCTGATCGCGGCCATCACCTCGTGCACTAATACCAGTAACCCGGCGGTCATGATCGCCGCCGGGCTGCTGGCCAGGAAGGCCGTCGCCAAAGGCCTGCGCGTCAAGCGGCATATCAAGACCTCGCTCGCTCCGGGCTCGCGCGTGGTGACCGATTATCTGGAGCGGGCCGGGCTGCTGGCGCCGCTGGCCCAACTCGGTTTCGCGCTCGCCGGCTATGGCTGCACGACGTGCATCGGTAACGCCGGCGACCTGGACCCGGCGTTCAACAAGGCGATCGCCGAACACCAGTTGGTCGTCGCGGCGGTGCTTTCCGGCAACCGCAACTTCGAGGCACGCATCCATCCCAATCTGCGCGCCAACTTCCTCGCCTCGCCGCCGCTGGTGGTTGCTTTCGCCCTGGCCGGGCGCGCCAACATCGACCTTAGCAGCGAGCCGCTCGGCCAAGGCCAGGACGGCCAGCCGGTCTATCTGCGCGACATCTGGCCGAACTCGGACGAAATCAACGCGATTCTGCCCTTTGCTCTCGATCCGGACACTTTCCACCGTCGCTACGGTGATTTCACCACCGGCAACGATCTATGGAACGCGGTGCCGGCGCCGAGCGGCGAGGTGTACGACTGGCCGCCGTCGACCTATATCGCCCGTCCACCCTTTTTCGAATTACCGGAGATCGAGCCCGGCGACATCCGCGATGCACGGGCGCTGCTCGTTCTCGGCGACTCGGTTACGACCGACCACATCTCGCCGGCCGGTTCCTTCGGCGAGGCAACGCCGGCCGGCCAGTGGCTGATCGCACAGGGGGTCAAGCGGCAGGACTTCAATTCCTACGGTTCGCGTCGCGGTCACCACGAGGTCATGCTGCGCGGCACCTTCGCCAACGTGCGCATCCGCAACCTGATGCTGCCCCTCGATGCCGAGGGCCGCAGGCCGCAGGGCGGCTTCACGCTGCTCGACGGGCGACAGACGACGGTGTTCGACGCAGCCACCGCCTACCAGTCACGCGGCACCGCGACGATCGTCATCGCCGGTGAGGAATACGGCACCGGTTCATCGCGCGACTGGGCCGCCAAGGGCACCCGCCTGCTTGGCGTGCGCGCCGTGATCGCACGCAGCTTCGAGCGTATCCACCGCGCCAACCTGGTCGGCATGGGCGTCCTGCCGCTGCAGTTTGTCGGCGACGATTCGGCCGTGACGCTGGGCCTGCGCGGCGACGAGTCTTTCGACATCACCGGCATCGGCGCCGGGCTGGCGGCGCAGCAAACACTTACGCTGGTGATCAGGCGGGTCGACGGCGAGCGCATCGAACGAACACTACTGTGCCGCATCGATACGCCGATCGAGATCGAATATTTCAGAAACGGAGGCATCCTGCCTTACGTGCTGAACCAGTTGCTTGCCGGATAATCCCGAAAAGTGCGCTACTTTCTTTAAGATTGCCGCAATCGGGGCTACAGTCCCCGCGCCCATGCCGGGCGCAGATGCGCCGCTTCCGGCTGGGCAATGGCCTGGCGAATCTGTTGCAACAGGCGTTCCTTGTCGGCGCCAAGCGTTCCCTTGAGCACCAGCCAGTTCGACGCATGGTCGCTGCGAAAGACGGTACGGGTCAATTCCAGCCCGGCCAGGAAGCGCTCCATCTCGCAGAATAATTCCGCCTGTGTGAGCGCACGCCATCCCGGAAAGCCTTTGCTGAAGCGCTTTTCACCCATCGGGAAGCTGACGACCAGGGTCGCCGCATACTCCGGCTGCGTGGCATTGAGCAGGCGCGCCGAGTTGTCGGCATGCTGTGCCGAAAGCAGTGGCCCGCCCAGCCCGTTGAGGATCATCACCGAGCGGGTAATCCCGGCGGCGCCGAGTTTGTCGAGCGCGTCGCGGGTGGTTTCATAAGTCTCACCCTTGGCTACGTATCCGAGCACCGCGTCGTCGCCCGACTCGGCACCGATATAGGCCATCGAGAGTCCGGCCGCGGCCAGCTCGCGCAGCTCCTCGACGCTTTTCTTGCGCAGATTGCGCGGCAGGCAGTAGGTCGACACGCGACGTACGGCCGGCAGGTGCTGGCGAATCGCTTGCAGCACCGTGAGCAAACGCCGAGTCGACAGCACCAGCGCGTCACCGTCGGCAAGGAAGATGCGGCGAATTTCACCGGCGTACTGTTCGCCGGTGCGCCGGATGCTGTCCAGCACCTCGCTTTCGTCGCGCGCACGAAAAGCCTTTTGCGGTGCGGTGTACATTTCGCAAAAGGTGCATTGGTTCCACGAGCAGCCGTCGGTCACCGGCAGGATCAGCGATTGTGCTTCACTGGGCGGCCGGAATACCGGTTCAACGTAGCGGATGGGAAAGTTCGGCAGCATGGGGCGAGCAATTTTCCGGTGAATGCTACTATGACAGCCTGAAATGAAACCCAGAACCCGCCGCGCAAGGCGTCGGCACATTCAGTAAAAATACAAGAGGATGATAACGTGAAAAAGCGTCAAAAAACTCCGGCCTTCGTGTGGCTTGCCCTTGCCCTGCCGGCAAGCGCCCTGGCGCAAAGCGAACTGATTCTGCCGCAGAATCTGGACGATATCCGCCAGTTGAGCAAACAGGCTGAAGCCGGCCCGTGCGACAAGTGCGGTGTCGTTACGCACATCAGCAGCAAGCAGCGCGAGCTGCGGCAACGGCAAAACACGCCGGCACCGGGCAGCCCGGCCATGGCCACGACGCCAATCATTGGCAGTGGCGACGTCGTCAAGGAAGCCCGTGAGCCCTTGACCAGCTCGACCAGCTACGTCGTGACGGTGCGCTACGATAACGGGGCCTACGCATTCTTCGAGCAGGATGACGAACCGACAGTGCGCCGGAACGACAGGGTACAGGTCATCGAGAGTCGGGTCGTGCTCAGGTAATCAAACTGGATGGAGATACTTGCACTTGCTGCACAGCCAAAAAAACGGGAGCCGTGGCTCCCGTCGATGTTTCTCTTCAATTTCCATCAGGCAAGCGACTTCTTCTTCCGGCGCGCAACAGCACCCATCAGGCCAAGCCCGGCGAGCAGCATGGCATAGGTCTCGGGTTCGGGGACGGCAGTGACATTTACGTCGAAATGACCGGTGTTGTTGTCGTGGTAGGTATCGTTGACCGAAGCGTAGATGTGCCCCGCACTGCCCAGCGTCACCTGCTTTGAATAACCGATCAGGAACCAGTCAGCCGGCGTGGCTGGTGTGGCGGAGAAGGTGCCGATCAATGCGCCGATCAGAACACCCGCTCCCGCAGCGCCGGGATTGCCGTCAGCAAGGAAGGAGCCGCTCGGATTGAAATAGTCATAACTGGGAGCGGTTACCGTCGACACTGGCAGGCCGTCGGGCTGCATCTGGAAAGTACCGTTGCCAACCAGGTCGACAATGCCGGTGGCCGTGATGTTGTAGGTTCCGGCAGCAAACGAGCCGAGGTCGGTTAAAACGCCGTTGACGCCAGAACCACCTGGCGAGACGCTTGTTGCAAAAGCGCCTACGGAAAAAGCGGAAAGCGTAATGGCAGCAATGAGGGAGCGTGTGAGTTTCATGGGATGTCCTGAGCGTGATCGATCATTAAACGGAATGTGTACGATCAGCATGTTTAACTGATGTGCGGTATCCGTCAATAGCTCTTTCGGACTAATGCCCCTTCGGACGAACCAGAACCGTCATTCCGGCGCAAGCCGGAATCCAGTACCTCAACCTGATATCCAAAAACAATCGGAGAAACGCGCTGGACCCCGGCGTCCGCCGGTGTGACGAGTCGGGAAATGAGGCCGTGAAGATTTTTCACAACCTCTCAGTCGAAGTAGCTGCGCGCCGCCTCGAAACGTTGTGCATAGTAGCTGGCATTCAGCAGGTCGATGCGAACCCGCCCGTTGCCTGATGGCGCATGGACAAAACGCTCGTCGCCGATGAATACGCCAACGTGCGAGAAGGGTGCGTTGCGCGTATTGAAGAAAACGAGGTCGCCGGGGCGCAGGCTGCGGCGCTCGACCGGTCGACCCTGGCGCGCAATGTCGGCAGCGCTGCCACCGATCTGCAAGCCGACAGCCTGCTTGTAAATGTAGGCCACCATGCCGCTGCAATCGAGCCCGGCCTCCGGATTTTTACCACCGAAGCGGTAGCCGGTATCGATCAGGCCGAGGGCGAACAGGCTCACTTCATTGCCCTTCTCGCTGTAAGCAAAGCGCTGGCTCTGCTCGGGTGCGGGCGGGACGCTGCCACAAGCGCTCAGAAGAATTATCAGCCAGGTGGCAATCAAGGTACGAATCTGCATGCGCTGAAGTATAAACGGCCCGGTGCACAGGTCAAACCGAAAGTCGGGGGATGCCTGAGAGTCTGTGAAAAAATCATTACTTCATGATTTTGATGCTCGTCACACCGGCGGACGCCGGGGTCCAGCTCGTTTATCTGATTGATGGATATCAGTGGAATGTTCTGGATTCCGGCTTTTGCCGGAATGACGGCTTGGGAGGTGTTTATCGATTAATTCACAGCCTCTGAGCAGGCGATACATTGGCTCGCAAGTGCAGTGAGGTCAACGCCGATCTTCAAAACCCTCACTGGCATGGCCTGAAGGCAAAAGCACCGGACTATTCCAGCCGGTAGCTCGATGCCCTCAGGCTCAGGATCAGAATTTGATCAGATCGAATTTTGTCAGCGTTACGTTGCGCGAAACTACCGGCGCATTGGCCAGGTGCCAGGCGGTATATTGCTCGCTGTAAGGGTTGTCGGCCGACATGCCGTCGACCGGGACGATGACCTGCAGGCCGCGCAGCGCGGCGCCGCTTGCCGTGTAGAGCACCGCCCCATGTGCCGCCGTGCCCGTCGCAATGACCGTCTTGATGCCGCCATCCTTGAGGATCCTTTCGAGCTCGGTGTTGAAAAACTTGTCGACGCCGGTCGATACCACCGGCTCGCTGTCCTTCGGCGCAAGCTCGGCCAGCGTGTCGGCGCGCTTGCCGGTGGCGCCGGTGGCATAGACGATCAGCAGGCCTGCGGCGCGTGCTTCGCCGAGCAGTTTTTTTACCGCCGGCACCGAGGCCATGCAGCGCGGGCGTTGTGTACAGTTCGGAGTGACAAAATCGAGCATCAGCAAGGCGGTTGTTTTCGGGTCGATGGCCACTGCCTTCAGCTCGGGTGCGGGTGGCGCCTTAACACTGGCCCATTCGTCGACGATGGTCTGCGCCGAGGCCATCGGAACCGCCAGACCAAGCCCGGCTGCCAGACCGAGCGCGAGCAGATGGCCATGGCCGCTGCGCACCCCGCTCTTGATTGCGCCGGTTACCTTCGTTGAATGGTGCTTGAGCTGACGTCCTTTTTCCATGTTTT
The DNA here is from genome assembly GCA_016709335.1 of Candidatus Propionivibrio dominans. Taxonomy (GTDB): domain Bacteria; phylum Pseudomonadota; class Gammaproteobacteria; order Burkholderiales; family Rhodocyclaceae; genus Propionivibrio; species Propionivibrio dominans. The sequence goes on along the minus strand of JADJNC010000004.1, from coordinate 137,643 downwards.
ACTCCTTGAGGTTGTAGTGGCAACTTAAGTACGAGCAGGTCGGGTTGGCATAGCGGTTCCCTACGTCCGGCGCTCGTCACCCGACGCTCGCCGAAATTTCTTGTCACCTTGGGGCGATTACCTTCTTGTCATCCCGGCGGCGGGTTTTTGTCCTAGGATCGGGACCTGACTGGCCTCGAGTTCAAAGGCCAGACAGACTCGGTTGCGGCCCTGCTGCTTGGCACTGTACAGTGCCTGATCGGCCGCCGTTACGGCCAGATCGGGCGTCGATTGCCGGTCGGGCAACAGCGAAGCAACGCCGACACTGACCGTAATGTGATCCGCCACGGTCGATGCCGCGTGCGGAATGTGCAGATCGGACACCGCCTGACAGATGCTGAGCGCCACCTTGTAGGCGCCCTGAGACGAGGTATTGGGCAGCACCACGACGAATTCCTCCCCGCCATAGCGCGCCAGCAGGTCCAGCGCCCGCACCATCTTTCCACTGACGGCATTGGCTATGGATTGCAGGCAGGCGTCACCGGCCGGATGCCCGTAGTAGTCGTTGTAAAGCTTGAAAAAATCGACATCGATCATCAGCAGGCCGACCGGGTGCTGCTCGCGAATCGCTCGATTCCATTCAGCCTTCAGACGAGAAAGTCAAAATACTTGCGGTTGGCAATGCCAAGCAATCCGTCCGTCTGTGAATAGACTTCAAGTTTCTGATTGGCCAGAATCAGTGCCGCGTTGGCCTGTTGCAGCTCGGCGGTTCGTGCGGCGACCCGTTCTTCAAGAAAGTGGTTCGCCGAAATCAGGTCGAGACTCAGCCGGGATACCACCTGGTAAGTGTTGCGCAGTGCCTTGATCATGGCTTCGGCACTCTTGTCCCGTGGCCTGAGCAGCTCCAGTTCAAAGGCCAGTTCGGGCGTCTTGCCACTTTTTATCAGCTCAATCTGGCGCGCCAGAGACTGATCGACACCGAGAACGTGCAAGCACAGCCAGGAGGTGAGAAAGGACAGAAAAACCTCGGCCGGATTGCTCAGCGCCGAACGGGCGCTCCACATGGCGCGCACCTGCTCGACGAATTCATCATGCAGCCTGAGGTGCAGCGTGGTATGCCGCTGATCGACACCGGTGCGCTGCATCAGGTCTTTCTCAGCGGAAAAGTGATACTTCGTATAGTCGATCAATTGCGCATAAGCGAGTTGAACGGCAGCTTCGCCCGCACCATCCCTTTCCGTCAGTGATGCACTCAGCCTGTTGAACAGATCGACCAGCGCGTGGTGTTGCTCATCGACCGTACCGATGCCGGTATAAAACTCTTCACCCCAAACGAAGGTTTGCATGGCCTGGTCTCTGGTTGACTGGTAGTGGCCGGTTCAACGAATGATGCGCAAGCAGGCCATCAATTGCCGCAAGCACGAAGAAGCCTCTTTCATCCGGAGAGTTCTTCCGATTACTTTAAAATTCGTTAGCGGCAGTCTGATATCCATCATTCATTCTCGCGTCCGGTCAATTTTTACAATCAAGTGCCCCATCGGAATGCAGCCGGACAAACACCGCCAGGTCACCGCCGTCAGAGCATCTCACATCAAGACAATATCGTACTGCTCCTGCGCGTAACTGGGTTCGGCCTGCAGCGAAATCGGCTTGCCGATAAAGTCGGAGAGCATCGCCAGTCCCTGGGACTCCTCGTCGAGAAAAACATCGATGACGGCGACACTGCCGAGCACGCGAAGCTCGCGGGCGTTGAACTGGCGGGCTTCGTGCAACAGTTCGCGCAAAATCTCGTAGCACACGGTTCGCGCCGTTTTTACCTCGCCACGACCCTGGCAGGTAGGGCACTCCTCGCACAGTATATGCGCCAGCGATTCGCGCGTGCGCTTGCGCGTCATCTCGACCAGTCCGAGCGCCGTAAAGCCATTGACCGTCAGCCGCGTGTGGTCGCGCGACAGCGCCTTGTTGAACTCTTCAAGAACGGCCCCCTTGTGTTCCTCGCTGTCCATGTCGATGAAGTCGGTGATGATGATGCCGCCGAGATTGCGCAAACGCAGTTGGCGGGCGATGGTTTGTGCCGCCTCAAGGTTGGTTTTGAACACCGTTTCGTCGAAGTTGCGCACGCCGACAAAACCGCCGGTATTGACGTCGACGGTGGTCATCGCCTCGGTCTGGTCGAAGATCAGGTAGCCCCCTGACTTGAGATCGACGCGCCGCGCCAGTGCCTTCTGTATTTCATCTTCAACGCCGTGCAGGTCGAACAGCGGGCGATCGCCGATGTAATGGTTGAGCAAGGGCGTGACCGTCGGCATGAATTCGGCGGCAAAGGTGCTCAGTTTCTGGAAGTTCTCGCGCGAGTCGATGACGATGCTCGCGGTTTCCGTATTGACGAAATCACGCAGTACGCGCTGGCCGAGGGACAACTCCTGATAAGGAGCGCCGGCGGTGCGGCGGTTTTCGCATGCATCTGCAGGTCACGCCAGATCTTGCGCAGATAGTCAATGTCGTTGGCCATTTCTTCTTCCATGGCACCCTCGGCCATGGTGCGCACGATGAATCCACCCGGCTCGTCAGCCGGCACCAGGCGGGTGATCTTTTCACGCAGCGACTCGCGCTCGATCTCGCTCTCGATGCGCTGTGAAATGCCGATGTGTTTCTCCTGCGGCAGGTAGACAAGCATTCGTCCGGCGACCGAAATCTGTGTCGACAAGCGCGCCCCTTTGCTGCCGATGGGGTCCTTGATGACCTGCACGAGCTGGCTCTGCCCCTCGAACAGGATACGCTCGATGGGTCGCGCCGGATCCCCGTTGTGACGGGGCTCCCAGATATCGGCGACGTGCAGGAATGCGGTTCGCTCCAGCCCGACATCGATGAATGCCGACTGCATGCCGGGCAGAATGCGCACAACGCGGCCGACATAAACGTTGCCGACCAGACCGCGGCTGGCGGTACGTTCGATGTGCAGTTCCTGGACGACGCCCTGGTGCATGACAGCGACGCGCGTTTCCTGTGGCGTAAAATTGATCAGGATATCTTCGGGCATGGGAAGGCGATCGGGAAAATGCGGGTAAAATTCAAGGTTCGCAGCATTCTACCCCTTCTGCCCTTTCCCTCGCCAAAGCTTCCATGACTTTCGCTCCCGAGTTGCTGGCCCCTGCCGGTTCGCTGACCATGATGCGCACGGCCTTTGCCTTCGCTGCCGACGCCGTCTATGCCGGCCAGCCGCGCTACAGCCTGCGCGTGCGCAACAATGAATTCGGCAATCTGCAAATGCTTGGTCGCGCAATTGGCGAAGCGCATGCCGGCGACAAGAAGTTCTATGTGGTCAGCAACGTGCTGCCGCACAACGCCAAGGTGCGTACCTACCTCGCCGACATGGCACCGGTGGTGGCGCTCCAGCCCGACGCGCTGATCATGGCCGACCCCGGTTTGATCGGCCTGGTGCGCGAAACCTGGCCGGAAATGCCGGTGCATCTTTCGGTGCAGGCCAATGCCGTCAATTTTGCTGCGGTGCGTTTCTGGCAGAAGCTCGGCATTTCGCGCATCATCCTGTCGCGTGAGCTGTCGCTTGACGAAGTCGCCGAGATCCGCCAGGAATGCCCGGACATCGAGCTCGAAGTCTTTGTGCATGGTGCGCTGTGCATCGCTTATTCCGGCCGCTGCCTGCTCTCCGGCTACTTCAACCACCGCGACCCGAACCAGGGCACTTGCACCAACTCCTGTCGCTGGGACTACCGGGTCAGAGCCGGGGAGGAAGATGCGGGCGGCGATGTCAATGCGTGCAACCCGGTGGCACCCGGCAGCGAAGCCAGGGTCTGGCTACTCGAAGAAAAGGAGCGCCCCGGCGAGCTGATGCCGATCGAGGAAGACGAGCACGGCACCTACATCATGAACTCGAAGGATCTGCGCGCCATCGAGCACGTGCAGCGTCTGGTGGGCATCGGCATCGATTCGCTGAAGATCGAAGGCCGCACCAAATCGCCCTATTACGTCGCGCGCACGGCGCAGGTCTACCGCCGGGCCATCGACGATGCCGTTGCCGGCCGCCCCTTCGACCCCCGACTGCTCGGCGAACTCGAAGGCCTGGCCAATCGCGGCTACACCGACGGTTTTTACCAGCGCCACCACGAACACGAAATGCAGAACTACCTGCGCGGCCACTCCGAATCCGGCCGCAGTCTTTACGTCGGCGATGTGATCGCCTGGGATTCATCGCGTCACCTGGCCGAGATCGAGGTGAAAAACCGCTTCTCGGTCGGCGACCGTATCGAGGTTATTCACCCTTCGGGCAATTTCGAGCTTGCGCTGGAGCACATGGAGAAGGCCGACGGCACCCTGCTCAGGGTGGCGCCGGGCAACGGCCACAAGGTGTGGATTCCGCTGCCCGCCGAGTTGCCGGGAGCAATGCTGGCGCGCTTTGTTTGACGCGGAAACTGTTTAAAGCGCTTTCAACACGGAGATCACGGAGACACGGAGGGCACTGAGAAAAGAGTTGGAGAACGATTTAGATAAATCTCCCGGTGTTCTCCGTGTCTCCGTGTGCTCTGTGTCAAAGGCGGTTCCTTTCAACATCCACCCACATGAACAATTTTTTGCCACACCTTTTTGTCGACATTTCTTCACACGGCTTTGGTCACCTGGCGCAGGCGGCGCCGGTACTCAACGAGCTGACGCGCCTGTTGCCCCGGCTGCGCTTGACGCTGCGCAGCGGCTTGCCGCCGGAAATACTGCGCGCCAGCGTGCACGGCGATTTCACCCACATTGCGCAGCGCAGCGACTTCGGTTTCGTCATGCTTGATGCCGTGCGCATCGACGCCGCCGCGACCGCCGCCGCTTATCGCGCACAACACGCCCACTGGGCGCAGCGTGTCGCTGACGAAGCCGGGCAACTCGCTCGCCTGCAACCCGATCTGCTGCTCAGCGACGTGGCCTACCTGCCGCTGGCGGGTGCGGCACAGGCCGGAATTCGCTCGCTGTCGATGTGCTCGCTCAACTGGGCCGATCTGTTTGCCCATTTTTTTAGTGCCGAAGCGTGGGCGGCACCGATTCACCGCGAGATTCTTGACGCCTACAACAGCGCCGAATGCTTTCTGCGGCTGACGCCGGGGATGCCGATGAGCGAGCTAGGTCGTGTCAAACCCATCGCCCCGGTCGCCGCACTGGGCCGCGATTGCCGTGACTTGCTCCGCGAAAGACTGGCCTGCACGAGCGATGAGAAAGTCGTTCTGATCGCCTTTGGTGGTGTCGACAAACAAGTCCCTGTCGAGCAGTGGCCGCGCAGCCTGGGCGTACGCTGGCTGGTTCCCGGGAAATGGTGCGTCGACCAGCCCAACGTGAGCACTTTCGAAGCGAGCGGACTGGCATTCCCCGATCTGTTGCGCAGTGTCGATGCCGTGCTCACCAAGCCCGGCTACGGCACCTTCACCGAAGCCGCGTGCAATGGCACGCCGGTGCTCTATCTGCGCCGTGACGACTGGCCGGAACAGGACTTCCTGATCGACTGGCTGAAGATCAACGCCCGCTGCTGCGAGATTGGAGCACAAGCGCTGATCAGCGGAGGCTTGCATGAGGCGCTTGACCAGGTATGGCAGCAAGCCGCACCGGCACTCCCCTGCCCGGCCGGCGCCGCAGAAGTGGCAGATCTTGTATCGACCTTACTTGAGCCAGCGAAAAAGTAGTTCGAACACAAGCAGCCTGTCGGACTTGACCAAGTCGGCTGCAAAATGTGGGAAGGCGGCTCATTTTTCCCCGTATTTCCGCACGAATAGAACAACTATTCGCTTGAAATCCGTGAAAAACTGCGCTCGTCTCCCACTTTTTTCGCTTCGACCCATCAAGTCCGACAGGCTGCTAGCGCGGCTCACTTGCCGAAATTGAGCAAACCGGACTTCAGCTCCAGTAGATCCAGCGGGCTGAAATTGCTGAATCTGCCTTCATTGAACTGCCCATCCAGGTGAATCACGCAGGTCTCCGTCGAGCGGCGAATGACCGTTCCCCTGATCAGGTAACGCCGCTCCGCCGCACCGAGCTCGGTTTCAATGAACACGATGTCGCCGGCTTGCATCGCGGGCATCGTCGTTCCGCGCTCACGCGCACGGATACGCACCTCGCCTTCGGATATGTCGACAATCGTGCACGGACCGGAAAACTTGTCATCCGGCAAGGACAGGGTCACCGGCGCAGAGATTTTCGTGCGTGACCTCCTGCGCTGATCGGTGACTGACAATGTAGTCAGATCCGGCGTCAGCAGGATCATGGTGCTACGCGCGTAGGGGCCATCCGGCATCTCGACCTGCTGGGCCACCTCGGTATCTACGGTCGATACCCCCTTGCCCCCGGCGTTGGAGATAAGCGAGATGCAATTGCCCGGGTTGAACTGCTTGCCGCGGCCGATCAGCGCCCGGCGGTGATAATCGAGCTTCATCTCCAGATCGGAGGTATCCGGAACAAGAATCTGGAACAGCCTGAGTGCGGAGACCGGCGTTCGCACCTCGTTTTCGCCTGAACGAAACAGCGTCGGCTTTCCTTCCGGGTCGCGATCAATCGCCTCACCTGAGTAGACGAAATTTCCGTTCACGCAGTAGGCGACGACCAGCGTATCGAAAACGATTTCCTGCTTGAATTCAGGGTAATAGCGCAATTTTTTCCCGATCGGGAAAAAATCGATGAGTGTTTTGATCCGATCGAGGTCCAGCCTGATCAGGGCGGCATTCCCCGATGACTGGTTTTTGGCCCGCGAGGCGCCAAAAGTTTTGCCAAAGAATGTTTTCAATTCTTTTCGCCTTCCAGCAGCAGTGATCTGTCCATGGTGATGCAGCAATATTCCGGAATAATCGGGTACAGATCGTGGTTAATGACTACGTTTTGAACTTTACTGGAAAATGAAGCTGAAGCCTATCCAAACCCTTTAAATGGTCAAACTGGAAAGAGGAAGATGGGTTCGATCACGGTGAATCATGGCTGGCGCCGATCACAGCGGGTAAGCGAAACGCTTGAGCAGATCGCCGATCTCGAACAGGGGCAAACCCATCACGCCGGTATAGCTGCCGGCCAGATGCTCGACAAACAGGCCGGCGCGGCCCTGAATGGCGTAGGCGCCGGCCTTGTCCAGCGGTTCGCCGCTGGCGACATAGTTGCGGATTTGCACTGCGTCGAGGACGCCGAAGCGCACTTCGCTGATCGACAGCAGCGATTCGATGCGTCCTTCAAAGGCAATGGCCACGGCAGTGAGAACGCGGTGCGTTTGACCTGAAAGACGGTGCAGGATGGCTTGCGCATCGTCGGAGTTGACCGGCTTGCCAATGATTCCGTCTTCGAATTCAAGTGTGGTGTCGGCCGCCAGTACCGGTTGTGCCAGCAGCTTGCGCCAGCCGACGATACGCCAGCCATGCTCGGCCTTGCTGCGTGCAATGCGCTCGACATAGGCCAGCGCTGCTTCGCCGTCATGCGGCGTCTCGTCGAGTTCCTTGTCATCGCGCGGCGGATCGCGAAAGACGATGGTGTCGAACTGAACGCCGATCTGCGTCAGCAACTCGCGCCGGCGCGGGCTGCGTGAAGCCAGGTGGATGCGTGGAGTGCGGAAAATAGTCGGCATATCGATTCATGGGCAGTCGGTTTGAATGGCAAGGATATAAGCCTCACCACCAAGATGCCCCGCAGGAAATTCCCCTCGGGACACCCAGGGAGCAAAGCTATACCAAGACAAAACCAGGTTAACTTGGTGCCCCTTGGTGATCTTGGTGACTTGGTGGTTCGCTTTGTCTTGTTGACTAATCATCAGCCCTCCCGGTGATAGGGATGGTTGTTGATCACGCTGACGGCGCGATACAGTTGTTCGCAGAGGATCAGTCGCGCCATGGCATGCGGCAAGGTCAGGCTGGAAAGGCGGAACGTCTCGTCGGCTTGCCGCTTCAAGGCCTCGTCGATGCCGTCAGCACCGCCGATGATGAAGGCGGTATCGCCGCCGTTGCGCATCCAGTCCTGAAGGCGCTGAGCCAGCTTGAGGGTGGTCAGATCGGCGCCCCGCTCGTCAAGAACGACGATCCGCTTGAAGCCTTGTAGGGTGGCCTGCATGCGGGTTTTTTCGGCGGCCAGAAGTTGCTCGCGGGTTTTTGCACCCCGCGCACCGCGCGCTTCGGGTTTGATTTCGACAACCAGCAGCGGTAATTCGCGCGGCATGCGCTTGATGTATTCGGCACAGCCCTTGGTCACCCACTCGGGAAGCTTGTGGCCGACCGCAACAATGCCGAGTTTCATGCACTGGCAGCGGCGACCTTGCGCACGCGGGCCGGACCTTTGCCGCCCCACAGTTCTTCAAGGTTGTAATAGCTGCGAATGGCCGGCTGCATGACATGAACAACGATGTCACCGAGATCAACAAGAACCCATTCTCCGCTTTCTTCACCCTCGGTCGATAAAACCTGGCCGCCTGCTTCGCGCACCTTGTCCTGAACGTGGCCCGCCAGCGACCTGACCTGACGGTTCGAATCGCCGCAGGCAATGATGATCCGTTCGAAAAGGGGGGTGAGCTTGCTGGTGTTGATGACTTCGATATCTCGGCCCTTGATGTCTTCAAGCGCGTCAACGATGATTTTTTGCAGTTTGGTAATGTTCATCAGGTATTGGGGTATTTCATGGTGGGGAGTAAAGGCGGGTGCCTTGAATATAAGCGATAACCGCGTCGGGCAGCAAATAGCGCGGGCTGCGGTCATTGATCAGCAGCGTGCGGATCTTGGTCGCTGAAATATCGAGCTGGGTCATGGCGAAGGTGACAATGCTACCCGCCGCAGTGTCGGCCAGCGCTGCCGGTGACGCGCCATGGCGCTGCCGGTAGATCGCGGCCAGCGCCGATGGCAGGCTGGCCGCATCGATCGGGAAGCCGGGACGATGGGCGACGGCGATGTGCGCGAGATCGAACAGTTCCGGCCAGCGATGCCAGTCCGGCAGGCCGGCGAACGCATCGGCACCAACGAGCAGCACCAGTGGTAGCGATGCACCAAGGTTTTCGACCCGGCGCAGACGTTCGAGGGTCGGCACGGTGTAGCTTGGGCGATCGGCATCTACCTCGCTGGCGTCCAGTTCGAAGCGCGGATTGCCGGCAATCGCCAGGCGCACCATTTCAAGACGCTGGGCAGAGGTCACGCGCGGGGCTTCGCGGTGGCCCGGCTGGCCGGCCGGTATCCAGCGGATACGGGCCAGTCCAAGATGCTCCGCCGCTTCTTCGGCGAGCCGCAGATGACCGAAGTGAATGGGGTCGAAGGTGCCGCCGAAGAGGCCGATCGGCTTGCCACCTGACGTTTCAGGCATCTTCGTCAACGCGGACAAACACGTCGCGATACGTCACGTAGAAGCTGGCATAAAGTGAGGGCATGAAAATGAGCACGATCAGCAGCGTCAGCAGAATGGAAAACTGATTGCCGCCCGCCGGGATCATCGAGATCAACAGACCGACCAGCAGCCCCGGCAGCAGTGCACCGAAGACCATGACTGAAAGGGCGTAGACGAGAAACGCGCGCCAGTTCCGAGCGCAGGCCACGAAGCTGAAAAACAGGGCCTTGCCCGCAGCAAGATCATGCCAGGCAACCAGCACGGGGGCATACCAGTAGGCCATGATGATCGGCGCATAAAGGAGCAGCGCGATTTGCACGGCGAGGAGGAACGGGGCACTTGCTAGTTCCTGATCGTCAGGAGGGTTGCCGAGAACCAGGTAACGGAAGAGTACGCCGTCATCGATCAGGGCGACGACCCCGAGAATGACGAGACTGACAACGCTATAGACGACGCCAAGAGCCAGCAGGGAGCGCAGGTTCTGCCGGAAACCGGAGAACAGGATCGGCGGGGTGAGCGGGTTGCCCTGATCGATCATGCGGCAGGCATTCATCAGGCTGACCGAGAAAACCGGGAACAGCAGCGTCGCGGCAAACTTGCCGATCAGCGGGAACGAATTGATCAGCACCATCAACATCCAGTAGCCGAGAACGGCGAGCGAAAGCATCAGCCTGTTTTTGCTGAAAATACCGAATCCCTCGGCAAGCCAGCGCCAGCCGCGACGCGCAGGAAGAGTCAAGGCTTGCATCGGGGCAGTGGGAAAAGAGGGAAAAGAAGGCTTTCAGTTGGCAAGAAAGATATCCCGATAGGACGCATAAACCGAGCCCGAAAGCACCGGAATGAGTACCAGGAAACCAAGGCCAGCTGGCAGCGCGGCGAAGAACATCAGCACCAGGACGATCAGGCCGTAGACCAGAAACGCCAGGGTGTTCTTCAGGCAGGCATTGAAGCTGGCCTTGAGTGCATCGAGCGGCGGCATGTTGTTGAAGAAGACGAGCGCCGGCGCAAACCAGATGGCCATGAACAAGGGCAACGAAAGCGCCAGCGAGAGGACGACGGCGAGCATTATGCCACCAAGGGCCAGCCCGACCCCGGCTGGATGGCCCATCAGCAAGCCGCCGGCGACGCTGCCACCACCGAGGACGAATACGATAACCAGGATGACCAGCAAGGCCACCATGTAAAGTACGCCGAGCATGAGCAGATTGGTGGTGTTCTGCTTGAAACCGACAAACAGATCGGCGATTTCGAGCGTCTCTCCGTCAGACACTTTCCGGCAGGCCAGCAGCATGCCGGCGCCAAGCAGCGGGGTCAGCAGGTGGGCCGCCAGCGTGCCGATCAGCGGAACGATGTTCATGCCGAGAAGCAGCACCAGCAGGACGATGGTCATCGCGATCCACAGCCCTGGATTGGCCACGAACAACGCCCAGCCCTGCTTCAGCCACTCGAAGGCGTTGCCCGCAGCGACGACGCGACTGTTACCGTTGAAGGCCGGAGCCGGAATCGGGAAGGGTTCCATGATGTCGTTTTCTTGCGCGAAAAGGTGCGCTGCAGCGCAGTGAGGGCTGGCTGTTCAGAAGGTACCAATGACCCACATCGGCACGCTCACGGTAGGGCCACCCGGCGTAACATTCAGGGGAGAGAAGGTGCCGTCGCCCTGCTGATCGACCAGCGTGTAAGGTACGCCGTGCTCCGGCGTCACAACGATCTTGAACAGCCGGCCATTGACACGGTGTTCCTCGATGGTGTTGCCGCCGCGCTTCCTGATCGTTACCTGCGGTTCCAGCGAATCGTCCAGCGGCACCATGGCCGGCGGCTTGACATCCTGTACGGGCGGCGGAGCGTCAGGAGTCTGGGCGAAAACCGGGGCGGCAATGAGGGCCAGCAGGGCAATGAGGGCATGAAGGCGGCGCATGACGAAGGTTTCCGGTAACGAACAATGAGCCCTGATTGTATTACAGATTGAGCAACATCTCGCGCTCGAAGGGGAGCGGGGCAAAACCGCGTGTCTCGTAGTGCTTGAAGATGGCCTCGACGACGTCTTCCGGCGTGTCGATGACCTGGATCAGATCGATGTCCTCGGGTGAAATGACCTTCTCGTCGACCAGCGTGTTGCGGAACCAGTCAACCATCCCGCGCCAGAAGGGCTCATGCACCAGAATGATCGGAATCTTCCGGCTCTTTCCGGTCTGGATCAGCGTCAAGGCTTCGAGCAGTTCGTCGAGCGTGCCGAAACCGCCAGGCATCACGACATAGGCGTTGGCAAAGCGCACAAACATGTACTTGCGCGCAAAAAAGTGGCGGAAGCTCTGCGAAATATCCTGGTAGGCATTGGCCGTCTGCTCATGCGGCAACTGGATATTCAGGCCGACACTCGGCGACTTGCCATGAAACGCCCCCTTGTTGGCGGCTTCCATGATGCCGGGGCCGCCGCCCGAGATTACTGAAAAGCCGGCGTCCGAGAGCTGGCGGGCGATAGCCTCGGCCAGTGCGTAGTAGGGTGAATCGGAGCGGATCCGCGAACTGCCGAAGAACGAAACGGCCGGACGGATGGCCGACAGGCGCTGCGTCGCCTCGACGAACTCTGACATAATGCCGAAAACCCGCCAGGCCTCGTGCGACGAAGTCAACTTGGCGGCGCCGGGGTCTGCCAACTCGGGTATTTTTTCTTTTTCGCTCATTTCACGCCTGTTTCTCGTCTTTTCAATTTTCTCAACTATGCCTACCTTGCTGCTGGTCGACGGCTCCTCGTATCTCTACCGCGCTTTTCACGCCATGCCGGATCTGCGCAATACGCAGGGCGAACCGACCGGCGCCATCTATGGCGTGCTGAACATGCTACGCCGGCTCGATAGCGATCACAAGGCGCTAGACGTTGCTTACAAGGCCTGCGTCTTCGACGCCAAGGGCAAAACCTTCCGCGACGAGTGGTATGCCGACTACAAGGCCAACCGCCCGTCGATGCCTGAGGATCTGGTGCGCCAGATCGAACCGATCCACGCCGGTGTCGCCGCTTTCGGCTGGCCGATCCTGATGGTCGACGGTGTCGAGGCCGACGACGTGATCGGCACCCTGGCCCGGCAGGCCGCCGCGCAAGGTATCACGGTGGTGATTTCTACCGGTGACAAGGACCTCGCGCAACTCGTCGATGCGCAGATCAGGCTGGTCAATACCATGAGCAACGAAGTACTCGACGAGGCCGGCGTGCTGGCCAAGTTCGGCGTGCCGCCGGAGCGCATCGTCGACTACCTGACGCTGGTCGGCGATGCCGTCGATAACGTCCCGGGCGTCGACAAGGTCGGCCCGAAAACGGCGGTCAAATGGCTGGCCCGGTATGGCTCGCTCGATGGCGTGATCGCCGCGGCGGGAGACATTGGCGGTGCGGTCGGCGACAACCTGCGCCGCGCACTCGACTTTCTTCCGCTTGGCCGCAAGCTGGTCACCGTGCGCTGCGACCTCGAACTGCCGCTGTCACTGGCCGACCTGGCGCCACGCGATCCGGACCGGGCACGTCTGGCCGAACTGTTCACGCGCTACGAAATGAGATCGTGGCTGAAGGAAATCAGCCAATCCCCCGACCCGGCTCCCGGCGCCACTGTTGACGAACAGGCCGCACCGGCTGTACCGGCACCGACTCCTCACGCCTCACTCCTCACTCCAGACCGCAGCAACTACGCAAGCATTCTCGACTGGCCGAGCTTCGACGCCTGGCTGGCCCGGATCGAATCCGCTGCACTGACTGCGCTCGATACCGAGACCACCAGCCTCGATCCCTTTGCCGCACGCATCGTCGGCATTTCGTTTGCCGTGGCTCCAGGCGAGGCCGCCTATCTGCCGCTCGCCCATGACTATCCCGGCGCACCGGCCCAGCTTCCGCGTGAAGAGGTGCTGGCGCGCCTCAAACCCTGGCTCGAATCGGCGCAACACGCCAAGATCGGCCAGAACCTCAAATACGACCAACATGTGCTGGCCAACCACGGTATCGCGCTGGCCGGTGTCGCACACGATACCTTGCTGCAATCCTACGTACTCGAATCGGGAAAGGACGGCGTGCGTGGCCACGATCTCGGGCAGTTGGCGCTGCGCCACCTCGGGCTCGTGACGATTCCCTTCGAGGCCCTTTGCGGCAAGGGCGCCAGCCAGATCGGTTTCAACCAGGTGGCGCTCGACCAGGCCGCCGACTATGGTGCCGAGGATTCCGACCTGTGCCTGCGTCTGCACCAGGTGCTTTATCCGCAGATCGACGCAGACGAGGGTCTGGCCAGAGTCTACAAGGACATCGAAATCCCCGTACGCGACATTCTCTTTCGCATGGAGCGGACGGGTGTGCTGATCGACTCCGGCCTGCTCGCGCAGCAGAGCAATGAACTCGGCAAGCGCCTGCTCGAGCTTGAAGCCCTTGCCCATGGGTCCGCCGGTCAGCCGTTCAACGTCAATTCGCCGAAACAGCTCGCCGAAATCCTGTTCGTCAAGCTCGGCCTGCCGGTCAGGAAAAAAACGCCTTCGGGTACGCCGTCGACCGACGAGGAAGTGCTCTCCGAACTCGCGCTCGACTACCCGCTGCCCAAGCTGCTGCTTGAATCGCGCCAGTTGGCCAAGCTCAAGGGAACCTACACCGACAAGCTGCCGAAGATGGTCAACGCGCAGACCGGGCGCGTGCACACCAGCTATGCGCAGGCGGTCGCGGTGACCGGTCGGCTGGCCTCCAGCGATCCCAACCTGCAAAACATCCCGGTGCGCACTGCCGAAGGACGGCGCATCCGCGCCGCGTTCATCGCCCCGCCCGGCGGGCACATCGTTTCTGCCGATTACTCGCAGATCGAATTGCGCATCATGGCGCACCTCTCGCAAGACCAGCGCCTGCTCGAAGCCTTCGCGCAGGGCGAGGATGTGCACTGCGCGACCGCCGCCGAGATCTTCGGCGTGACGCCGATCGAAGTCGGACCTGACCAGCGGCGTGTTGCCAAGGTCATCAACTTCGGCCTGATCTACGGCATGAGCGCCTTCGGCCTCGCCCGCCAGCTCGACATCGAACGCAGCGCGGCACAGGCCTACATCGAACGCTATTTCGCGCGCTATCCCGGCGTTGCCCGCTACATGGAAAGCACCCGTAACGCGGCCAGGACGAATGGCTTTGTCGAGACCGTTTTCGGTCGTCGCCTGTGGTTGCCGGAAATCCGCGCCAGCCAGGCCGGGCGTCGTCAGGGTGCCGAACGGGCGGCAATCAATGCGCCGATGCAGGGCACGGCTGCCGACCTCATCAAGCTGGCGATGATCGCCGTGCAGGGCTGGATCGACGCCGAGCATCTCAAATCCCGCCTGGTCATGCAGGTGCATGATGAACTGATACTCGAAGTGCCGGACGACGAGCTGGCCAGAGTACGCAGCGAACTGCCGCCGCACATGACGCAGGTGGCCACGCTGCGCGTTCCGCTGCTCGTCGAAGTCGGCGTTGGCGGCAACTGGGATGAAGCACACTGAGATCGTGATACAGGCCGATTTATTTTCCGGATGTACAGGACTCGGCGCTGGAAACTTTTAATTTTGACAAGCTCTCAATCAATACGGAGATCGCATTCGCTCAGCGTATCGCCTGAAAGACGTACCAGCCGCCGAAACATCCCGTCGCCTGAGCTGCGCCTGCGGCGACCAGAGTCAAAATATTCACGGTTTTCGCGTTGATTTTTCTACCCTTTGTTTGGTTTATCCTCTATTCTTCAGTTTTGTTGTTTCTCAGGAGTGTTCAGCCATGTTTAAGAAGTCTATTCTGGTTCTGGTTGCTGCGCTGGCTGTAGGTGTAGCGTATGCGCAAGATACATTGAAGAAGGTCAAGGATTCCGGCACCATCACCATGGGCGTTCGCGAATCGTCCGGCGTGCTGTCCTACACGCTCGGTGGCTCCAAGTACGTCGGCTATCACGTCGCGATCTGCGAGAAGGCGATCGAGAACATCGAGAAGGCCATCGGCAAGAAGCTCAACGTCCAGTTCCAGCCGGTAACCTCGCAGAACCGCATCCCGCTGATGCAGAACGGTACCATCGACATCGAGTGTGGCTCGACCACCAATAACGCCACGCGCCAGAAGGACGTCTCGTTTGCCAACACCACCTTTGTCGAGGAGGTGCGCATGGTGGTCAAGCCCGACTCGAACATCAAGTCGATCGCCGACCTCAAGGGCAAGACGGTGGCCACCACCACCGGCACCACGTCGGTCCAGACGCTACGCAAGAACAAGCGCGCCGAGAGCCTGGAGTTCAAGGAGCTGTTCGGCAAGGATCACTCGGACAGCTTCCTGCTGGTCGAGAGCGGTCGCGCCGACGCCTTCGTGATGGACGGCAGCCTGCTGGCCGGCCTGATCGCGCGCAGCAAGAACCCCAAGGACTTCAAGATCGTTGGCGAGGTTTTGAGCGTCGAGCCGATCGCCATCATGACGCGCAAGGACGACGAAGGCCTGCTCAAGATCGTCAATGCAACGATTGCCGAGCTGGTGAAGTCAGGCGAGATCTTCAAGATCTACGACAAGTGGTTCATGCAGCCCACCGTGCCCAGCGGCGCGGTGGTAAACCTGCCGATGAGCGATGCACTCAGGAACGTGCTCAAGCACCCGAACAACCTGCCGGCCGAGGAGTTCGCCAAGAAGGTGGCCTCCTGAGCCGTTGCCGCCCATCACGGAACCTGAGTCGCGTCCGAACCGGAGAAGCCCTTGGGTAACTGGGATTGGCAGGTCTTCTGCAAGAACACCATCGATGGCGAGGTGATGCCGCGCTGCTTCGGCAGCGGCGGCGACATCACTTACCTGCAGTGGATGTTGTCGGCCTGGGGCTGGACGATTTCGGTGTCGCTGCTGGCGCTGGTAGTGGCGGTCGTGGTCGGCTCGCTGATGGGCATTCTGCGTACCACGCCGAGCAAGACGCTGATCCTGATTGGCAACGCCTGGACCGAGCTGTTCCGCAACATCCCGCTGCTGGTGCAGATCTTCCTCTGGTATCACGTGATCCCCTCGCTCTTCTTGCCGCTGCAGAAGGTGCCCAGCTTCCTGCTGGTAGTTCTCGCGCTGGGCTTCTTCACCTCGGCGCGCATTGCCGAGCAGGTCAAGGCCGGCATCGAGTCCCTGTCCAAAGGCCAGCGCTACGCCGGCCTGGCGATTGGCCTGACGCTGCCGCAGACCTATCGCTTCGTGCTGCTGCCGATGGCCTTCCGGATCGTCATCCCGCCGCTGACCAGCGAGTCGATGAACATCATCAAGAATTCGTCGGTCGCCTTCGCGGTGAGCATTTCCGAACTGACGATGTTCGCCATGCAGGCGCAGGAAGAAACGTCGCGCGGGATCGAAATCTACCTGGCGGTGTCGCTGCTGTACTTCGTGTCGGCGTTCGCGGTCAACCGCGTGGCGCTGTTCATCGAGAACCGGGTCCAGGTGCCGGGTATGATCGGCGGGGGCAAGTGATGCTCGAAACCGATTTCGGCTTCCTGACCTGGAACGTCGTCAGTGGCTTTATTATCAAGGGCTTCATTTTTTCGATCCAGCTCACGCTGGCGGCAATGATCGGCGGCATTGCGCTGGGTACGGTGCTGGCGCTGATGCGCCTGTCGGGCAAGAAACTGCTGGTGCTGGTGGCGGCGTTCTACGTCAATACCCTGCGCTCGATTCCACTGGTGATGGTGATCCTGTGGTTCTTCCTGCTGATCCCCTTGCTGATCGGCCGCCCGATGGGCGCCGAGCTGTCGGCGATCATCACCTTCACCGTGTTCGAGGCGGCCTACTACTCGGAGATCATGCGCGCAGGAATCCAGAGCGTGCCCAAGGGTCAGGTCTACGCCGGCTACGCGGTGGGAATGACCTACGGCCAGACGATGCAGTTGATCGTGCTGCCGCAGGCCTTTCGCAACATGCTGCCGGTGTTGCTGACACAGACCATCATCCTGTTCCAGGACACATCCCTTGTCTACGCCATCGGCGCCTACGACCTGCTCAAGGGCTTCGAGGTGGCAGGCAAGAACTTCAACCGGCCGGTCGAGATGTACCTGCTGGCAGCAGCGACTTACTTCGTGATCTGCTTCAGCCTGTCGATGCTCGTGCGCCGGCTGCAGAAGAAGATCCAGATCATTCGCTAAACGGAGCCCCCATGACAGTTGAAGAAAAAAAGCCGGATCGTTCGCCAAGCGAAGCCACCATGATCGAAATCAAGAATGTCTCCAAGTGGTACGGCAGCTTCCAGGTGCTGACCGATTGCAGCACCGTCATCCACAAGGGCGAGGTGGTCGTGGTCTGCGGCCCGTCGGGCTCGGGCAAGTCGACGCTGATCAAGACCGTCAACGCGCTGGAGCCGTTCCAGAAAGGCGACATCGTGGTCAACGGTGTATCGATCGGCGACCCGAAAACCAACCTGCCGAAGATGCGCTCGCATGTCGGCATGGTGTTTCAGAACTTCGAGCTGTTCCCGCACCTGTCGGTGACCGAGAACCTGACGCTGGCGCAGATCAAGGTGCTCGGACGCAGCGCCGACGAAGCGAAGACGCGCGGGCTGAAGATGCTCGACCGCGTCGGTCTGATGGTGCACAAGGACAAGTTCCCGGGCCAGCTCTCGGGCGGCCAGCAGCAGCGGGTAGCGATCGCCCGGGCCCTTTCCATGGACCCGATCGTGATGCTGTTCGACGAACCGACCTCGGCGCTGGACCCCGAGATGGTGGGCGAGGTGCTTGACGTGATGGTGCTGCTGGCCAAGGAAGGCATGACGATGATGGTCGTTACGCACGAAATGGGTTTCGCCAAGCGTGTCGCGCACCGGGTGATCTTCATGGATCATGGGTTCATCGTCGAAGACGACAGCAAGGAAGCGTTCTTTGCCAATCCGCGTTCAGAGCGGGCGCAACAATTCCTGACCAAGATTCTGCATCACTGAAAGCCGCGCTTTCCGGCGACCTGCCTTTTCCGCAGGAATGAAAAACGGACAGGATATCTGCCGCATGGTGAATTTGGGGTAGTTCACTTCCAGCATGGCAAGCAGGTCGTGAATAAGGTCTGGCAGCCTGTCGGACAAAGAAGATCTGCACGTTCTGTGCCAACCCTTTTGTTGATGCCGTAATTGACTTGGCGATTCCCACCGGATATATTACTGACCGGTCAGTCATTATTATTTTCCGATGAACCCCCTGTCACTTCCCCTGTTGCCCTTGCCGGAACGCGCACACCGCGTCGTCGGCGCAAGGATGCGCGTCCGTCCGAGCTGACGGCGGCGGCGCTTGAACTCTTTGTCGACAAGGGTTTTACTGCCACGCGGCTGGATGATGTGGCGGCGCGCGCCGGGGTTTCCAAGGGAACGCTCTACCTCTATTTCGACAGCAAGGAGGCGCTGTTCAAGGCGGTGATCGAGGAGGGCATCGTTCCGCTGCTGGCGACGGCCGAGTTGCAACTGGCCGGGCACAGCGGTTCGTCGGTTGACTTGCTGCGCAAGCTGCTGTTTGGCTGGTGGGAGCATATTGGCGGAACGCGTCTGGCCGGCGTGCCCAAGCTGATTATCTCGGAGTCGCGCAATTTTCCCGAACTGGCGCAGTATTACCACGACAAGGTGATCGTGCGCGGGCGGGCGCTGCTGCGCTCGGCCCTGCAGCGTGGAATT
This sequence comes from Candidatus Propionivibrio dominans, assembly GCA_016709335.1. Taxonomy (GTDB): domain Bacteria; phylum Pseudomonadota; class Gammaproteobacteria; order Burkholderiales; family Rhodocyclaceae; genus Propionivibrio; species Propionivibrio dominans. The sequence continues at coordinate 118,720 of JADJNC010000004.1, read as the reverse complement.
GCCAGTGGCGAGTTCAGGAAACTGGATCCTGAAACGGCAATTGATGTGATCATCGCGCCCTTGCTGATGCTGGTCATCTGGCGCTTTTCGCTATGCTTTTGCGGGCGGGAAATCGATCCGGAGACCTATCTTGGAACCCATTTCGATCTGTTGGTGCATGGTTTGCGTCCGCAGAAAGGCATTCGATGAAGGTATTGATTCTGCGCGGCAGTCTTTTTCTGGCTATGCTCGTATTGATTGCCGCCTGCGGCAAGTCGGTTCCTCCGCTCGAACCCCCGCGTCCGGTGCTGATCAGCATTCTCGGTACCAGTGACGAGAGCGGGGCGGTGAGCTATTCGGGCGAGGTGCGTTCGCGCTTCGAGACGCCGCTCGGTTTCCGCATTTCCGGCAAGATTGCCGCCCGTATGGTCGATACCGGGGCGCAGGTCAAGGCCGGTGATGTGCTGGCACGACTCGATCCGGCAGACACGGCGCTGTCGGCGGCAGCCGCCGACGCGCAACTTGATCTGGCGGCAGCCGATGTAAGACGCTACCGCGAATTGCGCGACAAAAACTTTGTCAGCCAGGCGGCGCTCGATGCCAAGGAGACTGGCTTCAAGGCGGCGCGGGCGCAGGGCGATCTGGCACGCAACCAGAGTTCGTATACCGTGCTGCGTGCCGATCAAGCCGGTGTCGTCGAACTGGTGGCGGCTGAAGTCGGCCAGGTGGTCGCCGCTGGACAGACCGTGATGCGTGTGGCGCGTACCGACACGCTGGAAGTGGCGGTGGCCATTCCCGAGACGCGCATGCCTGACCTGCGTTTGCTCAAGGCGGCGGAAGTCAGCCTGTGGGCCGACGAAAAGGCGCGTTACCAGGGTGTTTTACGCGAGCTGTCGCCGGTGGCCGATGCGCTGACGCGTACCTATGCCGCACGCGTGTCGATCCTCAATCCCGATGCCAGGGTTCTGCTCGGCATGACAGCCAATGTGAAGTTCCTGCGCAACACGAACGGAGGCACTTCAGGCTCTCGACTGAGCGTTCCGCTGACGGCCATTTTTCAACAGGAAGGCAAGCCGGCGTTATGGATTGTCGGCGCCGACCAGACCGTCGCGCTACGCCCCGTGACTGTCGCCTCATACGGGGAAACCACGGCCATCCTGGAAAGTGGCGCACAGGCCGGCGAACGCATTGTGGTTGCCGGGGTGCATAAGCTGAGTGCCGGAGAAAAAATCAAGGCGGTCGATCAGGTGCCGGCCAGCGCTCCAGCAAGCGTCACTGCAAACGCTTCGGTCACCGCTTCTGCTCCCGTTTCTGCAAACGCGCCCGCGCGATGACCCATCTCAATCTTTCCGAATGGGCGTTGCGCCACCGTTCGATGGTGTCTTATCTGATTGTCGTACTGATGCTTGGCGGGGTGTTTGCCTACTTCAAGCTGGGTCGGGCTGAAGACCCGGACTTTACGGTCAAGACCATGGTCGTACGAACGCTGTGGCCGGGTGCGACAGCGCGCGAGGTCGAATTGCAGGTGACCGAACGCATCGAAAAGAAAATGCAGGATGTGCCGTGGGTCGATGTCATCCGCTCCAATTCGAAAGCCGGCGAGTCGCTGGTGTTCATTGTCCTCAAGGACTACACACCGAAGAAGGACGTGCCGGATGCCTGGTATCAGGTGCGCAAGAAGATCGGCGATATCAGGTACACCCTGCCGTCCGGGGTGCAGGGGCCGTTCATCAACGACGAATTCGGCGATACCTTCATCAATCTGTTTGCCTTGACCGGCGACGGTTTCGACCTCGCCCGACTGCGTCAGGAGGCGGATCGTGTGGCGCGCGAGTTGCGCCGGGTGGCGGACGTCAAGAAAGTTGAACTGATCGGCGTTCAGGACGAAAAGATCTTCGTCGAGATCTCGCACACCAAATTGTCGTCGCTCGGGCTCGACCCGCTGCTGATTTTCGATGCGCTGCAAAAACAGAACGCGATGGCCCCTTCCGGTTTCTTCGAGACGGCGTCGGATCGTGTGCGCATACGCGTGTCCGGCGACTTCAACTCGCTTGAAAGCGTTCAGGCGACCGGTATTCAGGCTGGCGGGCGACTTTTCCGTCTGGGCGATATCGCCATCGTCAAACGCGGATTTGTCGATCCGCCGGCACCACGAATGCGCGTGCAGGGGCAGCCGGCGGTAGGTATCGCCATCGCCATGAACAAGGGCGGCGATGTCATCAGGCTCGGCGAGCGCTTGCGCAGCGAGGTGGCGCGCCTGCAGAAGGATTTGCCCCAGGGTATCGATATTCATATCGTGGCCGATCAGCCGGAAATCGTTCTCCAGTCGATCAGCCTGTTCATGTCGTCACTGAGCGAAGCTGTCGTCATTGTGCTGGCCGTTTCCTTCCTCAGTCTGGGGCTGCGCACGGGTACGGTGGTGGCGCTGTCAATCCCGCTGGTGCTGGCGATTACTTTCCTGCTGATGGAACTGTTCGGGATCGATTTGCAGCGTATTTCGCTCGGCGCCCTGATCATTGCGCTCGGTTTGCTGGTTGACGATGCAATCATCGCCGTCGAGATGATGGTGGTCAAAATGGAACAGGGTTGGGATCGCTTCCGGGCGGCAACCTTCGCCTACACCTCGACGGCTTTTCCGATGCTCACCGGTACCCTGATCACGGTCGCCGGCTTTACCCCGGTCGGTTTTGCCAAGTCAGGGGCGGGTGAATATACCTTCTCGATTTTTGCCGTGGTGAGCATTGCACTGATCGTTTCCTGGGTCGTGGCGGTGGTGTTTACGCCGTATCTCGGTTACATGATTCTCGATGCAAAGAAGTTGCAGGCCAGGGCGCTGGAGCATGGGCACGATATCTATGAAACACCGTTCTATCGGCGGGTGCATGCCAGTGTCGATTGGTGCGTGCGTCACCGCTGGCTGGTGATTGGCGCGACACTTGTCGCTTTTATCCTGTCGCTGGTGGCCCTCGGCACGGGCGTACAGAAGCAGTTCTTTCCGGCATCGGCGCGTCCCGAATTGCTGGTCGATCTGTGGTTACCGCAAGGGTCGTCGCTGACGGCGACCGAGACGCAGGCCATGAAGATCGAGCAACTGTTGCTCAACGAGCCGGACATGAAGAAGTCGGTCAAGCAGTTTGTCAGCTACATCGGCAATGGCAGTCCGCGTTTCTATTTACCCCTCGATCAGCAGTTGTTCAATGACAATTTTGCTCAGTTTGTGGTGGTCACCCACGGCATCGAGGCGCGCGAGGATCTGAAAAGACGTCTGGAAGAATATTTCTCGGCCGAGAATGCCGATTGGCAGAGCGGTCTGGCCAATACGCGGGTACGTGTGCTGCGTCTGGAAAATGGTCCGCCGGTCGGCTACCCGATCCAGTTCCGCGTCTCAGGTGAAAACATCGACGAGCTGCGCCTTGCCGCAGAACAGGTGGCTATAGTCATGCGCGGCAATCCGCACGTCAAGGGCGTGAACTTCGACTGGAACGAGATGGGCAAGACCGTGCGTCTGGAGATTGACCAGGATCGAGCGCGCGCGCTCGGCATCAGCTCGCTCGATCTGTCGAATTCGATCAACCTGCTGCTCTCCGGTACGAGCATCACGGCCATGCGTGAAGGCGATCAACTGGTCGATGTGGTGGTGCGCGCCAGGGGCGACGAGCGCGCCCGCCTGTCTGCGCTGGCCGACATCAACATCCGCACGGCCAGCGGACGCTACGTGCCGCTGGCCCAGGTGGCGAAGATTCATTACGAACTCGAAGACGGGCTGATCAATCGCCGTAACCGGCTGCCGACGGTAACGGTACGCGCCGACATTCGCGACCACGTTCAGGCGCCGGTGGTTTCGGCGCAGATCAACCCGCAACTCGATGCCGTGCGTGAAAAACTGCCGCCAGGATTCCGTATCGAACTCGGCGGGGCAACCGAGGAAGCGGCCAAGGGCGAGGATTCGATCAAGGCCGTGATGCCGATGATGTTGATCGGGGTCGTAACCCTGCTCATGATCCAGTTGCAGAATATCGGGCGTACCGTTCTCGTGTTGCTCACCGCACCGCTCGGCCTGATTGGGGTGGCGATTGCCCTGCTGGTGTTCAATGTGCCCTTTGGTTTTGTTGCCAACCTGGGAGTGATTGCACTGTCCGGAATGATCATGCGCAACTCGGTGATTCTTGTCGATCAGATCGAGCAGGACGAAAAAGCCGGCAAGCCGACCTGGGAAGCCATCGTCGGCTCGACCGTGCGCCGCTTCCGACCGATCATGCTGACCGCCGCCGCCGCCATTCTGGCGATGATTCCACTCACGCGCAGCGTATTCTGGGGGCCGATGGCCTATTCCATAATGGGCGGCTTGATGGTGGCTACGCTGCTGACGGTGTTTTTTCTGCCGGCGCTGTACGCGGCGTGGTACCGGGTGAAACCGGTCGACAACGAAATGGAAAGGGTGTCCGGTGCGTAGGTCGGGTTAGCGCAGCGTCCCCCAGGAGGATTTGCTTTGCGGCATAACCCGACGACGGTAGACGATAACGCCGATTGTCGGGTTACGCTACGCTAACCCGACCTACGCAACTACGCAACTGTATAATCACTGATTGTTGAGTCAATGTATATAAGTTTGTGCTAATATAACTTTTGTAACGGGGAATACCATGGTCACAGCGACGATGAACATCGAAAAAGCACGTTTCAACATGATCGAACAGCAGATCCGTCCCTGGCAGGTGCTCGATCCCACCGTGCTGAGCCTGTTGTCACTGGTCAAGCGCGAGGATTTCGTTCCTGCCGCGTACAAGGATCTGGCGTTTGCCGACCTCGAAATACCGATCGGAGCCAGCGGCAATAACGGCCAGAATATGCTCGCACCAAAGATAGAGGCCCGCATGCTGCAGGAACTGGGCGTCAGAAATACGGATACGGTACTCGAGATCGGTACCGGAAGCGGCTATATGGCGGCCCTTCTTGCAGCAAAAGCCGAGTATGTTTATAGCGTCGAAATCGATCCGGGCCTGGCCGAGACGGCCAGAAGCAATCTGCAGCGTGCTGGAGTCGCCAATGTCAGAGTCGAGACCGGAGACGGTGCGCAAGGCTGGCCGGCCAGGGCACCGTATGATGCGATCATGATCTCGGCTTCGACACCGGTGTTACCCGACGCGATTCTCCGTCAACTCAAGATCGGTGGCCGGCTGGTGGCCGTTGTCGGCGAGGTGCCGGCCATGCAGGTACAGTTGGTGATTCGCACCGATGAGAATGCGTTCAACACGATCAATATTTTGAAACCGTCATAGCGCCGCTGACCAACGCCACGCAGGGCGACAGATTTGTTTTCTAGTATTTGTAACGAGGTCAGTACCATGGGTCTGAAAGCATCGGCAAGCCGCCTGTCTCTCCTGCTTGGAGCATTGCACTTTGCAGCGCCGGCGTTTTCGGCAGACCTCATGCAGGTCTATCGTGAGGCGCTGAGCAACGATCAGCAATACATGGCGGCGCGGGCTGCGGCCGATGCTGGTCGCGAAAAAGGGCCGCAAGGGCTGGCCGGATTGCTGCCGACCGTCAGTGCAACAGCCAATACGGTGTGGAACGAAAACAAGTACAACGGAACGAATCTGGGTAATAAGGTGAATGCGAGCCGGGATTTCAACAGCAACGCCTATAACGTCAATCTGACGCAGCCCTTGTTCCGCTGGCAGAATTTCATGCAGTACGGTCAGGGCAAATTGCAGGTGGTGCAGGCCGAGGCGAATTTTGCGCAAGCGTCGCAGGATTTGATTCTGCGTGTCGCGCAAGCCTACTTCGACGTGCTCTATGCTCAGGAGAGTCTGAAGGCGGTACGCGCCAACAAGGAGGCGATTGGCCAGCAGCTCGAGCAGGCAAAAAAGAGCTTCGAGGTCGGGACGGTAACCATTACCGACTCCCAGGAAGCCCAGGCGCGTTTCGATCTGGCTAGTGCGCAGGAAATCAAGGCTGAAAGTGATCTGGACGTGGCGCGTTACTCGCTGCGTGTCATCGTCGGCAAGGATTCCGGCGAACTCAATCGTCTCAAGCCACAGGCCGAACTGAAGCCGCCGCAACCGGCCAGCATGGACAAGTGGGTCGATGCCGCCGTCCAGGACAGCTTCACCGTCCAGGCCCAGCAGGCAGCGGCCGAGGTAGCCGCCAAGGAAGTCGAGCGCATGCGCGCCGGACATTATCCGACGATCGATGTCGTCGCCAATTACGGCAGGAACAATTCTGCGCTTTCGTTTGTAGGTAATGACAGTCTGGAAACTACAGCGCGAAATATTGGCTTGCAGCTCAATGTCCCGATTTTTCAGGGCGGCTACGTCAACTCCAAGACGCGCGAGGCGGTGGCCAACCGCAATGCCGCCGAAGCGACGCTCGAAAGCGCCAAACGGACGGCCGCGCTCTACGTACAGCAATCGTATCTCGGCGTGGTGAATGGCCTGGCTCAGGTGCGGGCGCTCGATGCGGCGCTGATTTCGAGCATCAGTGCGCTCGAATCGAACAAGCTGGGTCTCGATGTGGGCGTGCGCATCATTATCGACGTGCTCAATGCCGAGCAACAGGTTTATGTGACCCGGCGCGATCTGGCCAGAGCACGTTTTGACACGCTGCTTTCGCAGCTCAAGCTGAAAGCCGCCGTCGGATCGCTCAGCGAAGCCGATCTGGAACAGATCAATCCGCTGTTCGAGGCGCCATAATTTCGCGGATGAGCGCCAGCGTTCTGGCCGTCGCACCGCGATGCGCCTGAGAAAAACTGGCGGCGGCCGTGCGCATCGAGTACAGGGCTTCCCGATTATCCAGTAGTTTCCCGACTTCGGCTGCGGCGGCATCCGCATCGGCGATCCTGAGTGCCGCGCCGCAAGCTATCGCGTCTTCAGTCGCCTGGGCGAAATTGAAGGTATGCGGGCCGACCAGAACCGGGCAGCCGCAGGCGGCGGCCTCGATCAGGTTTTGTCCGCCGTGGGGCAACAGTGTTCCACCGATCAATGCCACATCCGCCAGCGCGAAATAGGCGGGCATTTCGCCCATGCTGTCACCAATCCAGACCCGTGTATTACACGTCGGCAGTGAGCCCTCGCTACGCCGGCAAAGCTTGAACTTGCGTTCCTGAACCAGCGCGAGCACTTCGGAAAACCGTTGCGGGTGGCGTGGTACCAGCAACAGCAGCAGATCGGGACGATTGATGCGGGCGAAGGCGTCGAGAATGAGTACTTCTTCGCCCTCACGGGTGCTGGCGGCCAGCCATATTGGGCGTGAACCGAGCGCCTGCCGCCAATCGGCGCCGAGTTGCAGTTTTTCCGCTGCCGGTGTGACGTCAAATTTGATGTTGCCACAAACGCTGACGCGGCGGGCGCCGATCGCCAGCAGCCGGTCCGCATCGGCCGGGGTTTGCGCCGCGACGGCGCGTAGCGCGTCGAGCGCCGGGCGCATGAGCGGCGATAAACGCCGGTAGCCGCGTTGCGAACGTGCGGAAAGACGGGCGTTGATCAGCGACAGGGGCAGGCTGCGCTGCCTGGCAGCGGCGATCAGGTTGGGCCACAGCTCGGTCTCCATGAGCAGGCCGAGACGCGGCTTGTAGTGGTCGAGGAAACGGCCGCAGGCGTCGGGCAGGTCGTAGGGGAGGTAGGCCTGTATCAGCCGGGGGCCGTATTTTGCGATCAGTTCGCCGCCGGTCGCCCGACCGGTCGGCGTCATGTGCGTGAGCAGCAGCGAGTGATCCGCATACTCGTCAAGCAGTGCCTTGATCAGCGGCTCCGCAGCGCGCGTCTCGCCCACCGAAACGGCATGCAGCCAGAGCAGCTGGCCCGGGGCAGCCCGGGAATGGAAACCGTAGCGTTCGCCAATATGCCGGAGATACTCCGGCTGCTGGCGCGAACGCCACAGCAGGCGCAGCCAGACCAGCGGCTGGACGAGATAGAAAAGCAGGGAATAGAAAAAACGCGGCATCAACGCAGTTTCTGGTCAGCCACGGTCATGACTTCGGTCGCCGTTGGCGGGCGACCCGGCGCACCGAGATTGTGGAATGAACCGGTTCCATAGACACCGGTGAGTGCCGGATCGGTTGCAATGTAGAGGGCAATGGTCGGCACGCACAGCGCCGTAGCCAGGTGGGCCAGTCCGGTATCGACGCCGATGACCAGGACTGACCCGCCGATCAGGCCGGCCAGTTCATTCAGGCTCAGTGGAGGGGCGACGATGGCACCGGGAGCGGCAGCCACAATGCGCTCGGCACGCTGGCGCTCCGAAACATTACCCGACGGGAAAACCGGGGTCAGGCCACGGTTGATCAGGGCCTGGGCGATGACCATCCAGTTGGCTTCAGTCCACAGCTTGTCGTCGCGGCTGGTCGCCGTTAGCAGAACGACATGGCGACCCTCGGCAAGCCAGGGGAAGTCGACGGCAGGACTATTGACGCCGTAATCGAGCGGCAGGTCGACAGGCATGTTGAATGCGGCGGCAGCCAGCCAGCGATTGCGAACAACGGCGTGCGCATTGGGCGGGATGACGAAGGTTTCATCGTAGAAACGGGCGGCCAGGGGTTCGCGTGCCACTTCAGCCGCGTAGCCGTAGCGTCTGCCGCCCGCCTGCCTGGCGATCAGCGCACTCTTGATCAGAGTGAATGACATCGCCCAGCGACGAGGTTTTGACCAACAGGATGCGCATCGGCGAGTAAAATAGCGAGGAACAGGAAAGGCTGCATTATAAGAGATTGAATGGCTGGAATTTGAAACCCTTACGCCTGCCGTAATAATGCAAAATAAGTAGGTTGGGTTAGCGATTGCGTAACCCGACGCCTCAGGATACGCCGGCTAGCTACAAATAATTTCTACACTCGCTCTAGCCGTGGCTGTAGTGGTTTTATATGCGACACGGTATTTATACTTAACTCGAAAGGAATAGTCTTGATTCTGGTGACAGGCGGGGCAGGCTTCATTGGTGCCAACTTCATTCTTGACTGGCTGCGCGAGAGCGACGAGCTGGTACTTAACCTCGACAATCTGACCTACGCCGGCAACCTGGAAAATCTGGCCGAGCTGGTCGGTGATCCGCGCTATGCCTTCGTCCATGGCGATATCGGAGATCAGAAACTGATTGACGGTTTGCTTCAAAAGCATCGACCGCGCGCAGTGATCAATTTTGCCGCAGAGAGCCACGTCGATCGCTCGATTCATGGCCCTGGCGAATTTATCCAGACCAATATCGTCGGCACCTTCAACCTGCTCGAAAGCGTGCGTGCCTTTTTCACCTCGATGAGCGATGCCGAGCAGTCGGCGTTTCGCTTTCTGCACGTTTCGACTGACGAGGTTTATGGCTCGCTTACGGCTGACGACCCGGCGTTCAAGGAAACCAATCGCTATGAGCCGAACAGCCCGTACTCGGCGTCCAAGGCGGCGTCCGATCATCTGGTGCGCGCCTACCACCACACATACGGCCTGCCTGTGCTGACCACCAATTGCTCCAACAACTATGGCCCTTACCAGTTTCCCGAAAAACTGATCCCGCTGATGATCGTCAATGCGCTGGCCGGCAAGCCGCTGCCGGTTTACGGCGACGGACAGCAGGTACGCGACTGGCTGTATGTCACGGATCATTGTGTGGCGATCCGGCACGTCCTCGCCGACGGTCGCCTTGGCGAGACGTATAACATCGGTGGCTGGAACGAGAAGCCGAACCTTGATATTGTTCATGCCGTGTGTGGCTTGCTCGATGAACTGCGCCCGCGTGCCGACGGCAAGCCCTATCATGAGCAGATTACCTACGTTACCGATCGGCCGGGACATGATCGGCGCTACGCCATCGATGCGAGCAAAATCGAGCACGAACTCGGCTGGCGACCGGCGGAAACCTTCACTACCGGTATCCGCAAGACCGTGCAGTGGTATCTTGATCATCAGCACTGGGTGGGTAATGTGCAATCGGGCGCTTACCGGGATTGGGTCGAGAAAAACTACGGGGGGAGAAGCGAATGAAGATCCTGCTGTTCGGCAAAAGCGGTCAAGTCGGCTGGGAATTGCAACGCAGCCTGGCGCCGCTGGGGCAGGTGATTGCCCTCGATTGTGACAGTGCCGACGGACTGTGCGGCGACTTTACCAACCGCGCTGGCCTGGCCGGGACGGTGCGGCGCGTGGCACCGGACGTCATCGTCAATGCCGCCGCCTATACGGCGGTCGACAAGGCCGAGTCAGAGCCTGAACTGGCGCGCAGGATCAACGCACTGGCCCCCGGCGTACTGGCGGATGAAGCTCAGGAACTCGATGCCTGGCTGGTGCACTATTCGAGCGACTACGTTTTCGATGGGAGCGGAGAAAAACCCTGGCTGGAAACCGATGCTACCGGACCGCTCAGCGTTTACGGGAAAACCAAGCTGGACGGAGAGCTGGCCGTCGCTCGCTGTGAAAAACATTTGATCTTGCGCACCAGTTGGGTCTATGCGGCGCGTGGCGCGAATTTCGCCAAGACCATGCTGCGTCTGGCGCAAGAGCGGGATCAGCTCAAGGTCATCAGCGATCAGATCGGAGCCCCAACGGGCGCCGAGCTATTGGCCGATGTGACTGCACACGCGGTGCGTACACTACAGCGCCGCCCTCAACTCGCCGGGGTCTACCATCTGGCTGCGGGTGGCGAGACGAGCTGGCACGCTTATGCGCGATACGTCATTCAGCATGCCCGCCAGGCCGGGCGACCGATCCGGGTCATGCCGGAGGCCGTAGAAGCCATTCGTACCAGCGCCTACCCGACACCCGCACAAAGGCCGCTCAACTCCCGGCTGGATACAGGCAAGTTGCAGGTGGCCTTTGGTCTGGTTATGCCGGACTGGCAGGCCGGCGTTGAACGAATGCTGGCTGAGATTCTTGGGTAACTGCAGAACTACGGGGTGACGTTCATTAAATGAACCCATTGGACGCGCTAAAGCGGGTTTTGTCCGACAAGCCGGATCTGGCGTTTGCCGTGCTGGTAGGGAGCCGCGCCGACGGTAGTGCACATGCCGAAGGCGATTGGGATATTGCCGTTCAGTGGCAGGCGTCGGTCGACTGGTTCCTTGTCATTGGAGCGCATGAGTCGCTACGCAGGGAAATAGCCCAGGCACTCGGGGCGAGTGAACTGCAAGTCGATCTGATCGACCTTGCCCGCGCCAGTCTGGTCATGCGCGCCAACGTGGCCGAGAACGGGATAGTTCTCATCGGGGAAGACTCTCTCAACTGGATGCATTTCCTGACCCGCACATGGCGCGAACTGGAGTATTTCTACTGGGAGCAGGCGCATGCGGCTTGATCTGTATTACCTGGAGACGGCGCGAATTGCCAGGGAGCAGACGGCCATGCTTGACGAGGCGGCACAGCGCTTCAAGCAGGAGCACTCGCTCTCCTCACTGGAACAAAGCGGAGTGCTGCATGCCTTGCAGGTGCTCATCGAGAATGCCATCGGAAAAGCCAAACAGATCCTTAAAGCATCGGGCGAGCCGGTGCCGGTTTCGGCCTACGATGCTTTTTCGGCACTGGCCAGATGCGGTGAGATCGCTACCGAGCAGCTTGCGCAGTGGAATGCTGTCGTCGGTTTGCGTAACCGGATTGTGCGCGATTACATGAATATCGATATGAACAGGGTGCAGGAATGGGTCGTCAATGACCGATACCGGTTTGTGAGCGATTTCCTGCTTGCCAGTCCAGAGCAGCTTTGAATACCGGGGAGCAGCCCTGTATTCAATTTTGCGCAGACAGTTGCGAGACGTGAGGTGTGTTGATGAGATTGGATTTCACAGTTCAGGCACTGCTGCTGGCCGCGCTATTCACACCAGCCATGCCTTTGTCTGCCGAGCCCTTGCCCCTGCTGCTCGCCGAAACCGAGCACGGGCAGGCCGATGTGGCTCTTTACCTGGTCAGTGAAAAGCTCGATGGCGTACGTGCCTTCTGGGATGGTCAGGTGCTGCGTACTCGAAATGGCAACGTCATCAATACGCCGACATGGTTTATCGAGAATTTCCCGACCCTGGCGCTGGACGGCGAACTGTGGATAGGGCGCGGGCAGTTCGAGCGGCTGTCTGGCACCGTGCGTCGGCAAGTGCCGGATGACAATGAGTGGCGCCAGGTGCGCTATCGGGTCTTCGAGTTGCCGCAGGCACCCGGAACCTTTCGCCAGCGGGCGCAGGTCATGCGTACGCTGGTTGCGGGTGCGGGCGTGCCCTGGTTGCAGGCGGTCGAGCAATTCGAAATGAGCAACCGTAAAGCGCTTGAGCTCAAGCTCGGCGAAATCCTCAAGCTCGGCGGTGAGGGCCTGATGCTGCACCGTGCCGACGCACTGTACACGACGGGACGTAGCGACGTTCTGCTCAAAATGAAGCTGTGGCATGACGCCGAGGCCACGGTGATAGGCCACCAGCCAGGCAAGGGTAAATTTGCCGGCATGCTCGGTGCCCTGCGCGTGCGCAGTACAGACGGTGTGGAGTTCATGCTGGGCACCGGCCTGAGCGAAGCCGAGCGGCGCAATCCGCCGCCCATCGGCACGGTCATCACCTTCCGTTATCGCGAATTGACCAGCCGCGGGCGTCCAAAGTTTGCCAGTTTTTATCGCGTGCGAGAGATTTAGGGTGTGACGAAATTTATCGGGATTCAGAATCGATGCGCCTGACTGATCACCAAATCGAGCTTATCCGGCAACTCGCCCATCAGGTTGCGGGAAGCCAGTGGCGTGTGCGCGTTTTTGGGTCCAGGCTGGATGACCTGCTCTTGCGTATGATCCACTGCCAGCAGTTTCTTTTCTTGGTGAATGGCTGTTAAGGGATCAATCTGTGCAACGCGGCTTGACACTTTCTTGGCTGAATCTATCCTGTTCCCAGAATCGGCTTGAATTTCGTACTCAACGCCTCAAAGCGACTAGTGTTGAGTCCTTGTAGATAAGAAAATGACGATTGTCTAAATCGGTAAAAATGGAGTGATGTGATGAGAATCCTGGTTCTTGGCGTAACAGGCATGCTGGGGAATGCAATGTTTCGCTTGCTGTCGGCAGAATCGGGCTTGATTGCTTACGGGACAGCGCGCAACGAGAACTCCCGGCGGTATTTCCCACATAATTTGTCCAGTCAGATTATTGTTGGTGTCGATGTTGAAAACCATGATTCTCTGGTAAATTTATTCGTTGATGTTCTACCGGATGTTGTGCTCAACTGTGTTGGGCTTGTCAAGCAACTTGCGGATGTCAATAATCCATTGCGGGCAGTTCCAATCAACACCTTGTTGCCACATCGATTGGCAGCTCTATGTCAGATTGCTGGAGCACGCCTTGTACACATTAGTACAGATTGTGTATTTTCCGGTGCGAAGGGAAATTATCTGGAGTCAGATTTTGCTGATGCTTACGATCTGTACGGGCGATCCAAACTATTAGGAGAGGTTGATTACCCGAACGCGATTACCATCCGAACTTCCATAGTAGGCCATGAGTTGGCAGGGCAAAGGAGTCTGGTGGGTTGGTTTCTCGCACAACAAGGGTCTGTCGAAGGTTTTTCTCGAGTTGTTTTCTCCGGCCTTCCTACTGTTGAACTGGCTCGAGTGGTGTGCGACCACGTATTGCCTCAATCCCATCTCCATGGGTTGTATCACGTAGCCGCCAAGCCGATATCGAAATTCGAATTATTGAAACTGATTGCCAGAATCTATGGCAAGGATATTGAAATCGTTCAATCGGATGAACCGGTCATCAATCGTTCATTGAATGCAGACCATTTCAAGAAGGCAACAGGTTATGAGCCACCAGAATGGCCTGTTCTAGTGCAGCGCATGTTTGAATTCAAATAGTCAGGAAGGTGTACATTAAATGTTTGTCGATAAAACCTTGATGATTACGGGCGGAACGGGTTCGTTTGGTAATGCAGTTCTTAAACGTTTCCTGGAAACTGAAGTGCGGGAAATCCGGATTTTCAGTCGCGATGAAAAAAAACAGGAGGACATGCGAATTGCCCTGAATCATCCCAAACTCAAGTTTTATATCGGCGATGTAAGGGAATACAGCAGTATTCACGAAGCCATGCAAGGGGTCGATTACGTTTTCCATGCGGCCGCTCTCAAGCAGGTGCCTTCTTGCGAGTTTTATCCGATGGAGGCCGTTCGTACCAATGTATTGGGTGCTGAAAATGTGATGAATGCGGCCGTTGCAAACGGAGTAGAGCGTGTTGTCGTTCTGAGTACGGATAAAGCGGTCTATCCAATCAATGCCATGGGGCTATCCAAGGCCATGATGGAGAAACTCATGGTAGCAAAATCAAGGATGCGAAACGAAGGAGAGACGGTCTTGTGCGCTACGCGCTACGGAAATGTCATGGCTTCTCGCGGTTCAGTGATTCCGTTGTTTGTGAAGCAATTGAAGGAAGGAAAGCCGCTGACGATCACGGATCCACTGATGACACGCTTCCTGATGTCGCTCGAAGATTCCGTGGATCTGGTTCTTTACGCTTTTGAGCATGGTCGCCAGGGCGATATATTTGTCCAGAAGGCGCCGGCCTCAACCGTTGATGTTCTGGCACAATCCTTGAAAGAGCTTTTCAATCTGGAGAATGATATTCGTGTGATCGGAACCCGACATGGTGAGAAGCTGTATGAATCGCTTGTATCGCGTGAAGAAATGGCCAAGGCTGAGGATATGGGGCAGTACTACCGAATCCCCGCGGACAACCGTGACCTCAACTACGCGAAATATTTTGTTGAAGGCGAAACCATTATTGCTTCACTCGACGACTATACGTCTCACAATACCATTAGGCTGGATGTAGAAGGGGTCAAGAATTTGCTGCGCGAACTCGACTTCATTCAGGAGCAATTGAATGCTTAAGGTCCTGACTATCGTCGGCACCCGGCCTGAACTGATCAAGATGTCGCGCGTCATCGCCGAATTTGACGAGCATACCGATCATGTCCTGGTTCACACGGGTCAAAACTTTGACTATGAACTCAATCAGGTCTTTTTCGATGAACTGGGGATCCGCAAGCCGGACTATTTTCTGGGCGCAGTAGGAGCGAATGCCGCCCAGACCATAGCGCGCGTTATTGAAAAGGCCGATGAGGTGATGGAGGTCGAGACGCCGGATGCCGTTCTCCTTTATGGCGATACGAATTCCTGCCTCTCGGTGATTTCAGCGAAACGCAGGAAAATACCTGTGTTCCATATGGAGGCCGGCAATCGATGTTTTGATCAGCGCGTTCCAGAGGAGCTCAACCGCAAGGTGCTTGATCACCTCAGCGACATCAACATTGTGCTCACCGAGCATGCTCGCCGATATCTGATCGCAGAAGGCATTCCCCCTGACCGAATCATCAAGTCCGGTTCGCACATGCAGGAAGTCCTTGGCTACTTCATGCCGCAGATCGAGAAATCTGGCGCACTTGAGAAGCTTTCGCTGAATCCCGGAGGTTATTTCTTGGTTAGCGCGCATCGCGAAGAGAACGTCGACTCACCCGAAAATCTCCAGGATCTACTGGATACCCTGCAGGCACTGGTCAAGGCCTACGATAAGCCGGTGATCGTTTCAACACACCCGCGTACTCGACAACGTCTGGAAAAACTGGGTGTTGAGGGTATGGATGCGAAAATCAGGTTCCTTAAGCCATTTGGATTTTTTGACTACATCAAGCTGCAGATGGATGCGTTTTGCATCTTGTCTGATAGCGGAACCATTACCGAAGAAGCTTCTTTGCTGAACCTGACTGCTGTGACCATTCGAAATGCACATGAACGGCCGGAAGGGATGGATCAGGGAACACTCATTATGAGTGGTCTCAAGGCTGATCGAGTGTTGGATGCAGTTCGGGTTGTAACCCAGCAGCAGTCGAAATCAAAATTTTCGCATAGGGTGGTTCCCGATTATGAGGGCGGATCGGTGTCGCAAAAGGTTTTGCGTATTGTTCTGAGTTATGTTGATTTCGTTAATAGAGTCGTGTGGTCAAAATGAACAATTCAATACAATAGTCACTGTGAAGTATCGTGTAGCAGAGACTTGAGACAAAGTGACTGGATTGATTATTTTTGTCGCTGAGTTACCCACGAGACATGTTTTCCGAGAATGCCGGCGTTGCTTGCAGCACCGTACTGATATCAACTTTAATGACTGTAAAAATTCAAAATATGCTTGACCTGACCGGTTGTGGAGTTCGTACAATCGACATCATGGATACAGATGAAAGATATCTGGTACTTCAGCTAATCAATCGTCTTTATCCGAAGAACCCTTGGTCCGAAGCGTATTTTGACTGGCAGTATCGGCAAGGACCGAATGGTCATGCCAAGCTGAGAATCGTTGAGGCTGATGCTCGCATTGTGTCGATGTATACCGCTACTCGAAAAAGGCTATCACTGTTGGGTGAGGAGCGATCTGCGTGGATGGTTCAGGACGTTATGACTGATCCGGCTTTCCGTGGCCGGGGGTTTTTAAATCAGCTTGCGACACTTTTCATGGCTGACATGGAGGCGGAAAATTCTTGCGCTTACACCTTCCCGAATAAGTATTCTGAAAACAGTTTCCGGCGAAGTGGATGGACTGAATTAATGCGCGTGCCTATCCGTATTGCATCTACTAGGCAAATGGTTGTCGACAAACAACCCAGACCCGTTAACTCGTTCGAGGTTGAGACGGCAGGAATTTGGCGTGAAGCAAGAATACCTATTGGCGTTTTTCGTGACCACACATACCTGAATTGGCGCTACGGTCGGCCTGAAACTGACTATTCCCGGTTCACTCTTGGGGACGAAGATGGGGTACTCGTTCTGAAAGTCTTCGACGATGGGCGCCACAGGATTGTGCACATATGCGAATTATTTGTTCGTTCGTCATGCCGTCAGACACTTGTTGGCCCAACACTCGCTTTCGTGCATTCTTTTGCTAGGCTTAACGGAGCAGAGCTTATAACGTGCTGGCTCCCGGATGGACACTCTGATCTTATTCAATACGAACGAGCCGGATTTATGCGTGATCTGGCAAATGATCGTTTCATTTTCGTCCACGGTGCCAAAGATGTGGCCGATAAGTTTGTCCGTGGAGAAAACTGGCACCTAACCCAAGGCGACAGTGATGTCTACTGAATCGAGGACTCAATGGAAAACCGTAAGGTAATGATTTTGGTTGCACACGCCGACGATGAAGTACTCGGCGCGGGTGGTCTGATCCAGAAGCTGATTAAAACGGATTGGAATGTATCAATAGTTATCTTGTCAGACGGTCAATTGACTGTCCGTGATGTTCTCCAAGATAACAAAATTGACTCCAGCCGATGCTGCAAAACACTTGGATTGCCGAGTGAACCGATCATACTTGATTACCCTGATCAGAAATTCGACGGAATTCCGATCGCTAACATGGCTGGCTCAGTGCTCAAACTCGGCATCGAGCCTGATCTTATCATTACCCACGTCGACACTGACCTGAACCTCGATCACCGCATCGTTTGCGACATTGCGAAGATAGTCGGGCGCCCAAAGAAGAAACCCGTCGCAATTCTCGGTTGTGAAATTCCAAACACCACGATGTGGAATGGCAAACAATTCGAAGCCAACTTTTATGTGGATATTACGAAGGAGATTGATACAAAGATTGAAGCATTCTCACAGTATGTCAATGAACTCCAAGAGTACCCGCATCCTTGGTCACGCGAAGGCTTGCGACTACTTGCTCAGTACCATGGGATGCAAAGTGGGTTTTTATACGCTGAGGCCTTTCACGTTATACGTGGCGTGGCTGGCTTAATGCCATAAAATCCATTTTTTATCACAAAATCAACATTCAAAATATTTGTATTTCCTGCCCCGAAATAAAGCACATAGTTAGGTTTATCGCTTCCCGAAGCAGAGATCGTTAGTTATGGCACGATTCTGAAGGCCAATTCTTCTAGTGCTTAAAGTATGCTGGGCAACCAAGTTTTCAGCAGGATATGAACGGAAGTGGAACCTCTTTTAATGAAGGCGTAAGCTACATGAGCAAGCT
Source organism: Candidatus Propionivibrio dominans (assembly GCA_016709335.1). Lineage (GTDB taxonomy): Bacteria > Pseudomonadota > Gammaproteobacteria > Burkholderiales > Rhodocyclaceae > Propionivibrio > Propionivibrio dominans. Next base: position 100,782 of record JADJNC010000004.1, on the reverse strand, counting down.
GGCACTTGAAGGTGGCACCCCGGTCCGGGCAAGTATGCTTCCATACGCGCGGCAGTCTATTGATGATGATGATCGCCTTGCAGTGGACTCTGTATTAAGAAGCAATTGGCTGACTACGGGCCCCATGGTGAAGGAATTTGAGGAGGCGGTTACTCAATATACCGGTGCGGCCGAAGGTGTGGCCGTAAATACCGGAACAGCAGCACTGCACGCTGCCATGTGGGCAGCGGGGGTCGGCCCGGGAGACGAAGTGATTGTGCCGGCAATTTCCTTCGTGGCAAGCGCCAATTGCGTTTTGTATGTCGGCGCTACTCCTGTATTTGCTGATCTTTCACTGGACACATTGAATCTTGATCCGGATGATGTGCAGCGCAAACTCACTTCCCGCACCAGGGCCATCGTGGTCGTCGATTTTGCCGGGCATCCTTGCGACCATGACGCATTACGCGCCATTGCCGACCAATACGGCCTGACCATTATCGAGGATGCAGCACACTCCCTGGGTGCGACTTACCAGGGGCGAAAAGTGGGAACCCTCCAAGACATTACGACCTTGAGCTTTCATCCTGTCAAGCATGTGACCACAGGAGAAGGGGGCATGGTGCTTACTGATGACCCTGGCGTTGCCAAGCGAGTGCGCTCTTTCCGCCACCACGGGATCGACCTGGATCTGCATACCCGAAATAAAACCAACTCCTGGGAATATGACGTAGTTGATCTGGGCTTCAACTATCGACTTCCGGATATAAACTGCGCTCTTGGTGTTAGCCAACTTGCCAAGTCAGACCGATGGCTGGAACGGCGTCGAGCCATAGCTGCTACCTACCATGAGATGTTGCATGGTGTGCCAATGCTTGAAGTGCCTGTTGAACGTGCTGACTGTTTATCTGCATGGCATCTATATATCATTCGCCTGAATCTTGAAAATATTTCTGTATCGCGTTCCCTGGTTTTTTCAGCTTTGCGTGCGGAAAATATCGGTGTCAATGTCCATTATGTCCCTATTCCATGGATGACTCATTATGCGAAACTTGGATATGTTCGAGGTAAGTGGCCAGTGGCCGAGAGAGAGTATGAACGGATGATCAGCCTTCCCATGTATCCAGGAATGACCGATCAGGATGTTGCTGACGTGGTGACGGCTGTCATCAAGGTTGTTAAAAACTATTCCATCTAACAAAATCCTTATGAAAATAAATTCTGCTCCTGATAAAGATGTCCAATCGTTCTGGAATAGCCGAGCCGCTTTAGGAGTGAATGCAGGCTCAAACGATGTAGTAGCGAAGCAAATCGAGATTGAAGCGATAGCTTCCTACGTAAAGGACGGCATGCGTATGCTTGACTTTGGTTGTGGAAGCGGAGTAACTGCATTGGAACTTGCTTGCCGCTATGATGTTGATTTGCTTGGCATAGACTATGCTGAGGAAATGGTGAACAAGGCACTGGAGCTTGTCTCGAGTATCCAGACAAAGGGAAGAACTCATTTTCAGGCAGGAGACGTCGGTTCCCTGTCATCCCTGACACAGCGCTTCGACTTGGTCTATAGCGAGCGAGCCCTGATTAATCTGAAAAACTGGGAAGAACAGCGCAATGCAATAGATGCACTAACAGGTTTATTGTTGCCTGGCGGCATTTATGTGATGTGCGAGAACAGCATTGATGGCCTTGGGGCAATTAACGAATTGCGACGTTATGCTGGGCTCGATAGCATTAGTCCTCCCTGGCACAATCGGTACATGGTGGATGCCGAGATAGAGGCTTTGTCTCTTCCAGGAGTGTCTCTTGAAGAAATAAATTACTTCAGTTCAACCTATTATTTTATCAGTCGGGTAATAAACGCCTGGCTGTCGGCTAAAGAGGGTGTGCTCCCATCCTATGACGCGCCAGTAAACAAACTTGCTTTATCATTGCCGCCGATTGGCAAAATGGGGCAAGGAAGAATTTGGGTATGGCGCAAGAATTCGGGTGGAACTTAGCATGGAAAAGTGTCTGATTTGTGAATCCAGTACTCTGGATGAAGCCTTTCGAAGGGAAGGTTATGTGTATTTTCGCTGCCGGACCTGCGGCATGCTTCTCGTGGATTTGCACATGGCTCCGGCAGAAGTCTTTTCGCACTATTCCGAAGCTTATTATGAAGCGGATGTATCCGGAACTTCAGAAAACAGGCGCGGCTACCCATCCTATAGAGGTGCACAACAGACACTGAATGAATCATTCAAGGACAAACTGGACTTGGTGAGACGCTACATATCGTCAGGATTTCTGCTCGATGCAGGTGCGGCTTATGGATTATTCCTGAAAGCGGCTTCGCCCTATTTCGATGGGGCTGGAATTGACGTAAGTGAATACGCAGCCTCGGTAGCCAGGGACGAGTTCGGAATGAACGTCCAGGCCGGAGATATCGAGCATACAACTTTTCCCGATGGGCATTTTGAAGTAGTTGTACTTTGGGACATTATTGAGCACCTAATACGGCCCGTGGAGGCCATGCGTGAAGTAAATCGAATCCTCAAACCAGGTGGGTACGTCTTCATCAGTACGGACGATGCAGCAAACTGGCTGCCCCGCTTACTTGGTTCACGCTGGTGGGCCATAGGCCCTCCAATGCATTTGTGTCATTTTTCCAAAAAGGGCATGAGGATCGCCTTGCAGCGCGCTGGTTTAGAGTTGCATTCTTTCACCAGTGACCCAAGACGTTACAGCATTGCTGAGATCATTAAACACTTCGGGGTTTCTTACCAGAATGCTTTTCTGACCAACCTGGGGTCACGCATGGAGAAAAATGCGATTGGCAGATTCGTTTTTCATGTCACTCGACCAGAACAGTTTGTGGCCATTGGGCGTAAACCAGACGACTATTTATGAAAGTGTTACTCATCATTCCGGCACATAATGAAGAACTAAGCTTGCCAGGGTTACTGGAAGAAGTGCGCCGAATTGGTTGTGATGCCGTTGTTGTGAACGGTGCATCATCTGATGCAACTGAGCAGGTGGCAAAAGCAGCCGGATTGCCGGTGCTGTCCCTGCCGGTGAATCTAGGCATCGGCGGCGGAATTCAGACAGGCTTTGTGTATGCGCTTCGCAACGGCTATGACGTCGCGGTCCAGGTGGACGGTGATGGTCAACATGACCCAGGCCAACTCAACATCATCATCGCACCTATTGCAGCAGGGGAGGCAGACTGCGTCATCGGTTCCCGCTATTTGCCGGAAGCTCCGGATACAGGTTACAAAACCCCGTTTGCCAGACGTATGGGAATGTATTTTTCCACGGGTATTCTTTACCTGGCCACGGGCTTGCACATCAATGACACAACCTCGGGATTCCGGGCACTCAATCGCGCGGCATTCAGTTATTTTGCTACGCAATACCCAGTGGACCACCCGGAAGCCGAGTCCTTGCTGTTACTTCATCAAGCCAATTTCCGCATTCTCGAACGCCCGGTCAAGATGCGTTGCCGCTCAGGAGGCCAATCGCTTTTCACTTTCTTTAGAGCCTTGCTTTACCCGCTACGGGTGATCGTTGGATTCATGGGAATTCTCTACAAGACGCCTCGGAGAATAGGCACATGATGGCATCTTCATTTACTGTGCAAAGCGTTTGTCTTGGCGTACTTGCGCTACTTCTGGTCTATACGCTATGGTTGATGCGCTCCGGGCGTCTCAATGCGCATGTTACGGTACGCTGGATTCTGGCCGAAGGAGCGGCCTTGCTGGCCGTGACACTGTGGCAATGGCTTCCACTGTTCGGGTTTACTTCAACCTTGGGCGATCGCGAGTTGCTGATGATTCTGGCGGTAGTTTTCTTTGCACTCATTGCTTTCCTTATACTTGATAGCCTCGTACGCATCTCGACACATACACACCAGATAAAACTGCTGACACAGGAATTGGCGCTGCTGAGAGAACGTTCAGAATCAAATACTGATCGGCACTGATTTTTGAACTGATTCTACCCCTTGAAGAAATTGTAATGAAAACAACTTTTTTGCAGTTGCTTGGGTGGATTTGGATCGCGCTGGTTCTATATCTATTTATCGCACAAAGCCCCCGATTTCGACCATCGGGTGTCCTCGGCGACTTGATCAAGTCATTCTTTGATGCAATGACAGCAGCGTATCTGCAGTAGTCTATGCTGCACCTCCTTACTGTCGTCTGTCCCCTGCTTTTTTATTCCATAGCCTGTATTGGCATGGGTTCCTGTGTGATGCGTTTCTTTACCCATCGTCCAATTGAATTGCCCATGACAGAAACTGTTCTGGCCTTTATTCTTGGCCAGGGAATCCTGGGAAGTCTTTTACATTTCCCGGCTTTGGCAGGCCAATTCACCCTGCCCGTGCTCATCAGCTTGATCACGCCCTTCGCTTGTTGGGGCCTGTGGCATTTATATGGAGTGTCAGGGACTGTTCCAAAGGCCATAAGTCAGCTTTACCAGGAATTTCGCTCTGCGCCGCTGTCCTGGCAGATCATGTCTCTTGCCGTTGTATTCATCCTGATTGCCAGTGGATGTTCAGTAGCCGCTGCAGTAACCGAAGATGCCCGAGCTTATTACATGGTATTGCCCAAAGTCGTTGCGGCCTCACACCGTCTGGTGCCGCTCCCTCTTTATGAAGATTTTTCGGCTGTCGGATTACTGGCTGAGATGCAGCTTGCCGCGCTCTTTCTTCTCGGCATGCCAGGAGGATCTTCGAGGCTCTTTTGCTGGCTAACGGCCTTGGCCGGTTCAGTCATACTTTTTGCCATAAGCAGGTGCGCTGGTTTGGCAAGGCGCAGCCAGATCATTACCCTGGCCATGCTTTTGACATCTTCAGCAGCGGCTTTGCTTTGGGGTACGGGAAAGACGGATTTTTTGCCGCAGCCTACGGGCTTGCTGGATATTACTACGCATTCAGAAGCTGGGATGACGTATCCAGAAAGGACGCTGTTATCTTGACGGGGCTATTCACTGGCTTTTCCTTGGTGGCCAAACTGAGTTATATCGTGGCATTCCTGCCCGGTGTCTTCATTCTGTTGTTCTGGAAGGAGATGCAGAACATTTCAAAAGCACAACATTCCAATGAACAACGACTTGCATTGCTACGGCAATGTACTGTAGCGGGCTTGCTCTTCAGTGCCGCTGCCACGATTGCATTTGTTCCGCAATTGGCCAAAAACTGGATCCTTTACGGAGATGCCTTCAAGACATTAGGTATTGGTTTTCAATGGTTCAGCCCAGAAATCATTCGCCGTATCGTCCTGACCTATCCTTTGGTACTCACCTATGGGAGCTATTGGGGGCAGTTTGGTACCATGTCGCCACTCCTGCTAGCGTTTTTTCCGCTAATCTTGTTGGCACCGCGCTTAAAAGCGCCCCGGAACGGCGTGGTGACTGCACTTGCCGTGGCAGCAATGGCTGGTTTGCTGTTCTGGGTCATTCTTTTCCCCGCCATACCCATGCCTCGATATTTTCTGGCAACGCTTATTCTACTTTTTGTCCCGGCGGCATGGTCTGCAGAAAAATTTTCCTTGTGGGGACGAATGTCCGCTCATGTCATATGGGCGGGAACGCTGTTGATGTTGGTAGTTTTCTATCGGATGTGGTGGGGTGAAGTATTTCCACTGCGAGATGCTTATAGAAATGTTATCAGCGAGCAGAAGGAAGGAGTTCCGAGGGAGGGAGAAGTGGACTCCTACGCCGTTCACCAGACGCTTAACCAGATTGCTGAACCTGGTGCGCGAGTATATACATTGACGTACTTCAAATTTTTTCTGCGACCCGACCTGATTCAGAGCGCAACTCAATCAAGTGAGGTGACAAGCGCCTTTGATACAAGATATCCGGAAAATTTTTGGCGCCTTATTCATACGCACGGTTTTACATACATTTTGGCTGAAGACGACTATAACGTTGTTGCCGTGGATTTGATAATGAAAACAAAACCTGAATGGGTAACCGTTGAACAAGTTGCCAGACAGGGCGCCTGGGGAGCTTACCGAATTTCTTTTGAGAATCCATCGGAGAAGGTATTGTTTACCACCCGCGAAATCGCTCCGGGTGCGTGGGACGTGATTCCGGCTGATTAGCTGAATTTCCCTTGATGATTTCTCGCCCTTTGCTTGAGAAAAGCCCACGAACCTGAACAAATAAAAAGAATCAAGGTAAGTACCTGTAAAACGGTTCCATATGCAACACTGGATGATTCGTCAATCCCATAGGGCCTGAGCGCAAAAAGAGTTGCTATTTGATAAACACCGACATAACCGGGGGATGAGGGCAAGGAAGCGGCCGCAGCGATGTAAACCAACACCACCGCGCCGACCATCAAAGGCAGCGTCCATCCGAAGGAGCGGATGAGCAGCCAGCAGGCAAGGACATCAAACAAGCTCACCAACCCCTGCATGGAAAAAGCAAGTATGAGCCGTCGTGGCGAGCGTAACACTTGAAGACCGGCCAGGGATTGTTCATACCACCGTTTCAAATGTACTCCCCATTTGCCCCACATCGACAAGCGATCAATAAGCCCTTGCAACCGGTGGCCGCTCAAGACAAAAACTGTTGCCCCAACGGCCGCGGCAAAGAAGAGGAATGCCACCACTATCAGCCCCTGGCTAGCCTCTAGTCCGACTTTCCATGAAAGCATGAGAACCAGCAACAGGCCACACAATCCCAAACCTTCAATGATACGGTCGATTACTCCGCTGCCGATGGCCAAACCTCCGCCAAGGCCGGTAAGTTGCTGCAACCTCAGCATGCGCATCACATCCCCTGCACGTGCAGGGTAGATGGCCGTGCCAAGATATCCAATGCATGTCGCTTCCCAAACCTTGGAATGATCTTTTAAGAGGAGCCCGGTTACGACGTGCCAGCGAACACTGCGCAACAGCATTGAGATGAAAATTGAAGCAGCACTGAGCACGATCCAAAACGGATTCATGGATGAAAGTGCCAGGAAAAACGATTCCCAGTTTACTAGGGAAAAAGACCAGATAAGAAAGAATGCTCCCAGGAAAAATCCCAAGAAGCGGATTGAGAGTTTCATAAGCAGATCTTCAATAGTTATATTTCTTCATTGAGCAGAAATAGGGAAATCCGGCAAAAGGTATACGTAGAACAAAATGGCTATTCTTCCTCTTTGCTGATTGGCCATGAAGTTCAGTTCGTGGCCCGAGTTGGCTGCGTACTCATTCCTGTGCACCCAAAGAATATATCCTTCAGGGCAAAAGCCGGAATCCAGAGAGGACGGTCGGAAATCTCCTGAGTTCCTGCTTTCACTGCGATGAGCGAGAAGCCATGCCACGGACTAAAAAAAGCAAACTTGACAAATTCATAAGCCCTGTGAATTTCATGGTGAATCATGTCCTCCTCTGAGTTTTTGTGCCACCTCTTCCCTTCCCTGTATACTAACGACTTGCCCTTGTAAGAAACGGTGTTACGCCCGTAGTTTATCTATTGAAAGCTTTCAATGCTTCAGAATTACCTGTTTTGCTTTCCCATATTTACTACTTGAGGTTGCGGAAAACTGGAGCCTTTTTTGCAGAAATTTTCCTTTGGCTTGTTCCATCCAAATTATGCAATCCTTGATTATTGAAGCGGGCCGAACTGAACGCCATTATTGGAAGGATTTGTGGCGCTATCGCGAACTGTTCTATTTCCTCGCCTGGCGTGACATACTGGTGCGCTACAAGCAAACGGTCATTGGCGTGGTGTGGTCGGTGTTGCGACCTTTCCTGACCATGGTGGTATTTACCCTGGTGTTCAGCAAGTTGGCCAAGCTGCCATCGGAAAACGTACCCTATCCGATCCTGATTTTTGCTGCGCTGCTGCCTTGGCAATTCTTTGCGAATGCATTTACCGAAGCGGGCAATAGCCTGATCAGCAACGCCAACATGATTTCCAAGGTTTACTTTCCGCGGCTGGTCATCCCGACAAGTGCGGTGATCGTGAGCTTCGTCGATTTTATGATTTCGGGTGTTATTCTGGTTGCGCTGATGGCATGGTACGGCTACCTGCCCGACTGGCGCATCGTGACGCTACCGCTTTTCATTATGCTTGCATTCGCTGCAGCGATGGGCGCCGGGCTATGGATTGCTGCCCTTAACGTAAAATATCGTGATTTTCGCTACGTTATCCCCTTTGTGGTGCAATTGGGTCTTTACATATCTCCCGTGGGTTTTTCCAGCGCCATCGTGCCTGAGCAATGGCGTTTACTCTATTCGGCGAACCCCATGGTTGGAGTGATAGATGGCTTTCGCTGGGCGATCCTGGGCGGAAATACACCTTTCTATTGGCCGGGTTTTCTGGTGTCTGTCTCCCTGATTGCCTTGGTATGTTTGACAGGAGTCTTCTATTTCCGCAGGACAGAAAAAAGCTTCGCGGACGTGATCTAGCCAATGGCCTCAATCATCACCGTTGAAAATCTTTCAAAAAAATACATCATCGGGCATCAGCGACAGGAGAGCTATTCCTCATTGCGTGATGTGATCGCCAGCGGCGCGAAAAGGATACTACGCAATCTGATTACGCCATCAGGAAAGGGATCAGGCGATCCGCTGCACGAAGAATTCTGGGCGCTCAAGGACGTGAGCTTTGAGATTCAGGAGGGCGATCGGGTAGGTATCATCGGACGCAATGGAGCGGGCAAGTCAACCCTGCTGAAAGTGCTTTCACGAATTACCGAACCTACCGCCGGGTGGGTCAAAATAAATGGTCGCGTGGCAAGTCTGCTGGAAGTCGGTACGGGTTTCCATCCCGAATTGACCGGACGCGAGAATATCTATCTCAATGGCGCGATCCTCGGAATGAGCAAAGTCGAGATCAGAAAGAAATTCGATGAGATCGTTGCCTTCGCCGAAGTTGAAAGATTTCTTGATACGCCAGTCAAGCGTTATTCTAGTGGCATGTATGTGCGCCTGGCATTTGCCGTGGCGGCGCATTTGGAGCCCGAAATACTGATTATCGACGAAGTTCTGGCGGTCGGGGATGCGCAGTTTCAGAAAAAATGCATGGGAAAAATGGAGGAAGCAGGAAAGGACGGACGGACGATTTTATTTGTCAGTCACAATCTGCGCGCTGTCCAGGCGCTTTGCAACAAAGCAATTTGCTTGAACAATGGGCAGCTTGTGCGACAGGGTAATACACAATATGTGGTCAATGAATATCTGACAGGTGGGGGCGGGGAGCGAGAGGTTCTCGAGCGCGTGTGGCCGGCCACTCTAGAGTCGTCAGGTAACGCCAATGTAAGAATACTCCGTGCCCAAATAGTCCCTGACCTGGATTTTTTTGAAGGCCTCATTACAGTCCAGACGCCCTTGCGCATTGAATTTTTTTATCGCTTATGTGTCCCCGTAGACACCTATTCTTTTTCCATGCACTTTATGACCATGTCAGGTGAATGTGTATTTATTACTGGCTCAAGCCATCAAATGGTTCAGCCGGGCGTGTACAAAAGCACAGGGTATATTCCAGGAAATTTCCTGAATACCGGGCTCTATACAATGAAACTTTTTTTCGCAAAAGATGTGACCAATCTCTTATATGCCGCTGGTGAGTTGTTGGTCTTTGAGGTGCACGACATCGAACGCGAATCAGGCTGGCTGGGAGAATACCCCGGCGCCGTACGTCCAAAACTCAAATGGGACTTTGAACCCTACACAATGTCCGGATAGGTGATTGATTAACAATACCAGAGGTGAAGTTCACAGTCTGAATTGCCTGTCGAAAACTAAGCAAGGATCAAGAGATGAGTTCTCAGATAAAGCGCCCTATATATGTTACGCAACCTTTTCTCCCGCCCTTGGAAGAGTTTCTCCCCTATCTGGAAAAAATATGGAGTAACAAAATTCTTACAAATAACGGCCCATTCCATGAGCAACTGGAACAGGCTTTGTGTGAGTACCTTGGCGTTAAACATGTCGCACTTTTCACAAACGGAACGATCGCGCTGGTGACCGCGTTGCAGTCGTTAAGAATTACGGGCGAAGTGATCACCACCCCATATTCCTTTGTGGCAACCTCTCATGCACTCCTGTGGAATGGTATAAAACCAGTGTTTGTGGACATCAATCCGAACACGCTTAACCTTGATCCAGAAAAAATTGAGGCTGCGATAACCCCCCAGACCACGGCTATCATGCCAGTGCACTGTTACGGTTACCCTTGCGATGTTCAAGCCATCCAGAAGATTGCAGATAATTACAATCTCAGAGTTGTTTATGACGCTGCGCATGCCTTTGGTGTGGAAGATGCCACAGGTAGCATTCTTCAGCACGGTGATTTGTCTGTGCTTAGTTTTCATGCTACCAAGGTATTTAATACCTTTGAGGGCGGCGCAATTGTGTGCCCTGATGCCAAAACGAAGCAGCGCATTGACCACCTGAAGAACTTTGGTTTCTTGGGTGAAACGAACGTGGTGGCTCCAGGTATCAATGGCAAGATGAGCGAATTCAATGCGGCTCTGGGTTTGCTGCAATTGAAATACATAGACAAGGCTCTCGCTCGACGCAAAGAAATAGATATTGCTTACCGTGTTGGGCTGAAGGATATTCGGGGAATTGACTGCCTGAACGATTCGGGGGAGAAAGTTGCCAACCATGCCTATTTCCCGATTCTGGTGGGAGAAGACTACCCAATCAGTCGGGACGATCTTTACCAGAAGCTAAAAGAAAAAAATATCCATCCACGCCGCTATTTTTATCCTCTGATCTCGGAGTTTTCCATGTATCGCGGTCTGCCTTCAGCCCACAGGGAGAATCTTCCTGTGGCAACAACTGCGGCACAGCAGGTTCTCTGTCTGCCGATCTATCCTGATCTGGATATGTCGATAGTCGACGAAATTATCCACTTTATTACTGCTCAATAAAAAGTGGACATGGAGCAAAAGAGAAAATTTGCGGAGGACGGATGAGGCTAGCCATCATGCAGCCGTACTTCTTCCCGTATATCGGCTACTTCCAACTGATTGCAGCCGTAGATCAATTTGTTGTATATGACAAGATCAAATACACGAAGAAGGGATGGATCAATCGCAACCGCATGTTGCAGAACGGTAAGGATGTGATGTTCACGCTGCCGTTGAAAAATGATTCGGACTATCTGGACGTTTGCGAACGGGAGTTGGCGGTGGGTTTCAAGCGCGACAAAATGTTGAACCAATTCAAGGCGGCATACCGGCGCGCGCCGTATTTTTACGATACGAACCTGTTCAGCTTCCTGCATAACTCCATCGTCAAGACCTGCACACATTTGGGCATTGCGACGGAGATCAGGATTTCTTCCGATATCGCCATTGACCATGAACTGAAGAATCAGGACAAGGTCCTCGCTTTGTGCGAAGCGGTCGGGGCGAGTACCTATGTCAATGCTATAGGTGGCCGGGAATTGTATTCGAACGAAACGTTCGGGGGGAAAGAGATTGAATTGAAATTCATTCAATCCAGGCCATTCGAGTACGCCCAGCTTGGCGACGCGTTCGTGCCCTGGCTGTCGATCATCGACGTGATGATGTTCAACTCCCCGGAACAGGTTGGCGTCTATGTTAATGAATGCTATGAACTGGTTTGACGTAGTAGATCGGGAGCAGTTACGTGAAGGGTGGATTTATGGGTAATACGCTGGACACGCATCTGGCAGCATATCAGGGCGAAAATCTGTACGATTTCGACAACGAGATACTATTGTCATGGTATCCGAAAAGAGTGCTTCAACACGCCGGGGGCGGAGGATCACTGCTGGAGCTGGGGCTGGGCCACGGGGTCACCGCCAACTTGTTTGCCAGCAGTTTTGACCGGCACGTGGTGCTTGAAGGCTCACCGGCAGTGATCCAGAATTTCCACGAGAAATATCCCGACTGCCGGGCGCAGATCGTGGAGACGTATTTCGAAGAATTTTCAACAGACGAGAAATTTGATGTGATCGTTATGGGTTTCATCCTCGAGCACGTGGATGACCCGCTGCAGATTTTGCGCCGCTACCGGACGTTGCTTGCACCGGAAGGAAAAATTTTTCTGGCAGTACCTAATGCCGAAGTGCTGAACCGCAGACTGGGGTATCTGGCCGGTATGCTGGCCGACATGACCATCCTTTCTGAGAACGATCATCTTCTCGGACACAAACGCTATTACACCGTCGCGAGTTTGTCCGATGAGGTGGAAAAGGCGGGCTACGGCATTGACAGGCTGGAAGGCATCTACCTGAAACCATTCACGACCAGCCAGATCGTTTCCCTGCAGTTGGACCGGAAGGTAATCAACGCGCTATGTGAAGTCGGCGTAGATTACCCGGAACTCTCGTGCGGCATTCTGGCCGAAATATCGGAGCATTGACTGACGAATCAGGGCGCAATCCAATGAAGATATTGATTGTAGGTGGCAGATCGTCCCTTGCGCAGGTAATGTTGCCCACGCTGACGCCGGTTGCCGATGTGTTAACAGCGGGGCGGACTGGCTGCGACGTACCGCTTGACCTGACTTGGCCGGGCGAACAATTTCACCTGCCCGAGGGGCGTGACTTCGTCATCAACCTCGCAGCTCAATTCGGCGGAAAAAGACTTCGTCGGGATGCATGGCGCAGAGCAGGTGAACGTACTGGGCACATTGCGTCTCTGCCATGCCTGCACCAGAGCCCGAGTTGGGCATCTTATACTGGTGTCCAGCATTCTTGCTGGCTTGGACGAAAGCTCTCCATTCTACGGCAGCTACGGCCTTTCCAAGCGCCATGCAGAAGAGGTCAGCCGGCTATACTGTGCGAGTTTCAATTTACCGCTGACCATACTACGTCCATCGCAGATTTATGGCGTTGGAGAATCCTTTCGAAAACACCAGCCTTTTCTGTATGCGATCTTAGACAAGGCGGAAAACAATGAGGATATTGTGTTCTACGGGGCGAACGATGCACAGCGCAACCTGATTCACGCCGAAGATGTGGCCGAAATCATTTCGAGGGTAGTGAAGCAACGCATTGAAGGACTTTATGCCTGCCCGAACCCGATCAACGTCCATTATTCCGAAATCGCAGCGGAAGCGATCGCCGCTTTCGGCAGTACCAGCAACATTCGTTTTGCAACGGACAAGACCGATATTCCAGACAACGCTTTTGCGCCGGACGTTGATTTGTATTGCCGGATCGGCTACTTTCCCCGAATTTCACTCGCAATTGGAATTGAAAAGGAAGTCGCCCGCCGCAGGGCGAATCAATGAAACGAATTCTGGTTTCAGGTGCCAGTGGAATCGTCGGCTACGGCGTCCTGCGCTCACTGCGGAAGTCGGGGGAGGATCTATTTCTCGTGGGAACTTCGATCCACGACGACTCGGTGGCCCCTGCGTTTTGCGACGTATTCGAGTCGGCACCACCGACCAGCGAGGCAGGCTACATCAACTGGCTAGAGGCAACTATCCGCCAGCATCGCATCGACATGCTGATTCCCGGTATCGAGATCGACATGTATACCTGGGTCGAGCACGTGCCTGAGATCGAAAGGGAAGGCGCCATGCCGTTACTCAATGTTCCCGAGCTGATTGGCTTGTGCAAGGATAAATGGGAGTTCCACCAGCGTCTGAAGGAAGACGGGATGCGCTGCGCTATCGACAGTTCGCTGGAGCAGAATTTCGAGGCGCTGAAGGAGAAATTCGGTCTACCGTTTCTGCTCAAGCCCCGCCGGGGATTCGGTTCCAGGGCATCGTCCGGGTGGATGGTCTGGAAACTTTCACGAAGCACAAGCCGGAGATAGGCCCGATTCTGATGGCGCAACCCATCGTGGGCAACGATGAGGAAGAGAGCTAAGCTCGGCGTTTTGCGACGGACGTGGCGGCTATTTCGCCTGCATGACACTCAGGCGCAAGCTGTCGCGCGACGGCTTTACGGACAGGGCGGAAGTGGTCGATTCAGGGGATTTCACCGAAACAATACTCGAGTTGAGCCACCGTTTTCGCCCGCTGGGGCCAACGAATTTTCAGTTCAGAATGTGCGGCGACGGGTTGAAGTTGCTGGAGATCAACCCCAGAATTTCCTCTTCCACTTCCATACGGACGGCTTTCGGATATAACGAAAGCTTAATGGCGGTCGATTTTTTTCTCAAACACCGGACCCCTGCGCAGCCGGCCATCCGGCGTGGTAAGGCTGTTCGCTACACCGACGAGCATATATTCTATGAAAATGGCATTTATCTCTGACATCCACGGCAACTACGAGGCGCTAAAAGCCGTGCTGGCTGAACTGGACAGCCTGGGCATCTCCCGCGTGTATTGCGCAGGCGATGTTGTGGGCTATTACTCACAAGTCAACGAATGCTGCCGAGAACTACGCGAGCGGAACATTCCCTGCGTGATGGGAAACCATGACTGGTATATGGCTGGTGGTGGTTTTGCCCTCGATCGCGGAGTGTGAACGACTGCCTTGTGTATCAGCGCAAAATCATCGATGCCGACCATGTGGATTGGCTTAGAACATTTCCAGTGCAAATGCGCATTGGCGAGATTCAGATGGTGCATGGTGGCTGGGCGGACCCTATTGATGAATACCTGAAACCTTCACCCGACTATTTCGAGCGGGTTCTTGGTGCCGTTTTCGTTTCAGGCCATACACACATTCAGACTGTCCGGCGTTTTGACGACAAGGTCTATTGCAATCCAGGATCGGTGGGGCAGCCCAGAGATGGTGATCCGCGCGCGGCCTTTGCCGTTTACGACGATGGAAAATTCACATTGCACCGGGTTGAATACGATATGCAAAAGGTTTTCGATCTGATGGAAGCGGCTGGCTTCAGCGATTATTACTACGGCGGGCTGAAAACGGGTGCGCGTAACTTGAGGCGGCTTGGGGACTGAGCGAATCATCGTGCCTGCCCCTCGTGGGTGGCGCCAGTATTAGATAGGTGTGCCACATGTTTAAATGGAAAAAAATCGGCAAGATCTTCGATCCCAAAGATTTGATAACCAAAAGTTGGATGCACGAATTCGCGCAATCCCCTTCGGTGCTGATAGAGGAAAAGTACGTCAGGGTCTATTTCTGCTCCCGTCCGGCTCCCGGCTTGGATGGGCAGTACCTGAGTTACATCTCGTTCATAGACCTCGAACGCAGCAATTTGCGCAACATCCTGCGAGTATGTGAGCAACCGGTACTGGCTTTGGGAAAATACGGCACGTTCGATGAATTCGGCACTTATCCCGTGTCAGTGATTCGTGATGGCGCTTTGAGATACGCGCTTACTATGCAGGCTGGACTCGGTGCGAGTCAGTGCCGTTCAATGCCGCAATCGGGCTGGCGATCAGTTGCGACGAGGGGCAATCATTCCAACGACTGGGCGATGGCCCGGTCCTCTCTTACAGTCCGGACGAGCCTTTCCTTCTGGGCAGTCCGCGCATACGTAAATTCAATGACTGCTGGCATCTCTGGTATGTCGCGGGCAAGGAGTGGCTCAGAACAAGCAGCAAGCCGGAGCCGGTTTACAAGATTCGCATGGCCTCATCGTCCGACGGCATAAACTGGGTCAAGCACGGTAAAGACCTGATAATGGACAAGCTGAGTCAGCACGAATGCCAGGCCTGCCCGGACGTGACCCATCGCGATGGCAAGTATCATATGTTCTTTTCGTATCGCGACATCCACAATTACAAGAGCCGGGAGGGAGGCTACCGGATTGGCTACGCTTATTCCGAAGACATGGTCAACTGGCTCAGGAATGACGATCTCGTCGACATCGGATTATCGGAGACCGGATGGGATTCCGAGATGGTCAATTATCCCCACGTGTTCATGTTGGATGGTGAAACCTACATGCTCTACCAGGGCAACGAAATGGGGCGCGCAGGTTTCGGCTTGGCGATACTTGAGGAATCTGCCGAGTGGGGGAAGAAATGAAGTGGTTGAAGCTGGGCAAGATTTTCGATCCTACCGAGCATACGCTGCCCAGTCGATGTGTCGAATTCGCACAATCCCCCCAGACGCTGGTCTTGAAAGATAGGGTACGGGTATATTTCTCGACGCGGGAACGAGACAGCGTTGGAAAATATCTGAGCCACGTTGCGTTTGTCGATTTCGAACGGGACATGCGCCAGATCATCGGAGTGTCAACCCAGCAGGTTATCGAACTGGGCGAACTTGGATGTTTTGACGAACACGGTATTTTTCCTTTCAACGTAGTACGGGATGTCGACCGGATTCTGGCCTACACTACCGGCTGGAACCGAAAAGTGTCGGTATCTGCAGATGCCTCCGTAGGGCTGGCGGTTAGCTACGACGATGGCCTGACCTTCAAGCGGCATGGCAAAGGGCCGCTGCTCTCGGCTTCGCTGAAGGAGCCGTTTCTTGTTGCCGATGCTTTTGTCGCACGTTATGGCACCCGCTATCACATGTGGTACATCTTCGGGACCAAGTGGCAAAAATTCACCGAGTCGGAGCCGCCGGATCGCGTTTACAAGATCGCTCATGCTACCTCAACTGACGCAATCAACTGGCAGCGGGACGGGCGGCAGATAATCAGTGACCGCTTGAATGCCGATGAATGCCAGGCGCTGCCAACGGTGATTTGTCTGAACGGCCTGTACCACATGTACTTCTGCTATCGTCAGGCGCATGGTTTCAGGAACCAGAGCAGTAACGCCTACCGGATCGGCTATGCCTATTCGTTCGATCTGGTCGACTGGGTCCGCGACGACAGTCTGGCAGGCATCGATGTTTCCGAAGAGGGCTGGGATTCGAAAATGCAGTGCTACCCGCACGTGTTTTTCTTGGATGGCAAAGCTTACATGCTATACAACGGTAACGAGTTCGGTCGTGCGGGCTTTGGCCTGGCCGTGCTGGAAACATGAACTCGCGAGGAGAATTCCGAATGGAGAATAGAAAATTGAAACCAAGAAACTACAACCACGAAATGAACGACTCGGATAACTTGGCTAGCGAGAAGTATGCCTACAGCTTCGATTTCGACGTGATGCATCCCTACATGATCCGCTCGTTCGGGCCCTTCTTCAGGAAGGGAAGCCTGCTTGAACTGGGTAGCTACACAGGCCAGTTTACCCGGCGCTTTATGGACTACTTCGATGACGTCACCTGCGTGGAGGCCTCTGACCTGGCGATCGAGAAGGCGAAGCGCTTGCTCGGCAACAAGGTCAAGTTCATCCATTCGCTGTTCGAGACCGCCGCGCTGCCGGAACGCTACGACAATATTGTGCTGTCGCATGTGCTGGAGCATATCGACAGCCCGGTAAATGTGCTGAAACGTGTCAACGACGAATGGCTGGCAGAGGGCGGGCGCTTCTTCCTGGTGTGTCCGAATGCCAATGCGCCATCCCGACAGATCGCCGTCAAGATGGGCTTGATCTCGCATAACGTAGCCGTCACTGCCGCCGAGGCGGAACATGGCCACCGTCGTACCTACACCCTGGATACCTTGGAGAGAGATGCCGTCGAAGCCGGGCTGACGGTGGTTCACCGGTCCGGAATTTTCTTCAAGGCACTAGCGAATTTTCAATGGGACCGATTGCTGCAGACGGATATTATTTCCAGGGAATATCTGGACGGTTGCTACAAACTGGGGCAGCAGTACCCGGATCTGTGTTCGAGCATCTTCCTGATGTGTGAGCGTGGTAAGCAATGAGCCTGGGAATTTGCCATCATGAATAAGCCCGTTCTGATCTTTCCCGCCGGCATGCCGCGTGCTCTGGACTTCCTGCAGAAGAGCATCAAGGAGGGAAAATCCGTTATCGGTTCATCGTCGCTTGGCTATGATGCCTCGCGTGAAAAATATCCGGCATGGGTGCATCTACCTTATGTTACTGATCCCGGATTTGACCAGGCGCTCAGGCATGCCCTAATTGAGTTTGATATTGGTGAGATTTACACGCCCAATATCGTCGTCTGGAATCATTTGAGCCAAATCCTTGGTAAACTGATTCCGGGGGTCGTGTTGGTGAATGCGTCACCGGTTGATGAAGTGTTAAGCGGGTACCGCGCTGCGCTATCCGAAGCAGAATATCTCATGGCCAATCAACTTCCGCTGATGTCGGATATTCAACCTCGACGACAGCTTTCAAGAGTCGAAGTCGCCTCACTGTGCCGCTATACGGATTTAATTCCCGGTATGTGTGACGATGACAAATTCAGCGCATTGTTCGACACCTCGCGCTATTCAGTGAGTGGCGACATTGTCGAAATCGGCAGTTGGTGGGGGAAATCCGCTTTTATCCTGGCCTGGCTTGCGCGCTGTTACGAAATAGGCAAGCTTCTGTGCGTCGATCCATGGGCAAACGAACATTTGATTCAGAACGAGGAAATGGTCGACAGTGGGTCACGACAGGTTTCTGCTGACGAAGCGCTGACAGTATTTCAAATCGGCCTGCTTCCTTTTAACGCCAACCACATGAATTACCTGCGCATGACCTCCGTTGAAGGGGCAGCGTACTACGGCGAAAACCGGTCAGCATGCACGGAGATCTTTGGACATACTGAATACGCTGGAGAAATTGCAATTCTTCATATCGACGGCAACCACGCCTACGAAGCCGCAAAGGCAGATGTTGAGTCGTGGGGGAAATTTGTGGTCGGTGGTGGCTGGATCATCATTGATGACTATATCTGGCCTTACGGTGACGGGCCTCGACGCGTTGGGGACGAGTTTCTGGAAAATAATCGTTCCAGAATCGCCGCTGCTTTTGTGATGGGAACAGCGCTGTTTATTCAATTGTCTTTACAAGATTGATGAAGTAATTAGCAGAGAGTGAATAGTAATCCATGAAAATCGGTTTTTTGGGCAATGCCGGCAATGGACCATTCCTGATGGCTCGGGCGATTCAAAAGTTTGGGGCACGAGGTGGTATTTGTCATTGATAGTCCGCATCGCATTAACAGGCCTGAAAGCCGCTATAAAGATATCACCCTGCCGTATCCCTCCTGGGTCGTTGATTGCAGTCCCCTCGATCTGTGGCAATACCCGCCTGATCTATTGAAAATCGAAAAGGTCGTTAAGGCACTGAGCGACTGCGATGCGCTGGTCTTGAACGAATTCGGCCTCTCTCTTTGGGGGGCACTAAAGAAGCCTGCATTTGCGCTCCTGACGGGAACCGATGTTGAAGTACTGGCGGATTTTCGCTATGCAGATTTCGCTACCGGTGGCTGGGCAGCACCCGTGGGCTTGCTGAAAAAAATCAGGTTCTGGAAACAACGGCGTAGTCAGAGAGAATTAAAAGTGCACTTGCTGCATAAGATCGGGGAGCAAAGAGATGCAATTCGACACGCTGTCGGAGTGCATTATTTTCCTGCAGGCATGCTACCCAATGCAGACCGGATATTGACGGAACTTGAAGTCGATCGGGACCGGCGAGTATTCTTTTTTCCGGCCGAAATGCGATATGCATATGCTGCTTATCCGGAAAACAGGACCCTGCGCCTTTTCAACGTTGCCAGGATTACATGGAGGAAGTCATCCGTTCCCTTTCTCTGTGAGCTTGATTACAAAGGCACCGATGTGCTTATCCGAGGGCTGGGTTTGTTTGTTCGTGAGAGCCGGATTCCGATTGAAATACGCCTGGTGAAAAAAGGCGCCGATCTTGAAATGACGAGGCAACTCATTGACGAAGAGGGGCTCGTACCCTACGTAACCTGGCTGGAGGAAATGGATCACAGCAAGCTTTATGATGAGTACAAAAATGCTGATGTCGTTACCGATCATTTCGGCCAGGGGAGCATTGGTATGGGGGCTCTGGATGCATTGGCTGTTGGCAGGCCGGTAATTGCCAATGGGAGCCCGGCGGTTTTCCGCAAGGCCTTGGGGGAGGAACCCCCAATTTGCCATGCAATCACAGCTGAAGATGTACGTAACCAGTTATTGAAGTTGGCAACTAACCGTGCTTTGCGGGAGAGCATCGGCAAGCAATCGCGCCTGTATGTTGAAAAGTATTGCAATCCCGTACTGGGGGCGAAAATCATACTGGAAAAGCTAGGCCCTCACGCTGAATCGCAGGCTGCGATAACCCTTCATGCTTTGAAACCAAGGGTATCGACAGAAAAATAATATTCAAGTAAGCATGTTTCCCGGAAAATCGTGCTTTGTGATTTGCGAGTTTATGAGTGAAATTCACTTAATGCTGTAAATATTTGCCGATAGATTATGTTGTTGTTCTCTTGGTTTCAGTCGAGAATTTGAACAAGTAATTATGCAGCTCGAGGAATCAAGGTGATAAATCTGATAAAAAGGTTAACCAGTCGCATCGGCAGGTTGTTTCTTGCGGATCTATATTCAAGGCTCAATACCCTTGAATATAGATCTTTCAATCGCAGATTTTATGCCGTGGAGCAATGTGCCGAATACCTTGTTAGTGCTGGGCTGGATGGGGATTATCTTGAGTTCGGTGTTTATCAGGGAGCTACTTTCAGCCATGCCTTTCAATGGATCTCACCTCATTTCAAGGATATGAAATTCTGGGCTTTTGATTCATTTGAAGGTTTACCCAAACCACAGGGGCTGGATAGCGCGAATGGGTATGCGGGTAATTTTCATGAAAAGGAGTTTTCCTGTTCGAAAGAAGAGTTTACACGGAGCATTCATGCAAAAGGTGTTGATCTAGGTAAAGTGACGATGGTCAAGGGGTGGTTTAGCGAAACCTTGACACCTCAACATGCTCAGGAATATGCGATCAAGAGAATTGCCATGGCCTGGATTGATTGTGACCTGTATGAATCTACTGTCCCTGTTCTGGACTTCATTACCCCGTATCTTGTGGTTGGTACTGTGATCGTTTTCGACGACTGGCGATGTTTTCGCAATCATCCTGATTTTGGTGAGCAAAGAGCATGCAGGGAATGGTTGGAGACCAACAAGCAAATTCAATTGGCTGAGTTGTTCTCATATGGCTGCTGTGGGATGGTCTTTACCGTGAGGTCTTGCTAATTGGCTAAAAATTTTATGGTAACTGGATGTTAATCGATAACGTAAGGTTTTGTTGCGCCCAGCATGGGCTTACCCTAGAGCCTTCGGGATTAGAAACAAATTATTTCTGCTCGGCGGGCTGCGCATTCCCGATCAAAGGTGGTATTCCCCGCTTTGTCCCTGTTGATAATTACGCCTCCTCATTTGGGCTACAATGGAATCAGTACCGCACAACACAGCTTGATTCCTATACTGGATTGTCGATTTCAAGGATCGCCTGACACGCTTGCTGGGTGGTTCGCTGGATGTGGTAAAGGATAAAAAAGTACTTGAGGCTGGCTGTGGAGCCGGGCGTTTCACCGAGTTGTTGCTAGGGGCTGGTGCCCATCTGAATGCGGTCGATCTGTCGACAGCGGTTGAGGCAAATTACAAGAACTGTAGTTCATACCCGAATTATTCGGTATGTCAGGCGAGCATCCTTGAACTCCCTTTCGCGCCGGAACAATTCGATATTGTCATCTGCATTGGTGTAATTCAACACACTCCCAACCCGGAGCAGACCATCGATGCCTTGTGCAAACAGCTAAAGCCGGGAGGCTGCTTGTCATTGATCACTATACTTATGGCTATCCCGATACACCATCACGTCGTCTCTTGCGCTCATTGTTGCTTAAGTTGCCGGGGGAAAATTGCCTTGCCTTTCTGCAAGGTGCTCACTGCCTTATTGTGGCCTTTCCACCGGCTGTTCTGGGCGGGACGAAAGCTGCCGGGTTTTGGTCGAATACGCCATCTATTTCTTCGCTTATCACCGGTCGTTGATTATCACGATGCCTACCCGCAACTTGGACCGCGATTGCTGAAGGTATGGGCGACACTGGATACGCACGATACCTTGACGGATTATTACAAGCATCTCCGAAGCGCTGCTGAACTTGGTGAACATCTGGCAAAGTGCGGAATGGAAAGCATTGAAACCTGCTATGCAGGAAACGGTGTTGAAGTGCGCGCCAGGAAACAGGTCATGACAGGGCAAATCCTTGAACAGTCAACTATTTTAACCGGGCCTGGTTGATGTGCGGAATCGCAGGCATATCGGGTATTTCATCCCCCGGAAGCATCAAGGCGATGGTGGCTGCCATGCACCATCGCGGCCCGGATGATAGCGGGATTCATCTTGATGAGGGCATGGCGCTGGGAATGGCGCGGCTCGCCGTTATCGATATAACTTCCGCTGGCCACCAGCCGATGCACAACCATGACGCTTCAGTCTGGATTGTCTACAACGGCGAAACTTATAATTTCAGGGAAGAGCGTTCCGTACTTGAAGTGAAGGGCCACCACTTCAACTCCCATTCGGATACCGAAGTCGTGCTGCGCATGTATGAGGAGTACGGCGATGATTTTCTGCTCCGCATGCGTGGAATGTTTGCTTTGGCAATCTATGACAAACGCAGGGGTTCCGGGCGGGAAAGACTGTTGTTGGCGCGCGACCAACTGGGCATCAAACCCTTGCTTTACTGCCGTAGCGGGAAGAATTTTCTTTGCCTCCGAGCTGAAGTCCATTTTGGCGAGCGGCCTGGTCGAACGTCGGGCGGATTCTGAAGCTCTTCGCATTCTCCTGACATTCGGCTCGGTCATTCAGCCACGCACCATGATCAGCGGAGTGAAGATGCTTCTGCCGGGGCATTGCCTTATCCTGGAGAACGGTGGCGAGCGAATTGAACGATTCTGGCGGCTGGATATTGGACGGCGCGCCGAGGTAGCGCAGTTGCCTTACCCGGAACTCGTTACCTTGGTACGCGACAGCCTTGAGGAAAGTGTGCGCCTGCAAATGGTGAGCGATGTCCAGTTGGGTGCGTTTTTGAGCGGCGGCGTGGATTCATCCTTGCTGGTGGCCCTTATGGCGCGCAACAGCAGTCATCGCATCAAGACCTTTTCCGTGGGTTTCGAGGCGGAAGGTTCGTCGATGGATGAATCAGGCGATGCGGAAAATACAGCCCGATTTATTGGCACCGATCATGCGCGTGTGGTGGTCAAGGGGCAGGACGTGCATGATCGAATCCGCCTTATCGCAGGGGCGCTGGATCAGCCCTCAGTGGATGGGGTCAATTCCTACTTTGTTTCCCTGGCGGCGCGTCAGGCCGTAACGGTGGCTATTTCCGGCACAGGCGGAGATGAGCTTTTCGCGGGTTATCCCTGGTTTATCAGCATGGTCGCCAGTGCTGAAAGTGACTTGCGTAACCCCTTGCGAACAGGGGTGGGCAAGCTTGCGGCTTCCCTGGCCCGATGGCCGGTGTTTGATCAAATGATGCGTGGGCGTCTCGGAGCGCGGCTCGATAGGCTTCGCGGTTCTTATGGCTTCGTGTCCCGTTACGCCCGCATCTACCAGATTTTTGGTGCGTGCGGCGCTGCAAGATTTCTTTCTGCATCAGTCCGGGCAGAGTCGCTGATCGGGCGCGATCTTGGTCTGGATGTGGATCTGGCCGATGAAATTCCAGGCGCAGCTCCTCTTGAGCGGGTTTCGGCCCTATGCCTCAGGGGGTATACGCAGAATCAGCTCCTGCGCGATATCGACGCAGTATCCATGGCCCACTCGCTGGAAGTCAGGGTGCCCTTCCTCGATCCGGTTTTGGCCGATCTGGCGCTTTCATTGCCTCGCACGGCAAAACTGGGGAGCCTTGTCGGGGTTCGGAATCCTGAGACGGCCAGCTATCGCGATACAGGAACAAAAAAGATTCTGGTTGATATTGGTTCCGAACTGTTGCCCCCGGGAATGGACAGGCAGCCCAAGCGCGGGTTTGCCATGCCTTTTGAGGCATGGATGAAGGGCCCTCTCCGGGCGGTGTTCGATGACGCGTTGTCGCCAATGACAGTGAGGAAACGCGGTCTTTTTGATGCGCCGGAGGTGGGTCGACTAAAAGACGCCTTCCTTGCAGGCAAGGGCAGTTGGCCGCAACCGTGGTTGCTGATGATGACGGAACTGTGGTGCCGCGCGGTGCTGGATCGTGATCATGCGGCGGGCGGATAAATGAAGCGGGTGCCGCAATACAGGACCAGGGTATTGTTTTTCGCCTGGGGCGATTCGATTCATGCGCGCCGGCGTATCGGGATTTTTTGTGAGGATGACTCGTTTGAGGTTGGCGTTGTTTCGACTTTTCGTTACGGGTTCGAGAATGCCAGCAATTATTATCTTTCCGGTGTGCTTCAGGCGGATGAAAAGGCAAGTAGGCTTCTTCGGCTGATGACCAGATGCTGCTTTGCCTTGCCTGGAAGTCTGCTCTATTTGGCGATGCGTTTTTTTGGTGGGGCGTCACTTGCTGAATGCAGCAACTTCGTCAGGGATATTTTTCTCATTCGCCGCTACATCAACGATTTCCGGCCGGATGTCGTATTTTTGCAGACGCTGATGTATCCATGCTTCTTATCCTACTTTTGGCTGAATAAAATACCGATGATCGTCACCTTCTGGAACGGTGATGTGACGTGGTGGGCAAAGTGGACAGGAATTGAGCGTGCCCTCAAGAGAAAGATCGTGCAGCATGGTGCCAGGAGAGCTGCAGCGATAACGGTCAATTCGCGAGCCGCGCTGAATGCCTGTCTTGGCTATGGAGCAACCGAAGAAAAAGTGAGATTGATCCGCTATCCCGGCGTCAATTTACAAATGTTCAAGCCGCATTTGAACAGGGCGGAAGTCCGTGAGCAATTGGGGTTGCCGTCCGAGTCCAGGATTGTATTCTGTCCGCGTGGATTGGGAGGATATCTGAACAGCGACATTATCATCGAGGCCGCTGCGCAGGTGATCAAGCGATTTCCGGATACGCAGTTTCTATTCATGGTTCGGGATGATGTGCGCGAAGTGTGGGATTTCCACCTGAAGCAAGCCAGGGAACTGGGTGTAGTATCAAACATTTTGGGTGTGGGCAATGTGCCATGGGAAAATATGCCACTTTACTATCAGGCTGCCGATGTGATGGTATCTATATCCTCAAATGACTCTCTGCCAAACTGCATGCTGGAAGCGATGGCATGTGGCGTTCCTGTGATCATGGGGGATATTCCCCAAATTAGCGAATGGGTCACGGATGGCAAGAATGGTTACAGCACTCCACCGCGCGACCCATTTGAACTGGCCAGCCGGATCGTGCGAGTCTTCGCGGATCAGAATGGTGTCGTAGATGAGATTGTTCAGCACAACATCGGTCTGATCCATCGTGAAGTTGATAGCCGGATTGTTGCAGTTGCAGTCAAAGAGCTGGTGCATGGCATTGCGAATGGAACTCGGGTTTGAATAATCGGCATTCAGACCTCGTTTCGAGGATCAATTGTTTGAATCCGGCTCGCAATGGCCGTCAATGGAACAATGATGTATGACAAGCGAACCCATGAGAAAAACCATTTTGCTGGTGGCAATGCCGGGTAGCATCCATGTGGTTCGCTGGATCAGACAGCTTCATGACCAAGGCTTCGATATACATCTGTTTCCAAGTACCGGTGGAGTGATCATTCATCCGGAAATGGAAGGGGTCACCTTTCATTCCCCGATCTTTCCTCGTGCAGTAAGGATTGGCAAGCAAAAGCCAGGTAAGTCTCCCCGCCTCACCGTCGGTGCTGCTGCGCTTAGCGCACAGAACGTGGAGTCTTCCCAGCGACAAGTTGGGATCCTTGGTGCAGAGATATCAAGCCCGACTTTTTCTCAACAATTAAGACTGTTTCTGAGGCAACAAGTCTTGGAGCGTTTCATGCCAGGTTTCAGGGGCAGGCGCTTGCTCAAGGTAATACGCAGTATTCGCCCGGATATGGTGCATTCATTGGAAATTCAGGCAGCCGGATTTTTGACGCTTGAAGTCAAGAAACAATTTCCGGCAAACTTTCCACCATGGCTTGTGACCAACTGGGGGAGCGATATTTTTCTGTTCGGGAGATTGCGGCGACACAAGGCGAAGATCAGCGAGGTGCTGGCAAATTGCAACTATTACTCGTGTGAGTGTGAGAGGGACGTCAGGCTGGCAAGGCAGTTCGGTTTCAGAGGAACAACAATGCCGGTATTTCCCAACACCGGAGGGTTTGACCTGGCAGTACTGGAAAAAGTGAGAGAGCATATTCCAGTATCGAACCGCAAACTTATTATGCTAAAAGGGTATCAAAACTGGGCCGGACGCTCTCTGGTCGGGCTGCGAGCCTTGGGCCGTTGCAAGGATGTCTTGGGAGGGTACTCGGTTTTGATTTACCTGGCCTCTCCGGATGTGGAAATTGCCGCCGAGTTGTTTTCAGGTGAGACGGGTATCCCCCTTAGGATCATCCCGAACAATACTCCGCATCAGGAAATATTGTCCTTGCATGCACAGGCCAGGATATCGATCGGGTTAAGCATCAGCGATGCAATCAGCACTTCATTTCTTGAGGCTATGGTCATGGGTTCCTTCCCTATTCAGAGTTGTACGGCGTGTGTGGATGAGTGGATCGAGCATGGCGTGAGCGGCATGATTGTCCCTCCGGAAGACCCGGATATTATCGAGATGGCGATAAGATCCGCATTGTCAGACGATGTTCTGGTCAATGAGGCGGCTGCAATTAACTGGCGGATTGCTCAGGAGCGCCTGGATAGCCTTCTCATCAAACAAAAGGTCATTGATATGTACTCCAGTCTTTGGCAGGAGAGGTGATTTTGCTTCCAGGTAATAGTGACTTGGGCGATCGAGATGCTGTTCCAGAACCGGTCGATAAGGATGCTGATTCGGTCTGGATGGCGCTGTTGGCTACCTGATGCAATGAGACTTCTCCTGGATGGATTGCGCAATGGCTGAAGATTTCAACCCCAAAGTCTCGATAGTGATTCCCGTGTTCAACGGTGGTGATTTTCTGAATCAGGCTATCGATAGTGCTTTGGCGCAAACGTACAGGAACATTGAAATTCTGGTTATCAACGATGGATCAACCGATTCCGGGGAAACAGAACGGGTTGCATTGTCCTATGGTGAGCAGATTCGCTATTACAAAAAGTCTAATGGGGGCGTAGCTTCCGCACTGAACAGGGCCATTGAGGAGATGTCCGGCGAGTATTTCTCCTGGCTCAGCCATGACGATCTGTATGTCAAGAAGAAAGTTGCGCGACAGGTCGAAGCCTTGTCATTGATTTCATCGACAGACAGGGAGCGAACCATTTTTTATTGTGATCACAAAGTCTTTACGAGTGATAAAGAAAACGCCGTTCCGGTTTTGTTGCGCGGGGTTCCGCCTGGGGAATTCAGGTACTGGCTTACCACTGAAAACTTGCTTCACGGCTGTACGCTATTGATACCAAAAAGGGCATTCGTTGAAACGGGCAGATTTAATGAATCGCTTCGTACTACCCAGGATTATGATCTCTGGTTTCGAATGGCCGGGAAATTCCGTTTTGTTCATCTGCCTGAGAGATTGGTCAAAGCACGAAGCCATCCAGAGCAAGGCAGCGTCAGGATGTCCAGACTGGCCCTGGCGGAGTGCAACACCTTGTTGTCAGGATTCATTCATGACCTCACTGACAATGAGCTAATACGCTCAAGCCGGCGTGAACCCGTAGTAGCCTATGCACAAATCGCTGCAAGCATGTGGTATCGAGGTTTTTTAAGCGCAGGATGGTTGGCGATGCGTCTCTCCTTGAAGAACTTTCCACTCTCCTCTCTCAAATTAAATGTCTTGGCGCTTGGTATTCTTGCAAAGGTCGTCGTTATGTATTCAATTTTTGAACCACTTAGAAAAATCATTCCCCCTTCAGTTCGGCTGACAATTAAACGGGCTCTCAGAGGGACCGGGTTAGGGGAATTGCGAGGCCCCGAATCAGTACGGAATCTGGAACTCAAGAAAAAGTTCACAGAGGTCTATGAGAAAAATATTTTTGGCGGGAGCGTGTCTCGTTCCGGTGAAGGCTCAGACATGGTTCAGACGGCAATTATCCGCAGGGAACTTCCGGCTCTGGTGGAGGAACTGGGAATAAAGACGTTTCTCGATGCGCCCTGCGGCGACTGGTACTGGATGAAGGAAGTGGATTTGCCCGTTGAGCGCTATATCGGACTGGATATTGTGGAAGCACTGGTGGAAAAGAATCAGAAAAATTTTGGAAGTGAAAAGGTCTCCTTTCAATGCATCAACCTGGCAGAGGGTGATTTGCCGATGGCTGATCTTGTTTTCTCAAGAGATTGCTTGGTGCATCTCTCGTTCGCCGATGCGTTAAAGATTATTGCGAACTTCAAGCGAAGTGGAGCGAAGTATCTCCTCACCACGACTTTTACTGATCGGACGAGGAATGAGGATCTTGGCGACATGTTCTGGAGGCCTCTGAACAAGAAGTTGGCGCCGTTCAATTTCCCCGAGCCGATTTGCCTCATCAATGAGGGTTGTACAGAGGGCAATAATCGATTCAAGGACAAATGCCTCGGGCTTTGGCGGCTTCAAGACATAAAGCTTCCTGAATCGGTCTGACCAAGTGCAAGCGAACAGAGCCAGGCACGTCCTGTTACACGCCCCGAGTATTCATACTGGAGGCGGTCTTGAATTGCTGAAGGGTTTATTGACTGCATGCTCGTCATCGTTTGATGTTCTGCTACTTGACCAGCGTATTAAGGATAGCTTTGTTTTATTTTAAGGGGTGGTTGTTCACTGGGTAAATAAAACGGTTGCCGCGCGCCTTTACGCTGAGTGGCAACTGTTTCGCCAATGCAGTTCAGAGGATACAGTCTTGTGCTTCCATGGGTTGCCACCGCTATTTGTGCTGCGTGGGCGTGTCACCGTGTTCGTACAGAATCGAATTCTGCTCGAATCAGGTTCGCTCGCAGCTTACCCGTTAGTGACCCGAATTCGATTATTCATAGAACGAATCTGGGTGCGCAGGATGCGAAGGCATGGCAAGAGATATCTTGTACAGACCTCTTCCATGGCCGTCGCCGCGCGAAAGTGCTTGGGACTTGATGTCGATATCGTCGAACAAGCTTTTGTGCCTCTGGATCATATGGATTTGCTAGTTAAAAATTCAATTCCTGCGGCTAAAAGAACAGATTTCCTATACGTTTCCAGTGGAGAAGCTCACAAGAATCACGCCAATTTGCTGGAGGCTTGGCGTTTGCTCGCTGAAGCAGGATTGAAGCCAACGCTGACACTAACAGTGAGCCCTGATGCGTATCCCTTTCTGGCCAGTGAAATAGCAAGATATGTCCGACAGTTTGGCCTGAATATTGTAAATGACGGACATGTGCCAAAAGACCACATTCACAGCCTCTATCTATCATCAACTGCTTTGATTTTTACATCATTCCTCGAATCGTTCGGTTTGCCCTTGATTGAAGCAAGTCAATTGGGATTGCCCATAATTGCACCCGAGCTAGACTACGTGCGTGATGTCATTCAACCTGCGGAGACATTCGATCCTTCCTCTCCACTTTCCATTTCCAGAGCGGTTAGACGCTTTTTGCGCCAGTCCGAACCGGCTGCACGGATTGGCACTGCTGAACAGTTCCTGGCTGTAGTGCTCAGATGAAGGTATTGATTTGGACCCAGTATTTCTGGCCTGAGAACTTCCACATCAACAGCGTTGCACGGGCATTGTTTGAGCAGGGTGTCAAAGTAACCGTATTGACAGGCAAGCCGAATTATCCCGAAGGTAAATTGTTTCCGGGCTACAAGGCTGGCGGGGTGTATCGAGAAAAATTTTCAGGGTTCGATGTAATCCGGGTTCCGCTCAAGGAACGAGGTTTTGGAACGGCCAAAGGGCTGGCGTTAAACTATCTCTCATTCATCATTTCAGGCTACCTGTTTGCACCATTTGCCTTGCGCGGTAAAAAATTCGATATCGTGTTTGTTTATGCGCCTTCTCCACTTTTGCAAGCGCTACCGGCGATTTTGTCGCCTGGCTTAAACATGTTCCGCTTGTACTCTGGGTACAGGACTTATGGCCGGAAGCATTGCAGGCGACAGAGTTCGTAAAAAATCGGTGGTTATTGCGCATCGTTGGAATGCTTGTGGGGCATATCTACCGTTGCTCCGATTCGATTTTGATCCAGTCGGAGGCTTTTCGAAGATCGATCGAGAGCATGGAAATCCCTAAGGAAAAAATACGGTTTTTCCCGAATTCGGCGGAAGATGTTTCAGTGGAAACAGTGGGGGCTGGTCAGGAGTCTGCTCTGGCTCAAGATGTCGGTCAAAGTTTTTCCATCTTATTCGCAGGCAACATCGGTACAGCCCAGTCTTGTGAAACAATAATCGAGGCCGCCAGAATGGTGCAGAACGTTCAGAACATCAGATTCTATTTGATTGGCAGCGGCAGTATGGCTGAGGCCATAAGCAAAAGTATTAGTGAAAACAAATTGGCGAACGTCGTAATGATAGGGCGTGTTTCTCCCGATAAAATGGCTTCGATCTATGCATCGTCTTCAGTGTTGCTCATGTCCTTGCGTGACGATCCTGCTCTTTCGGCAACGATTCCGAGCAAACTGCAAAGTTACCTGGCGGCAGGGAAGCCGATAATCGTAAGCAGCAATGGAGAGTCAGCTAATATTATAGGCAAGGCGAATGCCGGTCTTTCTTGCCCTGCAGGCGATGCCCCGGCCTTGGCGAAAGCGGTGCTGAGACTTTACGAAATGCAACCTGCAGAGCGTGCTCGCCTTGGCATGAATGGTCGCAAATATTTTATGGATAATTTTTATCTGCCGGATCGGGTGGCTGAACTTGTGGCGCACTTCAACGATATTGCTCTAAACTAGTTTCTTTCATTAGACAGCCAGATTAGCTTGTCACTCCGGCGAATGCCGTAATTCAAAAAGGCTTTTAATATTCTGGAATCTGCCTTTCTCCGGGTTGAGCGCGAAGCCTGGCCTAGGGATATGAGCCGAAAAGAGTGCTGTAACATGACAGAATCATGGGGAAGTTGAACTTCATTGCTAATCATGATGGTTTTAATAGGTACGTGCTGGAAGCAAAGCTAAGTGGTTTAAAGAGCGCAAGCAGGAACTTGCCTGGTATTGTCGTGCATATTGATCGGATACTCGACTGGCAGGCGCTTGTATCGCTGGGGGCAGGTTTGTCGGAAATGCGATTGACGTGAAGCGATTCCTTGATTTTACTTTGGCCTTGATTGCCTCGTTCATTCTGGTTTTGCCAGTGATTTGTGTGGCCTTTCTGGTACGGGCTACCTCGAAAGGTCCGGCACTTTACTGGTCGGATCGAGTTGGCCGGGATAACAGGATCTTCAAAATGCCAAAGTTCCGTAGTATGCGAATCGAAACGCCGGCTGTTGCTACCCACTTGCTGAGTAACGCAGGAAGCTACCTGACTCCGATCGGCCCTTTCTTGCGCAAGACCAGTCTGGATGAGTTGCCACAGTTGTGGAGCATCATCGTCGGCGACATGAGTTTTGTCGGGCCGCGGCCGGCGCTATACAACCAGCATGACCTTGTCGAGTTACGTACGAAACATGGCGTTCACAAACTATTGCCAGGTTTGACCGGCTGGGCGCAGATAAACGGTCGAGATGAGCTGCCGATCCCGGAAAAAGTTGCGCTGGATGTCGAGTACATGCAACGGCGTTCTTTTTGGTTTGATTGCCTGATCATCTGGAAAACGGCAATCAAGGTGGTAAAGCGCGATGGCATAACGCACTAACGATGGGCTGGAGATGAAGAGCAGACATTAAAAATCATTTGTCTGGTCAAAATTGACGTGAGTCCGATGTATTTAAGTCAGGAGTTTATATTTTGGCGCACATAGAAGTTAATACCTTTTTGAATAATTTCATGTCCTCCATTGAGCCGTTTTACAAGCGGCCGAGAGTTCTTGAAATTGGCAGCTATGATGTGAACGGATCAGTCAGGTCGAATTTTAAAGATGCACAGGAATATATTGGAGTTGATTTGATTCCTGGACCTTCCGTGGATGTCGTGTCTAAAGGACACTTATATGTCAGTGATCATAAATTCGATATTGTTCTATCTGTGGAGTCATTCGAGCATAATTCAGATTGGATTGAGACCTTTATTAACATGATCAATCTGGCAGACGACAATGGGATTGTGATATTTACATGCGCAACGATAGGCCGACCTGAGCATGGTACTTTTAGAACCGATCCGTATTCATCGCCCGGGACATCTTCAAGTGATAATAGCTACTACATGAATTTAGGTATCGACGATTTTGAAAATAATTTCGATCTTGACAAGTGGTTCGTTTCGCATCGATTTTATGTCAATGATTTAACCAAGGATTTGTATTTTTATGGATTAATGGGTACCAAGAAAATAGATGTCAAAGCCATCGAATCGTTTTTTAACACCGCCATTGAAAAATCCACAGAAGTTCGCAAGCAAACAGATTTACAAAGCTATCTGAAGATTAAAACTTTTTATTCATTATTATCCCCATTGTATGTATTTCTATCAGATAAAAATTATCAGAATGCTACTTACTTCTTATACAAAAGAATAAGAAATGTAATCCGCTCATTCGATAGGTAAGTAGCAGAACAGCTAGGTGACGACATCATCTGTAGTATTCGCTAGGGGTAAGGGTTCCGATGCGATATTCTTTGCCTGCCTTCCCGAAGTAGCGTATTGCGGATTGAGAAAGTCAAGTCGCTGGGTGCCAGATACTGCCACGGAATTAATGCCACAATCAACGGGTCAACTACTTTTTTATGCAATACAGAACCAAAAATTTGATGCTTTGGCTCATTGCCATAACCTTGCTTTTCCCACTGTTCATTCAATTCAACGGTGGCATATATAACAACGTAGTCAATGTCACTGACTCAGGCGGCTTGCTCGATAGATTACCATTACCAATTTCGATTGGCGCGTGTGTTTTTGGAATGATTGTGTTTTTCAGAAATTATCGCCAAGCCTCACTGGCGATTATATTCATCTCTGCGCTTGCAGCCGCCATCTTGTTGTCTCTGATATTCGCGACTGAAAGCTTCGATATCGAAAGGCGAAAGTTAATTATCGCAGCGCAATTCCTTCTACCAACCATGGCTTTGGTTTTCGGTCAGATGGTAAGTGATGAGAAGGGCATCATTCCAAGAGCGTTCATGTGGGTGCTGGTGTTGTTGGTTCCTTTACAACTCTTGTTGGGATGGTGGCAACAAAAATGGATGCTGACCTATCACCTTTATGTGTTTAGTATTTACCAGCACTTTCAATTTGTACCAGTTGTTTTTGTGGTGGCTTTCTGCCTGGTCATCGTAAGTTTGTGGGATGAGCACAAGGCTTTGTTGCGGTTTCTGACGATATCAATGAGCGTTTACGTGATCGCGAGCGCATCCACTCTGGCGATCGGACTTTATAGCGGATTTATTGCTCTATTTTTTTTGTGGAGAATGTATCGACTCAAAACAAAAACACTCATTGATCTACTAGTACTTGGCGGCGGAGCTATTATTATCTTCGTAACCATGAGCCTATATTATGACTGTGCCAAGAGTAGAAGCTGCATCGATGAGCAGTACGTTGGTAAGTTCAAAGCGCTGGTGAAAAGCATGCAGTCCGCGGGAGAGTTTCTAGAATTCTCTGAAGGAAATGCGCTGGAATTCTCTGAAGGAAAAGCGCTGGAATTGTCTGAAGGAAAAGCGCTGGTCAAGGGCGATGGTTGGGATAGCCAGTACGCGTTAAAGTTTCCAATTAGCGTCTGAAGGGAAAATGCCCGCCAATCTTGCGGAACGCCTTGTTGATTGGAAAATGTATTTTAAGGGAATCATTGAGAGCGACCGTACGCTGGTGTTCGGACATGCGAAGCCTCTACCAAGAGAAGTCAGGACCAGTCCCCATAATTGGTATATTGATCTAGTTTATAACTTTGGGCTGATAGCCTTGCTGCCCGTGATTGCACTTATCGGATTCACCATGCAACAGGTTTGGTGTTTTCGCAAAACCTTTCCAGCCGAAACATGGTGGCTTGTAGGGCTTGTGGCATTTATGGTGTTGGTTGATAGCAATTTAAAGGTGACATTACGGCAACCCTATCCAGGAATTTTTGCCTATTTCCTGTGGGGCTTTTTGCTGACACGCCTGCGCTTTCGACCGGTGTCCAGGCAGGGCACCTAGCCCCGCCATTGCCACATGCAGGTATTCTCCTCAAGCCTGAAAAGTGGGGTTCTGGTTAGCATGGCCGGCGTTTTTGGCTCGGCTTTCTTGTGGCTGCTCAGTTTCAAGGTGATTGCCTACTGGATGGGGCCAGAAGGCGTCGGGCTGTTTTCGCAGCTCAGGCAGATGGCACAGGCGGCGACCGTGGGCGCCACTTTCGGTGGTACCAATTCAGTGGTACAAGGCTTGGCCGAACGCCATGACGAGACTTTACGCCGGCCGTTTCGCTCTACGGCTGCCCAGCTCATTGGCATGTCAGGCGCTGGAGTCGTTCTGATGATAATTGCTGCAGCGCAACCGCTGACGCAATTTCTCTTGTCGGCCAATGCGCCGGAAATGGTTTCGACTGTGCGCTGGCTGGCGCTGGCCGTATTACTCAACGTGGGTGGCACTTATTCCCTGGCTGTGCTCAACGGTTATCGCTCTTACCCCTGTCTGGCTCTGGCGCAAATTACCGGCCCTGCGGTGCTGGTGATGCTGCTGGCCGGCGCCTGGTGGTGGCATCTGTCGCCGGATCCACGACTTCTGGCTGGGTCATTTGTGCTCTGTTTTGGCGTGACTTACCTTGTGGGCGCATTCGGGGTGTCGCGCTTGCACAAACTCACGGCTTCCTTGCCAATGGGGGCGTTGTCGAAGGCGGAGACTCGCATTTTTCTTCGCTTTGCGCTGTCCAACCTCGTTGCGGCGCTGTCGACAACTGTCGCTTTGCTGCTGATTCGCTCGTGGATGATCGAAGCCAAAGGACTGGCTTTTGCAGGCCTGTTTGATGCTGGCTGGACCTTGACGTTCAACTACACCACCTTGTTCCTTACGGCTTGCAGCGCCATTTATCTGCCGCTACTGACGGCCGCAACCCGCCCCGAAAGCCAGAAGGCCTGCATGCTCAAGACGGTCTACCTGGTATTGGGCGCCAGCATCCTGATCTGTCATGCGCTGGTACTGTTTAAGGAACCCCTGATCAACCTGCTTTATAGCCCAGAGTTCCAGGCTTCCGGCCAGGTCTTGATGGTGCTGGTCATAGCGGTGATATTCCGGAGTGCCTCCTGGGTCTACGGCACCATGATTCTGGCAACGAGAAATTCGCGTATGTTGCTGCTTTCGGATCTGGCCCTCAATCTTTTACTGCTAGCGACGACGCGTTATGCGCTCGACAACTTCCAGTCTCTGGAAGCGCTAAGCTGGGCTTTTGTGTTGCCGAACTTTCTTTATCTTTTATTCGTTATTGAATATGCGCATCTGAAAAACCACCTCATGCGACGACGCCATATATGGCCGCTCATTGTGGCGGGTACCTTGCCGCTGTTCTATCTGGCCGTGTCGTCTGCCGGACCGCAACAGGTATACTCGGAGCTTGCGACAGGGTTGTGTATGGTCATCGGTCTGGCCGTCAGCGGTGTAGCGTTCTTCGCCTACAGGAAAGTCTCCCGTGAAAAAATTGAGGTCTGATATCGAGCGTTATTGCTCCTTGCGGGGGCACTGTGGAACCGTAACGAGCTTGATGTTGCTCGTCACCTGTTTCAATCCGCGCATGGTGCCGGTGGTGCTATTGCGCCTCACGGAATTTTTTCACGTGCACCACCTCGGATTCATCGCGAAAATATTTTCGATACTCAATGTCGTTTTCTTCGGCATCGAGGTATCGCCGCAGGTGCAGATCGGTGGCGGGCTGTTCCTGCCGCATACTGTGGGCACCGTAATAGGCGCGGAGCGAATTGGCGACAACTGCACCATCATGCAAGGCGTGACCCTTGGAAAGAGCGATCCCGAGATGGGTTTTACCTTGTCTGAGCGGCCCGTCATCGGCAATGATGTATTCATGGGTGCAGGTGCCAAATTGATCGGGCGCATCACGGTCGGTGACCATGCCAGGATCGGCGCCAACGCGGTGGTACTTTGCGACGTTCCAGCCTATGCGGTGGCTGTAGGTGTTCCCGCAACGATCATCGAGCGGCAAGTGACGGATAAACCAGAGACCGAACATGAAACCACTGGTCATTAGTGCTTCGATGGTTTTGTACAAGGCTGACTTGCCGATCGTTGAAAGGGCCTTGCTCGCGTTGAAGGACGCCGGGCGACTCGCCAGAGAGCA
This sequence comes from Candidatus Propionivibrio dominans, assembly GCA_016709335.1. Lineage (GTDB taxonomy): Bacteria > Pseudomonadota > Gammaproteobacteria > Burkholderiales > Rhodocyclaceae > Propionivibrio > Propionivibrio dominans. The sequence goes on along the minus strand of JADJNC010000004.1, from coordinate 64,754 downwards.
TTTCGCGCTCGAGTTGGGGCTGACTCTGGTTGATAATTCAAACGATAGCGTCGTGCACGACAAGGTGGCCGATTGGCTGGAAGATATCAAGGCTTGGCTACCAGACTGGTCGCTGCAGTTGTTGCGCTCGCCGGGTAACGTAGGCTATGGTCGTGGCAACAATCTAGTGATCGAAAATGCCCGATCCGACTACCATGTGATCATCAATCCCGACCTCTTTGTAAAAGCCGATGCATTGCTTGAGGCTGTGAGCTTCATGGAAGATCACGGTGATGTCGGGCTACTATGCCCCGCAGTTTTTGGCGAAGACGGCGAAAGGCATTACCTTTGCAAACGCAATCCGACGCTACTGATCATGTTTCTACGCAGTTTCGCTCCACTTTGGATAAGGACGAAGTTCAGTTCTATCGTTGAAAAATTCGAGATGCGCGATTGCGACTATGAGAAACCGATTCATCCCATCGAGTATCCTACCGGGTGTTTCATGTTCTTTCGCACCGCGCCGCTTCAGGCCATCGGGGGCTTTGACCCGGATTTTTTCCTGCACTACGAGGATGCGGATATTGGTCGGAGAATGCTCAAGGTCGCCCGGGTAGTTTATGTGCCGGCCGTCCGTGTTGTGCACCAGTGGGCGCGCGATACGCACCGCTCGCTGCAGTCCATGCTGGTTACGGTCAGGTCCGGGTGGCTTTATTGGCGCAAATGGGGGGGGGTCTTTAGCAGCCAGCCTGCTGTCGAACTGCCAGCGGTGGCACCACACATCATTGGGAATTCTTTGCCAGATACGGCATTAAGCTCAGGCCGAAGAGTACTCGTCACCGGCGCCAACGGTTTTATTGGTCAGGCGGTTTGTGCCGATTTTCCTGCCCGGGGCTATCGTGTCCGGGGGGCGGTCCGTAGTCATCCCGATGTCGGGCAGCAGGCTGGCGTGCAATATCTTGAAATGGGAAATCTAGACGAGAGCACCAACTGGGCATCTGCTCTCTCAGGGGTCGACAGCGTGGTACATCTGGCCGGGCGCGTGCACCACATCCACGAGACTGCTGCCGATCCGCTGGCTGAATTTCGCCACGATAACGTGGCGATTACCCTGAACCTGGCTCGTCAGGCCGCCCGATCCGGCGTGCGGCGTTTTGTTTTCGTCAGTTCGGTCAAGGTCAACGGCGAGTACGCCCTTCGGTCAGCCATTTACTGCCGACAATGAGCCACAGCCGCTGGATCCTTACGCGGTGTCGAAGTTTGAGGCAGAGCAGGCGTTGATGCAAGTGGCCGGGGAAACCGGCCTGGAAGTCGTCATCATCCGGCCCCCACTGGTATATGGACCAGGTGTCAAGGCGAACTTCCATGAGATGATGAACTGGTTAAGGAAAGGCGTGCCGTTACCGCTCGGATTGCTTTACAACCAGCGTAGCATGGTTGCACTCGACAATCTTGTCGACTTCATTACCACTTGCTTGCACCATCCGGCGGCGGTCAACCAGATTTTCCTCGTGAGCGATGGTGAAGACCTGACGATCAGAGCCTTGTTGCGGCAAACGGCGGCCGCTTTTCGTATTCCTTCAAGACTGCTGCCGGTGCCGGTGTTCTTGCTGAGAGCAATGGGGCACATGTTCGGCAAGAAGGAGATGGTTCAGCGTCTGTGCGATAACCTGCAGGTCGATATTGAGAAGTCTCAGCGCCTTCTGGGTTGGGAACCCCCGATTTCGATCGATGCCGAATTGACGAAAATTGCTCAGCGATGGCGGGTTGAATAGGCCATGTTGGCAGGCCAGCAAAGTGAGATCTTCGTTACGGGTGCAACAAGCATCATCGGTTCCCTATTAGTACCGATGCTACATGAGCACGGTGTGACGGTGAGGGCGCTGGGAAGAAATCCAGGCGCAGGCGAAGCCAGTGACTTTTGGCATTTTATCGATCTTGCCGACAGGACACTCGACCTCCCGGAAATCGAAGTCAGGCACTTATCCACACGGCAAGCCTTTGGCTACTACCGGGATGGCTTGAAAAATTCCACGCCCGTGGCGTACGTCGCGTCATTGCCTTCAGTTCGACGAGTCGTTTTACCAAGCAGGCATCATCAAGTTCCATTGAGCTGGATGTCGTCGACAAACTCATCGCCGCCGAAGACCATATTGTTGCGGAGTGCGAGCGCCTGGGTATGGTTTGGACGATTTTCCGCCCCACGCTCATTTATGGCGGTGCCGACGGGGACCGCAATGTGGCTGATATTGCGCGCCTGATTCTCAAAATCGGCTTTTTCCCCTTGCTGGGTCCGGCCAGCGGACGTCGTCAACCGGTCTATGCACGCGATCTGGCAACGGCCTGTGTGCAAAGTCTGGCGGCTCCGGCAAGCTACAACAAAGCCTACAACTTGAGCGGAGGGGAAACTCTTGCCTATGTTGACATGGTCCGGCGAATATTTGAAACACTGGGACGTCGGCCTGTCTTTATCCGGGTTCCCGTCGTGATTTATCGGTTGGCAGTGTATCTCGCCCGTCTGCACCCAAAGTTCACTCACCTCACACCCGACATGGCCTTGCGCATGCAGGCCGACCTGGTCTTTGACCACAGCACCGCGACGCGCGATTTTGGTTACTGCCCAGGAAAGTTTGATCCGGCTTACCTGAAAACGCTGCGTTGATCGATTGGGTGCCTGGGTTGCGAAGATCGCCAGCCATCGTTCCTGCGGAGACATCCGGTTTCAATGACGCTCCCCATCCATGCCCTGATCATTGTTTTAATTGGCGTAAAATAGCGTCACTTTCAACGCTTACAGCGTATTTGTCAGGTAATGACTTTGTCCTTGATTGATTCTTCCCTCATCTCCCGTCGTCTGGTTGCATTTACACACGACCTGGTTGCTCTGGCTTTGTGTTGGTACGGCGCTTACTGGTTGCGCTTCAACCTGGATCTTCCAGAACCCTTCCTGACAGGCGCGAATCGGGCGTTGATAATTGTTCTATGCATCTATGCGCCCGTGTATTGGCTGTCTGGCCTTTATCGCGGGATCTGGCGCTATGCCAGTCTGATGGATCTGCGACGCATTATTCTGGCTGTCGCGCTGTCGGCGCTGATTGTTACGGTTGCTACATTCATGCTCGCACTACCCCTGGTTCCGCGGTCAGTGCTCGTGCTGCATCCAATTCTGCTGATCATGGCGATGGGTGGAAGCCGTTTCGTCTATCGCGGATGGCGAGACCAGATGCTTTATGGCCGAATGGTGGTTGAGGGTGAACCGGTGCTGGTTCTTGGCTCTGGTGATGCAGCCGAGCGCTTGCTTCGGGAGATGGCACATTCTCCCGACTGGAGCGTCGTTGGCCTGCTCAGCGGGGAGCCAGCTCGTATCGGACATGAGTTGCGGGGGGTCAAGATTCTCGGTTTGATTGACGAGCTGCCAAAGTGGTCTGAGCAATTGTCGGTTTCGAAAGCGATTGTGGCCATGCCAGAGGCCTCTTCGGTGCAGCGCCGGCATGCCATGGAGGTTGCGGTTCAGGCGGGGCTGTCGGTACTGACCGTACCCAGCCTTGAGGACATGCTGGCCGGCAAGGTGGAAATTTCTCAGATTCGCCAGGTGCAACTGGAGGATCTCCTCGGCCGTGAGCCCGTGCAACTGGATGATCGCGGGCTGCTCGCCTGGCTCGGGGATAAAGTGGTTTTGGTCACCGGCGCCGGTGGCTCGATCGGTTCTGAACTGGTTCGCCAGATTGCCCAGTTCAAACCGCGTCTGCTGGTGTTGATCGACCTTTCGGAATTTGCGCTCTATCAGATCGAGCAGGAATTCCTGATGCATTCCCCGATGGTTCCGATGGCTTGCGTTGTCGGTGATGTGAAGGATGCCGGTTTTCTTGATCGGGTCTTTGCCGGTTACCTACCCTTGGTGGTTTTTCACGCTGCAGCCTACAAGCATGTACCGCTGATGGAAGGGGAAAATGCCTGGCAGGCGGTACGTAACAATGTGCTGGGATCCAAGTGTCTGGCAGAGGTTTCGCAGCGTTATGGCGTTGAAAAGGTGGTGCTGATCTCGACTGACAAGGCGGTCAATCCGACCAACGTCATGGGAGCCACTAAGCGCTTAGCCGAGCGTGTGCTGTGCGGCTTGCAGCAACAGGAGGGTACGCGCTTTATCACCGTTCGTTTTGGTAATGTGCTCGGCAGCAACGGGTCCGTCATTCCGAAATTCCGCGAGCAGATCGCCCGTGGCGGGCCCGTGACCGTCACGCATCCGGACATTATTCGTTACTTCATGCTCATACCGGAGGCGGCACAACTGGTGATGCAGGCGGGATTGATGGGGCAGGGGGGAGAGATATTCGTTCTCGAGATGGGCGAGCCGATACGTATCGCCGACCTGGCGCGTGACATGATTCGGCTATCAGGCTTTCCAGAGGACGAAATCCGGATCGAATTCACCGGCTTGCGCCCGGGAGAGAAGCTTTTTGAAGAGTTGCTGACCGATAGTGAGCATACGCTGCCAACACCGCATCCAAAACTGCGTGTGGCGCAGGCTGAAACGGCGCCTGAAACTGAATGGCAGCTTAGTTTAGCGATCTGGTTGAACGAACCGATCCCCGCGACTACGAATGAGGTGAAGTTGCAGTTGAAAAAATATGTTCCAGAGTATTCTCCCCAACTGCAATGATTCCGGCCATATCAGCACCCGCGGTTGCGATGCACGTAGCGCCGAAGGACATCAGGACACCGATATCGACAAGCTGTTCAACAGCCAACGTGCAGAACTTAATCGCTTCACTGCATCGAGGTTACCCGCATTCGATGAATCCCTTGTTTGCATGCCACGTCCCTTTTACTTCAGCAAGCATGGATGCGCAACCGTTTCCGGCGTCGAGCGGAGTCCTTGAAATAGCGCTACCTTTTACGCCGATCCGGCGCTGGTAATGTCATCATCGACCAGTGTAGCAGCGCAGCTTTCTACGCGATCGGAAAATCCTGGAGAGATGTTTGGCAACCTACGCAATCGGTGACATTCAAGGCTGTTTTGATTCATTTACACGCTTGCTCGAGCGCTGCGCGTTCGATGCGACGCGTGATCGACTCTGGCTGGTGGGCGACCTGGTCAATCGCGGACCGCGCTCGCTGGAGACCTTGCGTTTCGTTCGCCATCTGGGTTCAGCAGCGATAACCGTTCTCGGCAACCATGATCTTTCGCTGCTGATGAGCGCAGAAGGATTCGGCAAGCAGGGCAAGGGCGACACATTCGGCGAGATCCTCGTCGCGCCGGATCGGGACGAACTTCTCGACTGGCTTCGGCATCAGCCCTTGTGCCATATCGAAGGCCAGTATTGCATGGTGCATGCCGGATTGTTGCCGCAATGGACGGTACGCAAGGCGCGTTCGTTAGCTGCGGAGGTCGAGACCGCGCTGGCTGGAGGTAAGTGGCGCAAGTTCATGGCCAATATGTGGGGAAGCGAACCCGCTGCATGGCAGAACGATCTTGAAGGCTGGCCGCGTCTGCGCGTGATCGTCAATGCCATGACGCGCATGCGCTTCTGCACGCCCGACGGTGTAATGGACTTCCGGGTCAAGGGCGAGGTGAGCAAGGCACCGGAGGGTTACATGCCCTGGTTCGAGGTGCCGGGTCGGCGCAGTGTGGACAGCGTCCTGATTACCGGTCACTGGTCGGCATTGGGGCTGAAGGTGATGCCCAATCTGCTGGCGATTGATTCCGGCTGCCTGTGGGGCGGTTCGCTGACGGCTATCCGGCTTGAAGACCGGGTGATCTTTCAGGTGGATTGTTCGAAAGAGGAAATCCGAGCCGGCTAGCGATGGCGGTGCGCGCCGCCTGAGATAATTCACGCCGGGTTTTCCCCACGCTAACGATTACCGGTTCCGGAATCAGGCGCACCGTCAGCGAGCGGCTGGCAAGAATCGCGGAAAAACACTGTCCTATCGTTGTTTCGCCGGCAAAGGAGGGCGCCAGACTGAGGTTGCCCTGCGCATCGTGGTAGGACAGCGCTAGCGGCAGAACGGGACGACCGGTCTCGATCGCCGGTTGCAGCAAGGCGGCGTGAAAACCGAGCAGATGGGTTCCGTCGCTTGTCGTTCCCTCAGGGAAAATGGCGACATCCATGCCCGCGTTTAGCAGGGCATCGATTTCTGCATTGACTACCCTGGCGTGACCGCGGCTGCCCCGGCGCAGGAAAACAGTGTCGTTTTTTTCACCCAGCCAGCCAAAGAAAGGCCACTGGCGTACCTCGGCCTTGGAGATGAAGGCCGCCGGCCGCAGGGAATGAATGGCGAAGATATCGAGCCAGGAGACATGATTGGCAACAATCAGGCAACCAGGGGGCGCATCGGTCGGCTGCGTCTCGAGGCGAACGGAAAGAATCCTGAGTATCTGGTGCGACCAGCGCTGCTTGAAACGTGCTCTTTGTTGTGTGCCGACCAGGGGGTAGAGGATTGCCGTGCCGATGGCAATCCAGGTAAAGTGCAGTGCCAGTCTCAGGCAACGGAAAATACGGATCAGATAAGGCGTCGGGCGAACTTGGGTCATCAATTTACATGATTAGCAATGAAGTTCAGTTGCCCAACAGCGATGTCATGTTACGGCAATCTTTAACATCCGTCATTCCGGCGCAAGCCGGAATCCAGGAGATTCCCAGACGTGCTTTCTGGATTCCGGCTTACGCTGGAATGACGGGATGAACTTCATGGCTAACCAGGTCTGTTCATGGGTTAATGGGTGACGCGCGTCGAACCGTCCCCGCTCAGGACACGAACCCGCTCCCCCGGATAGAAAATCTCACCCATTTCCTGAACCACTGCGACCAGCATGCCACCGTCGAGATTGACGGTGATTTCCAGCGCGTTTTTTTTCGTGGCGTTTTCTTCAATCGCTGATCCCGCCATTCCGCCAAGCAGCGCACCGATGATCGCCCCGACGATCTGACCTCTACCGCCGCCCACCGTGCTGCCGGCCACACCGCCAACGGCTGCACCAGCCAAGGTTCCGGCGCCTGAGTTGGTGCCTTCCATGGTCACTTCACGCACGCTCTCGACGACGCCGGTTCGCACCAGCATCTCGCGCCTAGCCTGATCGCGCGTATAAACGTCGCCTGACTTGCTGCTCGCGCAGCCGGCCAGAACCAGAGAAATCAACACGGTGGCAACCAGTTTCAGAACGTTCATGGTTATCTTCCTACCAGGGCGCCTTGCCGAAGGCTTTGGCAAAACGGTCAGCAATCTCGTCACGGCTCGCGCGGTGGTTTTGCCCACCACGATGGGCAATCTTGATGGCGCCCATCACTGCCGCCAGTCGCCCGGTCTTCAGCCACTCCCACCCGTTGGCAATCCCGTAGAGCAGACCGGAGCGGTAGGCATCGCCGCAACCGGTGGGATCGACCACGTCATCCGCCTTAACGCAGGGAATCTCATGGCGTTGACCGCCCGTGTAAATATGCGAGCCTTCGCCGCCGCGCGTAACGATCAGCGCCTTGACCTCGTTGGCCAGTCGCTCAAGCGAGCGGCCGGTCCGGTCGCACAACAGCTTTGCTTCGTAGTCGTTGAAACAGGCGTACTCGGCAAGCTTCATGAACTGCATCAGGTCATCGCCCGAAAACATGGGCAGGCCCTGACCCGGGTCGAAGATGAAGGGGGTGCCGGCAGCGGCCAGGTCATGGGCGTGCTGGAGCATTCCGTCGCGTCCGTCGGGAGCGACGATGCCCAGTGTGGCGCTCCTGGCATCGGCAACCCGGTTGAGGTGAGAAAAACTCATCGCGCCGGGGTGAAAAGCAGTGATCTGGTTATCGTCAAGGTCCGTGGTGATGAAAGCCTGCGCGGTGAAGCTGCCGGCGATGCGGCGCACATGAGTGCGCGAGAGACCCAGGTCGTCCAGGCGAACGAGGTAAGGGTCGGCATCATCGCCGACGGTGGCCATGATCAGCGGGTCGCCACCCAGCAGTTTCAGGTTGTAGGCAATGTTACCCGCGCAACCGCCGAACTCACGGCGCATCTCGGGTACCAGAAAGGCCACGTTCAGAATGTGAATCTGCTCCGGGAGGATGTGATTCTTGAAACGATCATGGAAAACCATGATGTTGTCGTAGGCGATGGAGCCGCAGATGAGTGTGGACATAGGGTTTTCTGGGGAATTGAAAAAGTGAGAGGAAAAATTATAACACCCGGTCAGCAGCGCCTTATGGCGTAGCGTGGCCGGCGTGAGTCAAAGGCGGCTCGAAAGCAGCTCAGGGGTAAAAAACGTAAAGGCGATAGCCGGTCGCACCGATGTCGCTGGCTTCCATCCACAGGCGAACGGTTACATCGCTATTGGCGGCAAAAGGCTGATCGGCCGCTACGCTCGGTGAAAGATACTCTTCGGGTGGGAAAACACGGCGCGCAATGGCAACATCCTGCGTATCGGTCAGGGAGAGTTCGAGCGAAGGAAAGGCTTGCCCGTAGTTTGCCCGGTTGCGTAGCGTGGCGTTCAGAATCAGCAGGTTGCCGCGCGCCGGGTCGGTCTGGAGATCCGACGTTTCTATGCTGACCAATTCAACGTGGCGTGGTAAAGGCACTTCAGCGTCAAGCGCCTCGGAGAGTAGTTCAAGCAGCGGGCGCAGACTGGGCGTGGTGGTGGCTATTTCGCTACGGAAACGGAAAACGATTTGTCCGGCAAGCGCCAGCGCAAGCAGCGCTGCGGCGAGGACGAAGGGCCAGCGGGCGGCCTTCTCGACCGGCAGCGCAGGCGACCCGGCCATGACGCCTTCGGCCCACTTGCTGTAGCCGGGGATTTCAGTTGTATCGCGCGGCAGAATAAGCCCGCTTGCCTTGCCCAGTTCCTGTGCGGCATGTTCGCTCAGAGGTGGCGCATCAGGTACTGGTGTTTCTGCAGGGGTGATCGCCATGGCCAGTTCGATCTCGTCTGCCGTGACAGACCCTTCAGGCAGGGTGTCGGCATCATGGACGCTTTCGGCCGGCGGGCTTGCCGGGGTGGATGATGGCTGGTTTTGCGCAAGGGCAGAAGTCTCCGGCAACACCCTGGGCGACGTAATGCGCGGGGCGGGTGCAATGCTTGAGCTGGTTTCGTCAAGCAGACTGTCGAGCGCATTGAACACGCTCCGGCATTGACCACAGCGAACCTTCCCGGCGCGCGCCTTCAACTGTTCCGGAGTGACCCGGAAAGTGGTCTGGCAGTCGGGGCAGCGTGTTTTCATCGACTGGCCTTGATTCCTGCGAGACAGACCCAGCCGTCGCGCGTATCGGCGACGCTGAGCGCCAGATACGGCGCATAGGTGGCGAGAAGTTCTTCGCTTTGTTCAGCAAGGATGCCGGAGAGCGCCAGTTTTCCTCCGGGACGAACGTGCGAGCAGATCGCCGGGGCCAGAGCCCGGAGCGGGTTGGAGAGGATGTTGGCGACCACAATATCAAACTGCCCCTTTATTTCCTGCGCAGAATCGACGAAGCAAGCGCTGACATTGTTACGTTCTGCATTGCTTGTCGCTGCACTAACGGCCTGTAAATCGATATCAACGCCAAGAACGTCTGCGGCCCCGAGTTTGGCCGCCGCGATGGCCAGAATACCCGAACCGCAGCCGTAATCAAGAACGGAGAGGCCGGGGGTAACCGAACGTTCAAGCCACTCCAGGCAAAGACGGGTGGTCGGATGCGAGCCGGTACCGAAAGCCATTCCCGGGTCGAGTACCAGAATGATCGCCTCGGGGTCGGGGGCCTGGTGCCACGAGGGGACAATCCACAAGCGCCCGGAAACACGAATCGGGTCGAATTGCGACTGGGTGAGTTGCACCCAGTTCTGTTCGGCAACGTCCTCCTGGGTAAAAGCAGGACATGCCGCAAATCCGGCGTTCGGCGCGCAGAGCGTGAGCAGCGCGCTGGCGTCAGTCCCCGAATCAAGCAGGGCAATGACCCGCGAGCGTTCCCAGCCGGGCGTGGTGAGCGAACCGGGCTCGCCGAATTGTGGCGTCTCGTTCGCTGTTCCGGCATCGGCATCCTCGATGCTGGCCGAAAGGGCGCCGGCCTCAAGCAGGGCATCGGCCAGTGCTTCAGCGTGTCGGCAGTCGGTTTCGATACTGATTGAAAGCCAGGACATGGTCAGCCCGCTCAGTCGTCCTTCTTCACCTCGCCTCTGGCGGCAAGTTTTTTCTCAAGGTAGTGAATGTTGATTCCGCCTTTGATGAAACTGGCGTCCTGCATCAGCTCCTGATGCAGAGCGATGTTCGTCTTGATGCCCTCGATGCTCATTTCCGACAGGGCAATGCGCATGCGGCGAATGGCCTGATCGCGCGTGTCGCCGTAAGCGATCAACTTGGCGACCATCGAGTCATAGTGCTGCGGTACGGTGTAGCCCTGGTAGATGTGAGAATCAACTCGGATGCCGGGGCCTCCGGGCGGGTGATAGGTCGTTATCTTGCCGGGAAATGGAACGAACGTGTATGGATCTTCGGCGTTAATGCGACATTCGATGGCATGACCGCGAAAGCTCAGGTTGCGTTGTCTGTAGCGCAGTTTCTCGCCGGCAGCGACACGAATCTGTTCCTGAACCAGATCAACACCGCTGATCATTTCGGTTACCGGATGTTCAACCTGAATGCGCGTGTTCATTTCAATGAAATAAAATTCGCCATTCTCGTAAAGGAATTCGAATGTGCCGACTCCACGATAATTGATTCGACGGCAGGCCTCGGCGCAACGCTCGCCAATGCGCGCGATGTGGCGGGCGGGAATTCCGGGTGCCGGCGCCTCTTCGATGATCTTCTGGTGGCGGCGCTGCATTGAACAATCGCGTTCGCCCAGATAAACGGCATTCCTGAAACTGTCAGCCAGCACCTGGATCTCGACATGGCGAGGATTTACCAGGTACTTCTCCATATAAACATTGGGGTTGCCGAAAAAGTTTTGCGCTTCCGAGCGGGTCATGGTGACCGCGTTAAGCAGCGCAGCTTCGGTATGTACCACACGCATGCCACGTCCGCCCCCACCACCGGCGGCCTTGATGATCACCGGGTAGCCGACGGCCTTGGCCGTTTTGACGATTTCTTTCGGATCTTCAGGCAGCACACCCTCCGAGCCGGGAACGCAGGGGACGCCGGCGGCTTTCATGGCGTCCTTGGCCGACACCTTGTCGCCCATCAGACGGATTGTTTCAGGGCGCGGACCAATGAATACGAAGCCCGAAGACTCGACCCGTTCGGCAAAGTCGGCGTTCTCCGAGAGAAAGCCGTAACCGGGATGGATGGCTTCAGCGTCGGTGACTTCAGCCGCCGAGATGATCGCCGGGATGTTCAGGTAGCTCAGGTTCGATGGGGGCGGGCCTATGCATACCGATTCGTCGGCGAGCTTTACGTATTTGGCTTCGCGATCAACCTCGGAATGAACGACGACCGTCTTGATGCCCATCTCGCGGCAGGCACGCTGGATGCGAAGAGCAATTTCCCCGCGATTGGCGATGAGGACTTTTCCGAACATGGCGAAACGCTCTCCTTAGCCGACGATGAACAGAGGTTCGCCGTACTCGACCGGTTGACCGTTCTCGACCAGAATGGCTTTCACCGTCCCGGCGTGGTCGGATTCGATTTCGTTGAGCAGTTTCATGGCCTCGACGATGCATAGCGTCTGGCCCGATTTGACCACGCTGCCGATTTCGACAAACGGGTCGGAGTCAGGGCTGGCCGATCGATAGAAAGTGCCGACCATCGGTGACTTGATGACCTCCCCTTCCGGCAGATCGGATTTTTCCTCGACCGTAGCGGCTGGCGCGCTGACGGCCGGTGCGGCCACCGGTGCGGCTTGCGGAAGCATGTAGGTTTGCTGGGGAGCAACAGACGGGTGCTTGGCGATGCGAACCTTCTCTTCGCCCTCGCTGACCTCAAGTTCGGTAATGCCCGATTCCTCGACCAGATCGATCAGTTTTTTGAGTTTGCGCAAATCCATGAATTTTCTCCTTCTTGAAACCGTTTTAGCCAATGGGGGAATGCTGGCTGCAGACCAGCCCGGCAGTTTGCCGCAAGCTCAGTCCGAGCTGATTTGGCTCAGCAGGTATTCCAGCGCCAGCAGATAACCTTTGCTTCCGAGACCTGTAATGACGCCAATCGCCAGTCTGGAAAAATACGAATGATGGCGGAAGGATTCGCGGGCATGGACATTGGACAGATGAACTTCGATAAAGGGAATGCCGGTGGCCGCCATGGCGTCATACAGTGCAATGCTGGTGTGAGTGAAGGCCGCAGGATTGATGATGATGTAACTTACACCCTGCTCGCGAGCGGCATGAACGCGCTCGATGAGGGCGCCCTCGTGATTACTCTGGAACGATTCAAGTTCGACACCGGCGGAAGCGGCACTGCGGGCAAGTGCAAGATTGATCTCGGCAAGGGTCGCCAGTCCGTAGTAGTCCGGCTCGCGCGTACCCAGCAGATTCAGGTTCGGCCCATGCAAAACAAGCAGCTTGGGTGGGTTTGCGGGATTTTTTTCGCTTGACGATGTGGCTTTTTTCTTCTTCATGCCTGCAAGTTTGCCGCATATCAACGCATGTTGTCCAGTTGTAGTCTTTTCCAACATGGTATGAGTCTGAACCGTGGGTCGTGTTTCCAACGAGGAATGAGTCTGAGCGAGGGTAAAAGGATCGATCATTCGGGGTATGGTGATCGACATGAACGAGAAGAAGCTGGTAACGCTGGACCAGTTACGTGGATTTCTAGCGGCGACTTCGGAGGTCGAATTTCAAGGATGCGGACAGGACGACGAACGCTACCGTCACATCGAAGCGGTGCTCAAGCGATTTGGCTATGGCTGGCTTGGGCGAGCGGACAAGGGACTGGTTTTGCGCTACCTGGAGCGAACGACAGGCTACTCCCGGCAGCAACTGACGCGACTGGTCGCAGGGTACCGGCGTGTCGGCAAGCTGGCCAAAGCCTATCGCGCTCCAAAGCACGGCTTTGTACGCCGCTTTACCGAAGCCGACGTCGCCCTGCTGGCCGAAACCGACAGCCTGCACAACACCCTGTCCGGACCGGCAACCCGTTATCTCATGGCTCGGGCACTGACCGTCTATGGCGATACCCGCTATGCACGGCTGTCCACGATCTCGGTCGGCCACCTGTACAACCTGCGTCAGCGCCGAGGCTACATCGAGCGCCGACGCGTATTCACCAAGACCCGAGCCACCGGCATCCCCATCGGCGAACGCCGTGCCCCGGCACCCGACGGGCGACCGGGTTTCATCCGCATCGACAGCGTGCATCAGGGCGACCAGGACGGCATCAAGGGCGTCTATCACATCAACGCCGTCGATTGCGTCACCCAATGGGAACTGATCGCCACCTGCGAGAAAATCAGCGAAGCCTACCTGCTGCCGGTCATCGAAGCCCTGCTGGCCGGTTTCCCCTTCCGCATTCTGGGCTTTCATGCCGACAACGGCTCGGAGTACATCAATCGCAAGGTGGCCAAGTTGCTCGACAAACTGGCCGCCGAATTCACCAAATCCCGGCCGCGCCATTCCAACGACAATGGGCTGGCCGAGACCAAGAACGGCGCGGTGATCCGCAAGCATCTGGGCTACGCCCATATCCCTCAGCGCCATGCCGCCGAGGTCAATGTCTGGTGCGCCGAACACCTGAATCCGTACGTCAATTTCCACCGTCCCTGCCTGTTCGCGGAAACCATCACGGACAAGAAGGGCAAGACACGCAAGCGCTATCCCTTGCGTCTGATCATGACGCCTTTCGAGAAACTGGCCAGCGTGTCAAAAGTGACTGAGTTCTTGCGCCCGGGCATCACGCTCGACACCTTGCGTGCAACGGCAACCGCCGTGTCGGACAACGAGGCCGCCGAGCAGATGAATCAGGCTCGGCAACGACTTTTTATTTCCATCAACAAGCGATCCAAAACCGCCGCTTGAACTCCATCCTGACAAAAAGCACCCCAAACCCGGTCTGTGGATTTGTGGACAATTCGCTGGCAAAACCCCGCCAGCGAACCGGGCCGCTTGCCGTGGATAAGTCGCAAAGAACCGCGACTTACCCACCGCGCGACCCTTTGCCCACAAGCTCCACAGACCACCTCGGTTTGATATGAAATTCGAAAGTCAAAACCAAACGCTCAGACTCATACCTCTATTGGAATTGACTGTTGTAGTTGCTTTTTACCGGATGAACACTTTTTGCAGCAGGGTCTCCAGTTCCTGCTCGGAAACGCGACCCAGTCGGGCGAGTAAAACCTCCTCCCGTTGCTGGAGAGAACCACGGTATATGGGAGTGCCATGCGCGAATTGCCCAGGTGTCGGGTCAATTCAGCTCCTTCCGGGTCGGCAATAAGGAGCGGGTAGCTCACTGGATAGTGTTTTGAAAAACTGATGACGTTCTCAGCAGTATCGATCGCAATGCCGACAAATTGAACGCCATTTGCTGCATATTTCTTTTGTAATCGCGAAAATGACGGCATTTCTTCCCGGCAGGGCGGACACCAGGTTGCCCAGAAGTTGACGATCAGTGTTTTTCCCTGCCATTGCGTGAAAGTTTGTTTTTTCCCCTCAGAATCGTTCAGGTGAGTGGCGAAAAGGCGCGCGATGGCTTCGTTCGAGATGGAGGGTTCGGGCGTTCGCTCTATCCGCGCACCCATTCCGATATAAACGCCGGCGGCCAGGGCAATCATTGCGCCGACCAGGCCGACGACAAGGAGTTTGCTGTTTCTCATCGGGAGTCCGTGCGGCCGGCAATCAAAAGTTTGTTAACGGCGTCAAGGCGGGCGCGCTGCCGATTCCTGCCGTCCCGCGTCTTGAAGGCGACCCGTTCTTCTTGCGCGGGGTAAATGATCAGATTGGTGACGGTATCCTCCTCGTGGATAGTCAATACGGCCTCTGCCCGTACAGTTCGCGGTGTGCTGTGCTCGTAATCGATGTGTTGGTTAAGCAGAAATATTTCAACATCCTTGGCGCTGTCAGTGAACAACTGGATATCTATTTCAGCGTAGCGCGCGGCCGTTCCATCAAGTACTGAACCGGTGAGATAGGGGTTAAATTCAAGTAATCTGGTCATTATCTCGCTGGCCTTCTGCCGAAGACAGGTGACTCGTTGGCGTTGTTCGCCGTCCTGGAACAGGCGCTGATAGAGGCGCAACTCGGCTTCTACCTCGGCGTTCTCAGGAAATTGAATATTATCCGGAAATCCGAGGTGTTGTGCCGCCTTGCGCTTGGCCAGCGCGTAATCGCTGATGCCATCCTCGGCGATCAGACGGGCCGCCGCACTGGCAATGAGAGTACGCTGCAGGGCGTGGTTCGGGTTGTCGTTGGTGCGGGTCATTGGGCGGGACGTTTTAATCCTGGGGTTTAACTATCCGAAGCTTGCTTGTGCCGGCTATTAGCCACATTTCCAACGGGCAGCAAGGATACAATTCTCCCGGTGTGTGCAAGAGCACTCGTTTTTCGACCAGCCAATTCTAACTTGGATTTTTTGTATGCATATTCATATTCTCGGGATCTGTGGCACTTTCATGGGCGGCATTGCCTAGTTGGCTCGCGCCGCAGGGCATCGCGTCACGGGTGCGACACCGGCGTCTATCCGCCGATGAGCACGCAACTTGAAGCGGCGGGTATTGACCTTGTTGAAGGCTATGGTGTCGAGCAGATGGCCTTGAAGCCGGATAGTTATGTGGTGGGGAATGCCATTTCACGCGGCAATCCGTTGCTTGAAGAGATACTCGATCGCGGATTGCCTTATATTTCCGGCCCGCAGTGGCTGGCTGACCATGTCTTGCAGGGGCGCTGGGTGTTGGCGGTCGCCGGTACGCATGGAAAAACAACAACTTCCTCGATGCTGGCCTGGATTCTTCAGGATGCGGGCTTGAGTCCAGGGTTTCTGATTGGCGGAGTGCCGATGAATTTCGGCGTATCGGCTCGATTGTCAGGAGAAATCAGCGATTCACCTTTCTTCGTCATCGAAGCAGACGAATACGACACGGCCTTTTGTGACAAGCGCTCAAAATTCATTCATTACCGTCCACGAACCGCGATCCTGAATAATCTGGAGTTCGATCATGCCGACATCTTCGTCGATCTGGCAGCTATCGAGACGCAATTCCACCATTTTGTACGTACTTTGCCGAGAAATGGCCTGCTTGTCAGCAACGCCGCGGAAGCCAGTCTCGAGCGTGTGCTCGCACGTGCCTGCTGGACTCCCGTCGAGCGCTTTAACGAGTCCAGCGGATGGCGTATCAAAGGCGACGATGCCGACGGTTCACTGCGCCTGATGCGCGGCGAAGAAAAAATCGGCGAAACACACTGGGCCTTGAACGGTGAGCACAACCGTGCCAACGCCGTAGCGGCGCTGCTTGCTGCGCGGCACGTCGGTGTTCCGCTGGACAAGGGGTTGCTGGCGCTATCGCGCTTCGAGAACGTAAAACGCCGGATGGAGTTGCGCGGAACGGTTCGTGGCATCAGCGTTTACGACGATTTTGCTCACCATCCGACGGCGATTGCCACAACCGTGGCCGGACTGAGGCGCAAGATCGATTCAGGGGAAGCGGGCAGCGCATTGCGACCCCCGCGTATTCTGGCTGTCCTTGAGCCGCGCTCGAATACCATGAAGCTCGGGGTGATGAAGGCGCAGTTGCCGGCCAGTCTTGCCGAGGCCGATCAGGTGTTCTGCTATTCTGCCAACCTTGGCTGGGACGCCGCCGAGGCACTGGCGCCGCTGGGCGAGAAGGCGGTGGTCGCCGACAATCTGCATGACCTCGTCGAACGTATCGTCGTTGCCGCACAACCGGGCGACCAGGTGCTGGTGATGAGCAATGGTGGTTTTGGCGGCATCCACGGCAAGCTGCTGGCTGCGCTCGCCGCCTAACGTGTTTTTTGCCAAAGCCTGAAGTTAAGTGCCAGCGTAACAGTGAGCAGGAGGGCGGCGACGAGGTTATGGGCGACGGCGACCGGTAGCGGTAACGACAGCAGGATGTTGGCGA
Organism: Candidatus Propionivibrio dominans; assembly: GCA_016709335.1. Lineage (GTDB taxonomy): Bacteria > Pseudomonadota > Gammaproteobacteria > Burkholderiales > Rhodocyclaceae > Propionivibrio > Propionivibrio dominans. The sequence goes on along the minus strand of JADJNC010000004.1, from coordinate 47,834 downwards.
TGCCCAGCCCGATCTGTACCAGCAGCAAGGCGCCGAGCAACAGCCCCCACGTGCGCCAGTCAGGCCGGCTTGACATCATGAAAGCCAGCAGGCTGACGATCAGCGCCACGATCAGCGCACCAACCCGGTGTGACCAGTGGATCGCTGTCAGCGCGGCGTTCGAAAGCAACGCGCCATCAGCGCTCTGCCCGAGTTCGCGGTGCATGTGGAAAGCCTGTGCAAAGTCCATCTCGGGTAACCAGACCCCGAGGCAGGTCGGAAAATCGCTGCAGGCCAGTGCGGCGTAGTTACTGCTTACCCAGCCGCCGAGTGCAATCTGTACGGTTAGCGCGAGCAGCGCGAGCGCAGCGGGCAGTCGAAGTCCGCCTGCTGGCGAGAGTGGACCGTGTTGCCGCTGGCGCAGCAGAAGCCAGACGAGCAGGGCCAGCGTCGTCATGCCGCCGAGCAGGTGGGCGCTTACGATCACCGGCTTGAGCAGCAGGGTGACGGTCCACATGCCAAGCAATGCCTGCATGCCGACAACGCCGACCAGCAACGTCGGCAGCCATGGCGACTGGCGCAGAGAACGGCGGTGACGCCACGCCAGCACCGCGATGCAGACGATAAGCAGGCCGAGGATTCCGGCAAAGTAGCGATGCACCATCTCCTTCCAAGCCTTGTGTTCCTCGACCGGCTTGCCGGGGAAGGCCTGCAACGCGGCAGCCTGCTCGTGGGCGGCATCGGGCACGCCGATCAGGTGGCCGTAGCAGCCGGGCCAGTCGGGGCAGCCGAGCCCGGCGTCCGAAAGGCGGACGTAGGCGCCGAGCGAGATCACGCCCAGGGCGAGCAGTGTGGCAAGTAAGAGTAGCGGGCGATAGAGGCGCATCGGCAATCAGATGAAATGGTCGGCCAGCAGCGCCGCAAAGAGCAGCGTCAGGTAAATGATCGACCAGCGAAAAGTGCGTCGGGCCAGTCCGTCGCTGTAGTTGCGCCACAGCGCGATGGTATAGGCGAGAAAGATCGCATCGAGCACCAGCACCACAGCAAGGTACCAGGGCCCGCTCATGCCGAGGGTGTAGGGCAGCACCGTGGCACCGGTAAGCATGACGACGTAGAGCAGGCTGTGCAGGCAGGTGAGCTTGATTCCGTGCGTGACCGGCAGCATCGGCAAGCCAGCCTTGGCGTAGTCCTCGCGCCGGTAGCAGGCCAGTGCCCAGAAGTGCGGCGGTGTCCAGATAAAGATGATCAGAAAGAGTACCAGCGCTTCCGGGCCGACATTACCGGTCATGGCAGCCCAGCCAAGCAACGGGGGCATGGCGCCTGAGGCGCCGCCGATCACGATGTTCATCGGCGTTGCCGGTTTGAGCAAGAGTGTATAGATCACCGCGTAGCCAAGAAAGGTGGCGAGCGTCAGCCACATGGTCAGGGGATTGACCCAAGCGTAGAGCAGCCATAATCCGCTACCACCGACCAGGGAAGCCAATGTCAAGGTTTCGGTTGCCGAGACTTTCCCGCGTGCGGTTGGCCGGGCACGGGTGCGCATCATGCGCGCATCGACCGTTCGTTCAACAAGGCAGTTGATTGCCGCCGCTGCACCGGCAACCAGAGCAATTCCTGCTGATGCGGCGAGGAACAGGCCGAGCGGTGGAAAGTCAGGCGATGAGAGGAACATGCCGATCATCGCGGTGAACACGATCAGGCTGTTAACGCGCGGTTTGCACAGTTCGAAGAAGTCAGCGAGGCGTTGCCCGAGCGGACGCGGGGTGTTGGCCTGATCTCTTAAAGTTGCCGGCATTCAACACCTCCTAAAGTGTCAGCGGATCCATGAATATTTTAACAGACGTTCAAGATCCTTGAGTACGCCTCGCATGTCTGCCGGGTCGGCATAGCGCATCATGACGTTTCCGAGCGGGTCGACGATGAAAACATCCTGGCCTCGGCCATTCAGAGCGCCATGCCAGGCCTCTGCTGCGACACCGGCTTGCACAGCCGCAACCAGGAGACCCGGAAACAGACGCTGCAACTCCAGCATCGGCGGATCGTTCGCAGAATCTGAAACATCGCTGACAATAATGACACGCTGCAAGCGGTTTTGCTCCTTGTTAAGCGCGACGTGGACTTGAAGCATGCCTTGCAGGTTGCTCCGACAAGTGGTGTTGCATGATCCTTTGACAGGCAGGACGAGCAGCCATTTGCCGAGCAATTCCGGGGTCGGAAGGGGGCGACCGTCGGCATGGTAGAGGCCGCTTGCCGGTAATACGCGGGGCGGCTGCAGAAGTTCCCCGTGATTGCCGAATTTTCCAGGGCGCCAGTCCAGCCAGAAAAGTCCGGAACCGATCACGAAGGGCAGAATAAACAAGGCAGCCAGCAACAGCAGGGTCCGGCGTGAAGAATTGGGGGGTGTTATGGCCGTAGTCATGGATGGAGTCTGGTGCAGTTTGAAAATCAGGATCTGCGGCGGAAGTTAACAACCAGCCAGAGTACGACGGTGGTTGCGGCAAAGCTCCACCACTGGAGGGCATAGCCGAGATGAGTTTCCAGCCGTTCGTCGGGACGACGCCATTCCCGCACGAACCCACCCGCCGTACTGGTGGCGTCGAGTTCAATGACAATTGGTTGTAGCGGAAAGTCGACGGCCTTGCCAAAGCGTCCCAGATCGAGGTTTTGCCAGACGTTCTGCCATTCGGTTTTACGGCTGACGTCGTCTGCTCCGAGGGTTATGAAACGTGTAGTGGGAACGATAGCCGTGCCTGTAACTTCGACGGTCCCGGTGGGTGTTGCGATCTGCGGAACCAGATGATGCTCGGCAAGCGCCGGTACCCAGCCGCGATTGACAAGCAAGCGAACATCACTGCCTTCGAGTCTGAGCGGAGTGATGACGTGATAGCCGGCCTGCTCGCGATGTATGCGATTGTCGATCAATATCTGGTACTGAGCTTCATAGTGACCCCGGGCGACGATCTTGCGGAAAAGCAGCGATTGCGGGTCGACCAGCGTGGTTGGTATCTGTATTGTCGGTTCGGCACCACGTGCGTCGAGATCCTTTTGCAGGTTGCCCTTGATGGTGGCCTTGTTCCATTGCCACTGTCCGGCAGAAATGAAGACAGGCAAGAGCAGGAGGGCCGCCAGTGTCGGCAACAGTCGTGGCCTGAAATGACGTGCAGACTTCTCTGGCGCTTCTTCCTGCGCAGCAGGTGTTGCCGCCACCTCGCTGGTGCGCGCATAATTGGCGTTCACTTTACTGGAGTCGGCCATGTTCAAGCTCATCATCCTGATCATGTTGCTTGGCGTGATTGGCAGCCTGTTTTCCGGACTTTTCTTTCTCTACCGGGATCAGGGTACTGGAGACCGTACAGTGAAAGCGCTGACCTTGCGCATCAGTCTTTCGATCGCGCTCTTCGTACTGCTGATGCTTGGTTATCGCTTCGGACTGATCACCGGCTAGGGCCGGTAAAGAACAAGCAGGAATCCGGATACCGCCCGGTTGACTCCGCGACAGCATCAAACCGTGCTCTCGGCAAAGAAGTGTCGACGCTTACTCAAATACCTCTTCTGTCGGCGCGTATCCATCAGCATTCTCCAATGACTTCAATCAGCGTGATGCCAGATTTTTCGCTGCCGGATTGGTGTCGGTTACAATGAAGAATGCATAGGCCAGGGTAATCGTACGGATATCCTTGTCCAGTTCTGGCTTGACAATGAAGGTCAGCGGCATGTCCTTCGTTTCACCGGGGGCCAGTGTTTGTTGCGCAAAGCAGAAACAGTCAAGTTTCTCAAAGTGTTGTGCAGCCAGTCCCGGGGAAACGCTGGGGATGGCCTGCCCGACGATTGTTTTGTCTGAAAGGTTACGCACGCGAAACATGGCCTGCTGCAGTTCGCCAGGATGCAGGTCAAGGCTCGACGTCAGGGGCGTCATTTCCCAGGGCAGACCGGGCATTACGGTGCCCATGAATTCGACCGTCACAGTGCGGCTTCTATCGATGCTCGAAGGCGGCGCCGTGACCGGTTTGCTGATGCCTGCAAGGCCAAGAGTTCCGGGTTTTGCACCGGTTTTGCCATTGAGACCGGTCACCTGGCAAAATACATCGTAGAGAGGCACCAGGGCAAATCCGAAAGCGAAAGCAAGGGCGATGACAGCAAGCAGCTTGATCAGCAACTGCCGATGGCTACGCACGGGCATCGAAGTATTGACGGATACGGACATCGTTCAGTTTCTTAAAAAACATGGTCAGGAGAAAAATGGCCAGGGCAACGGCGGCGAGAATCAATCCCACGCGCCGATTGGCTGCACTGCGACGGGCCAGTTCTTCTGGCGGAAGGTTTGCTACGGGTGTCATCGGAGTGCCTGCGACCTGTTCGTTGCGCTTGATTTGTCCTTGTTGATTTCAGAGCCTGTAGCAGGCGTGTTGTTCGCCATTTCCGGCAAGCTGGATGGCAGGTCTTGAGCAACCGCCAGTTCAATCTTTTTCGGTGCTGACGAGGTGCGATCATCAGGAAGGTTGATCAGCGCCACGTCAATGCAGGCCAGGATGACGAATGGGACCAGAGCCCATAGCCATTGCACTGTTCCGGTCGGCCCGGAGAACTTTGCAGCCAGAAGACCGCAAGTCTTGCGGTGCTTGACCAGTGAAATAATCATGATCACAAACACCACCGCAAAGAGGGCGCTAACAAAGATCATATAACTGTTATGCATCCTCAAGACAGGTTCTCCGGTGAGTCATTTCAAGTGAAGTTTATTTCTGATAACTACAGAATATAGACAAAAACGAACAGTAGCAGCCAGACCACGTCCACAAAGTGCCAGTACCAGGCGACCGCCTCGAAGGCAAAATGCCGTTCTGGCTTGAAGTGGCCGGCCAGCGAACGAAACAATATGACAATCAGCATGACTGTACCCAAGATCACATGGAAGCCATGGAAACCGGTCAGCATGAAAAAGGTGGCGCCGAAGATCCCGTCGCGGAGCGTGAAATCCAAAACAACATATTCATACCACTGCAGGCCGATGAACAGGATGCCCAGGGCGATGGTCATTGCCAGCCCCAGCTTGAGCTGAGATTGCTTGCCTTTCTGGAGACCCCAGTGCGCCCAGGTCAAGGTGACTCCGGATGTCAAAAGGATCAAGGTATTGAGCGCCGGTATGCCCCAGGCGTGAACCGGCATGATTTCAGTTTTCAAGCCCGGACCGGCTGTTGGCCAAGCCGCAGCGAAGCCCGGCCACAAGCTCTGAGCGTCTGCCAGCATCGGCACCCCGATATTGCGGACATAGAAAAGTGCACCAAAGAAGCCGGCAAAGAACATGACCTCGGAAAAAATGAACCACATCATGCCCCAACGAAACGACGCGTCTTCCTGACCCGCATACTTGCCAGCCAGGCTTTCACTGATCACATTGCCGAACCAGCCGAACAGCATGAAGAGCAGAATCCCGGCGCCGAGGGCCATGACATAGGGGCCGGCAGCCGTCTTGTTGAGCAAAAGAGCAAAGCCGGTAGCCAGCGTGAGCAGGGCGATCGAGCCAACCAGCGGCCAGATCGAGGGTGGCGGTACGTAATAGGCGTTGTTGGTATGTGTTTGCATGATTGATCTCCCTTGCCTACTTCACGAGCGGTGGGGTGACGAACGAGTGGTAAGGCGGTGGTGAGGACAGTGTCCACTCCAGGGTGTCAGCGCCTTCCCATGGCTGGTCGCCGGCCGGTGCACCGCCGCGCGCACATTTAACCACAATGTACAGGAACAGCAGTTGACTGGCACCAAGAAGCAAGCCGCCAACGCTGGCAATCGCATTGAAGTCGGCGAACTGCAGCGCATAGTCGGGAATGCGCCTCGGCATCCCGGCCAGACCGAGAAAGTGCATCGGGAAGAAAGTGATGTTGAAGGCAATGGCGGTCAGCCAGAAATGCAGCTTGCCCAGTTTTTCATCGTACATATGGCCGGTCCATTTTGGTAGCCAGTAATATACGCCGGCCATGATGGCCATTGCCGAACCCGAGAAAAGTACGTAGTGGAAGTGGGCCACCACGTAATAGGTGTCCTGCAACTGGATATCCACGGGTACCAGAGCCAGCACCAGCCCGCTGAAGCCGCCGATGGTAAACAGGATGACAAAAGCCAGGGAAAACAGCATTGGTGTTTCGAAACTGATCGAGCCGCGCCACAGGGTCGCTACCCAGTTGAAAACCTTGATTCCCGTGGGAATCGCGATCAGCATAGTGGTGTACATGAAGAAGAGCTGCCCGCCAAGCGGCATGCCGGTGGTGAACATGTGGTGCGCCCAGACGATAAAGGAAAGGAAAGCGATCGAGGCCACCGCATAAACCATCGATACATAGCCGAACAGCGGCTTGCGGGCAAAGGTCGGGAGAATGGTCGAGACAATGCCGAAGGCCGGCAGGATCATGATGTACACCTCGGGGTGGCCGAAGAACCAGAAAACGTGCTGGAACATGACCGGGTCGCCGCCACCGGCAGCGTCAAAGAAATGCGTGCCGAAATTACGGTCTGTCAGCAGCATGGTGATCGCGCAGGCCAGTACCGGCATAACGGCCACCAGCAGGAAGGCCGTAATCAGCCAGGTCCAGACGAACAGGGGCATTTTCATCAAGGTCATTCCCGGAGCACGCATGTTGAGTATGGTGACGATGATGTTGATCGCTCCCATGATCGACGAGACGCCCAGGATGTGCACAGCCAGAATGGATATGTCATAGGCAATGCCACCCTGCATGTAGAGCGGAGGATACATTGTCCAGCCGCCGGAAATCGCGCCGCCAGGAACGAAGAATGTAGCGATGAGGAGCGTGCCTGCCGCCGGCAGCAGCCAGAAACTCCAGTTGTTGAGGCGTGGGAAAGCCATGTCGGGGGCGCCGATCATCAGCGGCACCTGCCAGTTGGCGAAACCGACGAGCGAGGGCATGATGGCCCCGAAAATCATGATCAGGCCGTGCATCGTGGTGAGCTGGTTGAAGACGGCGGGCTGGACATATTGCAGGCCGGGCTGGAACAGTTCGGCACGTATCAGCATGGCCAAGGCGCCAGCGAAGAAGAACATGAACAGACTGAACCACAAGTACAGCGTACCGATGTCCTTGTGGTTGGTACTGGTCAGCCAGCGCATCAAACCTGCAGGGGCGTGATCGTGGTCGTGATCGTGGTGACCAGCGGTATCGTTAACAGTCGTTGTATTCATTTTCAGACTCCTTCTTACTTGCGCCGGGCGGCGACGTCCGCCGGCTGGACCAGATCACCCGTCTTGTTGTCCCATTTATTGCGTTCATAGGTGACGACTGCGGCGATATCAAGATCGGACAATTGCTTGCCGAAGGCGGCCATGGCCGTAGGCGGTTTGCCATTGAGAATAATGTCGATATGTCCCGCAACTTCGCCGGTGGCGATCTTTGAACCGCTGAGGGCAGGAAAAGCGCCAGGAATTCCCACGCCGTTGGCCTGGTGGCAGGCCGCGCAATTCGCGGTGTAAACCTTTTCCCCGAGCGATTGCAACTCAGCCATCTGGTACGTCTTGCCCGCGTTGGCGGCCGCAGCGGCGACCAGGGCTTTCTGCTCCTGCTTCCAGACGGCGAATTTCTCGGGGCTTACCACCTCCACGACTACTGGCATGAAGCCGTGGCCAACGCCGCACAATTCGGCGCACTGGCCCCGATAAGTGCCCGGCTGGTCGACCTTGAACCAGGTGTCGCGGATGAAACCGGGTATGGCGTCCTGCTTGACGCCAAAGGCGGGAACCCACCACGCGTGAATCACATCGCTGGAAGTCAACACCAGGCGAACCTTCTGCCCGGCAGGTACCACGAGCGGGCGGTCAACTTCAAGAAGATAGTGCTCTCCCTTGGGCTGTTCACCGTCGATCTGTTCCTTTGGCGTTGAGGAATTGCTCATGAAACGGATGTCGTCGCCGAGGTATTCGTATTCCCATTTCCACTGGTAACCGGTAACCTTGATGGTCAGGTCCGACTTGCTGGTATCCTTCATCGACGCCACCAGCTTCGTTGCTGGCCAGGCCATGCCAAGCAGGATCAGTATGGGGATGACGGTCCAGATGATTTCTACAGTGAGGTTGTCGTGGAATTTTGCCGGCTGATGGTCGGCAGACTTGCGGTGTTTGAGAATGGCAATGGCCATCGGTAGATAGACAACGAGCACAATCGCGAAGCAAATCCAGAGGATCAGGGTGTGCAGGTCATATATATCCTGAGCCAGGCCGGAAGCCGGTGTCGGCAGATTCAGCGCAAAGTCAGCGCGGGCCAGTGCCGGAACCAGCCTGGCAAACAGGGCAAACAGGGAGCTAGTGGTCCGTGCCCAACAGGAATGTCCGGCACGCTGGTCGCGGTATTTTGGTATGCTCAAGTTAATTCCTCCCATACTTTTTAGAATTACCAATGGTGCGACATTCTGCCACATATGTAATAAAAATTCATCGACGTTCTGCATTTGATTTGAGGTCAACCATGTGGCGGGTTTTCGTACTGATTCTTTTCTTTGGCCTGGCCAGCTGCAGCGAGCGAACGCCGCCGGCTTTCCGCAACACCGACATCAGCGGAGCAGAGTTCGGACGTTCGCTGGCACTCAAGGATCATCACGGGAAACCGACATCGCTGGCCGACTTTCAGGGCAAGTCGGTGGTCATCTTTTTCGGTTACACGTCCTGCCCGGATGTCTGCCCGACGACGCTGGCGCGCTTTGCGGAGGTGATGAAGCAGCTTGGCAGCGACGCCGACCGCGTGCAGGTGCTCTTCGTCACGGTTGACCCGGAGCGTGATACCCCTGAAAAGCTCGCTGCCTATGTGCCGTGGTTCAACCCCTCGTTCATCGGCCTCTACGGCGACATGGCGGCTACCGAAGCAGCGGCACGGGAATTCAAGGTGTTTTTTGCCCGCAGCAAGGGCAGCGCGGGCATGGGGTATGTGATCGACCACTCGGCAGGCGCCTACGTCTTCGACCCGGCCGGGAAAATCCGGCTTTATGTCAAGGATGATGCGTCCGTCGACGCCATTGTCAGCGATCTTAAAAAATTGCTGCATGCGGCCAGTTGAAGGGTGGCTAAGGCCTGCGCCATCATTGCACCGGCAAACGGCAACGCTGAGCAACAGCCAGTCCTGGAGCAGCAGGCTGCTAGCTCAATCTCACCGCAGTCTCCTTGCAGATGCCGATCCTGCCTGCCGCGCAGGCCGGTTCATGGATTCCGCTCAGCGCCGGTTGCTACCCGCCACCATCCTGAACTCGAACAAGCGACATTCGATGGCGCCGTTGAAGAGTAGTGTCTTTTTACTTGGCGTCAGGCGCATCAGCTTGGGCAGGCGCATGTCGGCGCTCAGCAGATAACAGTTCCATCCGGCGAAATGGCGCTTGAGCGCGCTGCCCAGGGGCGGGTAGAAGGCGGCCAGTTCGTCCTGTTCCGACAGGCGCTCGCCGTAGGGCGGGTTGGCAACCATGATGCCGGGGCTGCGGCCATCATTCTCCGGGGCTTCGATGGTCAGTATATCGCCCGAACTCAGCGTGACGGCGGGCAACAGCCCGGCGCGGTCGAGGTTGGCCAGCGAAGCACGTACGGCGACCGGCGAACTGTCGCTGCCGTAGATCCGGGCATTGGCCGCCGGTTTCTCGGCGTCCATGGCGGCGTCAAGCTGGTCTTTCCACGGCTCAAGCTGGAAGTTTTTCAGGCGCTGGAAACCGAAGTCGCGTCCGGCACCTGGAGCGATGTTGAGCGCCATCTGCGCCGCTTCAAGCAGAAAGGTGCCGCTTCCGCACATCGGGTCGAGCAGGGGCGTACCGGGTTGCCAGCCCGAGAGGCGCAGGATGCCGGCAGCCACATTCTCCTTCAGTGGCGCTTCCACCGTCTTCTGGCGTAGCCCGCGCTGGTAGAGCGGCGCACCCGAGGTGTCGATATAGAGCGTGCATTCGGCGGCGGATATGAAGCCGTGGATACGAACGTCCGGCTCGCGTGTGTCGACACTGGGGCGTTTGCCGGTATCGGCACGAAAGCGGTCGCAAATCGCGTCCTTGATGCGCAGGGTAATGAACTCAAGGCTCTTGAGCGGACTCTTGACCGCCGTGACATCGACGCGGATCGTCTGCCCGACGCTGAACCAGGCCGGCCAGGGCGTTTCGAGCGCCAGGCGGTAGATGTCGTCTTCCCTGGCGTAGCGGCCATGGGCGACACGCCACAGGATGCGGGTGGCGATACGCGAATGCAGGTTGGCGGCATAGCAGGTTGGCCAGTCGGCGACAAAATGCACACCGCCCGGAATCGTTTTCGGATCGCTGACGCCTGCGGCAACGAGGTCTTCCGCAAGCAGGGGTTCAAGACCACGCGGACAAGTGGCGAAAAACGTTTCCAAAGCGGTGTCCTAGAAAGGTTTGAGAATCACGAGCAAGGTCACGATGAGCAGAACAATCACCGGAACTTCGTTGAACCAGCGGAACCAGACGTGGCTGTGCGTGTTATGCCCGGCCTGGAAATCGTGCAACAGCTTTCGGCAATAAAGATTATAGGCAACGAGGCCGGCCACCAGCGTCGTCTTGACGTGCAGCCAGCCGCCTGAAATGCCAAAGCCCAACCACAGCCAGAGGCCGAGAGCAATGGCCAGGTAACCGATCGGTGTCATGAAACGATAGAGCTTGCCGGCCATCAGCAACAAGCGCTCGCGCTCGGCGGTGCTTTCGGGCGGCACCATCGCCAGGTTGACGAACAGGCGCGGCAGGTAAAAGAGGCCGGCAAACCAGCTGACGACCAGCACGATATGCAGCGCTTTGACGATAAGGTAATCCATCACAGTTTCCTTTCTTGCCAGGCCGCGTTCACGCCATCGGCAACCAGCGGGTAGCGCAATTTTGCCCGGAGTTCCTTTTTGATGCGGCGGTTGTCGAGCCGGCGCGATTCGCTCATGAAAGACAGTTGCAGGGGTGACATCTTTTGTTGCGCTTCGCTGCGCGAGATGCGCGGTGCGCGCGGCAGGCCGAAGCGCTCGGCGACAAGGTCAAAGTAGTCTCCCATCTTCAGCACGGAGTCGTCGCTGGCGTTGTAGCAGCGGTTGGCGCGTCCGAAACGCAGCGCCGCGCAGGTCAGCATGGCCAGGTCGTCAGCATGGATGTGATTGGTGAACACATCGTCTTCAACGTTCAGCGCGCTGGCGCCCTTTTGCAGACGTTCGATCGGCAGACGCTCGGCAGCGTAGATGCCGGGTGCACGCAGGATGCTGACGCAAACGCCGTTGCGCAAGCCAAAGCGTCGCAACTGGCGTTCGGCATCGACACGACGCGTGGCGCGGGCGCTGGTCGGGCGCAGTGGCCGCGTTTCGTCGATGTACGCTCCGGCACAGTCGCCATAAACGCCGCTGGTACTGATGTAAACGAGTCGCTGTGGTAAACTTTTACCCCGAGTCAGCGCCGCCAGCAGCCTGCGCGTGCGGGTATCGACGGCGCCGCGCTCGGGAGGTGGCGCAAAATGCAGCACGATGTCGGCCAGACCGCCAATGCGCCGCAAGCTGGCGGCACGATCAAGATCGGCAAGGAGGGGGCGGGCGCCTCTGGATCGCCAGAAGGCGAACTGCGTCGGGTCACGCAGCAGGGCGAAGACCCGATAATGGCCGAGCAGACGGGGCAAGGTTCGGCGAGCCACATCACCGCAGCCGACGATCAGAAGTTTTTGCACGGCGCAATTTTACCGGATTCATCAAGAAAACCGCATTAACGCAGGGAACGCAGAGAGAAAACAAGAAGGACAGAGGATTGCAGAAGAAATGCCACGCAAACCTTCAGGGAGATTCGATGGGGTTCAAGATCAGCGTTCAGCCGAGCCAGCATGTCATTCAGGCCGAGGCGGGCGAGTCCATACTCGACGCGGCACTGCGCCAGGGCCTGATGCTGCCTTACGGCTGTCGCGACGGCGCCTGTGGGGCCTGTCGCGGGAAAGTGTTGAGTGGGCATGTTGATCATGGCAAAGCTTCGATAGATACACTGAGCGAGGCTGATCGCAACGCAGGATGGGCTCTTTTCTGCTGCGCCAGGGCACAAGGCGACCTGACCATCGAGAGCAGGGAACTGCGCTCTGCACAGGAGGTTCCGGTGAAGACCCTGCCAGCGCGGGTGCAGAAACTTACTCGCGCAGCGCACGATGTGATGATCGTCGAACTCAAGCTGCCGGCTACTGAGCGGCTTCAGTTTTTCGCCGGTCAATATATCGAGATTCTGATCAAGGACGGCCGGCGTCGGGCGTTTTCTCTGGCCAATGCGCCGCACGACGATGCATGCCTGCAACTGCATATCCGGCATGCGCCGGGCGGACAGTTTACCGATCACGTGTTCAACACCATGAAGGAGCGCGACATCCTGCGCCTGAACGGGCCGCACGGCAATTTCTTCCTGCGCGAGGATTCTGCAAAGCCGATGCTGCTGGTGGCCGGTGGAACCGGTTTCGCGCCGATCAAGGCCATTGTCGAACATGCCATTGCTGAGAATTCGACCCGCTCAATGGATATCTACTGGGGCGGTCGCGAACGACCCGATCTCTACCTTTTATCCGTGGCCGAAAGGTGGGCGCTCGAGCACCACGCCATCCGCTTCGTTCCGGTACTGTCCGATACGCCTCAATGTGAAAAGTGGAGCGGGCGAATCGGATTCGTGCATGCGGCGGCCATGCAGGATTTTCCTGATCTTTCCGCTCATCAGGTGTATGTTTGCGGTTCGCCGGCAATGGTGGCTGCCGCCCGACGGGATTTTGTCGGACAATGCAAACTGCCGGAAAACGAATTTTTCGCCGATTCCTTCGAATATGCCAACGATGACGCGAGCAGCGCACTGAGTCCGGCCAAGCCCCCCTCAATCATTGCAGGTTGATCGCCATGCCCGACGTCTATATTTCCCGCCAGCCCCTGGTCAATCGCCAGAGCAAAATCATTGCTACCCGACTGACGCTGCACCTCGATGGCGGGGCAACGATGACGGATGCGGCCAATACCTTGAGCGCTCTGACCGAGTTCTGGCCGCAGGGTGAAAAACTGGTGTTCATCAATTCCGGAGATGCGCCCTGCACAGCGGCTTTGCTCGAATGGCAGGTCCCGGCCAATGCCATCATCGAAGTCCGTTCAGCGTCGTTGCTGGAGCCGGGAGCCGATGCGTTCATTGCCGCCTTGCAGGCGGCTCAATCCTCGCTTTGTCTGGTTTACGATGCCCAGTCGCAGGCCGCTCTGGCTGCCGTTGTGCCGTTCCGCTTTATCGCCTTCGATGCGCAGCGCCATACGCCGGCGCAACTGAGGATTCTGGCCACACAGACGCAGCCCTATGGTATCGGTATCGCATTCAACGTCAATGACGGACCGGCCTTTCAGGCCTGTCTCGACGCCGGGGTGAATGCCGCAGCGAGCTGGTTTTTCACCCATCCGACAAAAGCTCCGGCCAAGGCGCTCAACCCAGGGCAGGCGCAGATCGTTCGCGTTCTCAATCTGGTGCGCAAGAATGCCGATGTCAAGGAAATCGAAGCAGCACTTAAACAGGATGTCGCTCTTTCCTATAAACTTCTGCGCTACATCAATTCGGCCGGTTTCGGCTTGTCCTGCGAGGTCCAGTCCTTCCGTCATGCGGTGACCATCCTCGGCTACAACAAGCTCAATAAATGGCTGTCACTGCTGCTGGCCACGGCGAGCAAGGATCCGATGGCGCCAGCGCTGATGCACACCGCGCTGACCCGCGCGTGGCTGATGGAAGTGCTGGCGCACGGCCTGGTGGAGCCGCAGGAATATGACAATCTGTTCATTACCGGCGCTTTCTCGATGCTTGACGCACTGCTCGGCGTGACCATGGAAAAGGTGCTTGAGTCAATGAGCCTGCCGGAGCCGATCAGCGATGCCCTGCTCGGGATTGGCGGGGCGTATGCTCCCTTCCTTGAATTGGCAAAAGCGAGTGAGAGCGATGACGGAATGGCCATTGCCGAACAGGCGGGGATGCTCGGCCTGGACGCCGTGCAATTCAACCGCGCGCAGATGCAGGCGCTGGCTTTTGCCGACACGATGGAGTTGTGAAACGGCTTTGTTACTCGAAATTGTTCCTGGCATGGTCTGAGCGAATCAAATGTGCCCTGCTGCAAATCCCCTTGGCCTGCAGAGCCACCACAGCGAACTGCAAACTGAGTACTACTCGCCCAGATAGGCCTCGCGCACCCTGGGGTTGGCGAGCAGGTTCGCGGCTTCATCGGTGAGCGTAATCTCGCCGCTCTCCATGACATAGCCGCGCTGGCTGACTTCCAGCGCCAGCTTGGCGTTCTGCTCGACCAGCAGAACCGTCATTCCCTCATTGGCCACCGTGCGAATCACCTCGAAAATCCTTTGTGTCATGAGCGGAGCCAGACCCATCGAAGGTTCATCAAGCAGCAGCAGCTTGGGGCGGCTCATCAGCGCGCGGCCAATCGCCAGCATCTGCTGTTCTCCACCGGACAGCGTTCCTGCCAACTGCTGCGCGCGCTCCTTGAGGCGCGGGAAAAGCGAGAAGACGTGTTCGCGATCGGTACTGATTCCTTCCTTGTCGTGGCGTGTATAGGCGCCCATCAGCAAGTTCTCGACGATACTCATGCGCGGGAATACGCCACGTCCTTCCGGCACCAGTGCGATGCCTTCGCAAATCAGTTGATGCGCCGGTAACGCCGAAATTTCCTTGCCGCAATAGCGAATGCTGCCCCCCGCTGCATTGAGCAGGCGGGACAGGGCCTTGAGCGTGCTCGTCTTGCCGGCCCCATTGGCACCGATCAGCGCGACCATCTCGCCCTGCCTGACATGGAAGGTGATGCCGCGTACTGCCTGAATGCCACCGTAGGCGACGCGAAGTCCGGTTACTTCAAGCAATGCTGCCTCCCAGATAGGCTTCGATGACCTTGGGGTCTTTTTGCACCAGCGAAGGCACGTCTTCACAGATTTTTTCACCGTAGTCGAGCACCGCCACGCGGTCACACAGTCCCATCACCAGTTTGACGTCGTGTTCGATGAGCAGGACAGTGATGCCATCCTTACGGATACCCTCGATCAGCTCGCGCAAGCTGGCAGTTTCAGTACCATTCATGCCGGCTGCCGGTTCGTCGAGAGCCAGCAGCTTGGGGTCGGTGGCCAGCGCGCGCGCGATTTCAAGACGGCGCTGGTCGCCGTAGGAAAGGTGACGGGCCAGATCGTCGGCGCGGTCGGCGATATTGACGTAATTCAGCAGTTCCTCGGCGCGACGCCGGATGGCGGCTTCTTCCCTTGTGGTGCGGCGGTCATGCAGGACGGCGCCAAACACGCCGGCGTGGGTACGGACGTGGCGTCCGACCATGACGTTTTCCATTGCCGTCATGTTGCCGAACAGCCTGATATTCTGGAAAGTGCGGGCTATGCCGAGCCTGGCCACCTTGTGCGGTGCGCTGGCCTGCAGCTTCTCGCCGGCAAAAATGAGTTCGCCGCCATCGGGGTGATAGAGGCCGGTAAGGACGTTGAAGAAGCTTGTCTTGCCGGCGCCGTTGGGCCCGATCAGACCATAAATCTCGCCTTGCCTGATGGTCAGCGAGACATCGCGCAAGGCCGTTACACCGCCAAAGTGTTTGTCAATGGCGCGCGCTTCGAGGAGTGTACTGCTCATTCCCCTGCCTTCAACTCGTCGTTGGTCGAATCGCCCCTGAACTCGCGCCGACGGGTAGTTGATGGCCAGAGGCCGGCCGGGCGATAGAGCATGACGACAATCAGCGCCAGACCGAAAAGCAGCATGCGCAGGGCTTCCGGGTCGAGCAGGATTTTACCGAAGATGGCCAGTTGAACCGGGCCGGAACCGTGGCGGAAAATTTCCGGAAGGATGGTCAGCAATATGCCACCCAGGATGACGCCGGGGATGTTGCCCATGCCGCCGAGCACCACCATGCACAGCACCATGACGGATTCCATCAAATTGAAGGATTCGGGGCTGACAAAGCCCTGGAAGCCGGCAAACAGGCCGCCGGCGACACCGCCAAAGCTGGCGCCCATGGTGAAGGCCAGCAGCTTGATATTGCGTGTGTTGATGCCGCAGGATTTGGCCGCGATCTCATCCTCGCGGATGGCCACCCAGGCGCGACCAATGCGTGAGTTTTCCAGACGGATCGTGACAAAGACGATGAACAGGGCGAGGGCGAGGAAAAGGTAATAATAGGCGTGAAGCGAGGGGAGGGTGAAGCCGAGAAGACTGATCGGTTTGGCCAGCGTGAAACCACCGAGGTGAATCGGATCGATTCCGGAAATGCCTTGCGGCCCGTTGGTGATATTGACCGGCGCGTTGAGGTTGTTCAGGAAAATACGCACGATCTCGCCAAAGCCGAGCGTGACGATGGCCAGATAGTCGCCACGCAAACGCAGCGTTGGCGCGCCGAGCAGCGCACCGAAAATCCCGGCGAGTGCGGCGCCGGCCGGGATGATCACCCAGACCGGCAAATGCAGCCCGAAGTGCGGGCTGGCAAGCAGCGCATAGAGATAGGCGCCGACCGCGTAAAAGGCAATATAGCCGAGGTCGAGCAAACCGGCAAAACCGACAACAATGTTCAGACCAAGGGCCAGCATGATGTAGAGCAGTGCAAAATTAAGGATGCGCAGCCAGGAGTTGCCAAGCCCGCTACCGATGATGAAAGGCAATACGGCGAGCGCAATGCCAATGATGACGGTGGCTGCAATGACTATCCGTTTGTCGGTACGCAGGGTTTCGAGTGTGGACGATGGCGTCATCAGGCACGCTCCGATACTTTTTCACCGACCAGTCCCGAGGGGCGGAAAATCAGCACGCAAATAAGCACGAAGAAGGCGAAAATGTCCTGATAGTGGCTACCGAGGAAACCGCCGGTCAGGTCGCCGATGTAGCCTGCGCCCAGTGATTCGATCAGGCCGAGCAGAATACCACCGAGCACGGCGCCGGCGATGTTGCCGATGCCGCCGAGCACAGCCGCCGTAAAGGCTTTCAGTCCGAGCATGAAACCCATGTAGTAGTGGGCAATCGAATAGTTGGCGCTGACCATCAGGCCGGCTACCGCTGCCAGTGCCGAGCCGATGATGAAAGTGATCGAGATGATCTGGTTGATGTTGACGCCCATCAACTGGGCAATCGACGGGTTTTCAGAAGTCGCGCGCATGGCGCGGCCGAGACGGGTGCGGTGGATGAGAACGATCAGGCCGGCCATCATCAGCGCGGCGATGAGTACGATGGCCACCTGCAGGGTGGTAATGGTTGCGCCGAAAACATCATGCGCCGAGGTCGGCAGAATCGGCGGAAAGGCGTGGTAGTTGCGTCCCCAGATCAGCATGGCAAGGTTTTGCAGGACGATGGAAACGCCGATGGCGGTAATCAGTGGAGCCAGCTTGGGTGCGTTGCGCAAGGGCCGGTAGGCGATGCGTTCGATGCTGAAGCCAACGGCCATGCATACCACGGCTGCCGCCGCGAGGGCGAGCAGGATGATGACAAACACCGGCAATCCGCTGTTGGCGAGCAACTTGATCACCGTCAGGGCAACCATGGCGCCGATCATGACGACTTCGCCATGGGCAAAATTGATCAGCCCCATGATGCCGTAAACCATCGTGTAGCCAAGCGCAACCAGCGCATAGATGCTGCCGAGAACGAGGCCGTTGATGATTTGCTGGATGAAGATGTCCATCGGAACGGAACGCCTGAAGTGCTGCCGAAACGTCGAGGAAAGCAGGACAAACAAACGGCACCCTCAGGTGCCGTTTGCCTGGTCACGTGCTGCGCTTACTTCTTCTCAACCGCCGCCTTGGCGGCAGCAGCATCCTTGCTTACATCGGCCGCGACCTTGGCGCCTTCCTTGGCGGCATCCTTCATCGCGTCCTTGGCGGCGTCGCCGGTCGCCACAGCGGCATCCTTCACCGCCGTAGCCGCTTCCTTGACGGCTTCCTTGACCTCTGCAACGACTGAGCCGCCAATGGTTTCGCGGTACTCCCACTTTCCGTCCTTGACCTGATAAAGGCTGATTGCGCCGCCCTTGAGGTCACCCTTGTCATCAAACTGAATCTTGGTGGTGACGCCCTGGTAGTCGGACTTGCCGATTTCCGGCAGGAATTTCGCCGATTCAACCGAATTGGCACGTTTCATCGAGTCGACCATGACCATTACGGCATCATAGACGTACGGGGCATAGAGCTGGATCTGGCCATATTTGGCGTTGAATGCATCGCCGAAGGCCTTGCCGCCCGGCATCTGGTCGAGCGGTACGCCTGGCAGCGAGCAGTACTGGCCTTCGCTGGCCGCACCGGCAAGTTTGATGTATTCCGGCGTGCAGCCGCCGTCGCCGGTGAGGAATTTCGCTTTCAAACCGAGCGACTTCATCTGCTTGGTCATCGGGCCGCCCTGAGCATCCATACCGCCGTAGAAGACGACATCAGGCTTCTTCGACTTGATCTTGGTCAGGATGGCGGCAAAATCGGTAGCCTTGTCGGTGGTGAATTCTCTCGTGACAACCTTGCCGCCGCTGGCGACGACGGCTTTTTCAAACTCGTCGGCCAGACCCTGGCCGTAAGCCGAGCGGTCGTCGATGATGGCGACCGTCTTGCCGGCCAGTTGCTTGGTGGCATACCCGCCGAGCACTTTGCCCTGCTGGACGTCGTTGGCCATGACACGGAAGGCGGTGGCAAAGCCCTGCTTGGTGTAGGTGGGGTTGGTGGCGGAGCCGGAAATCTGGGGAATGCCGGCATCGAAATAAATCTTGGAGGCCGGGATGGTGGTGCCGGAGTTGAGGTGACCAATGACGCCGCTGACCTTGGCGTCGACCAGCTTCTGGGCGACGATGGTGCCCTGTTTCGGGTCGGCCTGGTCGTCTTCCGCTACCAGTACGAACTTGATCTTGGCGCCTCCGATTTCGAGACCTTTGGCATTCAGTTCGTCGATCGCCATGCGCGCGCCGTTCTCGTTGTCCTTGCCCAGATGGGCCTGTGGGCCGGTCAGCGGAGCCACGTGGCCGAGTTGAACCGTCACTTCGGGCTTCGGTGGTGGCGGCGGCGGTACCGGGGCGGCTACAGGCGCCGGAGCGGGCGCCGGCTTGGGTTCTTCCTTCTGACCGCAGCCGATCATGGCAACAGCGGCAGCGATCGCAAGAGTCATGCTGGGAATGCGCGAATACGACATGTTTTATTACCTCCAGAAGCGGTTTGAATGAAATGCAACGGACTGACAGGCCGATTCTGCTGACCAATCATAATGATGTCAATGTAAAAGTTGGGCCTGATACTGCAAGTGCACAACATTGAGCGCTTGCTACGCCCGAGGAAACCGGCTGCGAAAAGTCAGCCTCTTACAGACAACAAGACCGGCAACAACCGGTCTTGTTAGTGCGCAGGGCCTAGACGCCAGGCAAGAATCACTTCAGGCTGAGAATCCACTTGACCAGCTTGGTTGATTCGGCGGGCGTGACCGTGGTGTTCGGCGGCATCGGGATTTCACCCCAGACACCCTTGCCGCCCTTGATGACCTTTTCGGACAGCTTGGCTTCGGCGTCCTTCTGTCCGGCGTATTTCTTGGCGACATCCTTGTAGGCCGGGCCGACGAGCTTCTTGTCAACCGCATGACAGGCCATGCAGTTCTTTGACTTGGCCAAGGCTTCTTCGTCAGCCGCCTGTGCTGCACCGGCGGATAAAATGCCAGCCGCGACCAGCAGGGATAGGGTGATTGTCTTCATTCGTTCTCTCCGTTGAAATGAAAGGTGATTGCCACTCGATGATCTTATTCCACTTTGCTACAAAAGCTCAAGGGCAGCGTGAAATAGCAACAGGAACAAGCAAGTTTAACGCGCTTGAATGAAATTGAGTTGACCAGCAAGCGGTCTGATCATGGTTTCCACAAGCTGACAAGCATCACCCCGGCGCAAAGCAAGTGGGATAGCGACATCAACTCATCGACGCTTGAACAGGCTGAGGTCGCGAACGGCGCCGGTCGACGCTGACGAAGCCATCAGCCCATAGACCTGCAGCGCTTTGGAAACGACGCGCGTGCGTTCAGCCGCCGGCTGCCAGCTCTGCTCGCCCCTGGACTCCATCGCCGCACGACGTTGTTTCAATTCGGCATCGGAGACGGCCAGATGAATGCGCCGCCCGGGAATGTCGATCTCGATGGTGTCGCCCTCTTCGATGAGGCCGATGGTGCCGCCTTCTGCGGCTTCCGGGGAGACGTGGCCAATCGACAGCCCCGAGGTGCCGCCCGAAAAGCGGCCGTCAGTGAGCAGCGCGCAGGCTTTACCCAGCCCCTTGGATTTGAGGTAGGAGGTCGGGTACAGCATCTCCTGCATGCCTGGCCCGCCTTTCGGGCCTTCATAGCGGATCACGACTACATCGCCGGCGACGATCTGATCGGCGAGAATGGCTTGTACCGAGGCATCCTGACTTTCGAAAACCCGCGCCTTGCCAGTAAATATCCAGATGCTTTCATCGACGCCCGCCGTCTTGACGATACAGCCGTCCTGCGCGATGTTGCCAAAGAGCACGGCCAGGCCGCCC
Source organism: Candidatus Propionivibrio dominans (assembly GCA_016709335.1). Lineage (GTDB taxonomy): Bacteria > Pseudomonadota > Gammaproteobacteria > Burkholderiales > Rhodocyclaceae > Propionivibrio > Propionivibrio dominans. The sequence goes on along the minus strand of JADJNC010000004.1, from coordinate 27,360 downwards.
TCCTTTGAGTAGGCATTCGACCGGTCGCGAATGCAGCCGTGGGTGCGGTCGAGATCAAGCTCCGGATAGCGACGATCCTGCGAGAATGCCGTCTGCGTCGGGACGCCACCGGGAGCGGCCTTGTAGAAAGTGGAAACCTTGAGATCGTGGGCGCGGATGGTATCCCAGGTGGCGATGGCCTCGCCCAGCGTCTTGCTGTGCACGGTCGGTACGTCAAGGTGCAGCAGTCCGCAGCGCTCGAGCTCGCCGAGAATGCCGAAGATGCCGCCGGCACGATGCACGTCCTCGATGTGGTACTTGTCGGTCATCGGCGCCACCTTGCACAGGCAGGGCACTTTGCGCGAGATGCGATCGATGTCGTTCATCGTGAAGTTGACGCCGGCTTCCTGTGCCGCTGCCAGCAGGTGCAGCACAGTATTGGTCGAGCCACCCATCGTGACATCGAGCGTCATGGCGTTTTCAAACGCAGCGAAGGAGCCGATGGCGCGCGGCAGTACCGAGCCATCATCCTGCTCGTAGTAGCGGCGGCAGAGTTCGACGATCTGTCGTCCGGCCTTGAGGAAGAGTTCCTTGCGCTCGGCGTGGGTGGCGACCAGCGTGCCGTTGCCGGGCAACGCGAGGCCGAGCGCTTCGGTCAGGCAGTTCATCGAGTTGGCGGTGAACATGCCGGAGCAGGAACCGCAGGTCGGGCACGCCGAGCGTTCGATTTCCGCAAGATCGGCATCCGAAATGCTGCTGTCGACGGCCTTGACCATGGCATCGACCAGGTCGATGGTGATCTTCTTGCCAGCCAACTGGACTTTGCCGGCTTCCATCGGGCCGCCGGAGACGAAGATGGCCGGGATGTTTACGCGCATCGCCGCCATCAGCATGCCCGGCGTGATCTTGTCGCAATTCGAGATACAGACCATGGCGTCGGCGCAATGCCCGTTGACCATGTACTCGACCGAATCGGCAATCAATTCACGCGAGGGCAGCGAGTAGAGCATGCCGTCGTGCCCCATGGCGATGCCGTCGTCGATGGCAATGGTGTTGAACTCCTTGGCAATGCCACCGGCCGCTTCAATTTCGCGCGCCACCAGTTGCCCCAGATCCTTGAGGTGCACATGCCCCGGAACAAACTGCGTGAAGGAGTTGACCACGGCAATGATCGGCTTCCCGAAATCGCCATCCTTCATTCCGGTGGCACGCCACAGGGCGCGTGCGCCAGCCATGTTGCGACCGTGGGTCGAGGTGCGGGAGCGATAATCAGGCATGGTGAATCTCCAGAACAATTGCGATCAGAATCGAATCGTCGATTCTACCGAAGAAGTGATGTATTGAGTTTGCCGGCAGCCGCCCTACAGGTCCGGAGCGCAAAGATAATTCCAACTTGCAGCGCGCTGACATCCGTGCAGATGGCTTTTGCCCTGCATCAGGCGAGAAAACACCAGGGGTTGATCGATGCAGGCTACGCCAGTTGGATGATCTGATTGAGTACCGCACATACTTCGAAAAACTGCGAATCCGGCAGACGTTTCAGCCGATGGGGTGAGGCCTCGCGGATGCGCCAGTCAAAGGACTTGGGTTGGTGGCACAGCACGTAGCTGGTCTTGCCGGCCTTGGCCCCCTTGGCGGTACCGACAGCCAGGGCAAAGGGATTGTCCGCATTGTATTCAGCCGTGGTCATCGGCAAGCCAATGACCAGCGAAGTCCGTGCGTTGAAAGCGCGTGGCGAGAGTACGACGAAAGGATGCCTGTCCCGCATCTCCCGGCCGGCTTGCAGGTCGCAGTCGATCCAGATGATGTCCTGCCGATCGGGTATCCAGACCGCTTTTGCCTTGCCCGCTACCAACGCTCGGCTCCCTGTGGCGTGCCGACCATGACCTCGCCACCGTGACGAGCAGGATCGAAGCGGGTCAGGCGCTGCTCAAGTGTCAGTGGAGCGTCGGCCATCGGCGAAATGATGACGCGCCCAGCCTCGACGGAAACCCGCACCCGCTGGTCGGCATGGAAATTTGCCTCGCGTGCCACCGCCGCAGGCAAGCGCACGCCCAGGTTGTTCCCCCAGTGCTTGATGTCAAGTATTGCTTCAGCCATGGCAGGTACCTCAAAATGTTTATACGCAGTATAGACGTCGCTCTGCGTGAAGGCAACCCGGTCTGTGCTACAGCGATACGATGCAAGGCTTACGTTCAGTGGGGTATAGTTGCCTGCCGTCCCAAGTTTTCGCCGTCAAGTCTGCAACCATCGTGCAAGATATGCCGAAGATTGATCGCAACGATTCTGGCCATTGTGGTCAAGTTAGTGTCGGGCTGGCGTAGTGATTTAGCCAGGCACTGAGCCAGGACAGTCAGCTGTTACATGCCTGAAATCATCGCCGATTGGCGTACTGCAATCACGAAAGCCGTATAGCAAATAAGCCTAATTGATCCTTTTCCCTTAATAAAAGGCCTGCGCCGGAATGACGCTTAATTTTCGAGTACGCAATGTTGATTCATCCGCAATTTGACCCAATCGCCTTCTCGCTTGGCCCGCTTGCTGTGCGCTGGTATGGCCTGATGTATCTGCTGGCTTTTTTCCAGTTCTGGTGGCTAGGCAAGCATCGTATCCAGACACACCCTCAATTGTCGCAAGCCGGCTGGACCGTGCAGCAACTCGACGACCTGCTGTTCTACGGCGTGCTCGGAGTCATTCTCGGCGGCCGCCTGGGGCAGGTGCTGTTTTACGAGCCGGGTTACTACCTGGCCCATCCATTTGAAATCCTGGCGGTATGGAAGGGGGGCATGTCCTTTCATGGCGGCTTTCTCGGTGTGCTGGTGGCGATGGGGCTGTATGCGCGCAAGACCCGGCGTACCTGGCTCGACATTACCGACTTCATCGCACCGCTGGTGCCCCTCGGTCTGGCCAGCGGACGTATCGGCAACTTCATCAACGGCGAGTTATGGGGACGCGTCGCTGACCCGGCACTGCCGTGGGCGATGGTTTTCCCGCAGGTTGACAATCTGCCGCGCCACCCCTCGCAGCTTTATCAGGCGGGACTCGAAGGCGTGTTGTTGTTCATCATTCTGTGGTTCTTTTCTCGTGCTGCGCGAGCGCGTGGCGCCGTTTCCGGAATGTTCCTCGTCGGCTACGGCAGCTTGCGCTTTATTGCCGAGTTTTTCCGCACACCTGATGATGGTATTTTCGGACTCTCGGATGTCATCAGCATGGGGCAGTGGCTGTCTTTGCCGATGATCCTGATCGGCATTGCCATGCTCGTCTGGTCATCCCGACGAGGAAACAGAAGGGATTGAAAATGCAATGCAATTCGGAGACAAGTTAAATGCCCGTTGGAATTGTTGCACGAGGAATAAAAAAGGTTCGCACGCTTCTCCGTGAGCAACCCGTTGTCGGTAATCTCAGAGAAAGAGATTTGACCCAGATACGTGAACAGCTCAAGGATTGCGCTGCCGGTCTCGGTAGCGAAGTGTCAGCCCGGCAGCGCGCGGCGCGTCTTGCCGACACCTATCTCGGGCTTGATGATAGCGCTCGAAGCGCATTCCTGCGTGTCATCGCTACTGAATTCGGCCCGGATCCAAAAGCGGTAGCGAAAGCGCACGCCCGTTATCAGGAAGTGATTGGCACCGATGCGCAATGGGCGGCAGAGTCTGAACTGCGCGTTGCCATGCGCTCGGCCCGTCTGCGCATCCTGACCCAGTTCAACGCACTGCCGCATGGGATGCATTTTCTCCTCGCCATGCGTGCCGATCTGCTGCGTTATCTGAACAAGGATCCCGCATTGCGCGCCTTTGACCGCGAAATCGAAACCCGGCTCGGAGCCTGGTTTGATGTCGGCTTCCTTGAGTTGCAGCGTATTTCCTGGAACTCGCCGGCGCTGTTGCTGGAAAAATTGTTCGAATACGAGGCCGTGCATGAGATTCGCTCGTGGGGTGACCTGAAGAACCGTCTCGATTCCGATCGCCGCTGCTACGCCTTTTTCCATCCGCGCATGCCGTTGGAGCCGCTGATATTCATCGAGGTTGCTCTGGTTGATGACCTGGCCGACAACGTGCAGGCCTTGCTCGATGAACACGCGCCGGTATTCGATGCACAGCGCGCCAAGACAGCCATCTTCTATTCGATCTCGAACACGCAGGTCGGTTTGCGTGGTGTGTCCTTCGGCAACTTCCTGATCAAGCGCGTGGTTGATGATTTGAAGCGAGACTTTCCACGGCTAATAACTTTTGCCACGCTTTCACCGCTTCCGACTTTGCGGCGCTGGGCGGAGAAGAATCCCGAGGTCTGGCCAAGGGCTTTCAGCGCGGACATGGTCAGGCGTGTAGCCCGTCATGCCGGGTCAAAGGGGGCTGCCCTCACTAGTGCGGAGGGTATTCGAAACTTGCTCTCCGATGCTGCCTGGGTCACCGATATCCGTCTGGCGCGTGCCTTGCAACCCGGATTAACCCGGCTGGTCGCCTACTATCTCCTGTGTGCCAAGGCCGGCGACCGCCCCTATGATCCAGTGGCCCGATTCCATCTCGGCAACGGTGCACGCATCGAGCGCATCAACACCCTGGCCGACAATTCGGCAAATGGATTGCAACAATCCTACGGATTGATGGTCAATTACCTCTACGACCCGGACGCCATTGAATCCAATCTGGAAGCTTTTTCGCGCGAAGGCGTAGTCGCAACCTCGGGCGCCGTAAGGCGGGCGGGGCATTTATCTTAGATTCAGGAGTTATTCGGGTCTTGTCCATAAAAGTGATGCTGACACTCAAGAACAGGTTTTTATTGGATAATTCTCCCTTGTCCCACCCTCATTTAAAGGAAAACACAATGAACTTGTCGCATATTGAACACATTGGCATAGCCGTCAAAAGTCTGGACGAAGCGATCCCGTTCTGGGAAAAACAGCTTGGTCTGAAGTGTTATTCCATTGAAGAAGTCAAGGAACAAAAGTCAGGACCGCTTTTTTCAAAATCGGACAATCCAAGATTGAATTGCTGGAGTCAACCGATCCGGATGGCCCTATCGGAAAATTCATCGAGAAGAAAGGCGAAGGAATTCAGCATCTGGCCTTCGCCGTTGACGGGCTTCAAGACAGGCTGACTGAACTGGCAGGGAATGGCGTGCAATTGATCGACAAGTCCCCGCGCAAGGGTGCAGAAGGTCTGGATATTGCATTCCTGCATCCAAAATCCACGCATGGCATATTGCTTGAACTGTGCGAAGATCCCAGAAAGTGATTACCTGCGGTAAATCAAGTCGTACCATCAGGCCTGAACAAAGCCGCCGCTAGGGCGGTAGTATGCAATGGACGTGAGGAAAGCCGCCCGATTCGGGCGGCTTCAACCTTTAAGGGGGCGTCGATGACTTGGTTCTCTTTGCCGTCAATACAAGCGGAAAACAAGTCGGCATTCTTCGATTCCGACAGCGCAGCGGTTTGGCTGGCCGGGCAACCGCAAGCCAACGCTCCGGCCATGCTGGCCGAGTTGGTGACACAGATTCAGGCTTTCAACTGCTATGACACGGCGCCACGCGATCGCTTCAAAACCCTGGAGGTGTTGCGCAAGACCTTCTTTGCCGTTAGCGGCGAATGCCAGCGGCGCTTCGAAAACAAGCCCTTGCCGCTGCTGCCTGCCGATCAGGCGGTGCTCGACGCGGCGCTTCAGCTCTGGCGCGCCTGTGCGGTGGCCTACCTGCATTGTCTGAGCGCCTGCCTGGAGGGTGACCCCTCTATTGCACCTTACAGCGCCAGGGTGGCTCACCGCGTGCTGTCCTGTCTGCGCATGGAGCAGATGAACTGCTACCTTGCCGGTACCGAGCTGGCCGGGGATTTCTGGCGCAACCTGCATGCCGTATTGGCCTCAGCCGAACAGCTTGGTGTGGCGCGCGAGCCGGTTGAAGACCGCCTGCTGGGTGAAACCAGCGAATCGACGCTTAGCGGTCAATACTGCATGGTGCTGCTGCTGCATCTGGCGCGTCCTTTTACGCTCTCGCGTGCCCAGTTTGCCGCAGTCAACCGCTGGTTCGCCCGCTGGCGAGAACAGGCTGCGGTACTCAGCGGGCCGGAAGAGAGCCCAAAGTCCCGCTGCCTTGCACTGGATCTGTCGCAGGATCAGCCGCTGCATGACAAGCTGGGCGGGGCCAGAGTCGGGCGCTGGCTTTCTGTCAAGGGCGTGTTGCGCAAGATGCGCGAGCGAGTCGAGTTGCTGGCTGCGGGCGAATCACCGGAAAGTCTCAAGCTGGGTAGCGGGCTTTCGAGCGAGGCGTGCGTGGAACTGCTGAACACGCTTTCCGAAAATCTGAAGAATCCGAAAAAAACCACTGCGGATCTTCCGGGGGAAGGCTCATCGATTGCCCTGGTTGCCGGGCTGGAGACAATTTATCGATTTCTGGGCGGGACGCGGCTGAAAGAATCAGTTGCACCCAGTTCGTCTTTTGCCAGTCGGCTCAGCCACGAGCAGATCGCCCTGTTCGGCCATGTCGCACGCGATACCTGGGAAAACACTGAGAAGCTGGCCGAGCAGTGGCAGCTCATGCGGCTAAAACCGGGCGAACTGCAGCTCACACGCCCTGCCGGTAGTGGCAGTGTTCGCCTGGTACTCAGAAGTCTGCTGGCCATTCAGTTGTCGCAGAACGTGAATTGTTCCCTGGCATTGGTAAGCAGCCTGCATATGCGTTGTGACGGTAGCCTGTGCATAACCGCCAGCCTGCTTCCCGGTGCGCCTGCGCCATTGCTTGCCGAGTTGCGAGAGAAACCCGCGGGCAAAATTTCCCGTCATCCGGCATGCCTTCTGTCTCAGGAAAATGGCGACAGTAGCGTGTGCTTGCCAGTCGGTCTCCAGGCACGCGCCCTGTCGATCCGTTTCTATGAGGGGCGGGAACAATCCCTTCTTGGACTTCGACTGCTAGGCCTGATCGAGCGCGGCGGCGACTACGAGCGCTGGTCGATTGCTGTCGACGGCTAGCGATACGGGTTTCGGGCTGGGAGGAAACAATCCTGACCTTCGCTGCAAAACCGCAAGAACGCCAGGGTGTCGCAAGTAATGGCGCGGATGTAGTGAGTTGATTTCCCTTGAATCGCTTGGGGTTCAACTGCTTTTCCCGGCTTCATTCTTTGACCGTATCCCTTGTTGGATGCGTTCCCGATGCAGGGGCAGGGTAAAATCCACGGCATGAACATGCTGTTAGTGCTGACCAATCTGCCGGATCGAGCGACTGCCGAAGCACTCGCTGCCGTGCTCGTCGAAGACCGGCTCGCCGCCTGCGTCAATATCCTTCAGCCCTGCCGCTCGGTCTATCGCTGGCAGGGCGCCGTCGAACAGGCCGATGAAGTTCCGCTGCTCATCAAGACCAGCGAGGCGTGCTATGCGGCGCTGGAGAACGCGATTCGCGTCCGGCATCCTTACGAAACGCCTGAGATCATTGCGCTGCCTGTACTGCTCGGTCTGCCTGAATACCTGGCCTGGGTAATAACAGAAACGCGGACCGAGACGCTTGCTGAGCATGGGCCTTCGCCATGATGCGTCGACTATTCTGTTGTTTGCTTTTCCCCCTGCTGCTGCTTTGCACTTTCGCGTACGCCGAGGATTACCTGAATCCTTCGCTCGCCTTCAAGCCGACGGCACGTGCCCTGGATGGGCAGACGATCGAGGTACGCTTCGAGATTGCCAAAGGCTATTACCTGTATCGCGACAAATTCCGCTTTGCCGCCGAGCCGCCGTCCGTGCAACTCGGAACTCCCATCCTGCCCAAGGGCAAGGAGAAGATGGATGAGACCTTCGGCAAGGTCGAGGTCTATTACAAGGAAGTCGTGATTCGCCTGCCGGTCGAACGCAACAGCTCAGGCCCGCTACCGCTGACTCTGATCATCACTTCGCAGGGCTGTGCCGATGCGGGTATCTGTTATCCGCCACAAAAGCAAAGGCTCAGCCTTGAGTTGCCTGACCCCGGCACCGTACCTGCGGCTGTACCCACCGCTGACGAATCCGGCCGCATCGCGCAATTGCTGAAAAGTGCCGAGTTGTGGCTGGTTATTCTGAGTTTCTTCGGCTTCGGACTGCTGCTCTCGCTGACCCCCTGTGTCTTTCCGATGATTCCGATTCTCTCCGGCATCATCGTCGGCTCCAGTCGTGACGGTCACGGCGTATCGCACGCGCGCGGGTTTGCCCTATCACTGGCTTACGTACTCGGCATGGCGATCACCTATGCGGCGGCTGGCGTCGCCGCCGGCTTCAGCGGAACGCTGCTCGCAACGTCACTGCAAAATCCCTGGGTGCTCGGTGGATTCGCATTGATCTTTGTCGTTCTCTCGCTGTCGATGTTCGGTTTCTACGAATTGCAGTTGCCGACCTTCCTGCAAAGCAAGGTCTCGGAAGAAGCCTCGCATATCAAGGGCGGCTCGCTATCCGGCGTAGCCGTCATGGGTGCGCTGTCGGCCATCATCGTCGGCCCCTGTGTCGCTGCTCCGCTGGCCGGATCGCTGCTCTATATCGGTCAGACCGGCGACGCGCTGCTCGGCGGCATGGCGCTCTTCTGCATGGCCCTGGGTATGGGCATGCCGCTGCTCGCCGTCGGTCTCTCGGCGGGAACGCTGCTGCCAAAATCCGGGCCGTGGATGGAGGCGGTCAAGAAGGCTTTCGGCGTGATCCTGCTGGCTACTGCCGTATGGATGATCTCGCCGGTCATCCCGCTCGCGGTGCAGATGGTGGCGTGGGCGCTGTTGCTGATCGTTCCGGCCATCTACATGCACGCGCTCGACCCGTTGCCAGCACATGCCAGGGGGTGGAACCGTTTCTGGAAGGGCATCGGCATGGTCATGCTGATCGCCGGTGCGGCAATGCTGATCGGCGCGCTCTCTGGTGCAAAGGATCCCCTGCAGCCGCTTTCAGGATTGCGCGGCGGTCATCAGGCCAGTGAAAAACCGGGCTTGCCTTTTGCACGCATCCATTCGGTCAGCGAACTCGATTCCCGCCTCAAGGCTTCCGGCCAGCCGGTCATGCTCGACTTCTACGCCGACTGGTGTGTATCGTGCAAGGAAATGGAGCGTTTTACCTTTGCTGATGAAAGAGTGCAAAAGAAACTGGCCGACTGGACCGTGCTGCAGGCCGACGTCACCGCCAATTCGGACGAGGACAAGGCACTTCTGACGCGCTTCAAGCTCTACGGCCCGCCCGGTATCATCTTTTTCGACCGGCAAGGAAAAGAAATCGATGGTATTCGCGTGATCGGCTTCCAGAACGCCGAGGAATTTATGGCTACGCTCGCTCGACTGCCCTGAGCGCCTGGCCCGCCTCGCCCACGGGCTATTGTGTGGAAACGCCAGCGGCAATTCCCGTTGTCAGGATGCCGAGCATCGTCTGCGCATGCTCAGCCGCTTCCCGCCCGAGACGGGTAAGGTAACCCCCGTCAGCCTGAGTGATCAAGCCTTTGGCGTGCAAGCGCTGAACTGCTGAAATCACCTGCGTATCGGCCGTCTTGTGCACCTTGATTCCCTGCTGGCCGGTTTCCAGATCAAAACGGATCAGGGTATTGAGTTCATCAACCAGATCGGAGGTGTAGGGCATGGCCACTCCTTAGTGCGGAAAGCCCCATTCTACGCGCTTCTGCATGTGAATTTTTTGGTGAATTGTTACGAGCTGCACGAGAGCATCGAGCAACCGGCCTTGTGCCGCGCCCACTCGGGACGTCGGGCGGCGAAGGTCTCTCTACCCGCCTGTTCGGTGTAGGGATCGCGCAAAACGTCGAGCAAATCGTGGATCATTCCCGGATCGCCCTGTTCAGCCCGATCAATCGCCTGCTGGGCCAGGTAATTACGCAGCACATAGCGCGGATTGACGGCGTTCATGCGTGCCTTTCGTGATTCTCCGCGCTCGTTATCGGAGCGCACGCGGCTGGCCCAGCGTTCCAGCCAGGCCGAAAATTCGCTCGCATGCTCAGTCAACAGTTCAGCGCGATAAAAGGCGTCATGCAGACGGCCAAGCGCCGGTGCTTGAACGTCGACCAGGGCCAGGTTGCGGAAGAACCAGGTCATATCGACCTCGGCCCGGTGCATCAGGGAAAAAACGTCCTCGACCAGCCCGGCATCTTCCTCGCGCCACGCCGCAAAGCCAAACTTGGCGGCAAAGGATCGCTGGAACTCCTCCGCATAAATCTCGTCGTAGCGCTCCAGTCCGAGTGCCAGTGCGCTCGGTTCCGGCGCGATGACAGCCAACGCATCGGCCAGACGTTCGAGATTCCAGCGTGCGATCTCGGGTTGCCGGCCGAAGCAGTAGCGGCGGCCGGCCGCGTCGGTTGTGTTGGGTGTCCACGCAGGGTCGAAATCGTCGACCCAGCCGTAGGGGCCATAGTCGATGGTCAGCCCGAGAATCGACATGTTGTCGGTGTTCATCACCCCATGCACAAAGCCTACCCGCATCCAGTGCACCATGAGGCGTGCGGTGCTCTGGCAAATCTCGACAAACCAGCGCAGTAGCCGTTCTTCAGACAGCAACGCCAGTTCTGGAAAATCGCGCGCGATGGTGAAGTCGACAAGCTGGCGCAGCAGCGCCTCATCACCGCGCGAAGCCGGCAGCTCGAAATGCCCGAAGCGGATGAATGAAGGCGCAACTCGGCACACCACCGCCCCCGGTTCCTTTACCGGATTGCCGTCATAGAACATGTCGCGTACCACCGCTTCGCCGGTTGTCACCAGCGCCAGCGCGCGGGTTGTCGGAACGCCCAGATGATGCATGGCCTCGCTGCACAGGAATTCACGTACCGACGAGCGCAGCACGGCACGGCCATCGGCGCGGCGTGAATAGGGTGTCGCACCGGCACCCTTGAGTTGCAGCTCGAAGCGCTGCCCGGCGCTGTTGATGGTTTCGCCGAGAAAGATCGCGCGACCGTCGCCCAGTTGCCGCGCCCAGTTGCCGAACTGGTGACCCCCGTAGCAGGTGGCATAAGCCGTCATCCCTGGCAACAGGACATTGCCGGCCAGTGCCTCGACCCACTGCGGGGAAGCCAGGTCGTGCTCGGCAAGGCCGAGCTGTTGCGCCACTTCACGCGAGTGAGCGAGCAATCGCGGTGCCGCCACCGGCGTCGGCATGACCGGCGACCAGAGGGCGCCATACACCTGACGCGAATGATTGCGCGTGTCGTCATCGCCGGGCAGTTCGCGCACCAGGCGGTTATCGAAATGAAGCATGGGGATTGTCGCCAGCACAAGGAAGTCACTTTTGGGCATGCTGTGCCGCGACAAGTTCCCCTCAGCAGGGAATGTCAGAAGCCGAAACGCTCGCCGGCGCCCAGCAAGGTGGCGACACCGAGAATGGCGAAGACCGCGGCAGCGATGAAATGCACGGTGCGCACCGGCAGGCGACCGGCAATGCGGTCACCAAGCAGCACGGCGGGAACATTGGCGATCATCATGCCGAATGTCGTTCCGGCGACAACCTGAAGCACGTCCTGATACTGGGCAGCCAGGGCGACCGTCGCGACCTGTGTCTTGTCACCCATCTCGGCGAGGAAGAAGGCGATCAAGGTGGTACCGAAAACACCGAATCGGGCCAGTCTGGCGTCCTTCTCGTCGAACCTGTCGGGGATCAGTGTCCACAGCGCCATGGCGATGAAGGAAACGCCAAGCACCCAGCGCAGCGTCTCCGGACCGAGCAGCGTGGTAATCCACGAGCCGAGCAGGCCGGCGACAGCGTGGTTGGCCAGCGTGGCGAGCAGAATGCCGAGAACGATGGGAATGGGCTTGCGGAATTTCGCTGCCAGTATGAAGGCCAGCAACTGGGTTTTGTCGCCGATTTCCGCCAGGGCCACGATGCCCGTGGAGACGAGGAATGCTTCCATCAATGAAACTCTTGGCGACGCTTTGCCGCTCGAAAAAACGAAAAAACGGGCAAAAAAACAGCGCGGAAAGCAACTTTCCGCGCTGTTGAATAAAGTCCCCGCGAATGCCGTCAGGCCGGCATCCTGAACCGGAGTTCAGTTGGGTCACTTTCCTTCCGCATCAGGCCGACCCGACAAATGGGGCCAGCACAACAGCAGCTTCAATGGTCCGTGACCGACGCCAAGGTTATTGGTTCAAGGAATATATGGCCTTGACAAACACCGCAGGGAACAACTGTCAGAGGCTCAGAGCAAGTTTTCCTGCGGTGCGAGCACCGCCTCAAGTTCTGCCTCCATGGCAGAAATTCTACGCTTAACGGCGCCGAAGTCCACTGCTGATTCCGATCCAATGGCTTTATTTTGTTCATCCGTCGGGGACTTCCCGGAGAGGTATTCGTGCGCGATGTTCAGCGCCGCCATGACGGCGATACGCTCGGCGATATTGCTCCTTGTTTTCTCGGCAATATCGTGCATTTTTTCATCAACATAGACCACAGCGGCCCGCAGGGCGTCATGCTCTTCGGGCGGGCAGGCCACACGATATTCCTTGCCGAGCAGGTTGATGTCGAGGTAGTTGGTTTCTTTGCGCATGGTCACATTCAAACGGTGGCTTTGGCTTCCGGCAATTGTTCGGCGAGTTGTTCCAGCCGGCTCCGTGCCGACTCCATACGCTCAGCGAGACCCTTTCTGTCGTCTTCAGCAACGGCCAGTTGCTGCCTGAGCTGCATATTCTCTGCCCGAAGCGTGCGACAAAGCGACGCCACCAGGGCAATTTTATTCTCGAGCGCATTGAGTTCGTTCACCATGCTTCGGACTATAGTTTTAAAAACCTAGCGGGGTCAAGGGCTAAGCGTTGGTTTTAAATGTGAATTATTTCAAGGGGCGCATGTTTTGGCGCGTCACAAATGTTCATTGCGCTATAATCCAAAGCTTCGCTGCTGGCAAAGAGCGGAAAAATAAACGTGCAAGGTGCCGCAAGGCAGAGTTATCCAATGGCTCTGCAGCGGTTAAACGGGAAACAGGTGCGTGTCCGCAAGACACCATGCCTGTGCTGCCCCCGCAACGGTAAGCGAGTGAGGGTGTGTCAAAGGAGCCACTGGGCGAAATGCCTGGGAAGGCGACACATCAAGACTCGTGAGCCCGGATACCGGCCTTCGCACAAATAGACGGAAGTGCCGCGGGGAGGCGGACACGGAATGCTCGATGCCGCTTGCAAAGGGTCGTTTTCATCTTGCTGATCTTCTCCCTCGTGCAGTTCCGATTTTTGTTCGCCGGCTTGCGGGGACGCTTGTCGGCATCGGGAGAAATCTGTCATGCATCCACCTTGTTCCTTGACCCTTGCTGCACTTGCACTTGTTGCTTCTTTTCCTGCTTCAGCCGCCGACAATCAACTCGACCCCATTGTCGTCACTGCGACGCGCCAGGCCACACGCGCCAACGAGTTGACCAGCGATGTATCGGTCATCACGCGCGAAGAAATCGATCAGGCGGGCGATACGACGTCGCTGGCGCAACTGCTGGCCCGTCAACCGGGAATCCAGTATGTCGCCAACGGTGGTGCCGGCTCAAATAGCGGCGTGTTCATCCGCGGGGCCGCCACCAATCAATCGATCATACTGATTGATGGGGTACGCATCGGTTCGGCGACGCTTGGCAGTCCGAATCTGTCGCGCATTCCGCTGAACCAGATCGAGCGTATCGAGATCCTGCGCGGCCCGGCGTCGTCGCTGTACGGCGCCGATGCCATCGGCGGCGTGATCCAGATATTTACCCGGCGCGGCGAAGGGGCGGCGCGCCTGAACGCCAGTACCGGTTATGGCACTTACAATACGAGTGACACCACCGTCGGCGTCTCCGGAGGTACGGAACTTGTCTCCTACAGCGTGCAGGCCGGCTACCTTAGCACCGATGGTTTCAATTCGTTTACCAACAGGAATGGCTCCTCACCCTTCTTCAACCCCTACAACCCGGATCGCGATGGCTATTACAACAAGAACCTCAGTGCCAACTTCGCCGTCACGCCGGCAAAAGGCCAGGAAATTGGCGTCAATCTGCTGGCCAGCCAGGGCAACAACAAGTATGACTCGAACGACTTCAGCGCGCTCGGTGCTGCGCAGAACTTCAACAGCGAGCAGACCGTCGCCGCCTACTCGATTTACTCGCGCAACCAACTGAATGAGGTGTGGACCAGTACCTTGCGCATCGGTCGCAGTACGGACGATTCGACGGAGTACGTCGGCAGTGCCAAAACCGACACCTTCCGCACCGATATGGACCTGGTGTCATGGCAGAATGACATCAAGCTTCCGATTGGCGAGGCCCTGCTGGCTGCCGAGTACACCAGGCAAAAGGTGTCAGGCAGTACCGACTACACGAAAACCGAGCGTACGATCAACTCACTGCTTGCCGGCTGGAATGGCAACATCGGAAATAATCGCTTTCAGCTTAACCTGCGTCGTGACGATAACTCGCAGTTCGGTGCGGAAACCACCGGTTCTGCGTCCTACGGTTATCAATTCACGCCGGAATGGCGGGCGCACATCTCCTATGGAACTGCTTTCCGTGCGCCAACGTTCAACGAGCTATATTTTCCGGCCAGCTTCTTTTTTGGCGGCGGCAATCCTGATCTGAAGCCGGAGAGGGCGAAGAATACCGAAGTGGGCATCAACTGGGAGCGTGGAAATCATCGTTTTTCAACCATTCTGTATAACAATGATCTCACTGACCTGATTGAGTATCGACCGCCGACCTTCGCCCCGGTCAACGTCAGCAAGGCCCTGTTGCGCGGCGCCACACTCACCTACGACGGGCGTTTCTCGGAATGGGGGCTCGGCGTTGCTGTTGACTTCCTGGACCCGCGTAACGAGGAAAAAGGACCCAACAACGGCAATCGTCTGGCACGCCGTGCCGACCAGCAGATGAGCAGCTACATTACCCGGACCCTTGGCAACTGGGAGCTTCGCGGTGAGTGGAAGCTGGTTGGCGATCGCTATGACGATCCGGCCAACCTCGTCCGTATGGGCGGCTATGGTCTGGTCAACCTCTATGCGGATTACCGTATGCAGCCTGACTGGGCCCTCTTTGTCCGCGCCAACAACATTTTCAACAAGGATTACGAGACGGCCGATAACTTTGCAACGGCGGGGGCGAACGTCTTCGTCGGGGTTCGCTACGCTCCGAAGTAGGAGGCCTGATGCCCACCCGTCGCCGTGCCCTGCTCATTCTCGCCGCCCTTGCCGGGCTGGCGTTGTTGAGCATTGCGCTGGCGCTGATGGTGGGCAGTGTCAACATTCCGTTCAACGATGTTCTGGCTTCATTGTTTGGCAGCGAAAGCGGCATGTCGGGCGATGTGGTGCGCAGTCTGCGTCTACCGCGCGCACTGGCCGGCTTTGCCTGCGGTGGCCTGCTGGCACTGGCCGGTGCCTTGCTCCAGGTATTGCTGCGCAATCCGCTGGCTGACCCTTACGTATTGGGTATTTCCGGCGGTGCCGGGGTGGGTGCCTTGTTGGCCATTTTGTTCGGCTTCGGTCTGGTCGGCATCAATGGCTCGGCCTTCGTCGGCGCACTCGCTGCCATGCTCGTGGTTTTCGGGCTGGCGCACGGCGACGGTAGCTGGACGCAAACCCGCCTGCTGCTGACCGGTGTCATTGTCGCTGCCGGTTGTGGCGCCGCTGTTGCGCTGATGCTCTCCATCGCGCCGGACAACAAACTGCGCGGCATGCTGTTCTGGCTGATGGGTGATCTCTCGCAGAGCAATGACCCGCGTCTGGTGCTCGGTATTCTCACCGCCGTTCTGCTGGTCTCGCTACCTTTCTCGCGTGAGCTGAACCTGCTCACACGTGGTGCGGACATGGCGCAAACCCTTGGTGTGCATGTCACGCGTTTGCGCCGTGGCGTATACCTCGTCGCCTCGCTGGCCACCGCAGCGGCGGTCACGCAAGCCGGATCCATTGGCTTCATTGGCTTGATCGTCCCGCATCTGGTTCGTCTGGCGGTGGGCAACGACCAGCGCCTGCTGCTGCCCGCTTCGGTACTCGCCGGCGGTAGCCTGCTGGTGATCGCCGACACCCTGGCGCGCTCAATCGTTGCCCCGCAGCAACTCCCGGTCGGTGTGCTTACCGCACTGATCGGTGTTCCGGTATTTCTTTTCCTGCTCACCCGTGATGCGCAGACGAGGCGCTGAAATGAGCAGCAGAACCCCTCTTCTCGAAGCACGCCAGATCACCGTCAGCATCGGCGCCAAGACGTTTTGCCGCAACCTTGATCTGACGCTGCGAGCCGGTGAGCGTCTGGCCATTCTCGGCCGCAACGGTGCCGGCAAATCGACCCTGCTTTCGGTACTTGCCGGACTGCGCGCACCGCAGGCGGGTACCGTACTTATAAACGGTGCCAGCTACGCAACGCTCGGCGCGCGCAAGAGCGCTCTCATTCGTGGCTGGTTGCCGCAGGTACGCGGCGACGCCTTTGCTTCAACGGTTCTGGAAACGGCAATGGTCGGTCGTCATCCCCACCTCGACCGCTGGGGGTGGGAAACCGACAAGGACGCGAAAATCGTCCGTGAAGCCCTGGCGGCGGTCGATCTGGCCTCATTCGAACAGCGTGACATACAGACCCTCTCCGGCGGCGAACGTCAGCGACTGGCCATTGCCACGCTGCTCGCCCAGGCGCCGCAACTGTTTCTGCTCGATGAGCCGATTGCCCACCTTGACATGAAGCACCAGATTGCCATGGTCGAACTGTTTGCCGGCGCAGCGCGCGACTGTGGTGCGGGCGTCGCCATGGTGCTGCACGAACCCGCGCTGGCCTGGCGTTTTTGCGACCGGGTAGTGTTGATCCATGGCGACGGTCACACCGAAACCGGGCCAGCCAGGGAAATGCTCAGCATCGAGCGGCTGTCTGCGCTCTATCAATACCCGCTGAATGCCATCGAGTGCGATGGCCGGATAAGCTTCATCCCGAGTTAAGCAGCAAGGCACCGAGGCTTGATTATGGATTGTGCTATGCACAATGTTGGCGGGATAATTATTTACTTGTTTCGTTTCGGCCATCAGCCGACGCTGAGGTGATCGAAAATTTCAAAGTTTGAGCGACCGCAATTTCGCCGAAAACAGACCTGTGCGCGTAGCGGTGCATTGGGTGCCAGCACCCCGGAGTAACGATGCCGATGTCGGCGCGGCGGCGGAATCAGCTCCGCCAGACGCTCAATCAGTTCGAGCGGTATGAGCATCAGGCTGACGCTGCCGCCGGGACCCGGCTTCATGCTCTCATAGACCAAGTGTTCGGCGTTGGTTTCACACAAACGCTCCAGCGCAAAGGCTGGTCGAGCGCAGTAACGGAGCAGCCGTTCCAGTCCCGGGCGGTCGGCGCCTTCGATGAGCACGCTGGCGTCGAGGGAGAAGCCGCCACCATGCTCCCAGTGCGCTATCACCGCGGTGTCTTCCGGATCGAGCACACTGCGTTGGGTCAGCGCTCGCAGCAGACGGCAGCGGACCTTGGCATGGACTTCGTCGAGCAACTTCTGCTCGGGGGCACGGCTTGCGTGAAACGTCGCCACTCCCGAGGCGTCCGCCTCGAAGACGCCCTCGATGACGAGGCAGTGGAAGTGCACCTGCGGATTGAGCAGCGCGCCAATACGTTGGATGAAGGCCACCACGCCGATCCGGGAATCGGAACCTGCAGCCAGGCAGGCGCGGCGCAAGGCTTGTTCCACGACGCTCAGGAAAATGCGCAGCGCCAGCGTCTCGATCGCGAGATCGTGTTGCACGTGATAGCGCAGCCACTTGGGGACCGACAGTACCCACTGGCGGACCGGAAGTCGCGGAAACACGTGGTCGGCCAGATGGGCAATACTGCTCGCGGCGACGACGGCCACCGCGTCGACAACGTGCTGATGATCCAGTTGCGGCCCGGCGGCGGTTTCACGGTCTGGCATACCGGGGGGGAGCCGATTGACCGACGACGAGTTGATGAGTCTCGAAGCCTCAGCGAAACCCGGCGGCGGCGGTCGGTCCGGCCCGCGCCTACGAAACCGCCGATGGCGTGCTGATCCGTCTGCCCGAAGCCAAGAAAGACAATGCCTTGCTGGTCGATCGTGACAACTGCGGCCACATCCGCCTCTGGCATGCGGCCGGCGAGACCAACCCGACTGAAGACCAGATCGCCGATATCTGCTTGAGCGCCCTGCCCGAGGACGGCAAGCGGCTAACGCTGGGCGACTTCCACATCAATGGTTTCATCACCAAGCGGGGCGTCACCGCGTCGATCTGGCCTGCCTTGAAGAAGAAGTGAGGCGATTCGAATCGCTGGCGACCCCTCTGAACGGAAAGTAGATCCATGCAATTCGACGTCGATGCCCGCACCCGCCGCCAGGGACGCTTTCCGCACGAATTGGCGATGGTCAACCTGCTGGTCTTCAACTTGATGCTGTGCGCCGGCGTCCTCGCCGGCACGATGGCGCGCAAGGGCTCACTGCTCGAGCACTACAAGCTCTGGCTGGTGAACGCGCCGCTGGCGATGTCGCTCAGGGTGATCGCCTACATGATGCGCCGGACGGCGCATGCTCCTGCCGATGCACCGTGGTTCGCCGCCGCGCACTGGAGCATCACGTCGCGCCGCTTCGGTGTGCTGTTGGTCGCCTATCTGGCTGGTGCTGCGCTGGTCGGGCTCAGCTGGTTGCTGTCGCAGGCCAGCCCGAACCTGCAGGAGGTGATGTGCGTCGCAACGAAGCTGATCGCCGTGATGGTCGTCGCCGTGCTCGAATCGAGCGCCCTCTTTCAGGCCAATAGCGGCGAGGTGCCCTACGGCATCGTTGCGCGGCTGCCGCCGCCCGCCGAAGCAATGCGACCGACCTGAATGGGCCGGCGGGCCGACCGACGGGCGATTCAGACCACTGCGGTCGCTGCCGATGGGGGGTCCGGATTCGCCGGCAAGGCCAGCGCGAGCACCTTGCCGCCGTCGGTGAAGACGAGATTCCGAGTCGCCAGTTCATCGAGAAATCCCTGCACCCAGCCGCTGCTCACGGCCACATCCTGCGCGGCGAACCAGCGAACGATGGTCGCCGCGTCGGCACCGTCTTCGCAGGCAAGATAGGTGGCCGCTTCGAGGGGGCCGAAATCGCTGACCGTGCCCGTCATCCCGGGTCGCCGGTCGACGATGCTCAGGAAGCCCGGCCCGCGCCGGTAGACGAGCGAGCGAGCGGGATGACACTGCGCGCACCAGGTGTCGACGGCAGTGCGCAGGGGGGCAGCGTAACGCTCCGGATCTCGTCCGTCGCGATAACGGAAAGCGAACTGGTATGCCATATCCCCTGCCGTCGCATCGTCGACGCCGAGCATGGGCCGGTAGTCGATCACGGGGCCGATCAACTCGATCCCGTGGCGCTCCGGATCGTCGAAATAGGGGCTGAAGCGATCGACGCACATCGGGTGAAAACTGGTCGGCGGAGGGAGGTGGCCGAGCGCCGGAACGAAGGCCGCCATGCGTGCGTATTCGTCTTCGTCCTCGCCGGGAAACCCGTAGAGGAGGTTCCAGATCGGCGTGACCCCGTTGGCAAGGCACCACTTGAGCAGACGGACGTTTTGCAGCGCGGTGACACCCTTTCGCATCAGCGTCAGGATGGACGTCGACAGGCTTTCGATCCCGGGCTGGATTGCGCGCACGCCGGCGTCTCTGAGCATCGCCACCTGCGGCCGCGTCAGGTTGGACTTGGTCTCCCAGAACAAGCGGAAGTCGGCACCCTGATCGCGCAGGCGCGGCAGCAGTTCGCGAGCGTGCTCGACCGCCATGATGTTATCGACCATCTGGATGTGCATGACGCGGTAGCGCCGCGCCTGGCTGACGATCTCGTCGACCGTCCTTTGCGCCTCCTTGCAGCGGTAGCCCATGCCGTCCCCATTCATCCCGCAGAACGTGCAGTGGTGCTTCTGCCCCCACCAGCAGCCGCGCGAGGCCTCGACGGGCAAGGCGATCCGGTCCGCGATCCGGTCCCGGAACGGCATTTGTGCAAGGCGCGCAAAATAGTCGTCGAAGTCCGGGCAGGGCAAACGGTCGAGATCCGCCGCCGACAGAATGTCCCGCGCTTCGGCGACCAACTCGCCATCCCGTAGGAAGCACAGCCCGGGTCGGCGGGTGATCGGACCGCCATCGACCAGATCGCGCAGCAATTCTGGAAGCACGCGATCAGCCTCGCCGCGCACCACCACGTCGAGTTCCGGAAAGGCGCGCGCGAGGGCGACGCCCATCTCTCCCTCGCACGCGCCACCGCCGACGATCACGCGGATGGTCGGATCCTGCGCCTTGACCAGCCGTGCCAGCGCCAGCGACCCGGTAGTTTGGCCGAAGCAGAGGGTCAGGCCGAGTACGCGCGGCCGGCAGGCGATCACCTCCTTGGCCTTTGCCGCCAGAAAGGCCGGGGCCTGCGAGCGCAGGCGCACGATTAGGTCCAGGCGGCCTTGCCACGCTGGGTCTCCCCGGCGGCGGATCGCCTCGAGGAAGGGATCGGACTCTGCAGGCGGCGGATCGCAAAGCGGCGGCACGGCGAAGATCCAGTCACCGAATCCTGATACCGACATCTCTGCGATGGCGTTGTAGTCCTCGACACCGAAGGCCTCGTCGGTCTCCTGCCCGTGCGACCGCGATCCGAGGAAGAAATGCTCCATTGCGTCGAGGTTGAAGTGCCGGGCCTCACAGGCAAACCCGGCGCGATCACAAACCGCCTTCAGGAGCCCGAGGCGGATCGACGGCATCTGTACCGTCTCCCAGGGCATCGCGACGAGGAGGAGGTCGAGACGGGGCATTGGCGGCGTCAGGTTCACGGCGACGGCGACAGTCTCAGGAATCCGCCGGGAGGACCAAGCCGAGCCAGATCAAGGCGCGGAAAGCGGCGGGCAGGTTCGGCAGAAAATCGTCGGCCGACACGTCGTGATCCGACGCGAAGGCCTGCACGGCCTCGTGCAGGGAACGTCGGCCGTCGAGACGACCGACGATCTCCGCTGCGATCGGATCGGCCTGCATCACGAACTGCAGGCCCGCGCGCAGAGTCAGGCGCGATTCTGCGACCGTCCACCCGTTGCCGTCCGGACGCTGCGCCGCGCGATATTCGAGGTCCGGCGAAGGGCGCCAGCGAGCTGCCAGCAGTTCGTCGTCGGTCGCCATCCGCAGCGCACGATCACGGGCCTCGCAGGTGCGCGCGATTGCCTCGCCAACCGGTTGAGCCAGCGGCGGCATGTCGCGGAACTCGTGCCATGGCGATCGCCCCGACACCGACCGTAGGACGACGAGTCCGCCGCCGACCGAGGCGATGCCTTCACGTGCGAAGTAATCCATCCAATCGTCAAGGACCGTACCGGGAATGCCTTCGGGATACTGTTGGCCCAACCAGACGGAGGCATAGCTTAAGGCATCGAGGCTGCTCTCGCGCAATACCCATGCATCGCACGGGCAGCCTTCGAACCACCGGTCGAGTTCGGCACGCCAGTCCTGACCCGCACACTGCGGCCAGTTGCAGAGCATCTGCAGTGTACCGCCGTCGGCTAGGTGGTTCGGCGCTTCGCGGACGATCCGGCGCGACAGGCTGGCTCCGCCGTCGCGGTACATGTAGGTCGGGCGCGGCGACAGCACGAAGGGCGGATTGCAGACGATGAGCTCGAAACGCTCGCCGCGCACCGCCTCGAACAGGTCGCCGGTCCGGGTCTCGATGCGATCGACGCCGTTGAGTGCTGCGCTGAAACGCGTCATCGCGACGGCACGAGGATTGAGGTCGGCGGCGACGACGCGACGCGCATGTTCGGAGAGGCCCAGCGTGAGCACACCGCTGCCGCAACCCAGATCGAGCGCCGACTCGACCGGACGCGGAATCAACAGCGCGGCCAAGTGGCGAGACACCGGGGACGGACCGGGAACGAAGTCGCTGGCCCCGGTGAAATGGCGGTCACGGCGGTCGCTGGCGATCCATCGGGTCCCCGCGGGCACGAGCCGCACAGTGGCAAGGACGGAGGGCCCGGATTCGCCGGATGAAACGACGGATTCGACCAGGCCGACTCCTTCAAGCAGGTGGACGCCGGACTCGCCGAAAGCCGCCGACAACTCTGTGCGCGGCACCGCGTCACCGGCGCCCAACAGGCGAACCAACAAACCGGCAACAGGATCGGACGCCGTGCGCCGACGCAGGACGGCCGCATCGGGCAGGCGCGGCGATGCGGCGTCAGGACCGAGCAATTCGCAAAGACGCAACTCGTGATAACCGGCGGCGTCGAAAAGGCGCACCAAGGTCTCGCGATCGGTCGCTGAGGCGAACGCCGGAACCATTTCGCTCATCGCGCCGATTCACCTGTCCGGATCACGCTCGCAAGGCCGGCCAGAGATGACAGAAACGCATGGCCCGGGAGAAACCGCCCTAGCAGCCTGTCGGACTTGATGGGTCGAAGCGAAAAAAGTGGGAGACGAGCGCAGTTTTTCACGGATTTCAAGCGAATAGTTGTTCTATTCGCGCAGAAATACGGGGAAAAATGAGCCGTCTTCCCACTTTTTGCAGCCGACTTGGTCAAGTCCGACAGGCTGCTAGTCTGGTCGAATCACCATTTCCAGGAACTGACGTCGAACTTGATGTGGGTATCCGTGAGCGCGGTCTGGACCTTGTGATAGGTCAGCGACAATGGATTGCTGAACGACAAACCGCCGGCCACGGAGTCAAGTTGCTTTTCGTTCAGCTCATTGATGATCTCCTCGACCTTGAAGTCGTAGCCACATGCTGCGGCAAACTGGGTCAGATCCTCGGATCCCACTCCCTGCGCCGGATCCCCGATCTTCTCGCGCAACTCTTTCTGCAGGCTCGTGTCCTTTTGCAATGCACTCATGAAAGCATCGAATGATTGACGGCTCATGTCGGTCTCCTGATATGGGGTGCTCATGGCACCGAAGTGGAACGAAGGATTCGTCCTCCGCCGTGGCTGATGGTGTGGGCCGGCTGGAATCGCCTTGTCCTTCTTGCGACGGGCCAGCCTTCCCGCTTTCATGTTGGCACGCAATCGGTCGCGTGGAAACCTGAAATCGCCAAACCCGACCCCGGGCCACGGATTCGAAGGATAGGAAATCCAACGGCACCATCGAAAGTATATGAGCCACCATCAAGGGGTGTCAATCTCAAATTTCGCCCCGGTGGCCCTTAAAATGTCATCCGAATCCCGCTCTGCTCAGTGCCTGTGGCCATCCGCCGGACCGGCTTGGCGGATGGCCACAGGCACGAGTCCTCTCACGACGGGCGATGGCAGCTCGTCTTGCTTCAGTCTGGACTTTTACGCATGGCTACTTCCATGCCGCAACTACCAAGCGATATGCGGGTCGAATTCGTAGTCCGGCACCGGTTGGGGCTGCGGTTCGTCCTCGACCAGGGTAGCGCCCTGCATCTCCCAGAGTGGGGCGCACGGATCTCATCTGGCGTGGCGGCGATGTCGTCTCACCCAAAATGAAAATGATTGTTTCCTTGTAGCGCGAAAGTCCACAGAGTGATCAGGACCGGTCATCCAATGTTCGAGAGGTCTAATGACCGGAATGGGTCGGATTGAGACAGTGCAACAAACCATATGCTCATCATGAATTTCCGCGTAATGCTGTAACGCACAATTGCTGCTGCATATCAATCATGGAATACGGATACCCGTTTATCGAGCCGGCGCCATGCCAATGATCCTCACCGCTACAGTGACGCCAAAATTGAAGTCCTTCGGTGCGCGCTGCGCGAACGCTGTGACATGCACCACTTGCTGCCGGTGGTTGACGCCAGGACGCAGTTACCCCGGTTGCTTTTCAGCCAAGGTCGGCCCACTGTTCGAAAATGTGCGTCAGGGCCGGCAAGCCCTCACGGATCGCTACCGGACCCGGATTGAGGATGACCGCTGATTTGATTTCATGCAATTGCCCGCCGACAAGCGCCGGCACTCCCGCCCAGCCGGGCCGGGCGGCGACGTTCTCGGGGCGGAATTTCTTGCCGCACCAAGAGCCGATGATGATCTCAGGAGCGCGCCGGACAATTTCCAGCGGGTCGGCAATAATGCGGTCTTTGGCCGATTGTTTGGCAGCGTAGTCCCTGAAGATGTCTTGGCCGCCGGCGATGGTGATCAGATCCGACACCCAGCCGATGCCGGAGATCGGCGGATCGTTCCATTCCTCGAAATAGACTTTTGGCCGACGCGGCAGCCTGGCGGCGGCGACGCGCTTGTGCGATGATTTTCTCCAGATCGGCGACCAGCGCCAGTGTTTTATCGTCGGCGCCGACCAGCCGGCCGACGGTCTCGATCATCGCCAGAATGTCTTCGACGCTGCGCTGGTTGAAGGCGTGCACCGCTACCCCGGCCTGGATCAGATCGCGGGCGATGTCGGCTTGCAGATTGGAAAAGGTGAGTACCAGATCGGGCTGCACGGCGAGGATTTTGTCGATGTCGCCACTGGTGAAGGCGAAGACCTTGGGCTTTTCCTTGCGCGCACGCGGCGGGTGAACGGTGTAGCCGCTGATGCCGACGATGCGCTCCTGCTCGCCAATTGCGTAGAGCACCTCAACGGTTTCGGTGGTCAGGCAGGCGATGCGCTGCGGCAGACGTTTCGACATCAGGAGATTCCTTCATTGATGAGTTATGCGCGGCGCTGCCATCCGGTGTCAATGCTGGCCAGCGGCGACCGTGAGGAATCCGGGGCTGCCAAGGGCCGCACCCCTGATCGAGCTTGAATACCCGGATAACACAAATGATAAGCCATGAAGTTAATCCAGTGGGGTACTGCCGGATTGTCTATCATGATACTTATTTACAGCCAGAGGCTAATTGGTCATGCCCGTTATCTGCATTTGCCTGAGCCCGGGATTTCAGCGCTCGGTAATCATCGATTCGCTGATTCTGGGCGAAGTAAACCGGCTGACAAGCGTTATTGTCGATGCCGCAGGCAAGGGGGTGAATGTCTGTCGGGTGCTGCAGCGACTGGGCGTCGAGGCTTGTTGCCTGGCTCAAGGCGGCAGCAACGCGGACGAACTGATGTCGCTGGCCAGACTGGAAGGGCTGGATCTTCGGCTTATCCCCTCATCCGGCCCATTGCGAACCTGCACTTCCATCGTGGAAACCTCCATGGCCACCGGGCGACGGGTCACCGAGCTGGTTGAACCCTCTTCTCCGGTCGATGAATCCTGTGTCGATACCCTGACCCAAACGGTACAGGCGATGTTGCCGTCAGCTTCGGCGCTGGTGCTCGCCGGATCGATGGCGCCTGGCTATCCGGCGGGATACCTGGCCCGTCTGGCGAGCATGGCCCGCGAGTCCGGGGTGCCTGTACTGCTTGATGTGCAAGGCTCTGTTCTCCTTGATACCCTCGCTGCACGACCGGCCGTGGTCAAGATCAATCTTGCCGAATTTGCCGCAACATTTTTCGCCCGGCGCTTCAGTGGAGGCGAGCATGGCGGAGACCTGGCTGAACCGCTTGTTTCTGCCGAGATCATCAATGCCGTTGCTGAAGTATCGCGGAATCAGGCGACAAGCTTTGTTCTTACGCGTGGCGCTGGAAGCATTCTGCTGGCCCGCGACGGGGAGGTGCGATCAATCCCGGTACCTGCCCTTGCCGCAGAGCAAATCATTAATCCGATTGGTTCCGGAGACGCATTTCTTGCCGGCTTGCTGGCGCACTTGTTGACGCCCTGCAGCAACGCGGACTGGGACAACATACCGCTGGAGGCGCTTGAAAAAGCCATCGGCCTGGCTACAGCCTGTGCTCAGTCGAATGCCCGAACCGTGCGCCCCGGACTTCTCGAGGCTTCATTCATGGCCTCGCTGTAGCCCTGTTGATGGGTTTGCGTGTTTCTCGTTTCAAGCGAATTTCAGCTTCATGACCAGAACGCTGCCAGCCAGCATCAGGGTGACGAGGTTGGCCAGAATCACTGGCCACGAATCAATCAGAACGCCGTAGACCAGCCAGGCGGCGATACCCAGCGTGAACAAGGAATACATGCCAAGCGAAATGTCCTTCGCTGAACGCGTTCGCCAGACTTTCAATACCTGCGGAACAAAAGATACGGTAGTGAGGATGGCGGCAACAAAGCCGATTGTCGATGTAATGGAGTTCATGAGTCACCTGTTTCACGCGAATGATAGACCAGCACGCTTGCTGTTTGCGGGTTTTCTCGAATGGCAGGCTACAATCATGTCTTAAGGGAGGATCCTGTGAGTTGGTGGATGGCGTATATCGGACTGGGGCTGTTTGCCGGATTCTTTGCCGGCATGCTGGGCATCGGCGGCGGGCTGGTGATGGTACCGATGATGACCATGATGTTTGCTGCCCAAGACGGTTTCCCTCCGGGTGAAGTGCTTCATCTGGCACTCGGCACATCCATCGCGACGATCCTGTTCACCTCGCTGTCAAGTCTCCATGCGCATCATCAACACGACGCCGTACTCTGGAAAGTGGTCATCCAGATCACACCGGGAATCCTTTTCGGTTCGCTGTTAGGTACCCTGTTTGCCTCCAATGTTCCGGCCAAGCCTGCTGGCGCTGTTTTTCACCTGCTTTGTCTGTTTCGTTGCCTTGCAGATGATTCTTGACCTCAAGCCCAAGGCATCGCGTGAGTTGCCGGGAATCGGCGGCGTCTTCGCCGTTGGTACGGGAATCGGCGCTGTTTCGGCGCTGGTGGCCATCGGCGGTGGGTCGCTGACCGTGCCCTTCCTGACCTGGTGCAATGTGCGCGTACAGAATGCGATCGGCACTTCGGCGGCCATCGGGTTTCCGATTGCCGTCGGCGGTAGCCTCGGCTACATCTATAACGGCTGGGGCCGCGCCGATTTACCCCCGTTGAGTGTGGGCTTCGTTTATTTGCCGGCGCTCGTCTGGCTGGTTCCGTCGAGCATGCTGATTGCCCCGCTCGGCGCCAGGCTGGCCCACCGCCTACCCGTCACAACCCTGAAACGCATCTTCGCCTGCGTGCTCATCACACTGGCGGCGAAGATGCTCTGGAGCCTTTTTGCCTGAGCCGCGTTCATGAATGCAAAAGAATGAATGTAAAGCATGATTTTAGCTGCTTGTTTCCCAACGGGGGAAAACGTCTGCCGGGGCGTATTTTTCTTGCCTTGAGGCGGTGGGTCAAGTAGGATTATTGGTTCGTGGCGAGTTTTCAGCCGCTGGTGAGCGCAACGCTTGCAACCGGTTACGGTTTTCTGTATTTCCGGTTGAAGAACGTCCCCCAAGTTTCTAACATTCTGAAAGGTCTTGTCATGTCCAACGAGAACAAAGCCGTGCTTCTTGATTCATCAAATCTCGACGCCTGGAAAAAATCTGCCGCCAAATCAGCCCCCGGTGGCGATATTGAGGCAATGAACCGGGTGACACTGAAGGTGTCGTCGAAGTCGCTATACCAAGCAGGATCTTGCCGGACTGAGTGTACCCGACACGCTTCCCCGGTATGGTTCCTTTGTTCGCGGCCCGCAGGCCAATTACGTACGCCGTGCGTCCAGGGACCATTCGTCAGTACGCTGGATTTTCTACTGTTGAAGC
>JADJNC010000003.1 GCA_016709335.1 Candidatus Propionivibrio dominans | reverse complement strand
GGAACAAGGTGTGTGGCGCCTGATCCGTATTCGCATGTTGGTGAACGGCAGCTCAAATCAGCTTGCGGTCGTACAAGCAAACCGATGGTATGAGACGGCTGACGACCCGTAGGTGCCGTTCGTGAATTCCGAGGTACTATGGCAGCTAAGCGGCGTGTTGCTGCCCCCCTCACCAGCAGAGTCGCTGACTCTGGTTCAGCCAAGCCGGCAGTTCCCAGAAGCAGGCGCTCGGCGGTGTCTGATTCTCATTGTGTCGACGTGCCACGAACCCGCCATGATCATGAAATCTCTGCGATATCGGGACTCAAGTTCTGGGCGGGGAAGGCGCGACGACTGGTCCCGGAGCACCGCGCACGCAGATTAAGAAGCACAAGGCCCCGCTTGGCCGGGCTTTGTGCTTTCCGGAGCTTGGGCTCGTCGGCTCAGTCCGCTTCCTGGAACGTCTCCTGGCGTTTGGACTTGATCGCCGGCAACGTCGCGATGCCTAACAACGCCAAGGCAAGCAGCAGGCCGAGCGAGAGCGGGCTTGCGACGAACGTGGTCGGGTCGCTGGCGACAGCAGCATCGCCCGCCGCAGATTCTCTTCCATCATCGGGCCGGATGAAGCTTCCAGGATCAGCGGTGCGGGCTCGCAGCGTAGCTTGTAGAACAGATAACCCAGCGCGCCGAAGAAGACGGTCATTAACACGTCGAAGGTCGTGTATTGATCGAGTACGCCGATACAGCAGAACGCCAGATTGCCGGATACAGCAGCCGGTACGGCACCTTCAGCAACTGGATCCACAGCCCGATCAGCGGTAGATTCAGGATCACCAGCATCAGGTTGCCGATCCACATAGATGCAATCAGGCCCCAGAAGAGCGCCAGGATTGCTGTCATCACCTGCGGGCCGGGCTGGATGTTGTGGATCGTCATCGCGCCGATCATCAACGCCATCACTGCGTTGGGAGGTATGCCGAGCGTCAGCATCGGGATGAACGAGGTCTGCGCGCCCGCGTTATTGGCCGACTCAGGGCCGGCGACGCCGCGGATGTTGCCCTTGCCGAATGGCGGATCGGCATTCGGACCCGCGAGTTTTTTCGACCGCGTACGCCGCAAAGGACGCGAGCAGCGCGCCGCCGCCAGGCAGTATGCCAAGAATCGAACCCAGGAGCGTGCCGCGCGCGACCGCCGGCGCCGCCTCCTTCATCTCCTTGACGTTCGGCATGACCGAGCCGACGTTGTTGGTCAACACCGCGCTGGCCTTTCTTCCACATTGGCGATGATCTCGGCAAAGCCGAACACGCCCATCGCCACCGTGACGAAGCCGATTCCGTCAGTCAGTTCTGAATGCCGAAGCTGAAGCGTGACACGCCCGAGTTCACGTCGGTGCCGACCAATCCGAGCAGCAGCCCGAGCACGATCATCCTGATCGCCTTGACCAGCGAACCCGAAGCGAGAACGACGGCGCTGATCAGGCCCAGCAGCATCAGCGAGACGTATTCGGCAGGACCGAACTTGAACGCGAGTTCGGTCAGCGGCGAGGCAAACGCCGCGACGAGAACCGTTGCGAAGGTTCCGGCAAGTAAATGAACCGATTGCCGCTTACCGAGCGCCGCCCCCGCGCGACCCTGGCGTGCCATCTGGTAGCCGTCGGAGACAGGTCACGACGGGAAGACGATTCACCGGGCAGATTGACCAGAATCGCCGTCGTCGAGCCGCCGTACTGCGCACCGTAGTAAATGCCAGCCAGCATGATCAGCGCCGAGGTCGGTTCCAGCGCGTAGGTGGTTGGCAGCAGCATGGCCAGGGTGGCGACCGGGCCGACGCCGGGCAGCACGCCGATCAGCGTGCCGATCAGGCAGCCGGCAAACGAATATATGAGGCTCTGCGGGGACAGCGCAGTGCCGAAGCCGATAGCGAGGTTGCCCAACAGTTCCATAGCCGTCTCCGCTGAGTCCGTCTAGTTCTTGAGGAACGCAGGCAGTACCGGGATCGTGAGCTTTAGCCCTATGATGAAGACGAGGTACGTGATCACGGCCATCACGATCGACAGGATGATCGCTTCCTTCCAGCTGAACTCGTGGCTCGCGAAGCTGGAGATCACGATCAGCGCGAGCATGGACACCAGCAGGCCCGCCCAGCGCAGTATCGCTGCATAGATAACAACCGCACCGAGCACCCATGCCAGCTCGGCGAAATGGAACCTTTCGAGTTTGCCGCCTTCTCCCGCGCGCCCGAGTCCGGCCAAGGTCATCAGCACGCCGACAAGCGCGAGCAGCCAGCCCAGAACGGTCGGGAAATACGCCGGCCCCATGACCTTTGCGGTACCAAAGTCATAGCGGGTCGCGAACGCCCCGAAAAACAGCCCGAACGCGATGAACATCACGCCTGACCAGAAGTCGGTTCGTTTCTGATTTCCTTTTCATCTCCTCGCGGTTGCTGCGCGTTCGGCAAGCCTGTTGGGACGTCTTCGCGGTCAGTCTGGTTCAGACGGTCGGGAAATGGGAACACTTCGCGCGTGTACTCCGCCAGCATATCGCAAAAGGCCGTTGCGTAGGACGGCAGGGGAGCGCCGCTTGTCCCAGAAGACGGCCAGGTACTCGCGCAACGGTTTGCCCTCGTAGGTGACCCGGACGATGCGCAAGTGGATACCGATCGATGCGTACTGCAGAAGGGAACGATGGCTATACCGTGCCCTCTCTCAGCCATTGCCAGTAGCGTATGCGGTATTCGGCTCTCGAAAACGATATTGGCCTCGATGCCTGCCAGTCGGCAGGTGGCGTCGAAGGTACGGCGGGATACGAAGCTGGTATCCAGCACAAGGAGCGGCTGGGCGGCGAGGCAGGTGATCTCGATCGCCCCGCTCTTTCCGAGCATCAACGGCGCATGCGAAGCGGCAAGCAGGTCTACTGCCTCTAGCGGGTGGCTCGCAAAGCGTGGATCGTCGGGCTGAACCACGCGAAGCAGATTCTGGCCAAGGTGAATCTCGCCGCGCTCGAGCATTCCGAGGGTGTCGGACCACGCAATAGCCTCGATCACCTTGACCTGCACGTTGGGGTAACGCTGCGTGAATCGGTCCAGGAACCCGGAAAGGGTGCCTTCGATGAACTGAGGGGAGGCTGCTACCTTCAGTATGCCGGCGTCGCCGCGCCGAAGCTGTTGCGCACGCTCACCGATCGATCTGGCGCAGTTCAACAAACCACGACAGTCGCCAAGTAACTGCTCGCCCTCGCCAGTCAGCACGAGACGGCGTCCTACACGATCGAAGAGTTTAAGACCGAGCTCCTGCTCAAGGTCGCGAATCTGCCGGGACAGGGCAGGCTGGGCAATGTGCAGACGTGCCGCCGCCTTGGAGACGGTGCCCAGATCTGCAACGGTGACGAAGGTTCGCGCGTGTCGAAGGTCCATACCAGTGATCATGCCTGATCGGTATAAGTGACGAGAGGAATTTATATTGGACTGCTAAACAGCATGGTGCCATAGTTGATGTGCGAATTGCGTGTTGCTCTCATAAGGAGAAAGCCGTGAAATCGATGCTCTTGATGCGCGTACTTGCGCTCGGCTTGACCGTCGCGACATTCGCCGCTGAAGCACAGACCTGGCCGTCGAAACCGCTGAGGGTGATCGTTCCGATCGCGCCCGGCAGCATGGCCGACATTGCCGCGCGTGTCGTGTTCGAACAGGTGTCGACGCAACTCGGGCAGCCCATCATCGTCGAGAACCGTCCCGGCGCAGGGCAAACGATCGGTACAAGCGTCGTTGCCAAGTCGGAACCCGATGGCTACACCCTGCTGGTCAACTCGTCCGCACACGCCATAGCGCCGTCGCTCCATCTGAACCTGAACTACCACCCAGCGAGGGACTTCGCTGCAGTCATCCCGCTCGGCATCCTGCCCAATGTCCTGGTCGTCCCGCCAGCCAAAGGGTGGAAGACAGTGGGCGAACTCGTCGCCGCAGCCAAGGCGACGCCTGGCGCGATGAATTACGCCTCAGCCGGTGTCGGGACTGCGACTCATCTCAGCGCGGAACGTTTCCGGTCGAGCGCGGGAATCGAGGCCGCATATACCACTCAAGGGCGGGTCGGAAGTTCTCACCGAGGTGATGACCGGACGGGTCGACTTCTTCTTCGGGCCCGTTGGCGTCGTGGCGCCTCGGGTGCGGGAGGGCAAGCTCACTGCGCTCGTGGTGAATGGCGCCCAACGCTCTTCCTTGCTGCCGGACGTGCCGACTACACTGGAGGCTGGCTTCGCCAATGCCGAGTATCCGCCTGGTTGGGCGTGTTTCTGCCGGCGAAGACGCCGCGCGGTATCGTCGAGAAGCTTCACCGCGAGACGCTCAAAGCGCTGCAAGAGCCCAAGGTGAAGAACAAGCTGGCAACACTAGGCATCGATCCGATGGTCATGACCCCGACCGAGTTTGACGCGCATGTCGAGAAGGAGATTGCCGTCAACGCAGCGCTAGTCAATGCGATTGGCTTGAAGCCGCAGTGACAGACGACCAAGCCTGAGGCCGACCGCTCGGTTAGCGGCCAAACCCGATGGGAGCTGTCGCCCGATGCATTTAACGTAGAACACATGGCGATTTCATCAACATTCGTTGCCTCGGACGGGGACGGTTACGAGGTCCAGATGGGCCGATGGAGCCGTCGTCTCGCGCCCCTGTTCATTGACTTCGCGGGGATTGCGGCAGCGGAGCGCGTCCTGGATGTCGGGTGCGGCACGGGCAATCTGAGTTTCAGAATTGCCCAGAACCCAGCCATCGGCAGCGTGCGTGGCATTGATTTTTCGGCCGCTTACGTCGAGCACGCCAAGCGACGGAATCGCGATGCGCGCGTCGACTTCGAAGTGGGAGACGCTTGTACTCTGCCATTTCCGGACGCCTCGTTTGACCACACCCTCTCGCTGCTGGTCCTGCAATTCATTCCGCAGGCCGATCTCGCAGTGCGCGAGATGCGGCGTGTCACGCGTCCGGGCGGAACTGTCGCCGCCGCGACGTGGGACACACGCGGAGGGCTCGTCTGCGTTCGTCTGATCTTCGATGCGGCAGCCATGCTCGATGGGCACGGAAATGAGTGCAGAGCGAGAGCGTACACCAAGCCCATGAGTCGCCCCGGAGACTTGGCGCGCGCGTGGCGTGAGGCCGGTCTGGTTGATGTCGTGGACGGCATGCTGACGATCCGTATGGATTTCGCATCTTTTGCCGACTTCTGGGCACCCACAGAAGGCAAGGATGGACCGATCGCAGACTACGTCGGCACCCTTGGCATGCAAGCGCGGGAAAAGCTTCGAGACATGGTCAAGCTAGCGTATCTAGATGGAGAGGTCGATGGTCCACGGTCCTACGCCGCAACGGCCTGGGTTGTGAAAGGCAAAGTGCCATAGTTGCTGGAGCCCCTGTGGCTTGGGCCGGCACCGAACCTGTTCGGCGTCAGAACCTGTTCGGCGTCAGAACCCCATCGTAGTGTTGGCAGGGCCGACCTGCCGCCGACCTCGGAGAAGCCCCTCAAGACAGCCAGCATACCGCGATTGATCCGAATGGCTAGATTGGGCCGAGATGCTGGCAGTCGCAGCGATGGGCGAGCGTCCGCAGTGGATGGGCATTGCTGACGCTCGTCGCCCCAACTTGAGGGGCTGGCCAATGGTCCGCTTGTAGCCGATAGACGCTTGTCATTTTCCCAACTCTAGCATGCCGCGAATAGCAGGAGACGGCCTCCCGATAGCAGCCAATCGCCCGGCGGCCACTGCTGGCGTGTGGCGAAGCTCAATGAGCTTGCCGACGGGGATGGGTTCGAGGGCATACGCTACTCCGTCAAGATCCGCGAATTCGACCAACACAAAATTCTCGCTCAACTCATCTACGATGTTGCCCACCTGGCCTTTGGAAAGGTGACTCGCCGAAACGTCTTCCAGCGTCGCAACGACATCAGGTAATTCATCGCCCAGCCAAACCATAAAACCGCTTCTCGCCTCAGCCTACGTCTATTTTTCGCCTGATCGAGCGACGAAGCGTCGGGTAGCGCGATGCTCGTCATCTACCCAATCAAGGCAATTTCCTGCGGGGCAACCTGATGCTGCGCTGTTTCTCATTGACCGGCGGCTAGCCAGCCGCCCGCTTGCGGCGGGCCAGGTCCTCACGTTCTCCGGCATAGCCTTCGAGGGCTTTCTTGATACCCTGCGGCAGCATGAACCAGGTCATCAGGCTGGATCCAATGCACATCAGCCAGAACATCAGAAAGCCAAGCGAATAGACGGCGATCGCCGGCAAAACCACCGGTTGGCCGAGCAGATAGAGTTGCTGTGGATCGATTACGGTAAAGAACAGCACTTGAGCAATGCCGGCCGTAATGAACGACGGCCAAAGTATCCAGATGACAAGTTTCATGATGCCTCCCTCGAAAAAGACGTGCACTGCACTATACAATTTCTTTGCAGTCGCTGGTAGGAGAAATGCCTGGAGAAAGGGTCCTGTCCAACTTTCATTCGTTCCGGCCAGTTGATTCCGGGGTCGATTCAATTCCGGTCAGGCGACCTGCGCAACACAAGACTCAAACCCGAGGCGCCGATGATCAGCATGCCTACGACCGCCGGCAGATCCGGCAACTGGCCGAAGACGATCCAGCCGAGCAGCATGGCCCAGATCAACTGGACGTAGAGCAGCGGCGACAGCGTCGAGGCCGGTGCTTCACGGAAGGCGCGGATGAGCAGGAAGTGGCCGGTGCCTCCGTAGAACCCGAGCGAAGCGATGAGCAGGGCTTGCTTCAGTGTCGGCAATGTTCCGCTCCAGTAAGCCGGCAAGACGAACGACATGGCGACGGTGCCGACCAGCGCCGTGTAGAAGAGTTGGCGCAACGGCGGTTCGCTGGCCGAGAGTTTGCGCGTGAGGATCTGGTAGATGGCGTAACAGAGCGCGCCGCCGAGCGCGTAGACAATGCCGATGCCGAACATCGCGCCCCCCGGTCGGGCGATCAGCAGCACGCCGCAGAATCCGGTGATCGTTGCCAGCCAGCTTCTGGCCTGTAACTTCTCGCCGAGCAGCGGGCCGGCCAGCAGGGCAACGAGCAGCGGTGTGACAAAAACAATCGCTGTCGTTTCGGCCAGCGGCAGGGTGCGGAACGCGAGCTGGACGAGCAGGGTAACGCCGACCAGCATCAGGGCCCGGAAAGTCATCAGCCACGGCCGTTGTGTGATGACGATTTCGCGGCCCATGCCGGGCGCGATGGCGACCAGCATGAAGACGAGGTGCACGAAGTAACGCGCCCAGACGAGCAGCGGTACGGCAAAGAAAGCGGTCAGATACTTCGCGGTGGCGTCGAGTACGGCGAACAGGAAGATGGCGGTGAGGAAGAGGATGACTCCTTGCGCTGAGTGATGTGGCCTAAGGCGCACCTGGAATCCATCGGTTCAGGACGTAACGGGCGCTGTCGATCAATTCGCCAGCGCAGAGGCCGAGCGGGCCGCAGCCCTCGGCGACCAGACGGTCGGCGGCGCTGCCATGCAGATGCACGGCCGCGAGCAGCGCGTCGAGCGGCGGCCAGCCCTGGGACAGCAGGGCGGTGACAAAGCCGGTGAGCACGTCGCCGCTGCCGGCTGTGGCCAGCCCCGGATTGCCGTTGGTGTTGATGAACCACGCGCCTTCGGGAGAGGCGACAACAGTGCCACAGCCCTTGAGCGCGACCAGGGCCTGGTAGCGCGTCGCGAGTTCGAGTCCGGCAGTGATGCGGTCGGCTTGCACGGTGGCTACGTCGCAGTCGAGCAGTCGCGCGGCTTCGGCCGGGTGCGGCGTGAGCAGGGTCGGCGCTGCGCGTGGCCAGCGCCACGTGCAGTTCGCCTTCCCCGGCAACGAGGTTGAGCGCATCGGCGTCGAGCACCAGCGGCAGCTCAAGCTGACAGGCGTTTTCGAGCAGGACCAGCACCTCGTGGCTGACGCCCATGCCGGGGCCGCAAGCCAGCGCCGTCAGCTCGGTAGCGAGCAGCTTGCCGGGCGTGCGCAGCATCAGCTCGGGCTGCAACAGGTCGAGCGCCGGAGCGTGTTCGTCGAGCAGGCCGACGTAGACCCGGCCGCTCCCAAGCCGCAATGCGGCGCGAGCGGCAAGCAGCGCGCCACCGACCATGCCGGGCGCGCCACCGAGGACGCCGGCATTGCCGTTGCTGCCCTTGTGGCTGTTGTGTGGGCGCGCTTTCAGGTGGGCTGAAAACAGCCTGCGGCTGATCGAGTGGCCGCTCGCCGGAGACAGGGCCTTTGAATCGAGATCGAGCGGGGCGATGGAAACTTCGCCGCAATGATCGGGGCCGTCGGCAGTGAACAGTCCCGGCTTGGCGCCGATGAAGGTGATGGTGTGGCTGGCCCGGATCGTTGCGCCGAACAGCGTACCGGTGTCGGCATCGAGACCGCTCGGGCAGTCGAGCGCCAGCAGCGGGCAGCCGTCGCGTGCGGCCAGCGCGTTGGCGCTGCGGATGAGGCCGGCGTAAGGATCGCCGATCTCGCGTTTGAGGCCGATACCGAACAGGCCGTCGACGATCAGTGACCAGCGCAGCCTTTCGGGAATCGCCGGGAGTGTGCTGCCACCGGTGTCGACAAAGCGCCTGAAAGCATCAGCCGCGTCCATCGGCAGGTCGTTGGCCGGCCCGACAAAAACCACGTGCGTGTCGAAGAAGCGTTCGCGCAGCAGTGCGGCGACTTCAAAGGCGTCGCCGCCGTTGTTACCTGGGCCGGCGAGAATCAGGACACTCGCGCCACGCTCGGCGCAGATCGCCGTGGCCAGGTCAGCCGCCGCCCGTCCGGCGCGCTGCATCAAGGGCTGATCGGCGGCTGCGGCTTCGATGTGGCGCAGGTCGGCGGAGCGATAGAGCGGAATGGAAGTCATGGTCGAACAATGTGTTGATCGGCGAGTAGGGTAATTTAACCTAGAAACTGCAGTCAGGCGCGAAAAATTGGCCGCAACACCCAGTTTGGCGAGGGTTTGGCCCTCACCCCATCCCTCTCCCGCAGGGCGAGGGGGGTTGCCCCCTTCGCCCTGCGGGAGAAGGGCCGGGGATGAGGGCTTACGCTACTGGCATTACGCTCAACTGCGTTTTTCAGGTTAGTATCCTGTGCAGCATTCGTCACGAAACGCCGATAAAAAAGACTCCTTGCCTGATGGCGATCCACAAACCACTGACGTTCCGCGTTCGCGCCGAACTCTATGCCCAGCTTGCCCAGATGGAGATGGCCGGGCTGCCCTTCGATCGCGCCTTGAACGTGTTGCAGGTGGCCGAACCGGCGCAGTCACGGCTGCAGGCGATGCGCGCGCTGATCGGGCACCATGACTTTGCGCTGGCGGGAGAACGCAGCGGGCTGTTTACAAAACTGGAAGCACGGCTGATTCATGCATCGATCAACGCTGGCAGTCCTGCACGCATGTACCGGCAACTGGCCGACTTTTATGGCACGCGCGCCAGGCAGGTGGCGACCATGAAATCGCGCCTGCTGATGCCGGCCGCTGTGTTCATGCTGGCGCTGGCGATCCAGCCCCTGCCGGGATTGGTGACCGGCTCGATGGGGGTATCCGCTTATCTCTATCAGGTACTCCGCCCGATGATCGTGGTGGCGCTGATGGTCTTCGGGGTACGCTGGTGGCTGTCGCGGCCTGCCGCTGCCAGACAAAACGCCGCCTCACCCTGGCTGTCAATCCCCTTGCTCGGCAAGCTGATCGTTCGCCAGAACGTGCGTGACTTTTTTACCAGCCTGGGCCTGATGCTGGAGGCCGGCATTCCGATGCTCGACGCCTTGCCGCTGGCGCTGGATACGATTGCCGAGCCTTCGATCAAACGCGAGTTTGCCTGCATCGCACCGCGTGTAGCCGGTGGCGCAACGCTCGCGCAAGCCATTGCCGACTCCGCCTTTCTCGGCGGAGCGCTTGACCGCGAACGGGCCGTGGCCTTGATCAATACCGGTGAGCAAAGTGGCACATTGCCCGAAATGCTGCTACGGCATACGACAATGGAAACCCTCGCGATCAACGCTTCGTTCGAGCAGCTTGCCACCTGGGCACCGCGCGTCGTGTATGCATTGGTGATGGTATGGATGATCGGCAGCCTGCTTTTCGGACCCAGCGTGATGCCGCGAGCGATAACTGACTTGTGACCTGGTGCTGACTTGAAGCAGCGCAGGTCAAACTGCCTGCCGCGCCAACAAGCTGCCGAAGATCCAGGCTGCCGAAGAGGCTGCCGGAGGGTCAGCTTCGAATTGTATCTTCGAAATTATCTATTCCGAAACTGAACCGATGCCAGCATATCTCAAGGGAAAGAGCGCTTCGCAACACATTCATCCCACATTGACCTGTCTGTGAAGCCCGATACCGCTTCCTTGGAATCGAACATATTTCGGTTACGCCCATAGGCTCGATCACTCTTCACCATCTCTGTGATCCGACTGGCAAGCTGATTAATAAACCCGTTCGCCTCAGCTTTCTCAAGAGCTTCTATCGATGAAAAAAGAATCACCACCTTGGGCCAACCGTAACCCCATATCCCTTCGACATCCAAGATGCCCTGGCTTCCCACAACGAGTTCTGTTCTGAGGTCTTGTACAAGACGCTTGAGCGCGACATCTGCATTTAAGGAATAACTCATGCTGGGTACACAGTTGAATGCAACAACAGGAATTACCAGAACGGAAACTGCGATCGCGGAAAGGGTTGATATTCCAAAAAAATATTTCAATATTGGAACCGCGCTCACCAGTCCAAGCAAAACCGAGTAGAGGAAAAATTTCGCGTCCATCTTCATGGGAATCCATGCGATTACAATGGCGGGTGCGGTGATGATAATCGCTACCAAGATGGACATTCCAAGCCAGAGCTGGAGAGCAACAGTGCCCAATAGCATCAATACAATCAATGCGGTATATATCTTCATTCTCTGTGGCAGTAAAGCTTGTAGGAAAGGACAATTTTCGCGAAAATCGCGAAGGGTCAACTTCGAATAGTTTCTTCAAAATACTCAGCCCGATGCTGACCACTTTTGGTTTGCCGTGACCTCCTGCGATCACTTCCGCTACGGTAATCCGTATTGCCCGGACCAGAACTTAGACCGCGGCGCAAAGCATGCGAATTTCGACGGTCTTCTTCCCGACGGTCATCGAAGTGGGAATAACGACACTGACATACTACAGCGTCACAATCTGGTAATGGCAAACGTGGAGCCTCTCGTGCCAAGAACCGCTGGTTCATATGCTTCTTCGCACTCGCGCAGCCATTCTTCACTGGCCCTATCGAGACACTGTGATAGGGCGAGGCAACCGGGATAATGGCACGTTCTCTTTGCGCTAGGGGGCGTTTGCGCCGCGACCAGAACAAGAGAAACAAGCCAACTGCACAAGAAATAAAAAAAAGCCAGACTGTCATAGTTTCACCTCATCTGCGATTAAACTGTGCTTTGTTAACTTGGTTGCGCCCGAAGTCCAGCATCGGAGTGCTTGGTTGTAAAGCGGTTGGCGATCACTTTGGTCTTGAGTATTACACACAATGACTCTTTCGTGTTCTGTCCATGCCCTCGCAAATTGCTCAGAAACAAAGGGGTCAATAGCCAAAGGCTCGCATCAATTTCCGCTACAACAATCGACGCTGAAACGCTTTGGTCTCAAGTTGGAAAAAACTCCCGTTTTACCACCAAGCTTCAACCGTACCATGCTTGACAAGAGTTTTGACAGGTATGAAACAAGACGGACACGTCGGTGGTCCGAGTTGTCATCAGACTCATTGCATAGATGCTTCAGCAATAATTACAATGAGTTGTCCCCGCCTGAAACTCGATGGACAACAGCCCAGTTGCTTGGTTTTTCAAGCTGGAGCGGCGAAGCAGTCACATCGGCCAGATTTTTCAACACCGCTGAGCAGTACGATAATGCCGCTCGCTGCATGAATATGGGCCGAGCTTGCAAATTCAAAGGATCACGGTAATGTCAATGAATGAAAGCCTGTTGTTGATCGCTATTGGGTTGGTGGTAACTTATCTGTTGTTGCGCTTCTTCATTCGTCGCCGTTCAGCCGAACGCCTGGCTGCTTCGGAAGCGGCACGCCGCGAAGCCGAACGTCTAGCTGCTGAGGAAGCGGCACGCCGCGAAGTAGAACGCCTGGCTGCCGGGGAAGCGGCACGCCGTGAAGCCGAACGTCTGGCTGCTGAGGAAGCAACACGCCGTGAAGCCGAACGTCTGGCAGCCGAGGAAGCGACACGCCGCGAAGCCGAACGCTTGGCTGCCGAGGAAACCGCACGCCGGGAGGCCGAACGTCTGGTTGCTGAGGAAGCGGCACGCCGCGAAGCCGAACGCCTGGCTGCCGAGGAAGCGGCACGCCGTGAAGCCGAACGTCTGGCTGCTGAGGAAGCAACACGCCGTGAAGCCGAACGTCTGGCTGCCGAGGAAACCGCACGCCGGGAGGCCGAACGTCTGGCTGCCGAGGAAGCGACACGCCGCGAAGCCGAACGTCTGGCTGCCGAGGAAGCGACACGCCGCGAAGCCAAACGCCTGGCTGCCGAGGAAACCGCACGCCGGGAGGCCGAACGTCTGGCTGCCGAGGTAGCCGCACGCCGCGAAGCCGAACGCCTGGCTGCCGAGGTAGCCGCACGCCTTGAAGACGAACGTCTGGCCGCGCTTGAGGTCCTTCGCCAGGAAGAAGCGAAAGCGCAAGCATTCAGCGTGCCTCCTCAGGCAATGGTGCCGAAGGCAAAAGTGGCGGAACAAACAGTGGTCATGGTTGTTGACGATTCGAAGGTAGTCCGCATCAAGACCGGTCGGCTGCTCACCGCACACAAGTATCAGGTTCTGATGGCAGAAGATGGCCTGGATGCGGCGAAACAAATCGAGCAATCGGTTCCTGACCTGCTTATTACCGACGTTGACATGCCTGGCATGGGTGGATTGGAACTGGTGCGCCACCTGCGTGCCAATCCTCGTTCGGTCGGCATCCCGATCATCATGGTCACCTCGGACAGCGAGGTATTGCGCACAGAAGCCCTTGAATCGGGGGTCAATGTCGTACTTGGCAAACCTTACCCTGAAGAACAGCTCATTGCACACATCCAAAGGCTTGTGATGGCCCGGACTGACGCTTGAGTTGAACCATGTGCATTTTCATTCCCGATGAGCAGACCAGCGGGCGCTGGCTCGACATGTTCAACCGATGATCTGATAGCGTGCGAAGGCTTCGAATTGTTTTGATATATTCAATCCTGAGCTGACCGTTCAGCTAGACCCATTCGCCAGCCATTATCATACGAATGCCTCATGGTTTCCCATCCGGAGCCGCCTCTGCTGCGGGCTTGGCAATGGTTTTGCCGACGAAGGTCATCTTGCCTTGCTCGGTACGTTGATCGTTGCTGAAGAGGCCTTCCCAGAAGTCGCCGTCAGGGAACGTTAGTTTTCCTTGACCGTCCTTGACGCCGTTTTTCCAGTTTCCTTCGTAGCGCGTGCCATTCTCCGAGGTATAGGTGCCCTGGCCGTGGAATTCGTCGTCCTTCATTTCGCCTTCGTAGCTGAAACCATTGGCCTGCGAGGTGAAACGGCCCTTGCCTTGCCGCAGACCATTCTCCAGCCGGCCTTCAAAACGATCGCCGTTGCGCCACTCGACGACACCCTGGCCGTTGGCCCGACCGCCGGCTTGGGCGAAACTGAAGTCGCCGATGTAGGTGGTGTCGCCGGCCGTAACGCGTTTGCCGGAGGCCGCCGGTGGCTGGGTTGCGAGCGCTGCTCTGGCTGGCTCGCCGGACTGGGCGGATGCGGCTGGCGGGACATTCGCCATGGCTGCAGGTGTTGAAGGAGCCGCTACAGCAGGAACTGCCGGAGTCGGACCAGGAACTGGAAGGCCGGCGCCGCTCGGCAGGATCGCCTTTTCGGCCACGAAATCGGGCGCCTTGCCGCTGGCGAGGTTCGGCTGCCCGACGTAGACCGCGTCGCCCGTGATGCGGATCGGCACGATGGTGAAGCGACCGGCGATATCTGCTTCAGTCCGGTAGCTGCCGGCGCTGGTCTGGAATTCGATCACGTGCCTGCCCTGCGGCAGGCGGGTGCGGGCCACCGAGATGCGCTCGGGCAGGGTGCGCCAGTTGCGGTCGTCGGCCTGTTCGGTGGTCACGGCAACCACATTGGCGACCAGTCCGGCGATCCAGTGCGCCTTGTTGGCCTGATCCTGGACGACGGATTTGAAGCCGGAGCGGATGACGCTACGCAGGATGATGCTCGGCATCTGATCCTTGAGCTGACGCCGGGCCATGGTGTCGGTGTTGGTCAGCGTTTCGACCGGCAGTTGCCGTCCTGCAACCGACAGTGAGGTCGGCACCGGCACCGGGCTGGAGGATTTGATGACCGGGAAAGAGAGCGGAGTGATGATGAGCCCGTTCCTGCGCGGAATCGGGATCGGGATGTTCAGCGAGTCGATGCTCGGCGCGAATCCGCTTTCGATGACGAACAATACGTCGGTTTCACCCGGATCGGGCCGGGCCTTGCCGACGCCGTCCAGTGCGCTCTGGATGATGGCCTTGCCCGGCGCCAGTTGCAGCGCGTTGCGGTAGCCCGGTTCGGCCAGTGAGGGCTCGTCGGTGACTTCGAAGAAATAGCCGGCCAGATAGTGGGCAAAGGCGTTCTGGAAGCCGTTTTTCAGCTCGCGGACTTCAGCGGTATCGATTTCCTCCATCGGGTAGCCGTCGAGCCTGGCGATGCTGCCGGTCTCCTGCTTTTCCGCTTCGGCCTTGAGCGCCTCGTACTCCTTCTCGCGAAAGGCTTCGATCAGTTTCTCGCGCTCGTAGGTTTTCTTCATCTCGATGCGGGCATGCTCGAAGTTGCCGAGCATGATGTGGTCCAGCGTCAGGCGGGTCGATAACAGCACCTTTTCGTAGTCCTGCCCTTCGTAGCGGCGGGTCTTGTCGCTGATCAGATAGCTGCCGATGTCACCGGACAGCCTGGAGGAATTATTCCGGATGTCATTTTCCCAGGCCTGGATGATCTCGTCGCCCTTCAGCCAGGTGTCGCGGCTGGCGGTGTAATTGCTGCCGAGGCTGAACAGTTCGCCCTTTTCGAAGAAGTAGAGGATGTCCTTGTCGGCGCCCGCGTTGTTCTTTTCGATCTGCGCGACGGCGTCTTTGAGAGCACCCGATTTCACCAGCCTCACCGCCTCGCCGAGTTCGCTGTTGTACTGGCGCATCGGACCGGCAGCGCAGAGCGTTGGCATTGCGGCCAGCAGGAGCAGAAGCGGGGCGGTTTTTCGAAGCGGCTGCATGGTCATTCCCTCGGCGTTGGTTTGCACCTTCGTGCTGGCGGCGAATCGGATGATTATACGATTACGCGCAACAGCGAAGCCGGTTTGCCGCCAACCAATTGAATGCTGGCGGTTATGGGTTCCAGAGTGAATCCGCAGGGATCGACTGGCTTGTGAGGCAGCACTGAATCATTTTCAACGCCCTTGACGAGCGGGACGACTTCCATGCTGCCGACACGGAGCTGGGTCTCGATGCTCAGGCTGATCTGATCGAGATATGGCTTCAAGCGAACGGAAAATCGAAATACGCGAAAAAACGGGAACGCGGTTTTCTGAAAACCAAATCCACATCGGGGCCGATTTGAAATGACTCTGGATTGCGATTGAGGTTACGCTACCCTGACTTCGTTCAAAAGTTCGGGGTGTCGGTCCAGCATTTTGAGTAGCTTGACAAGTGCTAACGGTGGCCTGGTTTTGCCATTCTCGTAGCGGGAGAACGCATTAACCCCACCGCCGAAAATTGCAGCGGCTTCCTTCTGGTCAAGGTTCAGTTTTTTTCGGACGCTGACAATGAACTCTGGCTGGACAAAAGCCGCATTTACTTGCCTGTTGAAATCTCTTACCAATAGCCCGTAACGCTCCGCTTCACTCATGTCTAAAACGACTTCTGCGCAGGCCGGGCAATAGTCTCCGGTCACTTCCGGGACAAGGGTTGTTTCGCCTTTGTAGGTGTAAGGCATGTCGCGGGTGTCATGCACCAATTCAGACGTTCCGCAAACTGGACACTTCATGTTCATAGCTCCTTGAACGACACAATAAGCACGTCTTGAATGACCGTAAGTTTCAGGTAAACCTTACCTGCCGGTGTTATCGGCTGATATACGTCTTGCCAGATTCTATGGTCAGCGTGTGTGCTCATGCTTTTGTAAAAGTCTTTCGGGGTAAGCGTAGCAACAACATTGACGATTGCGGCTCTATCGAAACCAAGCAACACCCCACCAGCAACTGCGCTTGCTGTCATCCGGATCCTGCCGGATTCAATCAGCGACCTGATCACAGAAAGCTTGCAATGTGGCATACGCTTTCCCCTATTCAGAGACTAATTGACTTTGTTGAATTTGGCAAGTAGGTTATTTTCTATAGTTCTGCGGGAAACTTGGGAAGTCCACTAATTTTTGAAAATTATATGGTCGCGCCCGTCAGATCATCCAGGCACTACATCCCATTGAGCCCGGATAAACAATACTGCCATGATCGTCTTGCCTGCCTAGCAGGCCATTTGTTCTGTGCCATTAGCAAGTCGAGCCAATCCTTCAATGCTCGCCACTGAATACGTTTACTTCCTGCAAGGCTTTTTTGGCCCGTTGGAGAGAAATGAGCTAATGGCTCCGCAGCACAATGCCCAGTGCGACCTTTAAGCGTGGTACAGGCAGCGCCCCTTCCGCTTCGGCACCAGTTGCTCTCGGCTATAATTGCTGCCTCGCCCTGTTTCCACGCAGCTTCCCTGCACTTTTTCCAAGATCGCCATGGCCGACATTCTCTTTCTGCGCGGGGCTCCCGCTTTTTCCGCTTTTCGCCTGCAAGGCTTGCAGCTACGCATCCAGGCTCTGGTGCCCGGTGCACGCATTGCCAGTGCCGAGTACTGGCACCTTGCCCGGCTGGGCAAGGCGCTCGACGATGCAGATCGCCGGCAACTGGCGGCGCTGCTTGAGGAGCGTGCAGCGGATGCAGGTGGGAGCGAGGCGTGCGGCGAGTTGTTCCTGGTCACACCGCGCATCGGTACCATTTCGCCGTGGTCGTCGAAAGCCACCGACATCGCGTGGAATTGCGGGCTGGAGGCCGTCGAACGTATCGAGCGCGGCATCGCCTACCGCATTGAATCGGTTCGGGGCGCGCTGACCGCCGAGCAGCGGGCGATCATTTCTGCGCAACTGCACGACCGCATGAT
Organism: Candidatus Propionivibrio dominans; assembly: GCA_016709335.1. Taxonomy (GTDB): domain Bacteria; phylum Pseudomonadota; class Gammaproteobacteria; order Burkholderiales; family Rhodocyclaceae; genus Propionivibrio; species Propionivibrio dominans. The sequence continues at coordinate 298,300 of JADJNC010000003.1, read as the reverse complement.
CGAAACCGTGCTCGGCGATTTTGCGCAGACGGCCGAGCTCTTTCGCCATTTCCCGCCCAGGCCGATGGCCTCGATCGATCTGCTTGGCGGCGGACGCGCGGCGCTGGTCGAGGCCAACAGCCGCCTCGGGCTGGCGCTGTCGGACGATGAAATCGACTATCTGGTCGAGCTGTTCGTCAGCAAGACCCGGCGCAATCCCACCGATGTCGAGCTGATGATGTTCGCGCAGGCCAACTCCGAGCATTGCCGCCACAAGATTTTCAACGCCTCCTGGGTGATCGACGGCCAGCCGCGCAGCGAAACGCTGTTCGGGATGATCCGCGAGACGCACCAGGCGCACCCGCAGGGTACCGTCGTCGCCTATTCAGACAATTCCTCGGTGTTCACCGGTGCCAGCGTGGCGCGCTTCTCGCCGGGGGTGGACGGCACCTATGGCTGGAACGAGGAGCTGACACACATTCTGGCCAAGGTCGAGACGCATAACCATCCGACGGCAATTTCGCCCTTCCCCGGCGCGGCGACCGGCTCCGGCGGCGAGATTCGCGACGAAGGGGCGACCGGGCGCGGTTCCAAACCGAAGGCCGGTCTCTGCGGCTTCTCGGTCTCCAACCTCTATCTTCCCGATGCGCCGCAGGCCTGGGAAGCCGGGAGCGCCGCCTACGGCCGGCCTTCGCGCATTTCTTCGGCACTGGACATCATGCTCGAAGGCCCGATCGGCGCGGCAGCTTTCAACAACGAGTTCGGCCGCCCCAATCTTGCCGGCTACTTCCGCACCTACGAGCAGCGTGTGGGGGCGGGCGCCGAGGCACTGGTGCGCGGCTATCACAAGCCGATCATGGTCGCCGGCGGCGTCGGCAACATTGCCGATAGCCAGGCGATCAAGGCCGCAGCCTTCGCGCCGGGCACCTTGCTCATCCAGTTGGGCGGGCCGGGGATGCTGATCGGTCTGGGCGGCGGCGCGGCGAGTTCGATGAGCACCGGCAGCAACAGCGAAGCCCTCGATTTTGCCTCGGTGCAGCGCGGCAATGCGGAAATGCAGCGGCGTGCGCAGGAGGTGATCGACCGTTGCTGGCAGATGGGACCGCCCGCGGGCGACGCCTCGACGCCGGGCGCCGGCAACCCGATTCTTTCTCTGCATGACGTTGGCGCCGGCGGCCTGTCCAACGCCTTTCCCGAACTGGCGCATGGCGCCGGCTGCGGTGCGCGATTCGAGTTGCGCGACGTGCAGACCGAGGAGCCGGGAATGTCGCCGGCCGAGATCTGGAGCAACGAAGCACAGGAGCGCTACGTGCTGGCGATCCCGCCAGGCCGTCTGCCCGAATTCAAGGCGCTGTGCGAGCGCGAACGCTGCCCGTTTGCCGTGGTCGGCGTGGCGACGGATGACAAGCGTCTGCTCGTTGCCGACCGGCATTTCGGCGACCACCCGGTCGACATGGACATGGAGGCGCTGCTCGGCAAGCCGCCGCGCATGACGCGTACGGTGCAGCCGCTGCCGTCGGCTGAAGTACCGTTTGATGCGACCTCGGTCGAGCTGAAGGACGCTGCCTATCGCGTGCTGCGGCTGCCGGCGGTGGCCAGCAAGACCTTCCTGATCTCGATTGGCGACCGGAGCGTCGGCGGCCTCACGGCACGTGACCAGATGGTCGGCCCGTGGCAGGTACCGGTCGCCGACGTGGCGGTGACGACGATGGGCTTCCAGACTTTTCTCGGCGAAGCCTTCGCCATCGGCGAGCGCACGCCGATGGCCATTCTCGACGCGCCGGCTTCGGGCCGCATGGCCGTCGGCGAGGCGCTGACCAACCTTGCCGCAGCGAATGTTGCCAGTCTGGGCGACGTGAAACTGTCGGCCAACTGGATGGCGGCGGCCGGTTCGCCGGGCGAGGATGTGCGACTGTTCAACACGGTGCGCGCCGTCTCCGACCTGTGCCAGCAGATCGGCGTTTCGATTCCGGTCGGCAAGGATTCGCTCTCGATGCGAACGGCATGGGACGATGGCGGGCAGATGAAACAGGTGGTTTCGCCGCTGTCGCTGATCGTTACGGCGTTCTCCCCGGTACAGGATGCGCGGCGTACCCTGACGCCGCAACTCCAGTGCGATGTCGGCGAAACCGATCTGCTGCTGGTCGATCTTGGCGCCGGCAAAAACTGTCTGGGCGGTTCGGCGCTGGCGCAGGTGTTCAACGCCACCGGTTCCGAGGTGCCGGACGTCGACGATCCGGCGCGGCTGGTGGCGTTCTTTGCGACCTTGCACCAGCTCGCCAGTGAAAACCTGTTGCTTGCCTACCATGACCGTTCGGATGGCGGCCTGTTCGCCACCGTATGCGAAATGGCTTTCGCCGGGCATTGCGGCGTGTCGCTCGATATGGACGGCTTGTGCTACGACGCGTTGACCAGCGACGTCGACGGCAGCGAGAAAAAACCGGATCTGCTGCGCGGTCGCGCCTTCGAGATGCTGATGCGTGCGCTGTTCACCGAGGAACTCGGTGCCGTGGTGCAGATCCGGCGCGCCGATCGCGCAGCGGTGATGAGTCTGCTGCGCGCTGCCGGGCTCGGCGCCTGCACGCATTTCATCGGTTCGCCCAATCCGTGGGATGAAGTTCGCATCATCCGCAATGCCAAAGCCGCGCTGCGCGAAAAGCGCGTCGACTTGCAGCGTGCCTGGTCGGAAACGAGCTTCCACATGCAGTCGCTGCGCGACAATCCGGAATGCGCGCAGCAGGAATACGATCGCATCCTCGACGCGGCTGACACCGGTCTTTCGCTTTCGCTGACTTTCGACCCGGCCGAGAATATCGTCGCGCCCTTGATCAGTCGTGGAGCGCGTCCGAGGGTCGCCATCCTGCGCGAGCAGGGCGTCAATGGCCACGTCGAAATGGCGGCAGCATTTGATCGCGCCGGCTTTGCCGCAGTCGATGTGCATATGAGCGACATCCTTTCCGGCCGCGTTTCACTCGCCGGTTTCAAGGGCGCCGTCGCCTGCGGCGGTTTCTCCTACGGCGATGTGCTCGGTGCCGGCAAGGGCTGGGCCAGGACGATCCTCTTCAATGCGCGGGCGCGCGACGAATTCTCGGCCTTCTTTGCGCGCAGCGATACCTTCGCGCTGGGCGTATGCAACGGCTGCCAGATGATGAGTGCATTGAAGGACCTGATTCCCGGCGCCAACGCCTGGCCGCGCTTCGAGCGCAACCGGGTCGAGCAGTTCGAGGCGCGTTTCACCATGGTCGAGTTGCTGCCATCGCCCTCGCTGTTCTTTAGCGGCATGGCCGGCAGCCGCCTGCCGGTGGTCGTATCGCACGGCGAAGGGCAGGCCGTATTCGATACTGCCGAGCAGCAGGCGAAGGCGCTGGTGAGCATGCGTTTTCTCGACAACGCCGGACAGCCCAGCGAGATCTATCCGTACAACCCGAACGGCTCGCCGGACGGCATTACCGGCCTGACCACCGCCGACGGCCGCTTCACGATCATGATGCCGCACCCCGAGCGCGTTTTCCGTAGCGTGCAGATGTCATGGCATCCGGCCGATATGGGCGAAGATTCACCGTGGCTGCGGCTGTTCCGCAATGCACGGAAGTGGGTAGGGTGAGAGGGTGGAATAAAAGCGAACCACCAAGACACTAAGGGCACCAAGTTACACCAAGAAAACCAGACGAATTTCTTGGTGATTCTTTGTGAACTTGGTGCCTTGGTGGTTCGCTTTTCAGTTGTTCCCTATTTCGCCGGTCAATGGCCGCATCGAGTCGCGCTAAAACCCGCTTTCGCGAATGACCACGGCGGCAGTGCGTTTGAGGGCTTCCCAGAGGAGGCTTTGGCGGGTGCCTTCGATGCTCGTGCGGCCACGGGTTTCATGGTTTTCGGGGAGCGGTTCAGCGAGGACCAGCCGGACACGGTAAAGCGCATCGACAGGCATGGACTGGCGTTCGCCGGCCTGGGTGGCAATGGGGCCGCCGTGGCGGGCGTCGAGCATGGCGTGAGAGAGCTTGCTGCTGCGCGTCGAGTCGACGTCTATCACTGTGGCGTCGATGGAAAGCCAGTGGCGTTCCGGGCGGAAACTGGCTTTGGCGCCCACCACGATACGTTCTACCTGACGTTGCTCGACATAGGCATCGACGACCCATTTGCTCGGGTCAACCAGAATACCCACCTGATTTCGGGTACTGACCCAGGTGCCGGGCAGTAGCGTCGGGTCAACATCGAGCCAGACCCCGTCGAATTCAGCCGTCACGCGCAGCCGATCCTCTTCTTCTCTGGTCGAACGAGCTTCGGCTAGTTGTTCGCCAAGGCGCTCGCTAGTGGCTCGTCGCTGGTCGATGCCGCTGTCTTCCACCGCGAGCCCGGCAAGACGCTGATTGAGCGCCTGGACACTGGCGTTCGTACGCAAACCCCGGGCTTGCAGATCCGGAGCGTTGAACAGGGCCAGCGGCGTTCCCGACCTGACCGGTCCGGCAGGGTGCAGTTCAGCAACGCGGGCGGGGAAAGGGCTGAAGACGGCTTGCTGGCGTAGCGGGTGCGCCAGCCCCGGGGCGCTGATAGCAAAGGCCCAGGGGATGGTGGCCAGCACCAGGCCGCCAAGGCCGAGGATTCGCATCCAGCGCCGTCGATCAGCCTTGACCTCGCTCCAGCGTGAGCGCCAGACGCCGATCTCGAGCCACAGCGGACGAAAAATGAACCAGACCAATTCGACGACGAAGAGAAAAATACCCAGTGCCTTGAAGAAAAAAAGGTAGACGGCGACGGCGATACCGAGGAAAACTACCAGTCGGTAACACCAAGTGAGCAGCGCAAAGGCGATCAGCGCGCGGCGCAGGCGGGCAGGTAGCGGCTCCGGATCGGGATCGGCCCAGCCCAGCAGGGTTCGCCGCAGCCAGACGCGGGCGAGGGCCCCGGAGCGCTCATGCAGATTGGGAAAATCCAGCAGATCCGAGAGAATGAAGTAGCCATCGAAGCGCATGAACGGACTGGCGTTCAAGGCCAGCGAAAGCAGCCAGCCGGTGCTTGCCAGGTAGAGTGTGGCCTGGCGTAACGGTCCATCGTCAAGCAGTGCCCAGGCCAGCGTGGATAGTCCGGCGAGAGCCATTTCAACGCCGATGCCGGCGGCCGATACGGCCAGCCGCTGGCGGTGCGAGCGCAGCTTCCAGGATTCGCTGGTATCGGTGTAGAGCATCGGCCAGAGCACCACCAGGGCCACCCCCATGTGCGCGACACGCACCCCGTAACGGGTGGCGACCAGGGCATGGCCGAGTTCATGGAAGGTCTTGGAAATGGCCAGCGCCAGGAGGAAGCCGCTGAGACCGGCCAGCGTAAGGCTGTCGATCACCCCGTGCGTGAAGGTGTCCCACTGGCGAGCGACGAGGACGATGCCGAGCAGGCTGGCGAGAACGATCACTGTCAGCCCGCTCGTCGAGAACAGCGGTCGAATTACCGGCAAGGCCGCCGCCAGCCAGCGCTCGGGGCGAACCAGTGGAATCCGGATGAAGAGATAGTGGTGCAGCCACCAGCGCCAGTGCGTCCATCCCGGCTGACTGGCCTCCGTAGCCAGTCGTTTGATACCTTCCGGCGTCAGGCGCAGCAGGTGGTGACGTTCGAGGAAACGGGCAAAATCTTCGACCTGTTCCTGGTCGGCGGCGAGCGGCGTTGAGGCGGCGATGTCTGCGGCAATCTGTGCCGGAGCACCCGGCCAGCGCAACAGGCATTCAAACTCCAGCCAGCCGATGCGATAAAACCGGTTGGTCACCGGGTCCTGAATCGACCAGGCCGGAGAACCATCCTTTCCCGGCGCGGCTTCATGCAGGCGCAGGTCTTCACGCAGCGGTGACAGTGGTGACAAATTCGGTGGCAGACGCGGTGCAAGCGTATTCACCAACCGCTCCACTCGCGCAGCGTAGCCAGCGGACGACGCAGAAGGTAGTAGCCCATGCACACCCAGCCGCCATAGACCTTGGCTGTTCCGCGCAGGCCGATGCGGACATTCTGCTGCGCATCTTCAAAAACGGCGCGCAGCCGGTAACTGGCCACGCCTTCGGGAGACAGCACGGCCTGGTAGCTGGTTTCCGTGATCCTGGCGTCGAGCGGAGAAAGCGGCATCACGGTCAGGAAGAGTTTGAGCGCAGCGCCAACATTCAGGGCAATCGCGTCGGCTACCGGCAGATGGACAAGAACGCCGGGTTTTTCAGGGTTGGCCAGCAGCATGATGCGTTCCCCGGTGCTGACGGGGCGACCCAGCCAGTCATCGGGGTCGCCGAAAACCGCAATACCCTCGTGGCCGGCCAGCACGTCGATACGTGCCAACTGGGTTTGCACAGCGGCCAGTTCGGCCCGCTTTTCATGCACGCGGCCGCTCAACAGCGCCAGGTCGCCCTTGCTTTGCGGGGTGTCGAAGGCTTTCTGTGTGGTCGCCTGCAATTCGGCATCGGCGACGGCCAGGGATTTCTGGCCCACATCCAGGCGGTTACGCAAGGTCGTGTCATCGAGCGAAAAAAGGAGTTGCCCCGCTGTGACGGCCTGGTTGGGGCGAACATGAATGCTCTTGACCACGCCGTCGAGTGGCGAGGTGACGGCAACCGCGTCGAGAGCGATAACTTCTGCCGGTGCCAGCGCGCTCTGGCGGATCGGGAACAGGAGGAACAGCCCGAGCGCCAGTGCCATCATGCGCCGCTGTCTGCTGCTCAACTTCTGCCAGCGGATTTTCCAGGAGGGTCGGGGATTCCCGGCCAGCATTTCCCAGCAGTAGCTCCAGCTCCGGGCAAGCTGCGCCAGGGCCTTTGTCTGGTGTTCAGCCGGCGCTTGATCGAGCAGAAAGCACACCCAGCCCAAGGTCTCACCGCTACGGCGCTGCAGAGGCACAGCGAAGATGCCGGCCGGCCACCATTCGCTCCATCCGTCCATAACGCCGGCAGGTGCATTGGCTGCATTGAACGCTTCGCTCGACGGGGTGAACCAGCCCGGATTGGCCTCCAGTTGCTGTCGCAACCACGGCCAGGTGCGGCGTAGCCAGACCAGATAAGGGCTGTCTTCCGTCGGGCGGGCGAGGCCGGAAACAGTGAGCAAGCGACTGTCATCGCCACCGCCCTCGAACACCAGTGCCTGGCGGAAACCGAGCAGGGTGTAAGTGTCATTGGCCAGCGAAAAGCCAAGTTCGGAGACGGAATTGGTGGCGCGGGCGCGGGCTTCGAGGTCGACGACGAGGTCGGCCAGTGAGCCTTCAGTGAAGAGGGTCATACCTTGAGTCGACAAGGGTCACGGTCTGCGCTAGAAGCGGGCAATGCCGGTCATCCCGGCCAGCAGTTCGCCGGGGCGGCTGTCGATGCGCGCTTCCAGTTCAACCGTTTGTGCCACAGCGTCTACCCTGGCGTTGATCGCCGTGACGCTGGCCGGATAGGTTTTGCCGGTCTCATCAATGTCCACTTCAAAAGTGGTGCCGACGCGCAGGGTACGCAGGAGTTTTGAAGGAACGTTGAGGCGCAGTTTGAGAGGGCCGTCGCTGACCATCTCAAGTAGCGGGCTGCCGACGTTGACCCCCTGATACGGCTTGACGTACAGCTTAACGATGCGCCCAGAGAATGGAGCGAGCACCGTACATTGCGCCACTTGGGCGCGGGAGACGGCGATCGCCGCCCTGCCCCGATCGGCGGCGGCGACGGCCAGGGCAACCTCCATGTCGCCGGCGGCTTCAAGCTTGCGCAGGCGGTTCTTTGTTTCCAGGGTTTCCCGGGCGGAGGCATATTCGGCCTGGGCCATTTGCAGTTTGGCACTGGCTTCGCCGCAATCGAAGACGACAATCGGCTTGCCTTTGGCTACGGCGGCGCCCAGAGAAGCATTCAGCGCTGAAATGCGCCCCACCATCTGGGAAATCAGCGTGGTTTCCAGTTCCGGGCTGAGCAAAACCCGAATCGGATTGGAGTTGACTGCAGGTGCCTGGGTTTGTGCAGACACGGAAAGTGAGGACAGAACGGTCGCTGCAAGGAGAAGCCTGATGGCTGGAGTCAAGGTCATGGGACGATCAACAGGATATCGGAATGATACGGCTTTGCTCTGCGCAGTACGCTTTTGGCATCATTGATTCCTGAACAGAGTGGATTGAACCTCATTCATGGTCTTCTCCATCGTGCTGCCCAGGGTCTTGATGTCATGATTGTCCAGGGTTTGCGGCAACGCGTCGAGACCCACCGAGTTATACAGACGTCCCCAGGCCGCCTGGGCGTTTGAGTAGGACGCGTAACGCTGGTATTCCGCGAGCAGGGCGCGGGCCTCGGCGCGGATGACTTCCAGTTCGGAGTCGAACTGCGTTTTTGCAGCGGCCTGGGAAAAACTCAGCAGGCGCTGGTCTACACGCAGGCTTTCCTCGGCAAATTCCAGTTCCGACAAGGCCAGGCCGTAACGCTGGACACCAACGCGAACCTGGGTAAGTACGGCCATCGAAAGGGCCATTCGGCGCATGTCATCGGTCTGGTTCTGGTCTCTCTGGGCTTTGTCCAGAGCCGGCCACTGCAGCAGTTTGAGAATGTTCCAGGATAGACGAACCCCGGTTTCATACCAGTTGTTGTTGTAGGCATATTTGTTGGAGTCGTATACGGGGCCGGTTTCAATGCCGAGGTTAGGCCACAACAGCAACTTGGCGGCCTTGATGTCGTTTTCGGTGACCCGCCTGCGATACCACTCTTCCATGATCTCGGGTCGCTTTTCCAGAGCCATGAGTTCAAGTTCGTCGAAGTTGGTGGGAACCGGGGGCAGGGCGTGTTCTTTTTCTTCGGCCAGGGTGTAGGGGGTTCCCGGCGGCACCGACATGAGGGCAGTCAGTTCCGCGCGGGCCAGCTCAAGATCCTGGCGGCGCAGGGTCAGGAGGTTCACCGCATCGAGCAGGGCGCGCTGATAGGCCAGCACCTGGGGCTGCGGCATCAATCCTTCCTTTTCCACCTGCCTGGCGCGTTTCAGCGCCTTATTCACACGCAGCAGCAGGGCATCGACCCGGCCCAGGAGCTTTTGCGCTCCGAGGGCGCGCCAATAGCTGTTGCGGACATCCTGTTGCACATTCTGGGCTACCTTGCGCCGGCGTTCCTCGGCCATCAGCACCTGGTCGGCCTTTTGCTGGGCGCGATAGTAGGAAACTCCGAAGTCCAGCGCATTCCATGAAAAGGTCAGATTGGCGATCGTTCGATCCCGTTCCTGCGAGGTCGAAGGACTCAGGGTTACAAGCCCGGTCTCGATGCCGACAGAAACGCCGCCAGAGTCATTGTTGCGCGTCAGGTAACCCGCTCCGGCGACCAGGCGGGGCAACATCTCGAAGGTGGATACCTCGAGCAGGCTTCTCGACAGCGCGCCTTCCATAAGTTTGAGACGGTAGTCGAGGTTGTACTTGAGCGCTCGTGCAGTGGCTTCATGGAAGGTGATGGGCGCGGTAATCGGCTCCTGATCGGCATACATGGCCTGACGATCCTGGACGACACGCTCGCGGATTTCGGCGGTGGAGTAGGCCTGGGGCGTGATTGTCCCACAACTGGCCAGCAGTAGCGGGAGGCTGCACAGGGTCAGCCATCGGAGTGGTGAGGAAAATGGCTTTTTTTGAGATTGGCTCATGGCGGTCAGGGTCATGTGATTAGTCGATTCTGACATCAAACGTGGGGGCGTGCTCGAATGGAGTGCAGGGTATCGCGGCCAGCGACGGAAGTTCTGCTTCCGGAACGGCGCAATTGCTCTGAGAAGGACGGCGCAGCGCGATGTGTCGGAGCAGGCTGCTCGCTGCCGGTGATCAGATGGCCTGGCGCGACAGGGAGACGCGTCAATGCCAGTGCCTGTACCTCCCGTCCCGGTTCGCTGACCCGATCTGCGACTGGCGTTTGCAGCGCGATCAGACCAGCGTTGGGCAGGGCCAGTTCCGGTGTCGGAATCAGTCGCTCGCTACTCAGGTTGATCCGGATCGTGCGACCGTCGACCACATTGTCCAGAAAGGCGCCTTCGAGTTGCGAGGCGCGGACGGCATGCTGTACGAACAGGGCCGGATCGAAGCCGAGGCCGTCACCGATCGATTGGCTTTCAATTTCCCCGTAGCGGACCGCTCTGGGATCGCTGAAGGCAAACGGATCGGTGGCTGCCCGATCCCCCTGGAAGCCTTGCACGACCTCGCTGACGAATACCGCCGGAGAAAAAGGTATCGGGTTGATTTCAGTGGGCGGCGCAATCCAGAGCGGAGTTAACGGCATTGGCGCTGTCGGAAAGACGTCAACAGCAGCGGCGACGGTGATGATAACGTTGGCCATTGCCGTACCGCCATGACCATCGCTGATCTCGTACGGGAACAGCACATCGCCCTTGAAACCGGGGTTGGGAACAAAACTTAGTGTGCCATCGGCGTTGAGCGTGACTTTGCCCGAGGGTAGGGTCACCGTACTGCCCGGAACAACAGCGACGCCGGCGATGCTGGTGATCGTCAGGGGATCGCCATCCGGATCGCGGTCGTTATCCAGCACACGAATGACCAGTGGTCGACCACTGGGAGAGTTGCCACGGTCATCCGTCGCCAGCGGCGGGTCATTCACCGGGCTGACGCTGATGCTCACGGTTGCCGTGCTGGTTCCCCCATTACCATCGCTGATGGTGTAGGTGATGGTCGCCAGTCCGTTGAAGTTGGCAGCGGGTACAAAATTCAAGGTACCGTCCAGGTTGATGCTTACTACCCCGTTGGCGCTCGATGCGCCGATCACCGTGAGCGGATCGCCGTCCGGGTCGGAATCGTTGGTGAGGACGACTATGTTGTTGAGCGGCGTATCCTCATTGGTGACAAAAACCCCGTCATTCACCGCGATGGGAGGATCGTTGCGACCCGTGATGGTGATGGTCAACGTGCTGCTGGCATAGCCGCCTTGCACGTCGCTGATGGTATAGGTATAGGTTTCAGTCGCGCTCTGGCCCGCTTTGAGCGCCAGAACAACAGGATTGGTGTTGTCCAGCGTGTAGCTATGGCTGCCGTCTGCGGCGACTTGCAGGCTGCCGTAAAGACCGGGCAAGGCAGCGGCCAGCGTGCTGCCGCTGCCCACGCTGCCGGTCACGCCATTGGCGTTGGAAAATCCGATGACGGTGATGGTGCCGCCGTCAACGTCAACATCCTGACCCGGCGTACCCGGCGTAAGATCGCCACTGACCAGCGTGTCGCCGGCGCTGATGACAAGTACGTCGGGGGCGGCGACCGGTGCATCGTTGAGACCGTGAATCGTGATGGTCAACGTGGTGAAGCTTGTTGCCCCCTGATCGTCGGTGACGGCATAAGTAAATGTATCGGTGGTGGTGGCGCCGGCAGCCAGTGCCTGCACTGCAGGGTTGGTGTTGGCGAGTGCGTAGCTGTAGCTGCCGTCGGCATTCAGTGTCAGGGTGCCAAAGCTGCCCGCTACTCCACTGCCCAGATTGCCCGATGGCGCGCTGGTTGCCGTTCCTGCGACAACACCGGATACGTTAAGCAGTGCACCATGGTCGATGTCAGTGTCGTTGGGCAACACATTGCCGGTAGCCGCCACGCCTGAGTCTTCGCTAATGCTGTTGGTGTCCGCTACAGCCACGGGTGCGTCGTTGACGCCGGTAATGACAATGGTGATGGTGGCGTCGACAAAGCTGCCACGCCCGTCATTGACGGTGTAGACGAAAAGCTCACTACGCGTTTCACCGGCCTTGAGCGCCTGCACGGCGGCATTGCCGTTGTCCAACGTGTAGGTATAGTCTCCCGCCGCGCCGATGTTCAACGTCCCATAGTCGCCGGCGAAAGGTGCACCGATGGCCCCGGCAGGCAGCAGAGGATCGGCATGACGGATTCCCGTCACGGTCAGCAGGTCGCCGTCCGGGTCAGTGTCTTTGGCTCCAGGATCGTTGTTGGTGACGCCGCCGCTCCCCGTCACCCGCGATCCGCTGATGACATTGCCGCTGGCCATCGGCTGGTCTTCCGAGATCAGATTGGTATCGTTGAGCGCGCTTGGTGCATCGTTGGTGCCGTGGATGGTGAAGGTAACGGTGGCGGTAGCGAACCCGCCATGACCATCGCTGACGGTGTAGGTGTAGGTATCGGTGAGCGATGCTCCGGTGAGCAGCGACTGCACCACCGGGTCGGAGGTATCGACGTTATACGTGAAGGTACCATTGGCATTGAGTGTCAGTATTCCGAAAGTACCCGGCGTACCTCCACCCACAGTGCCTGCTGCCGTTCCGGTAACTGCGGTGACGGTCAGCGTATCGCCGGCATCCGGATCGCTGTCGTTGATCAGTACATTGCCGGAAATCGGGGTGCCGCCGGGAAACCCTGCCGTATCTACCGTGTCGTAGTTGTCATCGCCGGCAACTGGCGGGTCGTTCAGACCAACGATTTCGATGTCCAGCGTCGTCGTGGCGGTTCCGCCCTTGCTGTCGCTGATGCTGTAGGTATAGGTCTCGTGCGCAATTTCACCGGGCTTCAGCGCCTGCACGGCGGCACTGGCCGTATCCAGCGCGTAGCTGTAGCTGCCGTCGGCATTGAGCGTGACGGTACCGAAGACGCCGGTCAACGGGCTGCCGACTGCGCCGACGCTGCCGGTGGAGGATTGTACGCCGGTTACGCTGAGCGCATCGGTGGTGTCCGGGTCGCTGTCGGCACTCGCCGCCACCGTGCTCGCAATGCCGCCGCCGGTAACGCGGGCACCGGTCAATACATTGCCCGTAGCGCTGGCCTGATCCTCGGTCAGGGTATTGATGTCAGGCCGGGCAACGGGGGCATCGTTAACGCCGGACAGGGTAATGGTGATGGTGGCGGTGTCGGTGCCGCCATGCCCATCGCTGATCGTATAGGTGAAACTATCGGTGGCGGTTTGTCCGGCAGCCAGCGCCTTGGCCGTTGTGGTGTTGGGGGTAAAGGTATAACTGCCATTGGCGTTGACCGTGATGCTGCCGTAGGTGCCGACCACCTGCAAACCGACGCTGGCTGGTGCGCCATTGACTGCACTCACTGTCAAGCTGTCTCTCGTATCCGGGTCGCTGTCATTGCCCAGTGCGTTGCCGGTCACTCCGGGCGAATTGGCCGGCAGGCTGGACGCATCGTTTACCGCATCCGGCCCGTCGTTGGTGCCATTGATGGTAATCACCACATTGGCACTGGCCGTACCGCCTTTGCCGTCACTGATGAAGTAAGTGAAGGTGTCGGTCAGGCTTTCGCCGACGGCCAGGGCATTCACGGCGGGTTTGCTGTTGTCCAGCGTGTAGGTATAGCTGCCGTCCGGGTTAAGCAACAGTGCGCCATAAGTGCCGCTGGCACTGGCACCGCCGCCGGGTACCGGCATGGCGCTGGCAGGTGGCTGGCTGGCACCGGCGGCGATCCCCGTAACGCTGAGTGTGTCGCCGTTCAGATCGCTATCGTTGACCAGCACGCCGCTGGCGGCCGCACTGACGCTGGCCGAGCCCTCGCTGATGTTGTTGGCGTCGGCCGTGGCGACTGGCGGATTATTGGCGCCGTTGATGGTGATCCTGATTTGCGCCGTGGCGCTGCCGCCCTGGCCATCGGAAATGGTGTAGTTGTAAATCTCCACCAGTGTGGCGCCCGCACCCAGGGCGGCAACAGCCGGGTCGGCGGTGTTGACGGTAAAACTGTAAGTGCCGTCGGCATTGACCGTGAGTGTGCCGCTGGAACGCACCAGCGGTACGCCGACGGTGCCACCGGTCAGACCGCTTACGCTGAGAATTCCGCCATCAACATCGCTATCATTGACAAGGACATTGCCGGTGACCGGCGTTACGGCCGCCTTGCCGATGCTGTTGACATCAAGTAGCGCTACCGGGTTGTCGTTCACCGGCGTTACGTTGATGCTTGTCGATCCGGCGAGCGAGGTCTGCTGGCCATTGGCGGCGGCATCCGAATTGACATCGCGCACGGTCCACGCAATCGTCCGCGTGCCGCTACCCGGGTTGTCCGAGGTCGAGTCGAAGCTGATCGAACGCAAGGCGGCCTGGTAGTTTGCCAGTGTGGTGGTGCCGGTCAGGGTCAGGGTTCCGGTCAACACGTTATAGCTGCCGCTGATGCCCAGTTGATTGGTGAAATTAAGCCGATCACCGGCAACGAAACCGCTGCCGACGCGGATGACGGCCTGGTCGATCTGGGTGTCGTCCACATCGGCCAGACTGAGCGCCGGTTCCAGCGTAACGACCGCGGCATTCTCGGTATAGCTGCGGGTGCTGCCGGTTCCGGTCAGCGTTGGTTTGTCATTGACTGGCGAGATGCTGACCGTGCGCGTACTGGTGGCGGTTTGCGCGCCAGCGCCATCGGAATTTGCGTCGGTGACCGAATAGGTCAGGTTGCGGCTGGGGCGTGTAGTGTTGATGGTGGGGTCATCGCTGGTACTGCTGAAAGTCAGCGAACGCAGCACCTGCTGGTAGTGGGCCGTACTGTCCGTGCCGGTCAGGGTGAGCACACCGGTCAAGGCATTGTAATTGGCCACGATGCTGGTGCCGGCAGTAACGACGGCAAGAGTATCGCCGGTGACAAAGCTCCCCGGACTGATCGTCACGCTGGCCGCAGCCATGTTCGTGTCATCGACATCGGAGAGGTTAAGGGCGGCGTCGACAGCCACCGGCGCTGCCTGCTCGGTATAACTGGCCGCCGGGGGGCAACGGAAAGCACCGGGGCATCGTTGACACGGGTGATGTTGATGATGATGTTGCTGCTGGCGATGAGCTGTCCGCCATTGCCCTGGTTGACGCCGGTGCCTGCCGTGCCGCCGCCGGTGATATTCGGGTTCTGGTCATTGACCGTGTAAGTCAGGGTGACGGAAGCGGGTGGATCGTCACTGGTGTTTCGGTAAGTCAAGCCGCGCATGACGCTGTCTGCACGGGCAGCGGTGGCGTTGGTGTTGAAGGTGATGATGATCGTGCCGGCGGTCTGGGTATAGGTACCGACAGTGACGCCGGAGACCAGCACATTGCCGCTGCCTGTACCCGTCAGGCTCAAGGTGCCGGTCGCAGCGAACACATCCTCGGCATTGGCGCCGCCATTGCGGGCCACGCTCAGCGTTGCCTTGTTCCAGTTTGTGGCATCCAGTTCCGGGTCAGCCAGAAGGGCGTTGCTGTCGATCTGGATGGCCGTTCCGTTTTCGACGTAATTGCCAGGCCGGGTGGCATCCAGCCCGGCAATCGACGGCGTGTCATTGACCGGGGTGATCGCAACAGTGACCGAGCTTTGAGCGCTGAGCTGGCCACCACCACCCTGGTTCTGTCCGCCGCCAGCCGTCCCGCCGCCTGTCACATTGCTGTTGGCATCGTTGAGAATGAAGTTGATCTGTACGCTTGCCGGCGGAGTGTCGGAGGTGTTGCGATAGGCGACCGCGCCCATGGCCTTTCCCACCTGCGCGGCGGTGGCGCTGCTATTGAAGGTGACCACCAGAGAGCCGCCGACATTGGTGAAGGTGCCGATGGTGATGCCGTCCACAACGAGGTTGGCACCCGCAGTCTCGACCCCGACACCGACCGTCGGCGAATCATCGACGAAGCTGAAGACATCGGATGCCGCCGCCGTGCCACTGCGGCGGACGGTCAGAGTGGCCAGGTTCCAGTTGTTGCCGCTGACGTTCAGTTCCTGGTCGAAGACGCTGACACTGCCGTCGGCATCGAGCCGGACCGGGGCGGCCTGCTGTTCGGTCAGCCCGGGAGTTCCGGCCAATGCAGTGATGGTGGGCGCGTCATTGATCGGGTTGACCGTGGTGGCGACCGGAATGCTCGCCGCCGACCAGGTGCCGGTGCTGCCGATGGCCGGGGAAATGTCGGCCGAAGCGCTGAATACCTGGACGGAATCCGCCAGACGTACCGACAGACCGCCGGGCGTGCCGTTGAAGTTGGCGACCGGGACGAAGCGCAACATTGCCGCCGTCGGCAACACCAGTGCGCTGGAATCGCCCAGACCGCCAGTCGGCACCGCCGTCCACGACGTTCCGCCATTGGTCGAATACTGCCAGGTTCCTTGCGTCGCGGCATTGGCGGTATTGCCGACGATGGCGATGCCGCCGAGCGCGGTGGCCGAGGAGCCACCGGCGACTGTGTCGGTGGCATCCGAATAGTTGGCGCCAGTGATCAAGGCGGAAACAAGAGCACCTGGCGGGTTGGCCCTGTCTTCATTGATTGCGGTGAGCGTTGCCGTGCCAGATGCGAGGGGGGCGTCATTGACCGCCGTGACCACGGTACTCAGGGTCACCGCATTGGCCGCGTCCGAGTAAGCCGTCGTGCCGCCGGTGGCCGCTCCCGAAAGATTCGGCCCGGCCCCGCTGGTTACGGCTCCGGACGAAGCATCGATCAGGCGTACCGTCAGTTGCCCCGGCGTGCCATTCCAGTTGCCGGTGGGCAAAAAGCGCACCTGGTCCGTCGTCTTGAGCAGGAAGGGTATTGCCAGCGAAGGCGCCGTCGGCAGATCGGTCCAGCCCGATCCGCTGTCGTACTGCCACTTGCCCTGCGCTGCCGTGGCGGCATTGCCTACGATGGCAACTCCGGCCAGTGGATTGGCGATCGAGCCGCCCGTCTGGGTGTCGGTGAGGTCGGAGAAAACTCCGGTAAACAGGCTGGAGACGGTATTCCCTGTGGGCGCTGCACTATCCTCCGGCACGTCAGCGAGCGCCGTGCTTGCAGCCGTGCGCGTCGGGGCGTCATTGACCGGCGTGATGGTAATCAGAACCGTCTTGCTGTCCGTCAGCGCACCGTTAACACCGGTATTGCCCTGGTCGTCGACGCTGATGCTCAAGGATTGCTCATTGCCGCCACCCACCGTGTTGATATTGCCCGTCGGCGTGAATTTCAGCGTGGCCAAGGCGGCGTTGATGTCAGCCTTGGTGCCGGTGAATACCATCTTGGTGTCGGCTGTTCCATCACCGGTAGTAAAGGTCAGGCCGGTGAGAGTGCTCAGCGTGATCGTACCTTTGGGCGAGGCACCGAGGTCGAGCGTCACCTTCTCGGCAGCGCCGAAATCGTCGCTGTCGGCAATCGAAATGCCAGCCACGGCATTGGCCGTGCTGTCCTCGTTGACGGTCAGCGTGGCGGGGGCCGTCACTACCGGCGCTTCATTGCTGTTGGAAATGTTGATATTGAAGGTCTTGACATTGGTATTGTTGCCATCGACTCCTGAGCCTTCAGCACCGTTTCCAGTGCCGGGCACGCTGCCAATCCGGTCATCAACCGTCGTCGTGATGACGATCGTGTTGTTGGCATTGGCATCGACGGGCGTGTAGATCATGCTGTTGAGTGTGGCCTGCACGTCCGCCGTCGAACCCTTGATGACGACGCTTGACGTGAGATCACCGGTCAGCGTGGCACTGCCCGCTGCCGTCAGGTCGATCGTGCCATGCGGGACGCCAAGCAGCGTTGCCGCGACCGTAACTTCCACATAATCGGTAGCCCCCTGGCCGATGTCTAAGGCATCGCCGACGACGAATCCGGCTATGGTAATACTGGTGCCGTTACTCAGGGTCTGGTTGCCTGGGACGCTCAGTGTCGGCTGGTCATTGACCGGGACAATGGTGATCGTATTGTCCACTGTCGCCGTCTTCTGACCGTCGGCATGATTGAAATCGGCAATCGTTGTCCGCAGATAGAGATTACTGTTGCCGACCCCCGTCCCGTTGTAATTCGCCGCGCCGCCAAACTTGAGGTCGTTCAGTGCGGCTTGAACCTCACTTAGCGAGCCGGTCAGCGTGATGGTGTTGCTGTTGTTGCCGGAGAAGAAGGTCAGACCGGTGGTCGCGCCGAGGATCAGCGCGCCCTGGGTTCCGGCATTGGCCAGCGTGGTACGGAGCGCATCGCTGTAAAGCCGGACAGTCACTGTAACATCTTCGCCGAAGCTGTCCGCATCGGACACGGCGAAACCACCGAGGGTGAGCTGTGCGTCTTCATTGACGATGTAGGCGCTGGCGTTGTTGATAGTGGGCACATCATTGAAGTTGGACGCGCGCAGGACGATGTCCCTGGTCACGCGGTTGTTGCTTGCGTCAATGGCCGAACCGTCGGCATTGTTGGGGTCAGGACCACCGTTGGCGCCGCCGGTCAGCACGCCGGCGTTGCTGTACAGGCGGTCGTCGGCGGTGATGCGAATCTTGTAGTCACTGGCGTCGGCATCGGCACTGAAGGCGATGGTCAGAGAAGCGAGGACGGCATCGACCTGGGCCTTGCTACCCTGCACGATCAGGGAATTGGTATTTTTTCCGAAAAGGAAAGCGCTGCCGCCGATCGGGTCGGCGGCAGCGTAGCTGAGTAGAGCCGTACCAACAAGCGCATTGGCATTATCCAGCACCTGAACTTCGACGCGAGCGAAATCCGTTTCACCGGCGGTCACGCCATCTGCCAGGTCGAGGTCGGCGAGCGTCACGCCGGGGATCGCCGTTGTTCCAGCGCCTGCTGCAAAGGCGTCGAGGCTGGCGGGGGCGGCCAGAGTCGGCACATCGTTGCGCGGGGTGATCTGGATCAGGAAGCTCGAGGCAACCGGTGCGGTACCCTGGGAAAAAACCTGGTTGTCATTGACCGTCCAGTCACCGTCACTGACCACATAGCTGAAAGCATCGCTCGAGGTTTCCGATCCGTTGTGCTTGTAAGTGATCCGGTTATTGTCCAGATCGGCCTGGGTGAACACCGAGCCGATCCCCAGCGTGGCGCCATTGAGCATCAACTGGCCGTTGATCGTTGCCGCCGTGACGCGATACTGGCGTTGCACCGATGAGTTGTCGTTGTCGCCGAATACCAGATGCGCACCCGCCACTGGCGTCGGCACTCCCGAACCCGTCACACCGTTGATGATGGCATAGCTGCTGGCGCCACCGATGGTTACGGTTGAGCCTTCCTGGATCGCCCGAACCCCGGTCAAGTCGAGTTTCGAGAAATAGGACGGCGCGTCGTTCAGCGGGTAAATCGTGATCGGGACAGTGACTTCCGCACCGGTGCTGATCTGGTTGGTCGCCGTAGCCGTTCCAGCGGTGATGCCTTTATCGTCCACCGGGACCAGCTTGAAGGAGTCGGTAAAAGTCTCGCTGCCGTTATGGGTATAGACCAGATTGCCTGCGGCGAGCTGTGCGGAAGTGACAAAGGTGGTGTTGGCAATGACGTCAACGCCATTGAGCTTCAAGGTGCCGTTAGTTACAGATCCGGTAATCAGGAAGCTGAGCAGATTATTGACCGCATAGCCGGTTTCATTATCCGATGCCGAATTGTCAGGATCAGCGAGGACGATATTCGTCGCGGTCACGGCAAAGCTGCCGCCTTCGGCGACCAGTTGCCCGGCAGTCGTCACGCTCGGCGTGTCGTTTTGCGGCGTAGTCGCGATGTTGAATGTTTGCAGGGCCGATTCCGACTTGCCATCTGACACCGTATAGGTAAATGCGTCGATGAAGTCCTCGCCACCGGCGTGAGCAAAGCTGACGCGGCCATTATTGACATCGTCCTGGGTGAAGGCCTGGTTGACGACGAGCGCCACTCCATTGAGTCGAACCGATCCGCTGGTCGGCAAGGAGTGCAGGCGATAGACCAGTTCGACGGCGGTGTTGTCAACATCCGTCGCGCCGAGCATGGCAGCGGTGAGTGTTTCCGTCGCGCTTTCCAGTAGCGTCGCGCTATTGCTGCCGCCAGTGACCGGCGCCGCGTTGACCAGCGCAAAGGGAGGCGGTGAATTGCCATCGGTCGGAGCGATGGCGGGAACGATAATATTGAAAGTATTGACTGTCAGCGTGTCAGTGCCTGTATTGTAGATGCCGCCATCGCGCAGCGTCGGATAGATGCGTTGATTGCTATCCTTGACCGTAAAGCTGATGCTGTCGGTTCTTGGGGTATTGGAGCGGGACACGTACACCAGCAGTCCGGCCGCAATATCGGCCTGCGAAAAAGTGGTGCCAGCGACAAGCGTCTTTCCGTTCAGGGTGAAATAACCAAGCGCCAGAGCAGGAACGCTGTTCAGCGTGTAGGTCAGCGCTGCCTGGTTGGGCGTATCCACATCGGTGACCCGCAACATGGTCGGGGTAATGGTCAGTAACGATGCCCCCAGAGTCTGGGTGACGTTGGTCGCCAGCAGCGGATCGTCGTCGTTGGGATAAATGTCGAGATTGATCGTTCCCGAAGCCGTCGCCGGTATCCCGGTGCCGCCGCCGTTGTCGGTCACGCTCATATTGAAGCTGTCCGCCGAGGTTTCACTGCCGTCATGGCTGTAGGTGAGCAGGGTCTTGTCGAGCACGATAAAAGGCGTGCCGACACTGGCGGAAGAAATCGCGACGCCGTTGTAAAAGAGCGTGCCGTGCGTCGGCAGACTGGTGATGTTGTAGGTGGTGATCGCTGCGCCCTCGGGGTCGCTCACGCTGATCGCACCGCGCGCCGTGCCGAGCGTGGGCAAGGCACCATTCAAGTCGAGGCGGACGCCGGTTTCGCCCTCGATCACGGTGATGGTGCCACTGACGCTGGGCGGCTGATTGACCGGCGTCAGATTGACGGTCACCGTCTGATTGGTCAATAGGCCGCCGGCACCGTCGTCGACGGTCAGCAGGAAGGTATCGCTCGTCGCACCGATGACCTGGGAACCGTCGTGCGTATAGCTCAGCTTGTCGATGTCGGCGACCGATAACGTTGAGCCGACGGCCACCGGGTTGCCATTTAACTTCAATGTGCCGTGCGCCGGAAGGCCGGCTATCTTGATGGTCGCCTGAACTGCGCTGGTGTCGACGTCGACCAGGCTCAGTTGCGACTGGGTAAAGCCGCTGCCCACCGTTACCGCCGCAGAGAAAGCGGTCGTGCCGCCTTCTGCAACGCTGAGCGGACTGCCTCCTGCGATGGTTGGTGCGTCATTGACCGGGGTGACATTGAGCGCAACTGAACCCGTCTGTGTGTGTTGCCCGTCGTTGAGGTTAAAAGACAGGGCTTCAGGGCCGGCGGTCGAGTTGTAGTTGAGGTCAGGGCTGTATTGAACGCCCGACGCACTGGCCAATGTTGCCGACAATTGCGCTGCCGTTCCACTGAGAATGACACTGCCAGTGCCGTTGCCGCCGAGGATGCCGGCTCCACCCGTTACGCTGATATTCAGCGTGCCGTGTGTCACTGAAAGCGTCAAGGTCTGCAAGTCGTTGACATCGGCATCGGTCAGGATGATGGCATTGGTGCCGGTGAAATCGAGAGCGCTTGGGGTATCTTCGACAACGGTCTGGCTCTTTGTCGGCAGCGTAAGCACGGGTGCGGTGGCATTGGGCGTGACGGTGATGGCAACGTTATCGGTATCCGTAGACGAGCCATCGTTGGTGACGATGGTCAGCGAATCGGCTCCGGCATAGTTCGCCGCCGGACGGTAGACCAGCCCGTTAAGGGCCGTGTTGATGCTGGCAATGGAGCCGGCCGTGATCGAAATACTTGCGCTCCCGTTCCCGCTCAGGGTAAGGCCTGCGGTGCTCGCCAGGGTAAGAGTGCCATGGGCCACACTCAATGAAACACTCTGCACGCTTCCATCCGCATCGGCGACGCTGATGATCTTCCCGGCACTAAATATGATCGTATTGTCTTCGGCAACAGTTTGCGCGCCGGGTACCGTATTGACGGGTGCCGCCAGAAGACTGTCGTATCGTGCCAGCGTGGCCGCGCTAAGTACCAGCCGGCTGTCGATCTGGCCGGTTTGTTGTTCGAGCACCCAGTTACCCCCTTTGGCGGCGCTGCCGGTGGCATCGGTGGAGGCCGCAATATCGGCACCGGTGAGGGCAGCGAGCTGGGTGAGGAGTGCGCTGCCACCGGAACCGGCGGCGATGTCGCAGCCGTAGAGGAGAATGTCGGCGTTGGCGGAAAGGTGGGGCGCCCAGCGCTGAAGCTGAATGCTGTGGCTGCCCAGGGTGGCGCTGTCGAGGGTGTCGCACCCCAGGCTGAGGCTGCCGCTGCTGCCATGGCTGACGATCTGGATCGACTCGATGGCTTTGCTGCCACTGGCTCCGTCGATCGCCTGGGTAATGGCATCCAGACCGGATTCACCGACATTGATCACACGTACCATGACATTGCCCGGCAGGTCGGCCAGAAGACTCTGGTAGTCGGCTACGCGGGAATCGACTACGAGCAGGGTAATGGGGCGACCGGAGCGTTGGGCGCACCTGCGGTATTCGAGGTGCTCGGTGTAGAATCAACTGCCGGGGCCGAGGCTTTAGCCACCGTGTCAGCCGGTTTGGTCGTGGCTTGTTTGTCCGCCAGATGCTCGTCGGCGGCGACGGCGGCGGCGGCGTCGAACATGACCCGGGGTTCAAGTGCGAAGGCGCTGCTGCGCGGCCGAAAAATGGAACGAAGCGTCGAGTTGACGGGTGATCCGTCCACTACGGAATTATTGATCATGACATGAGCCCTTGCTGAATGTAGTCAGCTTAAAGTGATACCTCACACCTGGTATGTGACATAGTTCCTGTTCTTGACCTCAATACGCAGCTGATGGCTTGTTTATAGGTCCGCAATTGGCCGAAAGGGTGCGTACAGCCATGGTTTGTTGTTCATTCTCGAAGTTTGTTGTGAAGAATCAAAGACGCCGTCGAGTAGCGCTGCAACTTCTGGCCGTCATAAAGCGCGTTCTTTTCGCCCAACTGCGTCGCAACCCGGCGGCATGGGTGGGGACACATTTGTCATGCGCCCCCGGAGATCTACAGGAGGTCGGCTGGAATATTACCGCCGTTGTCGGCGAGTTTTTGCAGCACCGTTTTGTGCAGCCACATGTTCATCTGCGCAAGAGATCGCCCATCTTTCGGCGGGCAACCCAACCACGGCCAGCGCCTTGCGCGCTGCCAGACTGCTGTCCAGGGCCCAACAGTTTCATCAGATCAACGATGGAGACCTTCCAGTTGAGTTTTTCTGCGTGCCTTTGCCACCACGCCTCCCATATGGGCCACCACATCCACGACGCTGATGGCCTTCACTACGGGCGCTGCTGGAGCGGCTGCAGTTTCAGTTGCTGGTGCCGCCTGTGCAGTAGCGTCTGGCCTTGTCACTGCCAAAGCCAAGTTTGGCCAGGATATTGCTAAAATTCCCATGTCATTCCCTGTGTTTCGTTGAAAAAATTGACGGCGCTACCGTTTATCTCTTGAGCAAGGCTCCCAGCGCACCCATCAGGGTCACCCGTGTTACCCAAACCACCTGCTGGGGCCTGGCCGGCAGGGGTAAGCTTGTCGACCAGGCCGGGCAGGATGCTGGACAACTGGCCTGCCAAATCGCCGAGTTGACTCCCAACGAGTTCGCAAGACCCGACAAGGAATCGTTGCCCAGCAATTACTGAGTTTGTTCGCCTGAGATGGCCTGGTTTTGACCCGAGCCAATCCAGGAACCAATCACGTCACCGAGACCGGCTTGCTGGAACTTGGCTACCAGACCTTCAAGACCGCCCACGCCGCCATCGTTGCCCAGCAGACGGGTGGCCAACTCCAGCAATTGGGGTTGTTGCTTACCCATACCAATGATGTCCTGCAAGCCGCCGCCACCCTGCGGGTTGTCGGTGACTGCGCCAAGAACCGCATCGAATAAACCCATATATATCTCCTGATATGATGTGTTTGTCTTGTGCCGTAGTGTGACATATCCGTGTGATTGTTGGATAGTGCAATTATTTTTCTGTAAAAGTAGGCGGGAGATTCAATGGGAATGTGGGATCAGGCTTTCATAGTGAGGTAGATCTTAGCGGTCATCCAGTCCTCGTCGCACTCGGCAAGCAGGGCAGAAACAAGGCGTAGGCAGGAAGCGGCATTGGGGAAGATTGAAGCGACGCGGGTTCTGCGCTTGATCTCGCGATTGATACGTTCCAGACCGTTGGTGGTACGCAAGCGGGTACGGTGACCCGATGGGTAGTCGAACACAGCGAAGCCCTCGGGCAGATTGGCTTCGGCCCAATCAGCGAGTTTTGGGGCTTCTTCTTCCACCGCTCGACCGCCTGATTGAGCAAGCGCTGAGCTTCCGCTTTGTCGGGGGCATTGAAGATTGAGCGAATACGCAGAGCGACCTCCTTGCGCAGATCGAGACGGGGCACGTAGGCATGAGCGTTTTGCTGCAAATGGAATTGGCAGCGCTGCCAAGGTACGCTGGGTAGCGTGGCTTCGCCGTGCGGCCTTGAGGCCAGCGTGATCGTCCGAGATGATCAGTTTGACGCCGCGCAACCCGCGCCGGATAAGGTCGCTGAGGAGCTGTCTCCAGTGCACCTCTGCCTCGGAAAGCGCCACCGATACGCCCAGCACCCGGCGATGGCCGGTGGCGGTTACGCCGACGGCGACCAGTACCGCGCAATCGACGATCTGTCCCGCTTCGCGAATACGCTCATAGCGAGCATCCAGGAAGACATAGGGCGTCTCCTCGAGCGGGCGCTCCCGCCACGCCTGTAACCCCGTATCCAGTTGAGCCGTGGCGCGGCTAACCTGGGTGGAGGAGATCGAGACCTCCGGCCCCACCAGGCGCTGCAGCACCTCAATGACCTTGCGCGTGGATACGCCTTGGACGTACATTTCGGCCAAAGCCAGATTGACCGCTTGCTCAGTGCGGGAGCCCTTGTCCAGTGCTGACGGATAGAAGCTGCTGTCACGCACCTGAGGAACGGCAAAGGTAATTTCACCCATGCGTGTCAGGATCGTCTTGGGCTTGAAGCCATTGGCGTAGCCGGTTCGGTCTTCAGAGCGCTCATGGGGTGCCGCCTGAAGGTGATACGAACGCTCAATTTTGCTGGCCTCGTCGACCAGAATACGCAGTGCTTCACCGGCACCATCAAGTCCGTGAGACAACAGCGCCGCATAAGCCGCCTCCAAGGGGTTGGTTTCAACACGTAATGCCATGGCTACTCCTTCGATGTTATCAACAAAATAACCCCGAAGAACCTGATCGCCGACTCTGCCGGTGGGTTTGCGCGGATTTTCCGCCTTCAGTTCTTCGAGCGCTACGCGCCCTCATCACTTCAGGCGGAAAATTCGCAAACAACCAAAACCAATCACCAGGGAATTTACAGAAAGGATGTTGCACTAACATGCCAAAAATTGATGCCTACGAACATGAAGTTCTCACCGCCTTTGACAAAGGCCAACTGAAGTCCGTTGCTACGAAGGCCGAGCTAGCGAAGTTCAAGGCAGCAGCACGCGCTACGGCCATTAAGGATCGCCGGGTCAACATCCGTTTGTCTTCTGGCGATTTGAGCGACATTCAAGTCAAGGCACTTGAGGAAGGTGTGCCGTACCAAACGCTAATTGCCAGCGTTCTTCACAAGTACGTTACAGGCCGTCTGGCCGAACCGCGCGCCACCAAACAATCAAGTCGCCCCGCGACAAAGCGCCGCGTTACATCTGGCCGTTGAATGTTCGCTTTGGCGCCGACCTCCCACTCTGCGGTGCAGGGGACGCCGCGCGATAAAGCCGCGCAGCGCCGGTGACTTCTTCATTGCGCATCAGACATGCCAATCACTCCGTTTCACTTCGGCCCTGGCGCAGTAATCCACACCCTTGCGCCGAAGCAGGTCAGTTTTCTCGCCTTCTGTGCGGCAAACGTTCTGATCGATATTGAGCCGCTGTACTACTTGCTCACTCATCAGGAGCGTTTGCATCGGTTCTTCCATACCTATGTGGGCGCCTCATTGGTGGCGCTGGCCACCTTTGCGCTCTTCCTTGGATGCCGGTGGTTTGCGCGCCAGTTCTGGCTCCCGAATCCGTTCCAGTGGCAAAGCCTGGGTCTCCTGGCCGTTGCATTCGGTGCGGCGGCAGGAACCTTCTCGCATATCGTACTGGACAGCGTCATGCACTCCGACATCACGCCGTTTTCACCGTTCAGCGATGCCAACCCGCTGTTCCGGCTTTCCTCCCTGCCTGCACTGCATTGGTTCTGCCTTGGCTCAGGGGCGATGGCCCTGCTCATCCTTGGCATCAGGCAGTTTGTGGTCAGTCGTAATGCGCGCTAATCAATCCAGGCGCTGGCAGTGGCAGTCCATCACCATGAGTTTCCTTTCATGGTATGTACGGCCATTCGATCTCGTCGCTGCGTTTGATGCCGGCGGTCATCGCGCGGCACAGCCCGATAAATTCACGCATGCCGGCGGTCTGGAATTTCCGCTTGTGCCAGAGAAACTGGAAATGCCGCAACAGATCAAGCTCGGGGGTTTCAATGGCCACCAGACTGCCCCGCCGGAAAGCCTCGCGTAACGCCAGTCTTGAGATGCAGCCAAGGCCCAGGCCTAATTCCACCGCCCGCTTGATCGCTTCGGTGTGTTCGAGCTCGAGTCGTACCTTGAGCTCGAAATGATGGTGGCGTAGCGCCTGATCCAGTGTTTCGCGTGTTCCTGAACCCGGCTCGCGAACGATCCACAGTTCGCCGGCCAGTTCGGCCAGCGTCGCCGAGCCTTTTAAGGCCAGGCGATGGGTCGGCGCAGAGAACACCACCAGTTCATCTTCAACCCAGGGTTCGACCACCAGGTCGGGATGCCGGCAATTGCCTTCGATCAGCCCCAGATCGAGTTCGTAGCGCGCCACCTGATCGATGATCGTCGCCGTGTTGTGCACCTGCAAGCGGGCCGAACTCTCGGGATGCCGTTTGAGAAAATCGGCGACGATCAGCGTCGCCAGGTAGTTGCCGATGGTCAGCGTCGCGCCGATACGCAGATTGCCGAAACCGGCACGTCCTTCGAGCACGGTCTCGATCGCCGTGGCCCGCTCGATCAGCTCCACCGCTTGCGGCAACAGCGACTGCCCGAGTTCGTTGAGCCGCAAGCTCTTGCCGACGCGGTCAAAAAGCTGCGTGGCGTAGAGCCGTTCGAGCTCGCCCAGCGCCGTGCTGGTCGCCGACTGCGATAGCGAGAGCGCTTCAGCGGCGCGCGAAACACTCTCCTGCCTGGCCACCGCAACAAATACCGCCATCTGACGCAAGGTGAACCTCATATCTATTCCATGGATATTAAATATCTAAACAATTAGTTTTACAGATATGTTAGCGCGTAATAGCATTTATCGCATCTAAAACTGTCATAGAGCAGACCATGACCACGCTTTCCACACAACGCGTCCTTTCCGTCCATCACTGGAACGACAACCTTTTCAGCTTCCGCACCACACGCGACGAAGGTCTGCGTTTTATCAACGGCCAGTTTGTGATGCTTGGCCTTGAACAGGAAGGTCGCCCGCTGACGCGTGCCTACAGTATCGCCAGCGCCAACCACGACGAGTTTCTCGAATTTTTCAGCATCAAGGTGCCGAATGGCCCGCTGACCTCGAAGTTGCAGAACCTGGCGGTGGGCGACGCCGTCGTCATCAGTCGCAAACCGACGGGTACGCTGGTTCTGCGTGACCTGAAGCCGGGAACGAACCTCTACCTGCTGGCGACCGGCACCGGCCTCGCTCCCTTCCTCAGCCTGATTCAGGATCCGGAAAGCTATCAGCGCTTCGAGAAGGTGGTGCTCATTCACGGCGTGCGCACGGTGAGCGAACTGGCCTACCGCGACTTCATTACCAAAGAACTCCCGAATCACGAGTATTTCGCCGATCTGGTGCGCGACAAACTGATTTATTACCCGACCGTCACCCGCGAGCCTTTCCAGAACCGCGGCCGGATTACCCATCTGGTCGAAAGCGGCAAGCTGTTTGCCGACATCGGCCTGCCACCGTTCAATCCGCAACACGACCGCGCCATGGTCTGCGGTAGCCCGGCCATGATCAAGGATTGCTGCACCATGCTCGACCAGCGTGGATTCAAGGTCTCGCCGTATATCGGCGCCATGGGCGACTACGTCATCGAGCGCGCTTTCGTCGAGAAATGATCCGGTTTGCTGGATTGATGTCGGGTTAGCCCGCAGGGCGTAACCCGAAAATCGTAGTATCAGGCTGGGTTGATGTCGGGTTACGCCCTGCGGGCTAACCCGACCTACGCGTTGATACGGGATTGCGATTTCAGGACACCTGGGCAGTTTCAGAATGGGGTGGTTTTTCTCAGGCCTGATAAAGTGCTCAATACGTCAATTTGGCCTATTCTTGCGCCTGATGACCAGCGAGAACCCTCCCATGATTCCAAGGTTTCTGAAAGAGCACTTCGGGCTGTGGCTTGCTGTGCTCATTTTGATGAGCGCGCTGACCGCCTGTTCCGGGAAAAAATACGAGGCCATTCCTGTCGGCGCCAGGGTGCTGGTAATCGGCGACAGCATTACCGCCGGTTACGGATTGAGTCCGGAACAGGCCTGGACCACAACACTTGCCGCCGAGACCGGCTGGCAGGTCATCAATGCCGGGGTCAGTGGCGACACCACAGCCGGGGGGAGCGAACGATTGCCCGCGCTGCTCGACGAACATCAACCGCTTGCCGTCATTGTCGAACTCGGCGGCAACGACATGCTGCGTCGCCAGTCGCCAGCAAGCATTGTCGCCAATCTCGAAACGATGATCGGCGAAATCAGTCGCCGGGGATCCCGGCCAATCCTGATGGCGGTACCCAGACCAAACATTGCTGGCGTCGTGTTTTCCAGCCTTTCGGACGCGCCGCTTTATGCCGTGATGGCCAAAGAAAAGAATATACCCGTGATCGAAGACATACTGTCCGACACACTCTCGAAGCCGGAACTCAAACTCGACGAACTTCATCCAAACAGCGAGGGACACCGGCAGATCGGCAAGGGTGTGGCCGGCGCATTGCGCAAACAGGGCCTCGTGCGTTAGCGCCTCCGGCACAGGGTACAATGGCGCCCTCACCCTGCCCGGAGTACATCATGAGCCCCAATAGCAGTATTTCCCTCGTTCTTACCGCCATCGGCGATGATCGCCCGGGTCTGGTCGAGCAGCTTGCCCGGGTCATCAGCGATCATCAGGGCAATTGGCTGGAGTCATCGATGTCGCACCTGTCCGGCAAATTCGCCGGGATCGTGTGTGTCAGCCTCGGTGCAGATCAGCTCGAAGCGCTCAAGGCTGCGCTGGCCAAACTGCCCGGCCTGCACATCACGTCGGAGGAGTCCGAAACCACAGACTCCGGCGAATCCAGAGTGGGTGAAAGACGGCTGAAGCTCTCACTGGTCGGTCACGACCGCATCGGCATTGTGCGCGAGGTATCCCAGGTGCTCGCCCGGCACGCGGTCAATGTTGAAGATCTCAACACGTATATTGCCAGTGCGCCGATGTCGGCGGCGATACTTTTCCATGCCGACGCCGAGCTGACCGCCTCGCCAGCACTTGATGTCCGTGCTCTGACCCGCGATCTGGAGCATCTGTCGAACGACCTGATGGTCGATATCACGCTCAATGAAACCCTCCGCACCTGATGCGGAACGGCACCTTTGTAATGGCGCTGACCCATTGATTTACCGTGGCCCGAGGCCAGGCTTTGCGCTCATTCCGGGCTTGACCCGGAATCCAGTTTGTTTATAAAAACTTTTTTTCTAACATCTTGATCAGATTTACAAATCTGGATTCCGGCGTTCGCCGGAATGACGATATTTCCGCAAACCCCGTTCAGTAGTCCTTTCGCCTGTTCCGATTTCCTGACCAAAAACCTAAAACTTCACCACTCCAAGACTCCAGCCATGGCTCAATACGTTTTTACAATGAACCGCGTGGGCAAGATCGTTCCGCCAAAACGCCAGATCATCAAGGACATTTCCCTTTCCTTCTTCCCCGGGGCCAAGATCGGCCTGCTTGGCCTCAATGGCTCGGGCAAGTCGACCGTGCTGCGCATCATGGCCGGTGTCGACAAGGACATCATCGGTGAAGCGACGCCGATGCCCGGCCTGCACATCGGCTATCTGCCGCAGGAACCCCAGCTTGATCCTGCATTGAGCGTGCGCCAGGAAGTCGAATCCGGCATGGGTGAAGTGATTCAGGCGCAGGAAAAGCTCGAAGCCGTCTACGCCGCCTATGCGGAAGAAAACGCCGATTTCGACAAGTTGGCCGAAGAACAGGCGCGGCTTGAAGCGATTATTGCCGCCGCCGGCTCCGATCTCGCCAGCCAGCTCGAACTGGCTGCCGACGCGCTGCGCCTGCCACCCTGGGACGCTTCGATCAAGAACCTGTCTGGTGGCGAAAAGCGCCGCGTGGCGCTTTGCAAGCTGCTGCTGTCCAAACCCGACATGCTGTTGCTCGACGAACCGACCAACCACCTCGACGCTGAATCGGTCGAGTGGCTGGAGCAATTTCTCGTGCGTTTCCCCGGCACCGTGGTCGCCGTTACCCACGATCGCTACTTCCTGGATAACGCCGCCGAGTGGATTCTCGAACTCGACCGCGGCGAAGGCATTCCGTGGAAAGGAAACTATTCAAGCTGGCTGGAACAGAAGGAAGCGCGACTGGAAACCGAATCGAAACAGGAATCCGGGCGCATCAAGACGATGAAGCAGGAACTGGAGTGGGTACGGCAGAATCCCAAGGCACGGCAAGCCAAGAGCAAGGCGCGTCTGGCCCGCTTCGAGGAACTCTCCAGCGTCGAATACCAGAAACGCAACGAAACGCAGGAAATCTTCATCCCGGTCGGCGAGCGGCTGGGCAGCAAGGTCATCGAATTCAGGAATGTCAGCAAGGCCTTTGGCGAGCGTCTGCTGATCGACAAGCTCAGTTTCAACGTCCCGCCCGGTGCCATCGTCGGCATCATCGGCCCGAACGGTGCCGGCAAATCAACGCTTTTCCGCATGCTCACCGGCCAGGAAAAGCCCGATTCGGGCGAAGTCGAAGTCGGTACCACCGTCAAGCTGGCCTACGTCGATCAAAGCCGCGACTGCCTCGATGGCAATAAAACCGTGTTCGAGGAAATTTCCGGCGGCTCTGACATCCTTACCGTCGGCAAGTACGAAACACCGTCACGCGCCTATATCGGTCGTTTCAACTTCAAGGGTTCGGACCAGCAAAAGAAGGTCGGAACGCTCTCCGGCGGCGAACGCGGACGGCTGCACATGGCCAAAACGCTGATCGCCGGCGGCAACGTGCTGCTGCTCGACGAACCGTCCAACGATCTGGACGTCGAAACCCTGCGCGCACTGGAAGATGCCCTGCTCGAATTCGGAGGCAGCGTCATGGTGATCTCGCATGACCGCTGGTTCCTCGACCGCATCTGTACGCACATCCTCGCCTGCGAGGGCGACTCGCAATGGAGCTTCTTCAGCGGCAACTACCACGAATACGAAGAAGACAAGGTGCGCCGGCTGGGCGAGGAAGGCGCCAAGCCCAAGCGGATTCGCTACAAGCCGATCACCCGCTAAAGTCTAGGAATTCACCCATTGAAAAAGACCCGCAGATGTTACTCTGCGGGTCTTTTATTCCACCTGAAACCGGCGGCTTGCCGACAATAAGTGGACTCTTACTGGTTTGCCGCGTTCCTGAGCGACAAACGCTTGCGCGACAAACCGCCGATCAGTGTTCTGCCCGGAGGCTGGCGGAAAAAGCCACTTCCATGCTCTCCGGAAACTGGAACCGGGTAAATGCGCTGTGGATCTCGGCTTCGTTCACGCCGGCGCTATGATCCTGAAAACGGATACCCAGCGGGCGACCGTTTGAAGCCAGCGTGGCAAAGGCAAAGCGCCAGCGTTGTGCTTCGGCCAGACGCTCGCGCAACTCAAGTTCATTACTGATCGCAACACCGGCTTGTTTCAGCGAATCCAGGAATTGATCAAAGGATTCATTGCTCAGACTACCCATTTTCGTCTCCGTTAAGTGTGGCGTATGTTCGCCCATGGGGGAATTAACGCCCTCGTTGAGAACCGGTTGACACAAAGTTTTAATAATTTCCGGGCTCAGACGGCGCTTACAGGAAGTCCGGCTTGGCACTACAATGTGCGCCGTGCCCATTGATTTTTCCCCCATGCGACCCAAACGCAAGCTTCTGGAGCTCCTGGCCCCGGCCAAAAACGCCGAATTCGGCATCGAAGCCATCATCCACGGTGCCGACGCCGTTTATATCGGCGGCCCGGCCTTTGGCGCGCGAGCCAACGCCGGCAACCCGGTGGCCGACATCGGACGGCTGGCCAGCCACGCCCATCGCTTCAACGCGCGGGTTCTGGTCGCTCTCAATACCATCCTTGACGACGAAGAACTGGAAGAAGCCAGGCGGCTGGTCTGGCAGCTTTATGACGCCGGTGCGGACGCGCTGATTGTCCAGGATATGGGTCTGCTCGAACTCGATCTGCCGCCAATTCAACTGCATGCCAGCACGCAGACCGACATCCGGACACCCGAAAAAGCCCGTTTTCTCGAAGAAGTCGGTTTTTCGCAGATCGTTC
The DNA here is from genome assembly GCA_016709335.1 of Candidatus Propionivibrio dominans. GTDB lineage: Bacteria > Pseudomonadota > Gammaproteobacteria > Burkholderiales > Rhodocyclaceae > Propionivibrio > Propionivibrio dominans. The sequence continues at coordinate 266,145 of JADJNC010000003.1, read as the reverse complement.
TGGCGCGCGAGCTCTCGCTCGAACAGATTCGAAAAATCGCCGGGCAGACTTCGGCAACCCTCGAGTTTTTCGTGCACGGTTCGCTCTGCGTGAGCTACAGCGGGCTGTGCAACATCAGCCACGCCCAAACCGGACGCAGTGCAAACCGGGGCGATTGCTCGCAGTCCTGCCGCCTGCCCTACTCGCTGGCCGATCAGGAGGGCCGGATCATTGCCGAGGACCAGCACCTTCTGTCAATGAAAGACAACAATCAGAGCGATAACCTGCGGGCGCTGATCGACGCCGGGATCAGTTCGTTCAAGATCGAAGGACGGCTGAAGGATCTGTCCTACGTCAAGAACATCACGGCGCATTACCGCCAGCAACTCGACGCAATCATCGAGGATGTGCCCGATTGCCGGCGCAGTTCCTCCGGGCGCAGCACGTTCTTCTTTACCCCGCAACCCGAAAAATCCTTCAACCGTGGCTCGACCGACTACTTTCTGAATGACCGCCAGGCCGATATTGGCGCCTTTGCCTCACCAAAGTTCGTCGGTGAGCCCATTGGCAAAGTAACCCGGATCGGAGGCGACAGTTTTGATGTCAGCAGTGATGCGCCCTTGCACAACGGCGATGGAGTGACCTACTTCAATACCGATCAGGAACTCGTTGGCCTGCGTATCAACCGTGCCGAAGCGGCAGGCACTGGCCACCGCCTCTTCCCGACACTCAGCAATGGCAGGCTGCCAGAAGATCTGCGGGTGGGCACAACTATCCACCGCAATCACGATCAGGAATTCGAGCGCCAACTGGCGAAAAAGTCGGCCGAGCGGCGTATCCCGGTATCAATGCGTTTTGTGGAAACGCCGGACGGCTTTGCCCTGCACATGAAGGACGATGAAGGGGTCAGCGCCGTTGGCCATCTGCCTCACGCAAAGGAGCCCGCACAGAATGCCGAGCGGGCGCTCAGCACCCTGCGCGAGAATCTGGGCAAACTCGGCACAACCATTTACAGCGTCGAAGCCATCGATCTGGCCATCGACACCGCATGGTTCGTTCCGGCATCCGCGCTCAATGCGCTACGCCGCTCGACGCTTGAAGCACTCGATGCCGCCCGCATGGCCGCCTATCAACGCCCTTCGCGCCGCGCCCCGCTTGAGCCTCCCGCCATCTACCCGGAAGCCGCACTCAGCTATCTGGGCAATGTTTTCAACGAGAAAGCACGTGCCTTCTACGAGAAACACGGAGTCAGCGTGATCGAACCGGCCTACGAGTGCCACACCGAAAAGGGTGAGGTTTCACTGATGATCACCAAGCATTGTTTGCGTTACAGCTTCAGGCTCTGCCCCAAACAGGTCAAGGGCATCCGCCCCGACCCGATGGTCCTGACCAACGGCAATGAGAAGCTGACCCTGCGCTTTGACTGCAAGCCCTGTGAAATGCACGTCATCGGCAAACTGAAGAAAAACCGGACCATTCAACTGGCGATCCGGTAGCGCCGCCCGTCAATAATGCGGCGGGATTTCTTCCCGCAAATTTCGTGGCTCGGCAGGTTCGGCATGGGCTTGCATCTGCCCGTAGAGAACCCGTAACTGTTCCTGCAACAAATCGAGCTGCTGTTGTTGCCGATACACCGTGCGATTCAGTTCCTCAAGCAGATCTTCGGTCAGGCTCGTCTTGATTTCCAGCTCGGTCAGTCGGTCTTCCATGGCTTGTTCTTTCCGGCCCGCAGGCCAGTGGTTCGAATTCTGTCGCTTGCAGACCCTGCGCGGCTAGCATGATCGCGAACCAAAAGATTATAATTCCGAAGTCATCGGGATAAGGAAAGTGTAATGTCGCTCGTACCCTGCCGCGCTTGTGGTCATCAGGTTGATACTTCGGCACTCGCCTGCCCGGGTTGTGGCGCCACCGATCCAGGCAAAAAGTTGAGCCGGCAGCAGCGCAATGCCATAGTGTTTGTCATTCAGTTGATCTTCTGGCTCGGAGTACTCGGCTTTGGTGGTTTGTACGTCGTGCACACCGTAATTCCCATGGTCAAGCAGTATATCTTCAAGCCTCAACCCGATCAGTCACCGGTCCCCCGTCCGTGAGCGTTCATTCCCCGGCGGATTCCCGCGTTTTAGTAGCAAGCATCACCCGGCGCGACTCCGGCGTTTCCAATGTGATCCGGCCAAGCCTTCCATCGCGGTAATCCTGCAAAAGTACGCTCGATGCTTTCTCGATATCGGGTTCGCCGCCGCGCATGAGCAAGGCACGTCGCCGGGCGATCCTTTGCACGAGCGTCACGCCATCGATCCCCTCAACCGGGAAACCATAACGCGCCGCAAGAAATGCCGGGTAACGAGCCAGCAACAGATCGGCCAGGAAAACGGCCACCTCCTCGTCGATAATAGCGTTACGGCCAACGGCGTGACTCGCGGCGAGCATCAGCCCATCGCTCGGATATTCGATTTTTGGCCACATCAGACCCGGCGTATCGGTGATCGAATGACGGGCGCTGATCTGATGCATCTGCTGCGCCTTGGTCACGGCCGGCTCATCGCCGACCTTGGCGATCTTGCGCTTGACCAGCGCATTCATCAGGGTCGATTTGCCGACATTGGGAATCCCCATGATCATCATGCGCAAGGGCTTGGTGTTGTCACTGCGATGCGGTGCCAGTCGCTGACAGTAGCCTGGAATGCGCGCCACTTCGCCCTGGTTCTTGCTCGATAGCGCCACCGCCTGGACGCCATCCTGCTGTTTGTAGTAATCAATCCAGGCCCGGGTGGCTTCAGGATCGGCCAGGTCGGCCTTGTTCAGCACCTTCAGACACGGGCGCTGGCGGTGCAGGCGCAGTTCGCGCACCAGCGGGTTGGTGCTGGCCTCGGGCAGACGGGCATCCAGCACCTCGATCACCACATCGATTGAGGCCATCGTCTCGGCCGCCTTTTTGCGCGCCGAAGTCATGTGACCGGGATACCACTGAATAGCCATGAATAATCAGCATCTCTGAAAAGGTCGCCATTATCCCATTTGTTCGACCGCCCTACCCTAATGCGTCTAAAATGGGTGTTTCCCGCCAACTCGCATGAAACCTGTGCCGCTTATCGCTGAAATCAAGCCCGGGCAGTCCGTCGAACTGCTCAAGGAACTGCACATCCTGACCGGCGACGGAAAACTCAACCAGGACAGTCGGCGCAAGCTGAAGCAGGTTTATCACCTGTACAACTTCATAGAGCCCCTGCTCGCCGAACTGCTGGTCGATAACCCCCACATGACGCTGGCCGACCACGGCGCCGGCAAGTCTTACCTCGGCTTCATCCTCTACGACCTGTTCTTCAAAACCAGAACCGGCGGCCATATTTTTGGCATCGAGACGCGATCGGAACTGGTTGATAAGTCCTGCGCGCTAGCGCAGCGGCTGCACTTCCAGCGCATGAGCTTCCTCAATCTCACGGTCGACGAATCAATCCATTCACCCGCCCTGCCCGCGCGCATCGACATCGTTGCCGCGCTGCACGCCTGCGATACGGCCACCGATGACGCCATCCGATTTGCCCTGCACAAGCAGGCCAGGTTCCTCGTGCTGGTTCCCTGTTGCCAGGCCGAAGTGGCCGCCGTACTGCGCCGGAACAAGAATGCCTCCTTTTCGAAAACACCCCTGTCGGAACTCTGGCGCCACCCGCTGCATACCCGCGAATTCGGCAGCCAGCTTACCAACGCGCTGCGCTGCCTGCAGCTTGAAGCGCACGGCTACCAGGTGACGGTGACCGAACTGGTCGGCTGGGAGCATTCAATGAAAAACGAGTTGATCATCGCCAGACAGACCGGCCAGGTGCGCGCAAACGCCGAAAACCGGCTTGAGCAGATTTTGCACGAACTGAATCTCGATGAATTGCGCGATCGATTCATCGTCTCCGAAAAAATCGGCTGAACGCCACTCAGAGTCAAGGAAAGCCTGTGGAAAACTGGATTACCCGTATCGTCGCCACCCTGTGCGCCGCAGGCAGTTGCGGCTTGTTCTGGATGCTTGGCGTGTTCGTCGCCGTGCCCTGGCGCGAAGGTCGGATGCTGGCACTGGAGCGGATTGAACTGCAGCTCATCGGCGTTCCGCTGCTGACCGGACTTGCCGCGGCGTGGGGCGCGCTACACCTCTATGCGCTGGCTGACCGTGGCGTGAACCCCAAAACTTATGCGACGATTCGCGCCCTGCTGGTCATTGCCTCAATTGCCGCCGTCATTGGCGGCATGGCGTGGTCACAGGCACGAATGGCCGGATAACGCGACTCAGGCCGTCGTATTGACCCGCGTTCCCACCGTCTGCCCGTTGCTATTGACTGAAGGCCGGCTTCTTTCGGCCTCGGCACGAGCACGATCCGCCGCCTCGCGCACATCACCGGACTGACTGCTCTGCGCCTGTTCGGTGCTTTGCGCCGGTCGCGATTGCTGCGATTGCTGCGCCTGCTGATCCGGCTCCGGCTGAGGCGCACGAACCTGAGCCTGCGCACTCGCGGCGATCAAGGTGTTAACACTTGAAGAAACTGAAGAAACTTCCATGACCGATACCTCCTGCTCCACAATGGCCAGACCCGACAGGAACATAATAGAGCATTATCGTCGTGTTTGCTGAAGGAGTGACTCAAACGCCACGCTGTCAACCGATGTCTGGAAAGCATAGAATTCTGCAAATCAGGTTCGCACAACGACTACTCTTCCCTTTTTCTTGAAGGTCGATCATGAGTACACGGGCCAGACGCTGGACACTGATCATTGGTAGCACCTTCATTTTCTTGCTGATTGCCGGCCTGGCCGCATTCCAGTTCGCAATCCATGCCCTCAAGGGGCAGGTAGAAAAAGCGCTCGGTCCGCACGGGGAAGTCAAGTCGATCCGCGTCAGCCTGACTGGTGTAGAAATCATCGGCATTCGCATTCGTGCAGCACAGAGTGCTAACAGACAACACATCTGGCCCGCCGAAGACGAGTTGCGCGCTGAACGCATACTCATTGTTCCCGCCATCCGCGATCTGCTCACTGCCCGGGTGGTGTTGCATACCGTCCGTATTGAAGGTGCCTACATTTCGATGTTGCGAACCAAGGAAGGGCGCATCAGCGTTCTGCCCAGCCTGTTTGAAAACCAGGCTCCCGCCGGTGGTACTGGCATTACAAGCAGGAAGGCGGCCAGCAACACACCGTCAATCAGCATAGGCAAGGTCGAACTGATCGATGGCACGATCGAGTTCTTTGACGCCACAATCCGGCAATCCCCCTTCAAGTTGCGCCTCGAAAAAATCAACGCCAGTGTCGGCAAACTTGAGCTTCCCGACCTTAAAGGCCAAAGTCAGATCAAGCTTGACGGCCTTCTCAAGGGCATCCGGCAGGATGGGAAAATCGACATCGCTGGCAACATCGAGCTGGCAACCAGGGAGTCGGAGATATCAACTCGCCTGCGCGGGGTTGATCTGGTCGCGTTGCAACCTTACCTGATCAAAGCCTCCGAGAGCGGTGTGAAAAAAGGATCACTCGATCTCGATCTCAAGTCCTCAATCCGGAAAGGGGTGCTTTACGCGCCTGGTACGCTGACCCTCAGCGATATGGAGCTGGCGTCTTCGACGACCTCCGGCACGATCATGGGCATGCCGCGTAGCGCAGCCATCTCGATGATGAAAAACCGCAAGGGTCAGATCTCGGTCAAATTTGTTCTCGAAGGGAATATCAACGACCCCCGCTTCTCGCTCAACGAAAACCTGACGACGCGCATTGGCACGTCGATAGCGGAAACGCTCGGCGTCAGTATTGAAGGCCTGGCCAAAGGCGTGGGGAGCGTTGGCAGCGGCGCAGCAAGAGGTATTGGTAATTCGCTCGGCAAACTGCTCGGGAAATGAAGTTTGGGTTTAATATTCCGCTCGTACCTTTCTGCAATCTTTACCCAAGGAGCAACCATGAAAATCCGTCACCCCATCCGCAGCACGTTCTCCCTGATCGTTTACGCTCTCGCTGGCGCCAGCCTGACGGGGGCGGCACTGGCCGGCGACATGCCCAAGCGCAAATCCGGGCTGTGGGAAATCAACATGCGCCACAACGGTTCTCCTGGCATGGGCCCGATGCAACAATGCATCGACCAGAACACCGACAACCTCATGCAACAGAAAGCCAAGGACAGCAAGCAGGATTGCAGCGTCATGGATGTCAAAACCTCAGGCAGCAAAGTGATCATTCATTCCGTATGCAAGATGGAAGGTTCGACGGCAACCACAGACAGCGTCTTTGAAGGCGCGTTCGATTCCAGTTACAAGGGGACAATGAAGACGCAATTCAGCCCGCCCATGCACGGCATGAGCGAATCGAACATGGCACTGGACGCGCGCTGGCTCGGTCCGTGCAAGCCCGGCCAGAAGCCCGGCGATGTCATCATGCCGAACATGGGTGGTGTGAACATCAACGAGATGATGAAGCAGCATCAGCAACAACAACGATAAACCCGTTAGAGGGATTATTCAGGGACTGCCGAAGACAAGCGCCGGCTCGATACGAACCGGCTCCCCCTCTCCCGTAATCAGCATCTCGCCGTCCTGGATCATGCACTGCAGGCTCATGTTGCGGCTGGCCAAGGCCGCCAGCGCCTGCGTGCTTTCCGCTGACAGCCTGAATACCGTCAGATTCGGCAGCTTTTCAAGCGTCGCGCGATTCTGCTCCCACCACATTTCCGCCACCCGGCCACCGTAGGAAAACACCACCACCCGCCCGGACCGGCCCGAAGCCTTGCGCAACCAGCGCTCGTCGGGCTGACCGACCTGGATCCACAGATCGATCGCCCCGGTCAGATCCTTGCGCCAGAGGTCGGGCTCTTCGTCGCTCGACAGCCCTCTGCCGAAGTCCAGCGAATGCTCCGCATAACGCATGAAGGCGAGCAGACGAACCATCATGCGAGTGTCGTTTTCGGAAGGATGCCGGGCGAGCGTCAATGAAAAGTTCTCGTAAACGTTGCGATCGAGATCGGCGAGCGCCAGATCGACCTTGAATATTGTTGCCTTGAGTGCCATGAGAATCTGCCTGGTATCTTCCTGGAATCTGCCTGGTATCCTGCATCGCGCAGGCGCCGCCGCTAACATTTGCTCACAGCTTGTCACGCTGGCATCACGTGGGAAAGAATGAAGGCCGCTATACTAGCGGAAAACCTGAGCCCAGCGCCGATCCGATTCAACAAGCCAATGCATGCGCGTTTCCCATTACTGATTGCAGTCCTTCTCGCCAGCACGCTGGCGCCTGATGTGAGGGCCTTTGGCCTGCTTGACCCATTCGACACCCAGGCGATCACGCCGCCGCGCCCCCTGCTCTACCCATCGGCTGACGGCCGCTTTGTGCCGTGCAAGCCGCTGCCGGCTGGAGCAAGTTACGGCGTGATCGAAGTCGTCGACCTGGCGCTGTGCCAGAACCCGAAAACCCGCGAGGCGTGGGCCAATGCCCGCGCGCAGGCGGCACAGGTCGGTGTCGCACAATCCGATTACCTGCCCAGCCTTGACGGCAGGGTCAATGCAGACCGGTATCGCATCGATTCGCAGAACGCCAATCAGCGCAGTGCCTCGCTGACCCTCTCCTGGCTGATTTACGACTTTGGCGCGCGCTCGGCAAACCTTGAAATCGCCCGCCAGTTTCTCAGTGCGGCGACTTCGACTCTCGATTCGACCGTACAAAACGTCTTCCTCAGCGCACTCCAGTCCTACTACAACGCCCAGGCCGCGCGTGCCGCGGTGATCGCTGCGCTGGAATCTGAAAAAGCCAGTCGCGAAAGCTTGTCCGCCGCCGAAGTGCGCTACAGGGTCGGCAGCGGCACACCGGCCGACCGGCTGCTGGCGCAGACGGCCTGGTCGCAAGCCACGCTCAACCGTATCAGGAGCGAAGGTGTGCTCAAGATCGCGTTCGGCACGCTGGCCAATGTCATGGGGCTGGACGCCAGTCAGCCGCTGAAGCTCGTCGATATTCCCCGCAATCAATCCGGAGGCTTCGTTTGAACGCGACATCGACGCGCTGATCGTCGAAGCGCGTCAGCGCCGCCCCGACCTGATGGCCGCCGAAGCGCGCGTCAAAGCCGCGCAAGCGAACATCGATTACACCCTCGCCGCCGGCCTGCCAACGCTTTCAGTGGGCGCCGGCCCGAGCTGGCTGGATACCGGCAACATCACCAGCAACAGCAGTTCGATCGGACTGACCCTGACGCTGCCTCTTTTTTCCGGCTTTTCGACCACCTACCAGGTGCGCTCGGCACAGGCCAATGCCGAAGTGAGCGAAGCACAGCGCGACAACCTCAGCCTGCAGGTTGCACTCGATGTCTGGAATGCCTATCAGAGCCTGATCACCGCCACCCAGACGATCAGGACGACCATCGATCTGCTGGCCAGCGCCGAACAATCGGAACGCGTTGCGCTTGGCCGCTACAAGGCCGGCGTCGGCAGCATTCTCGATGTACTCAATGCCCAGAGCGCGCTGGCGTCCGCCCGTCTGCAACGCATCCAGGCGCTGCTCGACTGGTATGTCTCGCGCGCTTCGCTGGCCAAGGCCGTCGGCGTACTCGACAGCAGCCTGCTGTACCCTGATGCAGGTAAAAACCAAGGTGCGAAATCCCAATGAACCTAAAAAACGCAGTTGAGCGTAATGCCAATATCGTAGGCCCTCATCCCCGGCCCTTCTCCCGCAGGGAGAAGGGTGCAAACCCCCTCGCCCTGTGGGAGAGGGTCGGGGTGAGGGCCAAACACCCGCCAAACTTGGTGTTGCGGCCCAATTGTCGTGCTCGACTGCGGTTTCCAGGATGAAACCGATGCTCAAGAAAACCCTCTTCGCCCTGATCGCCCTGGCCCTCGCTGGCGCCGGCATTTACTGGTATCTCGGCAGTGCGGCGCAGGCCCCCGAACAGCGCTACAAGCTGCAAGCCATCGAAAATGGCGATCTGACGCAAACCGTCTCGGCCAACGGCACACTCAACCCGGTCGTTCTGGTGAATGTGGGCACGCAGGTTTCCGGCACCGTCACCAGGCTATATGTCGACTTCAACGACAAGGTCGAGAAAGGCCAGCCGCTACTTGAACTTGATCGTTCGCTGCTTGCCGCCCAGGCCCGGCAATCGGCCGCCAACATCGGCAACATCGCCGCGACGCTGGATCTGGCGCGCGCCAACGAAACGCGCATGAAGTCACTGTTCGCCGAGGAGTATGTTTCACGGCAGGAACTCGAGCAGGCCATCCAGGCACGCCGCTCGGCCGAAGCGCAGCTTGCGCAGGCGCAGGCGGCCGCCGACAAGGATCAGGTCAACCTCAACTACACGACCATTCGCTCACCGGTTTCCGGGATCGTCGTCGATCGGGTGGTCGATCTCGGCCAGACCGTGGCGGCCAGCCTGCAAACGCCGACGCTGATCAAGATCGCCCAGGATCTCTCAGAAATGCGTATTGATTCGAGCTTTGCGGAAGCCGACATCGGCAAGATCAAGCAGGGCCAGAAGGTCCGCTTTACCGTCGACGCCTTCCCCAACCGCAACTTTACCGGCGAAGTACAGCAGATTCGCCTGAACCCGACGACACAGCAGAACGTCGTCACCTACAACGTTCGCGTCTCGCTGCAAAATCCGGAACAGATTCTGCTGCCGGGAATGACCGCCTACGTCAGCATCGTCGTCGCCACGCGCAACGATATCCTGATGGTGCCCAATGCCGCGTTACGCTTCAAGCCCACCGATGCCACGGAAAAAACTGACAAGCCCTCCGACAAGCCCGCTCCAGGCAGCCCCTCGTCGGGTGAACAACGCCGCCCCGGCGAGGGCAAGGGGCGAAAACGCGACACCGCCAGCGGCACGGTGTATATCGTCGAGGGTGGCGAGGTGAAGCCGCTCAGTATCCAGTTGGGGATTACCGACAATCGCAACACGGAAGTCGTCGGCGGCGACCTGAAACCGGGTGACAAGGTCATTGTCGGTGAGAACTCCGCCAGCCCCGGCGGCAAGCCGAGCAGCGTCGGCATGAGGCTGTTCTGATGTCCGAGGCGGTCATCCGCGTGGCCGGGCTGGGCAAGTCCTACGTCACCGCCGCCGGGCTGTTCCCGGCGCTCAAGGGTGTCGACCTGACGATCCAGCGGAGTGAATTCGTCGCCATCATGGGGCCCTCAGGTTCCGGCAAATCGACGTTCATGAACCTGCTCGGCTGCCTTGACACGCCGAGCAGCGGCGACTACTTCCTGGTCGAGCGCAATGTCGCGCACATGCCCGGCGACGAACTGGCCATCCTGCGTAACCGCACCATCGGCTTTGTCTTTCAGGGTTTCAACCTGCTGCCGCGCATGACTCTGGAAGACAACGTCGCGCTGCCGCTCGTCTATTCGGGTATCGGGCGCGAAGCGCGACGCGAAAAGGGCCGCCAGATGCTGGCTCGGGTCGGCCTCGACGGCTATGCCCTATCGCTCCCCGCGCGCATCTCCGGCGGCCAGCAACAGCGCGTGGCGATTGCCCGCGCCCTGATCAATTCACCGCGCCTGATTCTCGCCGACGAGCCGACCGGCAATCTCGACAGCCATACCAGCGAAGAAATCATGGCACTCTTCGAACAGCTCAACGCCGAAGGCATCACCATCGTCCTGGTCACCCACGAGGCCGACATCGCCGCTCACGCCAGACGCCAGGTACGCTTTCTCGACGGCTTCATCGTCAGCGACACGGCAACGCCGGTCAGCGAGCTCCAGCCATGCTGAGCGCCATGCTCGGCGAAGCCTGGCACGCCATGGGCTGCAACCGCATGCGCACCGCGCTGACCATGCTCGGCATGGTCATTGGCGTCGGTTCGGTGGTACTCATGCTGGCCATCGGCCAGGGCGCACAGTATGCCGTGGCGCAGACGATCAGCACCATGGGCAGCAACCTGTACATCCTGATTTCCGGATCGACCAGCACGTCCGGCGTGCGCACCGGCAGCGGCTTTGGACCGACGCTCAATGTCGCCGACGCCGAAGCGATTTCCGAGCTGGACGACATCACCCACGTCGCACCGGTGCATCAGGGAACGCAGCAACTCGTTTATGGCGCAAAAAACTGGAGTACGACGATCGTCGGCACCACACCGTCCTACCTGGATGCCCGCGCGTGGACGCTGACCAGCGGATACGCCTTCGGCGAATCGGACGTGCGTTCGGCATCGCGCGTAGCGCTGATCGGCAAGACCGCCGCCGAAAACCTCTTTGACCGTGAAGATCCGATCGGCAAAACGATCCGCATTCGCCAGACGCCCTTTGTCATCATCGGCACCCTCGCCGCCAAGGGCCAGAACCTCGACGGCCGCGACCAGGACGACACCGTGATCATTCCGCTGACCACGGCACAGCGCAAGGTGTTCGGCGTCCCCTTCGCCGGTTCGGTGCGCACCATCATATTGCAGGCCAGCTCGGCGGAAGCGATGCCCGCCGTCGAGAAGTCGGTCACCGCCCTGCTTCGCCGGCGGCACCGCCTGCGCGATGACATGGACAACGACTTCTACATCCGCAACCTCGCCGCCGCCGCCGATTCGGCCGCCGAAACGACCCGCGTCATGTCCCTGTTGCTCGGTGCCATTGCCTCGGTTTCGCTGCTCGTCGGCGGCATCGGCATCATGAACATCATGCTCGTTTCGGTCACCGAACGGACGCGCGAAATCGGCATCCGCATGGCCATCGGCGCCCGCCAGAAGGACATCCTGACGCAGTTCCTGCTTGAAGCCATCATGATTTCGATCGCTGGCTGCCTGATCGGCCTGCTTCTCGGCATCGGCGGCGCCCTGCTCATCAACGCCATCACCGACATGGTGATCGTCATATCGGGTGGAGCAGTAATCGTCGCCTTTGCCGTTGCCGCCGGAGTTGGCGTATTCTTCGGTTTCTATCCCGCGCGCAAGGCCGCCGCACTCGACCCGATCGAAGCACTGCGCTATCAGTAATAACCCAGCTCTTCCGACATGCCCGAAGCAAATCCCCTGGTGGGACAAAGATCACCAAGAAATCCCAGCATGCAGAAGATTCCTGCCTTTCTCCGTGCTCTCCGTGAACTCCGTGGTTAAAGCACGTTTGATTCATTAATTTATATCCACTACACATCATGCCCATCTACAGCCTTGGAACACACATCCCGCAAATCGACCCGGAATGCTGGATCGCCCCCAACGCGACTGTCATTGGTCAGGTCCATCTGGCCAGAAACGTCTCGATCTGGTGGAACGCCACGCTGCGTGGCGATACCGATCTGATCAGCATTGGCGAAAACAGCAATATTCAGGACGGTTCGGTGCTGCATACCGACCCCGGCATTCATCTGATCATTGGCCGCGATGTCACCGTCGGCCACATGGTCATGCTGCACGGCTGCAAAATCGGTGACGGTGCGCTGATCGGCATCGGCTCGATCGTGCTCAACAATGCGGTGATCGGCAGGAACTCGCTGGTCGGTGCCAACACGCTGATCCCCGAAGGCAAGGTCTTTCCGGAGCGCGTGCTGATCGTCGGCTCGCCGGGCAAGGTCATCCGCGAACTGAGCGACGAAGAGGTCGCCCACTTGCCCGGCAGTGCGCAACGCTATGTGCAGAACTGGCAGCGCTATCGGCTCGGGCTGGTCGGGATCTGAGAATCTTTGCAACATCCTGAGTTCAATATCCGGGGCGTACGACGTGCCGATCTAGAATCGTTCCTGCCCAGATTGTCCGTTGCGAGCATCACCCGTTATCTGAAACGCTTGCGTGACTTCGGCTTGATCAAAAAGGTCGTCGGCACGTATCGATATTACTTTACTCGCACCGGTCGCAATGCCATCGCTTCCGCCTGCCGTATCGCCGAGCAGATCATCATCCCGACTCTCGCCGTATGATAAATTCTGCTCGGTTTCAGTTAAGGGTGAAGTCATAAGTGACGTTGAATGCAGGTTGAGGCATTTTCGATTGCAGGTTGCTACAAAGGGGCTCATGGCTCGGCTTTGTCCTTACCAGGATTTGCGAATAACTGTCTGGAATACCGATAGTGACAGCCCCCATCGTGGGATGATCCATCTCGATAACCACATAGATCACAACCGCAATCATGGTCGCTAACAGGGATGTCATAATGATATGTGCCCAGAAATTCTCGGTGCCGAACAGGAACGTAAAGCCAATGGTAATGATGGCCCCAACCACGATCCCAATCCAAATGACGTCCGGCAGCTCCTCGCGGCTTGCCTGCTCGCGGAGATGGTAATAAGTCGCCAATTCATTCATGTTTTGCAGGATTTGGGTGAATAGGATTTGCTCGTGCCCGCTGCTGGGAACAATGCCATCAACCAGGGCGAGCAATTGATCCATGGGGGCTGCCGGCATTCTGGTTGATGGTTCGACGGTTGTTGGATCTTGGGCCTCGACAACTTGCCGTATGTATCTTAAAAATCCCCTTTTCATTGTAATGGACGCTGTTTTGTCCGGGTAGGCCATGATGTTATTGTACAGGACCAAGGCGATGCTGCTTTCGTGCGCGGCATTCACTTTGGCGTCGTTTAGCTGACCCCATACAACGATAACCACGAAGCCGAGCAAGACGCCGTAAGTGACTCCCAAGGACCCGTAAACAAAGCCCGCTACATCGTTGTGGATTTGCCTGACTTTGGTAGGTACAAAGCGGTGAACTACGAGAAACCCTATGATTGAAAAGGATACTGATATGACTACTAGCAGAGAGATGGCCAGCCATTGAGGCAACAACAGGATAGAGGCGGAAAGCGACATAATTTCTCCGGCAAATCATTAAAAGCATTTCCCTCCTGAGGATAGAAAATCCAACGGGCTTTCGTGGAGTATCGCTGACGCCGGGTGTAGCCGTCAATCGCCGATTTCCGGTCCGCATGTGTCACGATTTGCAGGAAAGCCGCTCGAATTGCACCCCGAGCACTGCCTGATGCCTGCAGAGTGGCAGCAATTGGCATAAGAACGGCTTCTCAGGAACCGGTAATTTTTGCACCTAGCGCTGTACGAACAGTATTCGTAAATCATGCAGTTAGACTGGCCGTTAACGATGTATTGTGTTGAAAAACTTGCTTTTTCTTTGAGTCAAACCAAAGCGACGAAAATCGACCTTCAGAATCGCTCCATATTCAACGATCGCTGACATTGGAAGGGTCGAGCCACCCCCAAAAAATCATTAAATAAACAAGAGCCGAGTTTTTCAACAGAATAGATGCATAGGTGCCGTTGAGCCAATAATATTGCATTGGCATAGCGAACGGCAGCTTTAAACTTTCGAGGGCTCCGGGCCAAGGTCTGCTTTTGTTTTTCCTTTCCCGAACAATCAGATGCCCGCTGCGTTTGAATGATGATTCCTTTCACTGATCATTCATGTCTTGCCTCGAGTTTGCGGCGCTGCCTTGTCTTTGGCTTTTTTATTTTGACGGCACAATAGCAAGCACGCTCGATTGGAAGGGCCGAAACCCTTTCATTCCATGCATCGAAGCCTCAAATCACCTTCGAATAGCGCTTGCTCTCCCGGTCGGCACACAGGAACTTGTCGAAAACCATCGAGATCGCCCGTACCAGCATGCGCCCCGGAGGAAGGACGACAATCCGCCTGTCTTCAACGCGCACCAGACCGGCCTGTACCATCTCGCGCAGCGCCGCAAGCTCGGGGGCAAAGTAGGTTCTGAAATCGATCCCGTGCTCGGCTTCAACCGATTCCAGCGATAGCTCGAAGTGACACATCAGCGACTGGATGATCGAACGCCGCAGGATGTCGTCGGCGTCCAGTTCGATGCCGCGAAAAACAGGCAATTGTCCGCTGTCGAGGCGTTCATAATATTCGTCGAGCGTCTTCACGTTCTGACAGTAGCTCGGCCCCACCTTGCTGATCGACGAGATACCGAAGGACAGCATGTCGCAATCCGAATGTGTGGAATATCCCTGGAAATTGCGGTGCAGACGCCCCTGCCGCTGGGCAACGGCCAGTTCGTCATCGGGCTTGGCAAAGTGGTCCATGCCGATGAACACGTAACCGGCGTCGGTCAGCTTGCCGATGGCCATCGAGAGAATCTGGAGGCGCGCATCGGCCGTCGGCATGTCGGATTCAAGAATGCGCCGCTGCGGCTTGAACAGGCTCGGCAGATGCGCGTAATTGTAGATCGACAGACGATCCGGGCTGGCGGCGATGATGCGATCCAGCGTGCGCTTGAATCCACTGACCGTCTGCCTGGGCAGGCCGTAGATCAGGTCGATGCTGATCGACCTGAAGCCGTTGGCGCGTGCGGCATCGATCACGGCAAAGGTCTCCGCCTCGCTCTGGATTCGGTTAACTGCCTGCTGGACGCTTTCGTCAAAGTCCTGCACGCCAACGCTCATGCGGTTGAAACCCAGTTCTCCCAGCACTTCGACGGTAGCGCGATCGACCTTGCGCGGATCGACTTCGATAGAGTATTCGCCATCGTCGACCAGGCGGAAGTGCTTGCGTGTCGACGCCATCAACTGGCGCATTTCATCGTGCGCTAGGAAGGTTGGCGTCCCGCCGCCCCAGTGCAACTGCGCGACTTCGTTATCGCCCTCCGCCAGATAGCTGCTTTGCAGCGCCAGTTCCTTGCCCAGATACTTCAGATACTTGGCCGATCGCCCGTGATCCTTGGTGATGATCTTGTTGCACGCGCAGTAGTAGCAGATGGTGTTGCAAAACGGGATGTGGAAGTACAGGGAAAGCTGCTGGCGGCTGGCGCCGCTGGTACGATTCCGCAGCCAGTGTTTGCTCGAATCGGCGTTGAATGTTTCGACAAAGCGATCCGCCGTCGGATAGGACGTGTAGCGCGGGCCATTGACATCGAAGCGACGGATGATTGGCGGATCAAAAACCAGGTTTTCGGAAAAGGAGTTCATTC
Source organism: Candidatus Propionivibrio dominans (assembly GCA_016709335.1). Lineage (GTDB taxonomy): Bacteria > Pseudomonadota > Gammaproteobacteria > Burkholderiales > Rhodocyclaceae > Propionivibrio > Propionivibrio dominans. Next base: position 250,310 of record JADJNC010000003.1, on the reverse strand, counting down.
GGTTAAAGCGTCCCGGTGCGTACTGTTGATCGGGCTAGTTTAAACCATGTCCATTGCGGCGGATGAAACACCTCACCAAGAAAATACGCCGAGCGGGCTGCGCGTGAGTGCCACCGAAACAATGTAGGCAAAAGCCAGCAGGGCTGCGGCAAAGAAAATGCCGCGCGTTGTTTTGCTCTTGCCGCGCCTGAGCGCCATCATTCCGCAAAAAATATAGACCAGCAGCCCGATCAGTTTTGCCGTCAGCCAGTCTTGCGTCCCTGGGTACTGAGCGCTGATCACGGCCATGGCAATCGCACTACCCAGCAGCAGCGTGTCGACAATGTGAGGAACAATCCGAACCGAGCGTTGATTCAGCCGCGGTGAATCGGCCAGCATCCACAGCCCGCGTATGAAAAATCCTGAACCGCTGACGACGACAAAAAGCACATGCAGATTTTTAAGTGAGAGGTAGATCATCGGCACAGATTAACGACTCGATTTTCAGCCGATGTTCACGATGAACCGACAGCGCGGACAACAGGTTGCGCAACAGCCCTCCGCTGGCCACCAGCAGCGCCAGTCCGGCCGGATAGACAAACCACAGCGGCCACCACACCGCCAGCAGCAACAGGGCACATGAGGCAAAGTGTGCGAGCATCTGGCGATTCATTTCGCGCTCGGCAATGATCTTTTTCATGTTGGGCGCCATCACCCTGCCCTGCCCCAGATTCTGCAGGTGCAGCCAGACCAGAAAGGGAACAATCTTGTAGAGCATGCCGACAATGACCGACATGAATCCGCCAAAGAGCAGGAGCACACCGCACAATACCGGCCAGCCCGTCCACCCGTCAAACAGGGGGAATGTTCTCGCGGCCAGCCACACGGCGCAGGCGGCCAGTGCGCTCAACATGGCAAACTGCCATAAATGCTGGGTCGCATCGAAGCGGGGGCGTTTGCTGCGCCGCTGGATGCTCAGCGTGACCCCGGCAAACAGCACCACCAGGGCAACCAGTGCCGTGCCCAGCATCGCCGAGACGAACACCCACTGGTTGAATTCGGCAATCGTCCACAGCACCAGCACGGCCAGCGCCGAAAATGAAAAATAGCGGGCGAACCAGCCAGGATAGGCGGGAGTGAGCTGAAACATGGGCACCACCACATAGCCGACGGCAGCAAGCAATACCACGCCCCAGGCCACGAATCCCCAGCCCAGATGAATATCGGCCAGCAGCATCAGCGGCAAATTGAGCGACCAGCCGAGCGACACCGCGAGCAGCATGCCCAGGACTAGCGTCACACTTAAACCGAGCAGAGCAAGCTTCAGTCCCTGAGTCGTTGGATTTGTAGACGCGATACCATGCAGCGCAAGCGCGGCAGAGCCGACGAAACAGGCCACGCCGAGTCCGGAAAACAAGGCTGCCAGCTTGAACAGCCAGGGTGAAAAACTCAGGAAAGCGGCGACCAGGAACAGCGCACCCAGAGTTATTTCGGCATGAACGACGCTTGCCACCCGCATCGGGTTAGCCATGTTGGCGCCAAGCAGAACGGGCAGAATCTGCATCAGCGCACCAAGCATCACCTGCAGCATGAATCCGGCGGTAATCAGGTGCGTCAGCGCCAGAGCGGCAGGCGTCCAGCGCGCGGCAAGGGCTTCCGGCCCACTCCATAATAAAAGCAGACCGGCGAGGATGCCGAACAAGGGCGCCGTCAGGAAGAAGCGCAAGGGTGCGCCGAGGGGTGGCGACTGATCATACGAGAGTAAGGCCTGCACCTTGGCTCAGGCCCCGCAGCAACCTGGATATGAAAGCCATGGGGGCAATCGCATCAGGACTTCCTGTGCCAGATCAGGACCTCGACCGACCCGTCCGGCAGACGCTCGGTCTGCCAGGAAAAACCGTTGAGTTCCAGTGCCCGGTAGAGCGGAATCGGCTCGCGCCCGACAATAAGCAGAACCTTCTGGCCCGGCTTGATCGTGTCCAGCGCCTCCATGGTGTGCACGAATGGCTCTGGCGGCTCCATGCTGCGACCATCGATCACCCGCTCAGCCCTGGCTTGATTCATTACATCAGCTCCCTCATATTGATCCCGCTCTCAAGTTGCGGTAACAGTTCTGCGAGCTGAAGGGCCAGATGCTGGTCGCACATCGCATAAAGCATGTTCTCCTCCTTCATGTTGTGCTGCTGCGTCATGATCAACAGGGTTTCGGCATTCCCCGAATAGTCGTCCACGTCGCGCGCGGCGAGAGCGATTTCAGCCGCAGCCAGCAACGCGCGCATCTGCGCATGCTCGCCACGCATGACCTGCGTTGGCCCCATGCTGATGCCCGTATGCGCTTCAAAGGCGGGGAACAGTATGGATTCTTCAAGCGCAGAATGCTGCAACGTGGCATGGCGAAAATGGTTGAACGCCGAAGCGGCCTCACCCCAGGCGCTGCGGGCAACGGCCTGCTCGACTGCAACAAAATGGTCATCGCACTGCCGATGCTTGCCGGTCATCAGGTTACGGATACTTTCCATGGCTCACCTCAGCGAAAAACAAAGACTGATTCTGCGGCAACTGCGGGCACCCCGTATTGACGAAGATCAAAACGGAAGAAAACAGGATGGGGTTTCACCGCGCACCACAGCTTACCTCTTCCCAAGTCAGGCCACGCCGCACCAATCCAAACGATTCCTTTGTCCTTCAGCCCATTTTCGGTCTATATTGCAAGTATGATCTTAACAAGGAATAGGTGACATCATGTTCAAGCGCATTCTTGTTCCCACCGATGGTTCTCAACTCTCCCAGGATACGGCCCGCCGCGCGGTTTCCTTCGCCAGGGAAGCCGGGGCGAGCATTACCGCCTTCTACGCCAAGCCGGAGTACCCGGTGACCTACTATGGTGAAGGCGCCCTGATCGATTCGACGACACCGGAACAATTTGCCGAACTCGCCGAACAGCAGGCGCAACAGGTTATCGGCTTTGTTGATAACCTCTGTCAGGAAGCGGGTGTGGTCTGTAACAAAATGACCCTGACCTGCGACGTGCCCTATGAAGCCATCATCGAAGCCGCAACCCAGAGCGGCTGCGACCTGATTTTCATGGCCTCGCATGGTCGGCGCGGATTCAGTGGCCTGTTGCTTGGCAGCGAAACCAACAAGGTTCTCACACACTCGAAAATACCGGTGCTGGTCTACCGCTGAGTTCTTGACCAGCCGATCAGTATTCGACAGGCAGCGGATCGAGGCTGCGCCAGAGATACCAGGTAGCCACCGAGCGCCACGGGCGCCAGCGCTCGCCGTGCCCGGCGAGTGCTCCTCTGGGCGGACGCTGGCCGGCAAAGTAGTGGAGCGCAACGGCCTTTTGCAGACCGATGTCGTCGAGCGGAAAAACGTCGGGGCGCAACTGGTTGAAAATCAGAAACATCTCGGCGGTCCATACGCCGATTCCGCGCACCGCCGTCAGCTCGCCAATGATTTCTGCATCGCTCATCGACGACCAGCGCTCGAGGTGAATCTCCCCTGAACTGAAGTGCCGTGCCAGGTCGCCAAGATACTCCGCCTTGCGCGCCGAGAGGCCACAGGCGCGCAAGCTGTCTGGTGTGCTGGTCAGCACGCTGGCTGGAGCCATCACCGGCAACACCGCAATCAGGCGCGACCAGACGCTGTCGGCGGCCTTCACCGAGATCTGCTGACCTACGATCGAGCGTGCCAGCGTAACGAAAGGGTCGCCGCGAGAAACCAGCGACGCGCTGGCAAAGCGTTCGACCAGGCCAGCCATCACCGGATCACCCTGCGCCAACTCGGAAGACGCTTGTTGCCAGTAGTCAGGAATCATGGGCTTATTTTATGTCAGCCACCCAACAAACCGAAAATACTTGTTTTCAACGCCCATTTTATTGTCTAGTCTTGATATGCACTCACAATAACAGAGAACAACCATGCGCAATAAAGTCTGGCTTGACAGCTATCCGTCGGGTATGCCCGCCGAAATTGGTGAAAGCCCTTTTTCCTCACTGCCCGATCTGCTTGATGACACGATCCGCAGGTTCGGCGACAAACCGGCTTTTCACAATCTCGGCCACAGCATCAGTTTTAACGAACTGGATCGTCTGTCGCGCGATTTTGCTGCCTTCCTGCACGGACTGCGGGGTATCGCGCACGGCGACCGGATCGCTATCATGCTGCCCAACCTGTTGCAATACCCGGTGGTTCTGTTCGGCATCCTGCGCGCCGGCCTGACGGTGGTGAACGTCAATCCGCTATACACCGCTCGCGAGCTGGAAGCCCAGTTGAAGGACTCGGGAGCCAAAGCCATCATCATTCTCGAGAATTTTGCCCGTATTCTGCAAGAAGTCCTGCCCAATACACCGCTTGAACACGTCATCAGCACACAAATCGGCGACCTGCTGCCCGTACCAAAACGCTGGATGGTCAATTTCGTCGTCAAACGGGTAAAGAAAATGGTGCCGCACTGGCACATTGACAACGCCGTGCCCTTGCTCGCCGCGCTCAAACGCGGTGCGGCGAGCGAATTCACCCCCTTCAAAACCGGGCAGGAAGACATCGCCTTCCTGCAATACACCGGTGGCACCACCGGCGTTGCCAAGGGCGCCATGCTGACCCACCACAACATGCTCGCCAATCTGGAACAGACCAGTCTGTGGATCTCCGGCAGCTTCAAGGAAGGCCGTGAAATTGCCATTGCGCCGCTGCCGATGTACCACATCTTCTGCCTGACTTCGACGCTGGCCTTCATGAAGTGGGGCAGCCTGACGGTGCTGATCACCAACCCGCGCGACCTGCCGGCCTTCGTCGAGGAGCTCGGCCACTGGAAGTTCAGCGTGCTGACCGGTGTCAATACGTTGTTCAACGGTCTGATGAATACCCCCGGTTTCGATCGTCTCGACTTTTCAGCGCTGAAAGTGGTGGTCGGCGGTGGCGCATCGGTACAGAAACCGGTCGCCGAGCGCTGGCAGAAAATCACCGGAACCTTTCTCACGGAAGCCTATGGACTGACGGAAACTTCTCCGGGCGTCTGCTGCACGCTTCTCGGTACGCCCTGGAACGGCACCGTTGGCCTGCCCGTCTCCTCGACCGAAGTCTCGATACGAGATGAAGCCTTCAACGAGTTACCCTTATGGAACGGCGAGGACGATATCGCGAAGCACACTGGCGAGATCTGTGTTTTCGGACCGCAGGTGATGCGCGGCTACTGGAACAATGCCGAAGAAACCGCGAAGATCATTGAGGACGGCTGGCTGAAGACCGGTGATGTCGGCCACATGGATGAGAAGGGTTACATCACCATCACCGACCGCAAGAAGGACATGATTCTGGTGTCGGGATTCAATGTTTACCCGAACGAGATTGAAAGCGTTGTGATGATGCATCCGGGTGTGGCCGAATGCGCAGTAATCGGTGTGCCCGACAAAAGGTCAGGCGAGGCGGTCAAATTGATCATCGTGAAGAAAGACCCGAAGCTGAGCAAGGAAGACGTCATCATCTACTGCAAGACGCAGTTCACCGGCTACAAGCGACCACTGCATATCGACTTCCGCGATAACTTGCCAAAAACTCCGGTCGGCAAGATCCTGCGCCGCGAGTTGCGCGACGAGAACCAGCAGGCAGTCGGTTGGGAAGGCAAGGTTTGATAACTACCAGGTAACGAGGAACATCAGGCTCCTCCAAACAAAATAATGCGGCTCCGCAGAGCCTTTCTTATCCAGAAACCGTCCTCCCGGCGCACCCCAAGACTGTTCGCACCCCAAGACTGTTTCCTGCGCGGCAAAGGCCGCGACCCAGTTGGAATCCCAAAAAACTGGATTCCGGCCTTTGCCGGAATGACGATGTGGTATTTTTTTCAACCACTTGCGATTCCAGAGGCATTCATGAAATCGCCCGGGCACTAATAAACTCTGTCTGAACTATAGCTTCAAACGTGCCTGGCGATCTGGGTTAAAATTACGACTGATGTTATCCAGCCAGCATCGCAAGAATAAAATCAGTAACGCCGATAAAAATCTACGCCAAGAGTGCCGCCGCCATGCCAGAACCTTACTTTTTCATTCGTCCGATGCTGGCTGCCGATCAAAGCTGGGCAGCGCTTGACTGGCAAACTGGCGCTCTCTTTACGAACGAATGCACCGATCTTGAGCGCTGTTTTAACGAATCGGCCGCTGCGCCTCTGGCCAGGCTGTTGCCGATGGTTGTGCCGATCGACCCGGAATGTATCGAACAGAGTGGATTTATTGAAGGATTTGATGCCAGGCAGGTCGTTTTCGTTCTTCCTGCGGCCACTCTTGAAAATACTCAAACCCTGACACGCTGCAAACAGCTTCGTTCACAAGGTTATCGTTTCGGCCTGCACATCAACCGAGCCGATCTTCTCCGCCAGGTACCGGTTGCCGCTTTCAATTATCTGTGGCTTGACGCCGCATTCGCCCGCCAGGATCTCCCGGCAATCGACCTGATCTATGCCGATGATGCCGGATTCCGTAAGATCGCGACGAAGGTCGGATCGCATGAAATGTTCGGCTGGCTGACTGAGAAAAAGTTTGATTGGTGTGACAGCCATTTTCTGACGGTGCGCAATCCTCTTGCCGGCCCGGAACCTGACCTCACGCGCCTCAAGTTGCTCAAGCTGTTGAACCTCGTCAGACAGGATGGCGACACACGCGAGATTGAGGGGATATTTCGCGAAGAGCCCAAGCTGTCCTACAACCTGCTGCGTCTGGTCAATTCGGTGGCTGTTGGCGCAAGAACCAGGATCAGCAATTTTTCCCAGGCGATCGCCATACTCGGTCGTCGCCAGTTGCAGCGCTGGCTGCAGTTGCTGATTTATGCCGACAATCTGGCCAACGGCAATGCACCCAACCCCCTGATGCAGCTTGCCGCAGCGCGCGGTCGCCTGATGGAACTGCTGAGTGTGGCCATCGAGCCAGAACCCGAAATCCCTGACCTGAGCGACAACGCTTTCATGACCGGGCTGTTTTCCCTGCTTGACGTTCTGATCAATTTGCCCATGAAAGAGATTCTCAAGGAACTCCCCTTGCAGCCCGAGGTGGTTGACGCCTTGAACTCTCCCGCCGACGACGGTATTCTCGGCCAGTTGCTTTCAGCAATCATTGCCAGTGAATCCGGTAATTTTTCGGATGCAGAAGCGATTTTTTCTGGTCTGGGGATCAGCCCGGCGACGCACGCAAAATCACAGGTGACAGCCCTCTACTGGGCCGCCCGCATCAACACCGAGAATCACGACTGATCTACTCGCGGCTCAGAACGCTGAACGGCAGGCGCAGAAAGATCTTGCGCCAGTCAATCAGCCCAGCCGCTTCAAATGGCTGCCGCAACCTGCCCGGCAATCGCTTGCACCAAAACCCTTCACCGGAATTTCACCGGCGATTTGCTGATTGACGACGCATTCCGCCGCACCATGACGACGCACCTCACAAACACGGACACCCGGCGCGGCAAGCAGATAGTCGATATGCCAGTGCATTTTCTTTTTCGTTGAAAGATGACGACTCACCCGCGCCTCAAGATTCCGGCGCGCACTTCCGGTATAGGTGTAAAGCCCGGCTGGAAAGTCAAAGGTGCCCAGGCGACCGACACTCACACGCACCGGTGTTGCCACCTCGATCAGCAACTGGTAGGTCTGCGCTTTAGCCGGCGGATCAGTCGCCACAAAATGGATTGCTGCGGCGTTCGGCGCCGAAGGTCGACATCGGCCCGTGGCCGGGAATGAAGGCGACATCGTCGCCAAGCGGCCACAGCCGGCCACGGATGGAGGCAATCAGCGTATCGAAATCACCTTTGGGGAAATCCGTACGACCGATCGAACCCTGGAACAGAACATCACCGACGATTGCCAGACGATCGCGCGCGTTGAAGAAGACCACGTGTCCGGGCGTATGGCCTGGGCAGTGCAAAACATCCATTTGGACATTACCGAAACGCACGCTATCGCCTTGCTCCAGCCAGCGATCCGGCGTAAAAGCGCGTACGCCAGGAAAGCCGAACATCCTGCTTTGCTGCGGCATGCCGTCAATCCAGAACTGATCTTCAGGCTGCGGGCCTTCTATCGGCAAGGAGAGCTGATCGGCCAGTTCGGCAACGGCGCCGGCATGGTCGATATGCCCATGCGTGACCAGAATCTTCTCCAGCACCACCCCGTTTTTTTTCACTGCCGCCAGAATGCGCGGGACGTCACCGCCCGGATCAACCACTGCCGCACGCTGCGTTTCGTCGCACCACAGGAGACTACAGTTCTGCTCAAACGGCGTAACCGGTATGATCTGGAATTTCATTGACATAATTTTATCGCCTGCTGCCTGGAAAAACCGTAAAGTATAGCAGAGCCGGAATCCGTCTCGCCCGCTCTGGCGATCAATGAGAGTCGGCAGCTCGCAAACCGGAAGGAAAAACACCCCATACGGCGTTTGATTGACAGTAGGTGTTCTCGATCATGCGAGCCCGATGAACGCGGCGGCGAGGGCAGCCAGTGACGAGAAGCCTCGGACGATTTTTTTCGTAGCCGGTAGCATTGAATTACCGTTACGCGGAGAATGAGCCACCTGATTTGTTGAGCAATGGGCCAAGCTGCTGCATACTTCGCCTGCGCAGGTATCAATCGCCAGACTGGCGTATCTGATCACTGCGACGCATCTATGCCTGGAGTACGCAATGGTCGTTCGTGTCGTGAGGCTGGGCACTGCGCGTAGCGAGGGTGAAGGTACTCGCATCGGAACGGTGCGTCGCCCGCCAAGGGGCGTACCCAAGTCCGAGTTTTCATCACGGAACTGGTACGACGTGTGGTTTCCTACACTGGCGCCGAGTGTCGAAACCCTGAAATTGGGACTGGCAGCAGAAACCCCGGCGCAGTGGGCAACATTCGCAAGGACTTACCGGGCCGAAATGTCTGCACCTGAAGCCAGACATGCACTTGAGCTGCTCGCCGCGCTTTCGCATCAGAACAATTTTTCGGTTGGATGTTACTGCGAGACTGAAGCCCGATGTCATCGCTCGGTCCTGCGCGCACTCCTCACCGAGAAAGGCGCTTCAATCGAGCAGGCCGGATGATGAAGCGAATGACGCCCAACCCTGCCGGGAAGGTGAACAGGCCGCTGCAACGCGGTTTTACATTCGCTCGTGCCCTGTCCTGGACGAGCCCTGGCAGAAGTACGACAGCGGCGAACCGCTGTGAACTTATCTGCGGCGACCCGAGCCACCATGCGCCCCGATGATAAAGGAGAGCGAAATGATCTTCGAGCAAATAGCCACAGGAGGATGTCAGTCCTACCTTGTCGGCTGCAGCGAGACTAGCGCGGCGGCGCTGATCGATCCGGAAATCAGCCAGATTGACCACTACATTGCGCTCGCTGCCCGTGACGGTTTGCGTATCCGTTACCTGATCGACACCCATACTCACGCCGACCATTTCTCGGCGACCAGGCAACTTGCACGGCAACTGGGTGTGCCGGTGGTGATGCACCAGGCGAGTTCGGCGCCCTTTGTGGACATGCGGATCGGTGATGGCGAGATGATCATCGTCGGAAAGTTGCGCTTGCGGGCAATCCACACGCCTGGCCACACGCACGATTCGATGTGCCTGCGCGTCGAAGACCGGCTGTTCACTGGCGATACACTGCTGATCGGTGCGACTGGCCGCACCGACTTGCCGAGCGGCGACCCGGAGGCGCTGTATGACAGCCTGTTCCATCGCATTCTGCGTCTGGACCCGGACCTCAAGGTTTTCCCGGCGCACGACTACAAGGGCCGCCAGAGTTCGACGATCGGGCAAGAGATCGCCACCAATCCACGTTTGCAGACGCGCGAAAGAGCGGCATTCGTCGAGATGATGCGCAATCTCAATCTCTCCATGCCAACGCATGTCACCGAGGCGCTGCGCACCAACATGAGCGGTGGAAAATCGGTCGCACAGTTACTCGCCGAGGCCGCTGCGTGCGTGCCGTTCATGTCGCTCGAAGTGCTCAAGTCACACATCGAGGCCACGCAGGACGACTTGATCGTGCTCGACGTGCGCGAGCGCGACGCTTATGAATCAGGACATATTCCCGGAGCACGGGTGCTTCCCCGCGGCCAACTGGAATTGCGGGGTCAACCAGGAGCTTCCTGACCCGACCCGACGCATCCTCACCTGTTGCGAACTGGGCTATGTATCAACGCTGGCCGCGTCTACCTTGCGCGAGATGGGCTTCCTGCACACGGTGGCACTCGACGGCGGGATGAAAGCCTGGCGCGAGGCAGGCTATCTGGTCAAAGCGGGGCGCGAACCGTAATCAGTCGACTGGGCGTGGATTGGAACGCTAGTTCACGAATACGGTCGAAATGAAGCGTACAACGGCCTGCCGATGGTTTGCAGGACTTGATCACCTGCTGGCAAGACTTTAGAGCAGGTTTCGTCAGGTGAAGCATAACTTCGCTGGTCATTAAACGCTTCCCCCTCAATGATAGTTAAGGAGAAAACCATGGGACTTCATATTGGCGACGAAGCGCCGGATTTCAGCGCCCCGACAACCGAAGGCACGATTCGCTTCCATGAATGGATCGGTGACAGTTGGGTCATCCTGTTCTCACACCCGAAGGACTTCACTCCCGTCTGCACCACTGAACTCGGCTACCTCGCCCGCCTGAAGCCGGAATTCGACAAGCGCAACACCAAAGTCATCGGCCTGTCGATTGACAGTGTCGACGACCACCATCGCTGGGCGGGCGACATCGCGGAGACGCAGGGCTCGCCACTGAATTACCCGCTGATTAACGATACCGAGCTCGTCGTCGCCAAGCTTTATGACATGATCCATCCGAACGCCAGCGGCAACGCCGCCAGTCGCAGCGCAGTGGATAATGCGACCGTACGCTCGGTGTTCCTGATCGGGCCGGACAAGAAAATCAAACTCACGATGACCTATCCGATGAGCGCGGGGCGCAACTTCGATGAAGTGCTGCGCGCGCTCGACGCCGTCCAGCTCAACGCCAAGCATACCGTCGCCACGCCGGTTAACTGGCGACCGGGCGAGGATGTGATCATACCGACCTCCGTTTCCGATGAAGCGGCTAGGGCCAAGTACCCGAACGGCTGGAAAACACTCAAGCCCTATCTGCGCATCGTATCGCAACCAAAGTAAGTCGAGATATCGCCGGGCGTGACAGGCCATCGCCCGGTTGCTCGGCAAGCGGAACGATCTCGAGAACTGCACGATGTACCGCAACCTCGCCATGCTCGGAAGAAGGATTGGTTATGTTCTTGCATTTATGACACCCCGTCGCGTTTTGTTGCTTTTTCGTTGCTGTAATGTCACCGTTTCTCCGTCCTTTCAGCAACGATGGTGTCCGCTGAATTTTCTATCGTCATTCCATCGTTTTTTCGTCGCGATTCTGCATTCTTTTTTGCGAGCATTATGCAACTAAATTTGTTCTCAATTTGAGTCGTTGAATTGTCGGTATTACGTCGCATTCTCGGCGCATTTTCGTCCCCGTTTCTTCGCTCCTTTTACAACTCTGGCCGACGAGTTATTCAAAACTGAACATTTATTGAGAGAACAACCCTTTCCACACCTACACCCCACTCGAACGGTCAGCTCGACGTTTTGGGTTTTTCTCGACCAGACCGGGGCAGGAACTGCTGATGTTCTCAACCCTCTCGGGCCCTCCCCATGCAAAACCGTTAAGGACTAACCCGACCTACGCGCTTACGCGGCGCAGCGAGCGCTTTGGCCGGCGCCGCCTTTTTGCTGACTGCAGCCTTCTTTGGCGAAGCAGGCTTGACGATGCTCACATCAGCGGGCTTCGCCGCCTTCTTCGCTATGACCTTGTCCACCGTTGATTTGCGCCGAGGCTTAACGGCCTTGACCGGAGGTTTGGGCTCATCCAGCTCGATGCCGAACACGTCGGACAGCAGCGCGTCTTCGAGCACCCTGGCCTTTGCAGGCGCTTTACCGGTCTTCGGCAAACCGGCACCTGCCCGGGCAACAAGATCTTTGGCTTCGACCCGGCGCAGGCTGAACAACAGCTCCGGCTGCGCATCAAGTCGCGCACCAACACCGTAAAGTACGGCGGCGACGTGCTTGCACATCGACGCTGAATCCGGACAGCTACAAGTGAATTTTATTTCCTTCGGCGCCGGAAATAGCCCGGTAGCCGGCGTGCAGATACGCTCCATAACCGCTTTGGAAAGTTTCCCCTGCAGGAGTTCAACCAGCGAATTGATCGAACTGGCGCAATCGGCGCCAACGGCCTGCCACTGCTTGGCGGGAACCGCTGAGACGGTAACCGCCACCTTGTAAAGGCTGGAACCCATGACCTGGGCTTTCACCTCGCCCGCCGCGACGCGCAGATCGATCACCGAGCCGTTGCGCACATACGTGCGTCCACGGGGCAGACGGTTGGCATAGTCGCTGTAACGCTCCAGATTATCGCACCAGGCCTTGCCCCAGAAAGTCTTGGCAATGGCGCCGCGATAAGACGTAATCGGCGAGAGCTTCTCGCCATTTTTCATCGCCTTCGCGGCAGCTTTCTCGGCCTTCCTGCGGCGCTCGGCAACCGGCACATACGGCGCCCATCCGTAGTAACTCATCTTCTTCTCCCTCAATTCCTCATAGTCAGCTTTCCTGCGCCGCGTTAAGGTCGAGCTTCACCAGATCCAGCAACTCGCGGTCGCTCATTTCGGTGAGGCGTATTTCAGCGCCGCCTTCGAGCACATCGTCCGCCAGTTGTCGTTTCGATTCGATCAACTGGTCGATACGATCCTCAATCGTGCCACGACAAACAAATTTGTGCACCAACACGTTGCGTTGCTGTCCTATGCGAAAAGCACGGTCGGTTGCCTGGTTTTCGACGGCGGGATTCCACCAGCGGTCAAAGTGGATGACATGCGAAGCGGCGGTGAGATTCAACCCCGAACCGCCCGCCTTGAGTGAGAGCACGAAAAACGGCGTCAGTTCGTCTTCCTGAAAGCGCTTGACCAATTCGCGGCGTTTGGCGACCGGCGTACCGCCATGCAGGAACAGGCCCTCGCGACCAAAGATGGCGCCAAGAAAGGTAGCCAGCGGCTCGGTAGTTTCGCGAAACTGGGTGAACACCAGCACCTTTTCCTGCTTGGCGGCGATCACTTCGACCAACTCACGCAGGCGGGCAAACTTGCCACTGTCCTCGGCGCCCCAGCCTCCGTCGCCCAGCCACTGCGAGGGATGATTGCAGATCTGCTTGAAGCGCATCAGGAAGGCGAGCACCACCCCCCGGCGACCGATACCTTCGGCATCTTCGAGCGCCGCCGCGAGATCCTTCACGCTACGCTGATACAACGCAGCCTGTGTCGGGCTGAGGTGACACCAGGCCTTAAGTTCGGTTTTGTCCGGCAGATCGGAGATGACGCGCTTGTCGGTTTTCAAACGGCGCAGAATGTAGGGGCGTACCAATTTGCGCAACGGTCCGAAGTGCTCGGCGCTGGCCATGCGCTTGGAAAAGTCGGCAAACGCCTTGCTCGACCCAAGCAGACCGGGATGCGTGAAATCAAAAATCGACCACAGGTCAGAGAGCCGGTTTTCGACCGGCGTCCCGGTTAGCGCGATGCGCGCATCGGCCTTCAGCTTCTTCACCTGCCGCGTCTGCTTGGCCGCAGGATTCTTGATTGCCTGCGCTTCGTCGATCACCGCCAGTCGCCAATCGACAGCTTCCAGCCCCGGCGAACGCAACAGCGAACCGTAACTGGTGATAACGAGGTCGACACCATTCAGGCTGGCGGCATCGAGCGCACGCAGATCGGTGGCGGGCATGGCGGACGGGTGGGCAATCAGCAAGCACAGGCTGGGCGCAAAACGTTCGGCCTCGGCCGCCCAGTTGGCGAGTAGCGAAGCGGGCGCAATCAGCACGCTTGGCCGATGGTCAAGCGATGACTTCTGCTCGCGTTTGAGCACGAGCAACAAAGCCAGCACCTGGATGGTCTTGCCCAGCCCCATATCATCGGCAAGACAGGCCCCTAAACGAAGCCGGGTAAGCAGATAAAGCCAGCGTAAACCGGCCTCCTGATAGGGGCGCAGCGTCGCCTTCAGTTCGGCGCCAGGATCGATCTGCGCCAAGCCCTCCGGCTGGCGCAGACCCTGCAAGGTTTCGGCCAGCCAAGGGCCGGCGGAGATAGTCGTCCAATCGGCATCGGCGGCATCTCCCGCCTGATCGAGTGTGGCGCCAGCGACCAGACGCATGGCCTCGGCGAAGGATAGGCCGTGCTCCGCCGCCGCCTGCCCGATCGCCTCAAATCGTTTCAACATTCGCGCCAGCCGCTTGTGATCGACCTCCACCCAGCGCCCCCGAAGCAGTTGCAGACCATCGCCACCGGCCAGCAGTGCCTTGATTTCGCTCGCGTCCAGCCGCTCGCCAACAAGTGTTATTTCCATGCTGAAGTCGAGTAGCGCCTCCTTGCCCAGCGCTGACGGTGGCCGCGCACCGACACTGGCGCTCACCCTTGCCCGCGCGGGACGTCCCCCCTGCCAGGCGCCGGGCGCCCGCACAATAATGCCGGCGGCTTCGAGCTGCGGCACGTCGGCGAGGAAGCGAAAGGCGTCGGCCGGCGTCCAGCGTAACGGGTGGTAGATGTCACCCTCGGCCACCATCTCGCGCAACCAGCTACATTGTTCAGCAGCACGCTGCACCGGGAGCAACAACGACAAGAGGCGCGCCTGACTCTTGCCATCGGAGAATTCCGCCAGCGCCTGCGACAGCGGCAGATGCCGCGCCTTGCCGTGGGCTGAAAGACTCGATGCGTAGGTAGCAAGAAAAGCGAAGGGCGCTTCCGCGTCCTTGCGATTTTCGGCCAGATTGAAATGCACCCGACCGACCAGATTCCAGGCCGGATGGCGCGACTTTAGGAAATCCTGAAGTTTGAGCTGTGATGTGGCGAGTTCATCACGCAGCGCTGCATCGAGTTCGGCCCACAACGTGACTATGACTTCAATGGTCAGATATTCCGCACCTGTCATCGGCGGGACATCGGCAATCAGCGCATCAAGCGCCGCCTCTTCGGGCAGTGCGACTGCAATCTCACCGCCTTCGGGCGTTGCACACAGGCCGGTGACGTAACGCACGGCGAAATCACGCCACCAAGCCAATGTGGTTGGCAACGCGGCACCTATTTCCGCCGCACCGAGTTGCAACAGACCATGCCCGGCACCTAGCGCAAAAGTATCCGCAAGACGTTGCGCAAGTGCTTCCGGTAGAGGCTGAGCGTCGACATCCAGTGCCAGTAATAAGTGGCCGTGCGGCGTCAGTTGAAGCGAAAGGAAAAGGGACGCGGCAGCATTGGGCATGGCCTTCATTTTAGCCGGAAGCATCGCAGCGGTTTATCTCTGCGTTCATAATTTCAACGACGCCTGAGCCGACTTCACTGATCCATTGGGCGTTGTTGCATAAATCAAAAAATGGCTAAGAACATTGACAAAGCGAAGAGCCTGTATGTGGCGCTGTTCGACGATGAGAACGAAAATCCGCTCCTTTAATGTCATATAACGATATTTCGCGCAATGTATTGGCATGCAATACCGCTTAATATAACGACTTTTATTAAAGTTATGGTGTATTATCATTTAATATAAACTTTGCTATTGAAGGTTCAATGCGCAAAACCGAACTCCATCCAAGTCTGCAGGCTACTGTGGTACCAATTCACGGGCGGGGCGGCTGCTATGCTGTGGTGCCCCATCCGGTACCTGCCACTATTGACGTCCCTGAATGCGCGGCGTTATTCAGGATGGCCGCGCGAGAGCTTGAGGTAATAGCCCGAATACTCGGGCGATGCCCGTATGAGGTGCTTCTGCTGCGTGCGCTTAATCGCCGGGAAGCTGTCGCGAGCAGTCAGATTGAGGGATCACGAACAGGCTTCGACGATCTCCTGTTGTACGAGATGGATTTGACCGATGAGGTTCCACCCGATGATGCAGATGCGAGCGAAACGCTGGCCTATGTGACAGCAGCCAAGTATGGCGATGAACTCGTTCGTGCACATGGCCAGGGCGCTCTGAACTGTGAACTTCTGCTTGAATTGCATGAGCGGCTACTGAGCGGTCAAGCGCGCTATACGCCCGGGCATTTCAGGACAATCCAGAATCGCATCGGGGGTATCCGGCTTGAGGATGCAGTGTTCATCCCTCCCCCGCCGGAGGAAGTAGGCCGGTTGATGTCCGATCTGGAAACCCTGCTCCGCTACCAGCAGGACGGGAATATGGTGACGTCGGTTCTGATGCGTGCGGCGATTGCGCATGTCCAGTTTGAGGCAATTCATCCGTTCATTGATGGCAATGGCCGGATCGGTCGGATGCTGCTCCCTTTGATGCTTCAAGCGGATGGCGAGCCGCCGATCCACCTAGCGACCTTTTTGAAGATTCGGCAGTGCGAGTATTATGCCGCGCTGCGCGAGGCTCAGATGCGGCTTAACTGGGTACCGTGGATCACACTATTCCTTGAGTGCGTGATTGCGTCGTGCCGGCATACGGGTCAGATCATCGATGCGCTCGATGAGTTGCAGGCGCAGTGGTCCATCAAATTAAAAGAGCGGCGAAAACGGGGCGATGCGACGGTCTGGCGTGTGGTGGATATTCTGGTTGGGCAACCTGTTCTTACCGCCAATGAGGTCGCGCGGCAATTGAGAGTAACGTTTCCGGCGGCGAATGATGCGATAGCCGAACTGGTTGCACTCGAAATCTTGCGGCCGTCCACGGCACAGCGGCGAAACCGCGTGTTTCAGGCACACCAGGTGTTAAATGCGCTGCATACGGGAATGGATGATGTTCTTGATGGCACGAACTGATCGCATGAAGGGGAAGCACTCGGTAGCGGAGTAGGCCGTTCTGCATCGTCAGCGCGCTGCTAAACCCGAAATCATTCTGGTCATCCTCCAGCAAAAGACTGGTAACAATTGGATCGTCTGGTCGGTGCAGAAACCACTATTAAGCAGAGTAAATAGTTCAAGAAAACAAAATTCTTGACCAACTTTACAATCACAACAGAAATATTATGTGGTATAAATTGTGGGTTATTGCCTGCATTACAACTATATTTATGCTTATAATTCAATTACTTAACGCATTTTTCTGGCGGAGAGGGCGTCCGCATTTTAGTAGTCCACCGGCATCCCACGACGTCCATAAAGTAGCTTACATAACAATAGGTTACATCGTATTTACGTCCTAGCTCGTCCTGTACAATCCATTCAAATCCGGCTACAATTTGATAGTCGTTTTGATAGTTGAATGATAGCATGGCACGCCAGCAACAAAGACTCTCAGCACTGCAAGTATCCAAGCTCACCAAGCCGGGGCTGTATGGCGACGGTGGCGGCTTGACGCTCCAGATTACCACCACCGGCGCGAAGTCCTGGCTGTTTCGTTACATGGTGGCCGGCCAGCCGTTCGGGATGGGACTGGGGCCGACACATACCGTGAGTCTGGCCGAGGCTCGACAGAAGGCTCTTGATGCTCGGAAGCAGCTAATCGAGGGTATCAATCCTTTGGCCGCCAAAAAGCAAATCCAGATCGAGGCCGCACTGGCCCGTGCCAGGATGATGAGCTTTGACCAGTGCGCCGAGGCCTATATCCTGGCGCACAAGGCGGGCTGGAATAACACAAAGCATATTGGCCAATGGACCAGCACACTCAAAACTTACGCCAGTCCGGTGTTTGGCCATTTACCCGTGGCCGAAGTCGACACCGGCCTGGTTGTGAAGTGTCTTTCGCTCATATGGGAGAGCAAGACCGAAACCGCCAGTCGCCTGCGCGGACGTATCGAGTCCGTGCTCGGCTGGGCCACCACAAGCGGTTACCGTACTGGCGAGAATCCTGCACGCTGGAAAGGCCACCTGGACAACCTGCTGGCCACCATCAGCAAGACCAGCCGGACGAAGAACCATCCATCGCTACCGTGGCCGCGCATCGGTGCCTTCATGTCGGCGCTGAGAGCGCGTGAGGGGGTAGCCGCCCGAGCGGTCGAGTTCGCCGTCCTGACGGCTTGCCGGTCGGGTGAGGTGCGCGGCGCGCGATGGGCTGAGTTCGATACGGCGGGCAAGGTGTGGACGATACCGGCCGAGCGCATGAAAGCCAAACGTGAGCATGAGGTTCCATTGAGCGATGCCGCACTGGCTTTGCTGGAGTCGATGCCGAAGGATGGCGAGCTTGTGTTCCCCGGTACAAAAGGCCAGCCCTTGTCGGATATGTCGCTGACGGCATTGATCCGGCGCATGAACGGCGACGGGAAGCCGGTGTGGGTGGATGCCAACGGCAAAGGGGTCACCGTTCATGGTTTCCGCAGCAGTTTCCGGATGTGGGCGGCAGAGACGACCAACTACCCGCGCGAGGTGGCCGAACACGCGCTGGCGCACCAGTTGCCGGATGCGGTCGAGCGTGCCTACCAGCGCGGTTCGCAGTTCGCCAAGCGCGCGGCATTGATGACGGAGTGGGCTGTGTATTGCGCAACGGTGCAACCCGATGCAGTAGTCAAACCGATTCGTGGCGCAGCGTGATGCGCTGCCTTGTCTGTGGTTATGATAGGCCTCGGTTTGCCCGAATTTGCTTAATAGGGGAAACACGCTGGGGCGAATGGTGAGTTTGGCTGAAGAGGCAGGGTCGACAAGCGTAGCTCGAACCACGCAGGCAAGCAGGCGGTCAGAGGCTTGAGGCGTTATTCATCGATCTCCTTGCTGGCCTCCACGCTGTACTGTCAAGTTTTCAGCATCGTAATTCCGAATAGATATTAACGGTGGGATAGAACTTGAGGACAAAGGAATTTCAAGACGCAACTTGGGTGCCGACGATCTCATGCCACGGTTCGCCAACCTATCAACTTAGTGTCTAGGCACCCAGAGAACCAGACGATCATTCTTTTTCTCGACCCGAAACGGTCTCGCATCGACCTTTTTAACCCTCACAAACCGCTCCGTACTTGACGGTGAGAGTATTTCACCGGCTCTTTCCTCATGCCCAACGATTTCATCCAGTTTCCTCAGATAGAACTCGCTCGCTAGGTGCTTGGAGCTGCTGGCTAATTCCTTGGCACGTTTCAAAGCCAAATCGGCCGTTGGATCACGTCCAAGGATCGCCTCTCGTGCGGCAAAGGTGGCTGCCAAAGCCGCTGCCTCAGGATAATGCACTTTTTGTGCAATGGTAACCGCCTGTTGGTACAGCGTACGACCAGCGCTCATGTCGCCGAAGCGATATTCCCAGAGCCCAAGATTGGCTACGGCGTGGAATGAGTTCCCGTCGGCATTACGAATGGCGCGACCCAGGTTCATCCGTATTCGATTGATCTCGACTTGATCCCTTTTGATGTCCAGCGTGCCAGAACTCATCCGCGCAAAAAACGCATTAAGCTCCAGACTCGGGTCACTGTGACCGTCCATGTGCTTCACTTGCCGGGCCATGCGAATGGTCATGTCATGATCATCCATTAACGACGCGATATAGGCGATTTCCTCACAGGGGCGGGAAGCAAAAGGTTCATCGATCTGCCACGTTTCGGCGGACCTTAGCGCACTGATGATATCACCACCTAAAATGGCAACTTTGTAGTCCGCCTCGTACGCATCGTTTGCAGACTTTACAAGCTCTTCCAGTTTGAAACCATCGCTAAGATGGTGGCTTTCCTGTGCCCAGAAAACTTGCGCCAGCGCGTTTTCGGTGGGATCAATCAATCCTTTCAGGACTAAGCGCCGTGCCGTTTTGCGATTTCCGGCCTCAAGCTCCATCATTCCCGCAGCGGTTGCCAACTCTGACAGATGCACCGGTGACACGGCATCACGACGCACGAACTCCAAAGCTGTTTTCCAGAACTTTGGAGCGCGGCCGGCAACATGGGCACAAGCCAGCTCAGCGGCGATCAGCCAAGGATCATTGCGTGTTCGCGGGTGTTTAGCCAGCAGTTGGTGGGCGGCCAGCGGCTCGTCCTGATGCACTAGAAAACGTGCAACTGTTCGCAGCATCCATCGGTGATTGGGAGCCAGCGCCAGCGCACTCTTCATACAGCGAGACGCCTGCTTTTTGTCCCCGTTACTCGCAAAATGCCGCGCCATATCCGACCAAAGAACGGGATTGTCCGGATTAATGCGTAGTAGCTTTCGCGTTAATGCAACTTCTTCCGATGCTTTTTTCTGGTTCGGACTCCGGATTGAGCTTTCGCCCGTCACGCTACCGGCGAGGTTTACCAAAGTACCTGGTGCTTCGTCCCGATGGGCAAGAATAAAAGCAGCCGCGTCCGATGCCAAGTCTGTCTGTCCGGAAAGAATACCCGTCGACACCAACTCGGCCGCCGTACCGATTGACGGCCAGCGAGCAAATGCATCCACGTTTTGCCAAAGCTCATCTTCCACAGACGCTACAGCACGGGGTGGCGACCTGAGAGCCACAAAGTCCGCATTCTCTGCCGCTTTGAGCGAAGACCTCCATCGAGGTAGAAGGCGACGATTTTTCCTTCCGGAGCTAACGCTCATCGCCGTACTTCAATTTCAGCTCGCTTGGAAAGACGAGCAAACCGTGCAACAAAGGTCTGGATTCCAATGGGTTCGCCAATCTGCGCACGCGCGCCAGGGTCGCCTCGTTTCTTATAGTCAGGGTTGCACGCGTTAAGAATGATCTGCGACATTTCGCCCCTTGCCCACTCCGGTATTTCGCTAGAGACGGCATCCACAAACGCAGTGAAGGTAGACATTAAGACAGGTAGCGCCGTTTGATAATCACAATTGGATTGCCCATTCCAGACAGCTGGGCGAACATCAATTGGCAAATTTTCCAAATAGAAATCGGTTGGTGTTATTCCGGCGAAAAGGAAGGTGGCCAGGGTGCCTAAGTGATAAAGGTCACACCCTTCGCGCCGGTCCACCCAAAGTTCGGGCCTGATCCCGAAGGCTTGCTCCGGTGGGGCGTAGCTAAGGGCGCCGGCGATAGCGAGGGCGTCATGCTGTGCCTCCATACCGAGCCGCGAGGCACGCCCCAGGTCGCCAATCTTGGCGCCCTGGCCGGAGGTCTCGAAGAGCAATACGTTCGATGGTTTCAAGTCTTGGTGAGCAATCGTCACTCCGTGCAATTGCTGCAGGCCGACCGCGACATTGTGCAGAACACGTAATCGCCACGCATCATCAATCTTGTTGGTGCGTGAAACGATTTTCCGAACATCGCCATCAGCGAGCTCGAAGAGCATATAGGGAATTGGGATCGGGAATGCAGAACCCGGTGGTGGCGGGAGTTCGCCTTTTGCAATAACCTGTACAACTCGGTCGAGCCGGGCTTTTTCGCAAATGTCGAGCACTGAACACTCAAAGCTATAACTATCGGTGACATTCTTCAGTCGTTCCATTAGGGACGAGTGGCCAGGCTGAGCCTGTAACGCGTTACCGACGTCGATGACTTTTAGAAACGCCTCGGTCTGCTTCTTACCTACCGTTTTCTTGGCGATAAATCCGACAGAAAAAAAGGAGCCTGACAAGTCGGTAGCCCCTGCTGTGCCCGGCCTCGGTAGTTGTCTATCGATTACCCAACCGTCCGGCAGCGCTTGCCCAATCAGGTTGCCGATGAAAGGGGAGAGCGTCATGATCGCTTTCATGGAGAGTTGGTTCCCGGACAAGAACTCATAGGCATCACAGAGTCAATTGTAAACCGTCTGCATCAACGCGCGGCTGCCAATACAGCGCAAATTTCGCTTTCCCCGAGCCTGCCTATGCACTGATCGAGGCGAATAGCGCGATTGTGAAGTCCAATTTTCCGGCGCTGATTCTCACTCGGCTGGAAAGCGAGTTTTTCAACACAATAGACCGTTTGGAGACGGCCATAACCATCGGCTCAGGTTTTTGATTCCCGACGTTACACTGCAACATGATGTCAATCACAGAATCTGGTAGCCGATAAATGTTGGACGTCGATTAAAGAAGATCCGACAAGCGGATACCACAGGTATCTCCAGCGTCTTCCAAAACAACCACTGGAAACGCCGGACTACCGGGCGTCCAGAACTCCACCGACTCGGGATGCTCCTCGTAAAACTCTACATCGGTGGTAACCGCGACCTGAGGCGCGCCGGGTTGGGTCCAGAAAATGTCCTTCGAACTGACCCGCCTGGCCTCAACTCCCGGCGGCAGCAATCGCGGATGATCGAGGAGCTGGCCGAGTTCGTCCAGACCGTAAGGCGGCGCATGGCGCTGCGGCAGATCGAGGGCGGATTCGATCGCATCGTCGATATCGAACGACTCGCTCGGCGGCGCGCTGGCTTCCTCCTGTATCCGTGAAATCAGGTTGGCGCGGGCCTGCTGCTGATCGCCCGGTGCGCTCAGCGCCACGGCGGCAATGCGTGCGGGAATGGCCGAAAGAATCGGCTGGAGTTTGCCGACCACTGCTGTAAAGAGCTTGATACGCGAGCGCAATGCACGGTAGACATCGGTCTCGACGGTGTCCTCGTACATCAGATTGACGATGGCGATGCGCGGAAACAACTGCCCGAGGCGATCGACGCGGCCGATCCGCTGCTCGACCTTCATCGGGTTCCAGGGCGCGTCGAAATTGATCAGCGCGCCGCAGAACTGGAAGTTGAGCCCTTCCGCCGCCGCATCGGTGCATAACAGCACCTGCGCCTCCTGCCGGCGAAAGCGGCGTTTGGTTTCTTCTCGGGAAAGCTTCTTCCAAACACCGCCAGGTTGCAGCCACTCACCGCCGCGACCGGAATAACAAAGAATGGACAAGCCCTCCAGCTTCAGCACGTCGCGCAGGTAATCCAGCGTGTCGGTATATTGCGTAAACACGATGGCCTGGGGGAAGGCCGGCAGCAAGGCGTCATCCATGGCGTGATAACTACCCTGCTGCAAGGCACGTAACACCTCGGCCAGACGTCGGGCCTTGGTATCGCCCGGCAGGCGGCGAACACGCGCCAGCAGCGCCTCGATGGCGCCAGCTTCCTCAAGTTGCAAGGCCACCTGCTTCTGCGCGGCGACCCGTTCCTCGTCGGCCTCATCGTTCTCAACACCGGTATCGTCATCCTCGGCGCCTTCGGCGGCTTCGGCATCCTCTGCCGTACGCAACTCGTCGAACGGCAGCCTGGCTTGGCCGCTGACAAAAGCCAGACGCTCCTCCAGCGTGCGGCGAAGCGCGTAGAAACTGGACGCCAAACGCTTGCGGTAGGTGGTCATGACGAAGCCGACCGCACTGCGCTTGTCTTCCGACGCATTGTTGTAGGTTGAGGAAATATAGTCCTCCAGCGCCCGGTAGGCGTCTTCCTCGGCGGGCGTCATGTCGAGGAATTCATCGACCACTTCCCGGCTGGCGATGGGGGTCGAAATCAAGCCGCGCCGGTGATATTCGCGCAGCAGGTCGCGGGTATGCCGGGAAACCAGCCCGGCTACCGGCGTATGCGCGCGCATGATGGACACCGCGCTACGCCGCTCGTCGGCGCTCAATTGGCGACGGGGTGTGCTGGCGTGATCGCGCAACGCACGCAGAATTTTCTGCGCCCTGAGCGGCTATGGCCGCTGGTGCGCCGAATGGCCGCGTCCGCATCGATCGGGCCAAAAGCCGACTCCGCCGCCCGGAACAACTGAGCCAGGCGCTCGAAATCCTGATGTGAAGGGTTTGGATTGCCGGATAGCCGGAAGAACTCCAGGAACGCCGACCGGCTCCACTCGCCCGGCATAGCCAGCAGGGAGAGCAAATCCCACACCTCGACCGGATGCACCTGCATCGGCGTAGCGGTCAGCAACAATAAGGATTGGGTACGTTCCCCGAGTTTCTGCATCAACTGCAGCAGCAGATTTGGCGGGCCTTCCCGATTGGCACCGGGACTCTTTCGCCGCGCATGGTGGGCTTCGTCGAGTACCACCAGATCCCAGGGCTCGGCTGTTTCGCACAGTTCCGCCTGCCGATCACGGCGGCGCATCAAATGGCTGGAGGCGATGACAAAAGGCTCCCGATGCCATTCTTCGCGCGACACTTCGCGTTCCGTATGGCCGCGCATCAGCGGCGACGGATACCAGTTCAGCGTTTTTCCGTCGTAGATCGGCCAGTTGAGGTTGAATTTTTCCCGAAGCTCGATTTGCCACTGGGTCATCACCGCCTTGGGCGACAGGATAAGGATGCGCCGGGCTCGCCCGGACAGCCAGGCATATCGCAACAGCATCCCAGCCTCGATGGTTTTGCCGAGGCCCACTTCGTCGGCAATCAGCAGGCGCGGCGGCCAATGGTCGAGCATGCGCTGGAAGGCTCGTAGCTGGTGCGGCCACGGCGTGACGGCGCTGGTCGCTTCGGCAATCCGTTCGCCACCCGGCAAGGTGGGTGCCGACCAGATCACCTTCCACACCTGCCTGCGCTGCTCTTCGCTACTGACTTTGCCTGGCAGCGGGGGTAGCGCCAGCACGAGATCCGATTCCGGTGGAGTGTCTCCCACCTCACCCTCCTCGCGCGCACGCTTGAGCCGTTCCGGCTCCTGCTCGTCGAGCGGCAGAAAGCGCAGAATATCTTCCCTGACCGCCGTCGGCACATCCATGACGCGGGCGCGTTTGGCGCGGTCGGCCCACAGTTGGGCGAAGCTTTTTTCCTCGGCGTCTACATGTTTTTCTCCACCGTCCCAATCGCAGAAGACATGAAAACTTTCCCAGTTATGCTGCCAGCCATAGGCCGTCTCGTTGACGCTGCCGGAGAAGGCCAGGCGGTTGCCGGTCTTGTCTTCGAGGATGCCCGCCTTTTCGTGGAAAATGGCATCTGAACACACTGGATTGTGCTTATCGTCGCAGGGCACCGCCACCTTGATCTCCAGGTAACCGCGGGCCACCATCCAGGCCAGCAGTTCCAGCGCACCGGCTTCCTGTTCGCCCGAACCGGCCAGGGGCATTGCGAGCAGATTGGCTTCGACCGTATCGCGCAGGGACTGGCCTTTTTCGATGGCCTCGACCTCGGCCGCATTCAAGGTGCAACCCACCACCATGCGCATGCGGCCCGAGTTGAGCACCAGTCCTTCGATGCCGCGGGCGGCGATGGCCAGCGCCGTGGCGGTGAAATATCCGGTGGTCCGGTCATAGCGCTGGGCGCAGTTCAGGGCACGCAGGTAAAACACCCCGATCAGCGAACCCTCTTCAGGGGTGTACTTGGTCTGCCAGGCGAAGTCGGTGAGTAGGCTCATGGTGGTGCGGAATCAGGCGCTGGCGCCTTAAACCTCCTGCCAAATCTTCAACTGCTCCGGCTCGGCGACGGCTTCGGCCAGCGCCAGACGGCGCAGGTTTTCCAGCGCGTCGAAGTCGGCGCCGGCGCCTTGCGCGGCATCGGGCAGGTCGAAACCGCTCCAGCCCTTGCCGACGGGCAGCACT
Organism: Candidatus Propionivibrio dominans; assembly: GCA_016709335.1. Classification (GTDB taxonomy): domain Bacteria; phylum Pseudomonadota; class Gammaproteobacteria; order Burkholderiales; family Rhodocyclaceae; genus Propionivibrio; species Propionivibrio dominans. The sequence continues at coordinate 225,013 of JADJNC010000003.1, read as the reverse complement.
TCCAGCACCGCCTCCAGCGCGACCAGGAAAGTCGGCTCGGTGGCCAACTGATACTTGGCCAATAGCTCGTTGGCCGCTTCCAGAGAATGGGCGCGCGCTGCCCTGGCCAACTGGTGCAGGGCATCGAGCATCGAATCGCGGCCGTCGGGCAAGCCAAGCGAACCCTTGGCGGAACGGGTGACGCTATCCCACAGCACCAGGTCGGAGGCCTTCTTCTCGGCCAGCTTGCCGACCACCTCGCGGTCGAGGTCGATACCGCAGACCTTGGCCAGACGATTGGCTTCGTCGTAGGGAAAAATCGGCGCCTGGAAAGCGTCCCAAGCCAGCACAAACCAACTGGTCAGGTTATCCAGTTCGACGTTGCGCTGTACGTGGGTGAGCTGGTGCAGGCGCCAGTCCTTCACTTCGCGCCGCGCCACGTCGAGCGCATCTTCCGGGGTAACGGCGTAGGGGTCGTATTCCTCCTGGAACATCTCGCTCTGCCGTTTCTTGCGTCGCATCTGCTCGACATCCTGGCGTGGCGTACCGCGCTTGAGCGGCCAGTGCTGCGAGAAGGCTTCCAGCGCCGGGCCGAAACAGGAGAGGTAGAGGTCGACGCCACGGATGCCGCCGGCCTGGAAGCGTTTCGTCATCCTTTTGCGGGCGCGGCCGGCAGACCAGGAAAATCGTCGAGTTGGCCGCCGACTTGTCCTTGATGTGCAGGCTGCCTTCCGCCTCGGTGTTAATCGGCCACGAGGCGGTGATCATGAAATCGGCCTCCATCAAGCCTTTGGTCAGTGCATCCCAGGCGCCCGTGGCCTTGTGCGTGAACATCAGCGTCATGATGCCGTCCGGTTTCAGCACCCGGCGCATCTCGCTGAAAATGGCCGCCATGCGGTGCTGGTAATCGCGTCCGGCCAGCGCCTTGGCTCCTCCGCTTTTGCCAGTAAGTCCCTTGAACTTGGCCGGGTTGGCCACCGCCTCGTTCTCCTTGTCGGTCAGCGTGCGGCGGAAGAGTTCGGGATAGACGTAGCCGGCGGTGCGCTTGAGCCAGACGTAGAAGAAGTCCGACAGCTCCGCGTACATCACGTTGTCGTAGTACGGCGGGTCCATCACCACGCAGTCGATGGATGCATCGGCAATGTGGTCGAGGCTGTCGCCGGATTTGCAGGTCAGCGTTACCGGTGGCGGCACGAAGGCTGTGGCCTCACCGGTGAAATCGAAGCCGGGCTGGCCGCTGGCCGTGGCGGCGGCATCGGGGCGAACGAGGGCGACCAGTTCGCCGATGCATTTGGCGGTCTGCTCGATGGCCCAGTCGTAGCCGAGGCCGACGATGAGCGGAGCCATTTCGGCGTAAGACCATTTGAAGGCAAAGTCGTGGCGGTCGAAGGTATTGACCATTACCTCGCGGTTGACGTGCCAGCGGGACATGCGCGAGTTGTAGTCGCGTAGCTTGTCGAGGGAGAAAGAGAGGTAGCAAAAGGCCGCTGCGATCACGTCAGTCCATCTTCCTGCTGCCTTTTCCTCATCAATTAACTGACGGAAAACTTCGACCGCAGTGCAGTGACCGAGTAGCTGGCGTGGTGAAAAAATCGCGCCAAAGCGGCATTCCATATTGGATGGGGCGGTCATCGTTGATGTCCTCAGGCACTCGCTCGCTCGGCACCATATCCAGAGCCTCCCACTCGGGCAATTTTTCCACCAAGACATCGGCCAGTTCCTGAGAAACATCGTCTTCAGGTCTTGGCGCACGGTAAGCGCGTATCCACTTTTCCTTTCCTTTGCCCGCCTTGGTATAGCCCGTAATCGTTCGCTTCTTATATACCACTGCGTAGAGTTGTTCGCCCATGCGACCGGCTTGAGCCTCGGTCTTGATGTGGTCGCTGGCAATAAGGCGTCGGCAATCGTCAAATGGGCAAGTCGCGTCGCCGCCGCTAACCGTGCCGGTCGATTGATCGCTCGCCTTGTCAACGATGTTGAACTGGACACGCCGGTTGGAGTCGCCGGGGCCGGTACCGTTCTGCGGATCAAGCCGTATTCCGGTTCCATCGGGGGCCAGGCGCCAGTTCGGAGACAGCCGAACGATTCCTTCGCAATGGGGGCAGCGAACAGTGCGTGCCCAAATGTAGTTTGTGGGGATGGAGGCTGTTTCAGGCTCTTCGGGGAAAAATGACAGCAGCCGTTCTTCTCTACGCTTCAAGAATTCGGCTGTAATGCGCTCGAATTCGCGTTTGACCAACAGGCCATGGGCCTGCGGGAATGCAATTGTCGCCCATTCGATAATTGAGGCGACCGGGTTCAGATCGTTACCATACGTTTTTAGCCCCAGTCGTACACTCTCAATGGGGATGGCGCCGCCACCTGCTGTGGGGTCTAGCACAGAGGCTGATTCGATCCCGAGTGATTTTTGGGATTGTGCAAACCATGCGCGATCTATTTCGTTGGGAACGTATGTAAATGCTCGTGAATAGCTATAGGCTTCCCCCTCGAAGCGCTCACCTTTGCGTCGTGCAGCATCGATTCGACGACGTGACGCCATCGGATCGCCATGTATCCCCAGCATCTGCATGAACTGCGCCTGATCGGCGTCGGCCGGCAGCAGCGAAGCCAAAATCGCTGCGCGGGATGCAACAAGCGGGCGGCGCGCCCACCAGACGATGCAGCGATTAGGCGCGGAACGGCGTCATCGGCGTACGCTCACGCAGGCTTTCGATGCCCAGCGCGGCAATCGGCAGCCAGCTTTCAATCAATCGACGGGTCATTTGGACTTTCTCTGTATTTCTTGTCAGTGAGGCCGCAATGGGTCATTGAATCGGCTCGGCGCATTGAATGGCGCATTGGAATCATTCAATGCGCCATTGAATGGCCGCGCTCATTGCGCCTGTCCATTGCCGGTGCTCTGCCAGTGCCAGGCGGCAAAACGTCCCCGCCCCGGCGGCTGGATCGCCGGGTTTTCCTGCTGCAACTGGTGCATCAGGCGTAGTGCGTGGCGACGCGACAGGCCCGTTATCTGCCGAAGGTCACTGTTGGTCAGCCCCGGCTCGCGCCGTTTTGCGCGCTCCATGAGAACCGAGAGTACGCGTGTTTTTGCGGCTTCCCAGTCCAGGCGCCCGTCGCGTTCAGGGTGGCCCGGGCCGGCCAGTTGCCGGTGCAGGTGCGGCGCCAGGCGCCACCAGGTTCCGCGCCCGCTGCCGCCACGTTCGAGATAGCCGGACTGGCGCGCCATGTCGTCGAGCACCGTGAGCAAAACACTTTCTTCCCGCTGCGCGAGTGCGGCCAGCGTAGCGGTGTCGGCTTCGCGGTGCGCCAGCAGATGCGTCAGCACCAGAAGTTGGGTGACGCTGAGCAAGCGCCCGTGGTGGCCTTCGTCGGCGATGAAGGCGCGGAACGCCGGCTGCACGTCCTGCCGGACAAACTGGGTGCGTACGGCACTGCCGATGTCTTCGATGCTGGGCGGTGACTTGCCCTCGATGAGCATCGCTTCGAACATGCGGTTAACGCCGAGGTTGCTGCGGTTGACCAGGCGCAAGCGGGCGAGCGCGGCGACCAGCAGGGGATTGCGCGCCACCGGGGCATGGTTGAGGATGTTGGCCGGGGTGATGCCGCCGATCAGCCCGCCGGGGTTGGTGATGGTCAGACGTTCAGGAAACTGTTTGACCAGAATCGGGCTGGCGAGCGTGAAGTCGGCGTGGCACAGCGCATTCATCAGTGCTTCGCGCAGGGCGCGCGCCGGGTAGCTGCGATACTCGAAATGATAGAGCCCCAATTCGACGGTGGTGATCGGGTTGTCGGCGTTGATCCGCTCTTCCAGGCGAGTCAGCGCCTGCGGCAAGGCGTGGTAGCCGTCGGCGCGATCCCGGTAATCGGTGTCGCTGAGCATGCGCAGGTGCGTCCACGCGTAGTTGGGCAGGTGCTGGCGCAAGGCGCGTTCGTTGCCGGCGAGAAACAGTCCGGCCCGGGTCAGCCGGCCATCGGCCAGAACGCCCAGGCTGCCGAGCAGATCGAGGTCGGGCTGTTGCAACAGGTCGGCCGGGGCGTTTTCCTGGCGGGCGATGTCACGTAGTATTTCCAGCGCGGCGGCGGAGAGCTGTTCGGTGATAGGGCCATCCACAGTAACGGCGGTCTGGTCGGCCTGGCCCGTCTCCACCAGCAGGCTCGCCCTGCGGCTGCCGGTGAGCGGCATGCAGTCCTTGCCGAAGCGAATCTTGCCACGCCCGGCGCTGTCGGTGTAGGGCTTGAGCGGGCCGCGCACGTGCATCAGCAACAGCCGCCCGCTGCCTTCGGGAACGGCCAGGGCTTCAAATTCCGGCGTCAGCTTGGGGTCGGTTTCATCGTAGACGGCACGGGTAAGCTGATTGATGTCGAGCTCGGGCGGCACGCCGACGATGGCTTGCGCACGTCCGACCACCTTGTCGCGCACGCCGAACACCACGGTGCCGCCACCGCCATTGGCCAGGCACACGGCCATTTCGATCATCAGGTCAATGGCGTCCTTGCGGCTGCGTATGCTCCACTCCTTGAAATCGAGATCCTGCCCTTCCAGTGCGTCGGCAGTGCAATGCTCAAGCCGGGCGAGCAATTCAACGATCTGGTTCTTGTCGGGCATGCGTGCGTCCGCTGTCAGCGGCTTGGGTCGATGAGCAGGAAGCGCAGGGCCATCAGCACGCGACGGGGATTTTTGCGGTGCATGGCCATCCCCAGCCAGTAGCCGGCTTCTTCCTTGCTCATCTCTTCGATGCCGGCAGCGACCGACGCCATGTGCTCGCGATTGCGCATGGGCGCCAGCGCGCGGAAGAGCAAGCCGAGGTTGATGGCCATCTCTTCGTCGATAGCGACGCGCAAAGCATCGAAGGCAGGCAAGTCGGCGATGTCGATTCGGCAGGCCTTGAGCCGGCGCAGCAGGCGGTGCTCGATCAGGGACAGATTGCGCCCGCGCAAACCGGCGACATAAGTAGGCTGTTTGATGTGCGGCGTGGCGCTGGCCGGGAGTTGCCATAGCTCGATTTCGCTATCGGACCCGTGCAGGCGCCGGGCGCGCATTTCGTAATGCGGGAGGGTGGAAGGCAGGGGTTTGCGCAGATTTTGCAGATTCGTGACCTTGCTCATGGCGAGTTCCTCAGGATTCTTCAGTAGCCGTAGCGACGACATGGGCGGCCGGGGATACCAGGCGCGTCAGCCGCTGGATCAGCCCATCGGCCGACGGCCCCTGAACGGCCAGGGGCGGGTTGAATTCCAGCGAATAGCTTACCGCCGCATCGCTTTCGGAAGCGACCCGGAGTTGCGCTTCGAGGTAATCCTTGAGCGATGTGGCATCTTCAAGATCGCCCTTGAATTCGATGTGGGCGGTGGAGCCGGTGGAGGTCTCGAAGGATACGCTAAGTTCGACTTGCTTGCTGGCGTTGGGAACCGACTTGACCAAGGGCAGGAGCTTGAGTGCATCGGATTTGTCGAAAGGACGAATGACAATTCTGGCCAGGGCCTTGACGCCATTTTTCTGGGCCCGCTCGAAAACCTGGGTCAGCGCTGCTTTTAGGACATCTTCGGCTTCGACGACGTTGGGGGATCGGGCTGACAGTGGTGTTTTTTGTCCGGGCAAGGGGTAGATGATGCCGGGCGTGACGTTCGCGTTATCGCCCTGCCCGCTGCCAGGAATTATGTCGGGGGGCGGTGTTGTCTTCGCTTCGGGGGCGCGGCCACAGGTTGTGTTCAATGGCATAGGTCAGGGTGAAAACGAACGACTGCTCGTCGACCGGATTTCGGCATGCGGGTCGCCCTTGCCGCGCAGCAGGTCGCCGGAGCGGTAGATGTAAACCTCCTGGTCGATGCCCTGGCGAATCCCCTTGATGAAGACCTCGTCGCCGACCAGCATTGGCAGCGAGGGATCCTGGCGAAACTCGTTGCGCAGGGCGGCCGTGGTGATCTGTCCCTTCTTGAGCGGGGTGCGGTCGCGGACGTAGACCGGCGAATCCGGCTGATCTGTCGGCAAGCGAAGCTTGGCCGCGTTCTGCAACTGGGTGACCACCTGCTTTTGACCGTCGCCCGGTCGATCCGAGGCGGTCTGGATATCGACTACGGTATGCGCCAGATCGCAGGAGATCCCCTCCAGGCGGTTGCGCGAGGGGTAGAAAATATGCCGGTAACACTGCTGGACGGCCAGCGCCAGGCGCTGTTTGGAGACCTCGAATTCTTCGTGCAGCTTAGCCACTTGATAGTCGGCCAAATCCTTGAGTTTGCCCGGCGCCCGCAGTGAGTCGAGGGCCAGATTACGCAACATCCTGGCCTTCATGTTAGGAATGCCCGCCGCGTCGGCGAGCAGAAAAACGAGGTTGTTGCGGTTGTGCCGCCAGTCGCCGCTGGCGCCCTTGTGCAGAAATATTTTTTCGACCAGCGGATCAAGGCGGATGGCTTCGCCGAGCAGTTGGGCAGGCTTCATAGCCCAGCATGACGAGGTAGGGCTTGCCGCTGCCGTCATCATCCGGCACGTCGTGCGGGCCGGCAGCGAATGGAATGAGGTTCAGCGCCGGGCCGGCGAAGAGTTCGCGGATGTAGGCATTGAGCTTGCTGCGCGCTTCCTCCCGGTCGATATTGGTTTCTTCGCGGCGGATGATCTGGGTGAGGTTGGCCTCGGCAAGGAAACGCAGCGGCGCGCCGGGCTTGTCGTCGAGGTAGGCTGAGTCGGCAACGAAGCGTTTGCGGGCGTCGTCGACAAAGGCGATGTCGGTGCCGGGACTGAGGATGGCGTAGCGCAGTTCCTCCGCATTGAGGCCACGCAGCGCATCGTTGAACGCCAGGGTGTGCATGAAGGCACAGCGGGCAACGTAGGAGCCGTAGGTGGGCAGGCCTTTGAAGGGGCCATTGTCCAGTTGCTCGGCGAGCGCCGGGGTCTGTTCGCCGTTGGCGATTTCAGCCCTGATGGCCGGGACGTAGATGTCCTGCTTGAGGCGGGTAATCAGTTCGAGCCGGATGGGGTCGAAGCCCAGGTCAATATGGTGGGTATGGACGGCATAGGCGTCGGCCGGACGGGTTTGCCACAAGCGGGCAACCGTTCGCGCAAGAAGGCGAAGCATGCCGCGCACTCGCTGGAAGTTGCCGAGGGTTCCGGTCTTCTGGGTGAGGACTTTGACCAGTTCGGGATGCAGCGGATAACCGGCTTCGAACTCCTCAACCCGCCGATCCTGGGCTGGCGCTGGCGGCAGGCTGTCACGATTGGCATCCCAGGCGGCCTTGTAGTCGGCGACGACGGTGGCGGCCTTTTGCCGGTCGATGCAGGCGAAAAGTCGGCGACAGACGACCTTGACGGTTTCGTCGTCTTCGGTCGGGTCGATGACTGTGGCTTTACGCGCCGATACGCTTTCGGCTTCGGCAAAGAAGGCGGCTATGTCCTGCGTTTCGCGGCTGTAGGCATCGCTGGCCTTGCCATCGCGCCCGACGGCCAGAGTGAACACCAGTGCGGCATTCGGCGAGCTTTCGACGGCTTTCATCAGTGAGGTCATGAAGGCGAGAAGTTGTTCGCCGGCGCGTTGGGCGTTGCGACCGGAAACCTTGCGCAGGTAGGGCGCGACTTCGTCGATCAGGATCAGGGCAGGTTGCTGGCCGAGCAGTTCACGCAGGGTGTCGGCGCCGGGAGCAATGCCTTCCTTGTCGCTGGCTTCAACGAGCTGATAACCGGCTTCGCCGGCCAGTGCAAAAGCGAGTTCACCCCAGGGGGTGTAGGCGCGAATGGTGTCATTGAGTTTGCGGCCGTTGGCCGGGTCGGCGTTCTCGCCGTCGAAGGCCGCAATGAGGACGGGCGTCGTAGGCTGTAGATCGGGCTCCAGAAACTCATCCGCCTCGGCAACCCCGGACAGCCCGCGCATGGCGTGAGCCAGGGCGATCAGGGTGTGTTTTGCCGCCGCCAAACTGGGTATCGAGACGGAAGATGGCCCCCACCTGTTCTGGCCGTCCCATGACCCGCAGGGCGACCAGCTTGAGGATGCTTTTCAGCCCTTTGGTCGGGTAAGTGTTGGCAAAGAAGCGATCAGGAAGCCTGTATTCGTCCGGCGCCTCGCCCCTGAGAACCTGGGATAAATCGGCAGCGAAATCACTTTCACGCAAAGCCCCTTGCAGAACGTCCTGGCGGAGCTCGCAAATGGAAAACAGATTGTCGCTCATGACACCCCTCGATTATTTTGTTTGTTGCCAAATGTATCAGGAAAATGACTTTGGCGTCATTTGTCTTTTGGGTACGGTCAAGTTAAGGATGGCGCCGCGGGTAGGTAGGATTGGCGGATGAATCCCAGTCATGCTCACTATGCCGGTCATCGGTTCCCTGCTGAGATCATTAGCCGCACGGTCTGGTTGTACTTTCGCTTTACCCCTCAGCTTCCGGGACATCGAAGAGTTGATGGCTGCGCGCGGGGTGATCCTGACTCTCTTGTTGCAGAGCCGTTGAGATCGGCAGGCCGCTAAACAGTTCTTTCCGTGAACTGTTCAAGGGTTGGTTCGCTGAATGTGTACCGACTTCATATGCTGAGCCAGGCTTCATGGATGCGTTGAATTATTGCTCCGGCTTGCGCGATGCACTCGGTCAGCGTTGCGTCGCTGACGGTGTCGCTCGAATAGTCGATGAACTACGCTGCTTGCGGAGGGTGTCAATGACGATGACCGAATCGGTATCGACACCGCGCGTCTTTGGCAGGATCTGAATCACATCAACGAACGTTTTCGCTACGAATAAAAAGTGTAAGCCCAAACCCAAGAAAATCCAGAAATTGATGGTGCGTTTCTTCAAAATGGAATGACTATTTTGAGAACCATCATGAGCGTATTGGCCAAGTAATCGCCCCCGAAGAAATGCTTATTCCGTCTCTGTTGGAGATGCTCAACCATGGGGAATGGCATTGCCGTCCTGTCGATCCGAATGAGGTCTGTCACGCAGACCCTTCGTGTGTCTCCCCCTCCGGTCGCGCGATACTTCCAGCACGAGTCCTGCTTGCTGCTGATGCGTCTCACTATCGCGGTACGGGAATCGTTGGTTGCATGATCCAGAAGGGCATTCTTCTTCCGATGGTCGTTATCCTCGCCGCCTGTTCAACCGGCGGTCAACGGACCAACTATCGGCCCAAGTCGCCGCCCGTATATCGCGCCGAGGCCGAGTACATCGTTACCGGCAAGATCACCGACGGACGTCTGGCTTTTATCGACCCGAAATTGCGAATACAGTTACAGCCGTCGCCCGGCGATGAAAACATCCCGGGTCAGGAGGGATTTGAAGTTCTGAACTCACGGGCCGACAGTGGTGGATATTTCGCATTTGTCCAGGAAGTCCCGGTAACCCAGTATTTCAGAATAGTGCGTCAGGCGGATTGCGAAACCACCTCCACCATGACGCTGATCACCCCGGCGCTGGTAAAGTCCTCTCCCGAGTATTACATCAAGAGCAAGCGCTTTTACGGTGACAAGCCGCAGTACAAATGCCTGGGCGATTTCAGTGAACGCTTCAGAAAACAAACCGATGAACGCCTCGAAGGCTCGGACGGCGCGGTGTTTGATAATCAAACGCTGACCAAGGTCGAAAACAAGGCGCATTTTTTCCTGCAAAACTCAACCTGGCGCATGGCGGGATGGGCCATCAAATTCGATAACCCTTCACATGAAGAAATCGTCGAAGGCCTCCGTCACAAGGTTTCTGGAAAGATTTACGAACTGCAACAACAAACCCTCCTGTTCTGGATTCAGAAGAACCGATTTGCACAGCACAACGAGTTGTTAACCCGTTTGTTGCCGGTCAATGACCCTTACCAGGGCGGTCTGGTTTGGCGAAATATTGACATTGCAATTCTTCGCACCTTGGCGACGGCTGCCCCGGAAAAAGTACCCAATGAGGTCTGGCTGAAGGTCCTAGAAAGAGGGATAGCCCCAGGAAAACTGAGTCCGTCCAACCCGGTGATGACTCAATCCATGAATGCCGCCGATATTGCGGCCAACGTTCTGGCATGCAAGAAAGACGTATCGCTTGTTCCTCGACTCGAAGCGGTTGTTCGCGATGCGGGATCGCTCCAGCACAAAGTCGCCGCGGCCAAGGCGCTCCAGGACATGGGCCGATCCGATATCGTTGTGACCTACCTCATTCACTCTCCTTACAACGACTTCTATCGTTCTGTCGCCACACCGTTTTCTCCCCCTCCTTTTGCCTGTCCCTATACAAGCGCCAAGAGTGCGAAAGACTAGCCTGGCCTGGCCAGTCTTTCATTAAAGCAAAGAGACTGACCGATCTGGCGGGCCAGGGCTTCGTGCCCGGTCAATAACGGACGGGCTCTGTATCGTTGCACCACGGAATACGGGGTACGGCGTGACGCCCTTTCAGAATGGACAGGAACAGTTTGAAAATCGCACGCAGGCTACCCATCAAGGCTTAATCGTCACCTTTCCGCCACGGCGCCGGAAACGGTGGCCATACGTCCCATAATAGGATGTGGTGGCGCTCAGGCGTTCGTGTCCCAAGGCGCGTGAAACCGCCAAGGAAGCGCGCTCATGCGTCTCACGATCCAGACCCGGTGGCGGTACCGGCTTACGCTGTCCTTTTTCGACGACTACCGGCGGCGGGTGGCCCGTCCTGTCCTCATAGCCTTTATGCGCATAGCCGTGGCGAAATCCATGCGACGTAAAGTCCGATTGAGCCTTTGAAATCCTCAGTCGTTCGCGCACCAGGTAGTAATAGCGGTTCTGCGCCTGGCGCCAGGTGGTGTCCGTCCAACGCAAGCGACCGGTTTTTCCGCCGGCGGCCACTTGCCGTACCCACGCCAGGGTGGTGCGCTGATAATCATCCGTGACCGGAATCCGGCGCAGCTTGCCTCCCTTGGTACCGGAATACACTTCGATAAAATCGCCGCCGTCGACAACCGAGTTGGCCGGACGAATCTCAATGGATTCCTTGACCCGCAGCCCGAACGCGTGCTGCATGGCCAGCATGGCCGCCAGCCGTTCATCAATCGTCCGGGCCATGGCAATGACTTTGATCGGATCGATCCCTTTTCCTTTGCACGAAAGATCCTCATCGGTCGACGTCTTGCGCCGGGTGCGTTCCTTTGGGAAGTAGTCGGAAAGATCGCCCACCAGGTGCCGCTTGCCCAGCCAACTTGCCAGTGTTCGCAGCACCGAAGCGCGATTGTGAAGAAACTCTGCCGACAGTCCTTCCGCTTCCCAATGGGTCATCAGGGCGTCTATGTGTCGTTTGTCCAGGGATTCGAGCTTGCGAATCCGGTAGCCCAGTTGCCACAAACAGGCGACCGTGCCGAGGATGTGCCCACGACGCTCGCGCGCTGTCTTGGTCGAGCACACCCCGTCGCCGGAGGCACGCTGTCTCAAGTGCGGTTGGATCTGCCGTTCGATATCGTCCTGCAGAGGCTTGGGAAGAATCCGGCTGGCCAGTGATTGATGTGCCATAAAGTTTCTCCTTATCAAGCGGCGACCGGAAGGGGTTCGCCGTCCTTTGATACATCCGGGAAAAGATGGGCAAGCTCTACGTCGGAAACATCTCGCTCTTCCACCCGAAAATCACGCAGCGCGCGCTTGAGAAAGTCCTCCTCGGCGTGCAGGTTCATTGCAAAATTTTTATGTACTGAGTCCATGTCGATCTCCAAAAGATGATTAAAAAGGTCGATGGCGGTTACATCGGAAGCGCACAACGCGCAAGCCGCCCGAGAGCCGTCGGGCAGCCGAAGGAAGAAAAACCAAATCGGCGGAGAAGCAACGTGTTTAGAAATTCAAATCAGTGACGACTGAGCCCAGCGTTTCCGGTGGGATGTCTCTGTCAGCCTAGCGCTCACAGCGCATCAGCCCAAACACTGGTCGTTCCGATCACATCGGATACGTAGGTGTCGCGTACGACGAGGAGCACCCTCAATGGAATGGCCCCCTGGGATATTTTCCCCCACACCAGTGGTTGATCTCTGCGGCCGCTCACAGCGCCGCAGTTCGTTAGCACACATCAATCACATTGATGCGCCCTACCGCTTGTTATCTTGGAATCGCACAGGCCCGCCAGATTTTGCGCCTGCAACCAGCGCCTCTGTCGTGATGTCCAGCGAGAGTTGTCGGTCAGTCCGAGTCTCGTCCGGGTTGTCCATTACGGACAATCTCACAGCAATTCCGTTTGTGTTTTTGCTTTGGTGAAAAAGTACGGACGAGCAGAAACCGCGCCGTTCTAATCGTATTTTTGAGCACCAAGCTCGGATGGCCAAGGCCATTGGATTCCCTGCGAATGGCAGGGGGTGGGCAGATTGCCCGGTGTTCGTCCTGTTCGGACCAGGAAGCGCAAGCGTCCTGTTTTAAAGCTTCTCGCGGCTCGCGAGAATTTCATCAGCGGCTTGCTGGTTTGTTCAACCAGCGCCCGGCGGTCGCTGCGTTCCGGGGTGGTCCGGAAAGGACACACAGAATACGTTTTTATTCTGTTCTAATTTTAATTCCAATGTCAACCCCTTTTTTACACCCCTTTTTTACCCTCTCTTTTCCCCCACTTTTCTCCAATTTTTCAAATTTAACTTAAGGTCTTTATTCTGTTGGGAAACTGGACTGCAAACCCAGCAAATTCAAGAAAAATGAACCACGTCAGGTTTGACTGATTTTTGATACTTTCAGCCCGGCTAATCCATTAGCATTAAAAACCACTGAAACCTTTTTCAAGACGAGGTCTGTGTGCCATTGATTCTTGAAACACCGGGGCGTTTAGTCGCTATTACGTTGCTGTTTCGTCGCTGATTCTGCGACGTTTCTACAACGACGTTTTATGACCAGGTTTTCGTCGTAATTCCTTCGCGTTTTCGTCGCATTTTGTGCATCGATTTCGTCCTTCTTTCTGCAACTTCAAATCGGCTCATTTTGTGTCGTCGAAGTGTTGGTGTTTCGTCGCATTCTCGAAGCGATTTCGTCACCGTTCCGTCGCTGTTTTTACGACGCCGTCCGACGGGTCAATTGAAACGAATGATTTGTTGGCCGAAAGGTATAAGCGGCACTCTCAAGCCGATGTACTGAAGTCCATTGGCTGGAAAGTACAGGCAGGTATCTTGGAATCGAGGTAGATGACGCCCTGGAGATCTCGGGGCAGACTGTAATGCGATGTATTTCGGTGGCCGCATGGCGACACCGTGCTGCCGCCGAGCGATTTTACCTACCCTTTCTTCGGGTAGTCGAAGAGGACTTCCGCTGGCTTTGTCGAACCGATGGACGACCATGACGTCGTCTCGAACGTGAGCTGTGCGACCGCGCACGTTGGCATGAGGGCAGGCTCGTTGGACAAACGATGCGCAAGGTCGGTGAACTCGGGGTTGTGGCCAAAAAGCATCACGCACTTCAGCTTGTCACCGAGTTCACCAATCACGCCAAGCAGTGTCTCGGCCTCGGTGGCATACAGTCGGTCATCCACAACGATATCCTCAGCCCTGTAGTTGAGCTCTTTGGCGATGATTTCCGCCGTCGAAAGCGCGCGCCGCGCGGGACTGGACAAGATTAAGTCTGGTTTCACTTGGCGCTTTGCCAAGTGTTTTCCCATCATTGGCGCGTCACGTTTTCCACGGTCGGCCAATGGCCGCTCCTTGTCAGGAAGCGCAACATCATCCCAACTCGACTTGGCATGACGAACAAGGAATAGCGTTCTTTTCATTTAACCCTCGGCGAAAGCTGTTTGTCACCATTTTGCCATCGTCTGCTTACGGGTACCATGATGAACTCCAGTTGTCGGCAAGGAGGCGCGTGTCGTCCATGCGCATGCGGATGCCCTCATCCATATTGGCCTGCAGGTGCGGAACACAGTTTCGATTTCCTCGGGGGTTTGGCACTGCTGGTCGATGACGAGGATGCAGTTTTCCTAAATCCACGCTGAACTCGATGGTGCCCAGCACTACACCGGAGGGAAGATAACTTAGGTCGCCGACATCCCGAAGAACAAGAGGGGATGAAGTTCCTCCAAAACCATGACGGTTCGTCCCGTTCAAAAGATTTTCCAGAAATAGATGCTGCGTTTCTTCAAAATAGGATCACTGTCTGGAGATCCATCATGAGCGCACTGGCCGAAGTGATCACCCCCGAAGAAGTTGTAATCCCGTCTCTGCTTGAATTGTTCAACCATGGGGGACTCCATTGCCGTCCTGACATACCGAATGAGGTCTATCACGCGGACCGTTCGTGTGTCTCCACCTCCGGTCTGAAACAGATACTGCGTTCCCCGGCGCACTACCAAGCCTATCTTGCCGGCGCAAACCGAAAGGAAACGCCGGCCATGTTCCTGGGAACGGCAACGCACTCCCGCTTGCTCGAACCTGAACTTTTCGAACAGGAGTATGTTGTCGCGCCCGTCGGCGACAAGCGATCCAAAGAGTGGAAAGCCTTCGAAATCGCCAACGCCCACCGCAAAATCCTGACGCCCGATCAGTTCGCCACGCTTGAAGGCATTGCGTGCAGCGTCAGTCAGCACCAATCGGCCATGGCCTTATTGCAGGCCGGATTGGTTGAACACACCCTGATCTGGCAAGACGAAGACACGGGTATCTGGCTGAAAATCCGTCCGGATTGCCTGTGCATTGACTTGGGTACCGGGATTTGCCTCGACGTAAAGAAAACGGTCGATGCGTCACCCGCGGCCTTTGCCCGGGCCGCTGTGAATTATGAGTACGACCTGCAAGCAGCGGTTTATCTCGAAGGATTGCGCACGGTGTTCCAGCGCGATTTCGACTTCATCTTTCTTGCGGTGGAAGAGTCTGCACCATACGGATGCGCGCTCTACGGTGCGCCGTCGGAAATGCTGGAGCGTGGCCAACAACGCTTCAGGCATGCGCTGCGCACCCTGAAAGCCTGCCGTGAATCCGCCATATGGCCCTCGTATCAGCCACAAGGTGACTTGGCCCTTCTGGATTGGCCCCGCTATGCTCTCAGGCGAATGCTTTATGCATTTTATTGAATTAGTTTTCACATATGAAAGCACTGCCGTCGAACCGTGCGTTGGCGCACAGACAGTGCAACGCAATGCCCCCAAGGTAAAGTAACCTGCCACCGACCCGATAGGAGATACCCGTGAAGACGCCGAATAGAATCTTGTTGACCACCGCCGTCGCGGCCTCCGCGATGCTTACCTTGCTGAGCACACCGACACTTGCACAGACGATCACGCACGACCACCATGCCGCCGAGCCGCACAAGCTAAGCTTGAATCATGGCCGCAAGTGGGCCACCGACGAGCCGCTTCGTTCCGGCATGGACCGTATCCAAGGCTTGGTCGAACCACAGCTTGGCGCCGCGCAAGCCGGCAAGCTCACGCCGGCCCAATACCGCAAGCTTGCTACGCAGATCGAAGCCGAGCTCGGCGGCATCGTCACCAACTGCAAACTCGAACCCGATGCCGACGCGATGCTGCATTTGGTAATCGCCGATCTGGGTGCGGGAACCGACGCGATGGCAGGCAAGGTTGCCAAGTCCCGCCCGGTGCTCGGCCTGGTCAAGGTGGCGCAGGCGGTTAATCAGTACGGCAGCCACTTCGATCACCCCGGCTTCAAGCCGATCCGCAATGTTAACTGACACCGAAAGATATACAACATGAATTTCACGATTCCCCTGCCATTGCAACACGAACACCAAGCCCCGCACGATCGGCTGCGCCAGGCCACACAGGCCGGCGGCGAAGTCGGCGAAGCGGCGATTACGCTGGCGCGCCTGATGCAACCGCACTTCGTCAAGGAAGACCAGATCGCGTTACCTCCGCTGGGGCTGCTCGCCGCACTGGCACGCTGCGAATGGAACGCCGAGATGGCCGAGGTGCTGATGTTAACCGAGCAGCTCGAGGCTGAGTTGCCGCAGATGCTGGCTGAGCACCAGACCATCGTCGCCGCCTTGAAGACCCTGCAGGAGGCCGCTGCGCGCGCCGGCCGAACCGAGATCGTCGCGTTCGCCGAGGACCTGGTCGAACATGCACGCACCGAGGAAGAGGTGATGTACCCGGCTGCGGTGCTGGTCGGCCAGTTGATGCGGCAGCGGCTGGGCCAGCACGCGCCCGTGGCAGCGTGACAATGGCGGCGATGCAAACGCCCGCCTTCTTCGATGCGGTGCCGGCGATCGTCGTGGCCGACCCGCTGGCCGAGACGCTCGGCGCGGTCGAGGGCGGGCTGATCGAGTACTGCTACGTCGATGCCGTCAAGGTCACCGGCCACTCGTGTCCTACAGTAGCCGGCGCCTGGCTGATGACGCGTGCGGCGCTGGCGCGGCTGTATCCGGGTGAAACCCCTCGGCGCGGCGAGATACGCGTCGAGTTGCGCCAGACCATCGACGAGGGAGTAGCCGGCGTCATCGCCAGCGTGGCGGGCCTGGTCACCGGTGCGGCCAATGAGGGCGGCTTCAAAGGGCTGGCCGGTCGCTTCGCGCGCAATGGCCTGCTGCGCTTTGGTGTGCCGATGCGCGGTGAAATGCGTTTCACGCGGCTGGACAACGGTCGATCGGTCGAGTTGTCGCATCGGCCACAGGCGGTACCGCCGCCCGCCAGCATCAGCGAGTTGCTACGCGACGCCCTTGCGCCGCAGGCGTCCACCGCGGCACGGCGCACATTCGCCGACGCCTGGCAAGGCTGGGTGCAGGTCATCCTGACCGAACATGCCGAAGACCCGGCGCTGATCGAGATCGCGGCCTGAGCGAAGGGGTGTTCCGTGCCCATGTAGCTGTTGTGATCGCGCATCCCGGCGCCCCTCGCACTCCCACGAGTTTTGCAGCAACCCGCCTATTCCTTGGTGTTTTGGCTTTACGTCTCAGGTTCAAATCCTTTCCCCCTCGCCTCAACGAACGGCTTGCGGAAATGCGGGAATGAAGGGGCAAATGATGGGCTGGCGGATGGGCTGGCGGATTGTGTTGTATCGAGCATTGTGGTAAGTATGTAATAACTTACTTGAAATTCCAAGGACTGACTCACATGCAAACCAGACTAACCACCGAGGAGCGCCAGGCGGAGATCGTCGCGGCCGCGTTAAAGCTGGCCCAAGAGATCAGTCCGGTGTCGATCACCACCAGCGACATTGCCACCGCCATCGGGATCACCCAGGGCGCCGTGTTCAAGCACTTCCCCACCAAGGACGCCATCTGGCTGGCGACGATGAAATGGGTGCGCGAGCGATTGCTGCTGAAGCTGGACGAAGCGGCACGGTCAGAGACCTCGGCAGTGCGAGCGCTCGAAGGGATGTTCCATGCCCATGTGGCTTTCGTGATCGCGCATCCTGGCGCGCCCAGAATCATTTTCCACGAATTGCAGCAACCGGCCGATTCTTTGATCAAGCAGGAAGTCCGGGCGCTTCTTCAGGCCTACCGGCAACTTCTGCTGGGACAGTTCAAGGCCGGCATGAAGACGGGCGAGTTGCCGGTCGGGCTCGACCAGGAAGCTGCGGCTACGCTCATTGTCGGCATTGTCCAGGGCCTCGTGATGCAGTCGATGTTGACGGGCAAACCAGCGGCGATGAAGGCACAGGCGGAGTGCGTGTTAGCCATATATCTTCGCGGCATCCGGGCGGCCCCATGAAGCTCCCCACGAACTGGTCGCTCCGGTTTGGCCTGGGTCTGCTGGGTGTGCTACTGATCGTGGCGCTGACCTACGTGGTCATGCGCTCCGGCCCCTTGGCACCTACCCGCGTGACGGTGACCCAGGCCACCGTCGGCAGCCTGTCGCCGTCGCTGTTCGGCATCGGCACCGTCGAGGCGCGCCTCGCCTACCTGATCGGGCCGACCGCTGCCGGACGTGTCAGCCGGGTGCTGGTCGATGTCGGTGACACGGTCACGGCCGGTCAATTGCTGGCCGAGATGGACCCGGTAGATCTGGACGAGCGTGCCGCGGCCCTGGAGGCCTCGATCGCACGCGCGGCCAGCGTCATCGCTGCGGCGCAGGGGCAGCGACGGGACGCCCAGGCCCGTAGCGTACTGGCGGCCAACACGGCGCGTCGCTATGTCGAACTGGGTGCGCAGAATTTCATGAATGCCAGCGCCGTCGAGGCCAAACAGCAGGAGCATGCCTCGGCCGATGCGGCGGTGACCACCGCCGACGCGAACCTGGCCGCCGCGCACAAGGACACCCAACGCCTGGAGGCTGAGCTCGCGGGCCTGCAGCAGCAGCGCGACAACGTGCGCTTGCGGGCGCCAGCCCAGGGAGTGGTGATCAGCCGCGACGCCGAAGCAGGGTCAACCGTGGTGGCGGGGCAAGCTGTTCTGCGGCTCATGGAACCGGAGTCTTTGTGGATTCGAGTGCGGCTGGATCAGGGCCGGTCGGCCGGTCTGATCAAGGGGTTGCCCGCCTCGATCATTCTGCGCTCGAATCCGTCTGTGCCCCTGACCGGCAAGGTGGCCAGAGTGGAGACCACCAGCGACAGCATCACCGAAGAGCGCGTGGCCCTGGTGGCCCTGGAAACGCTGCCCTCCGGCCTGTCCACTGGCGAACTGGCCGAGGTCACGTTGACACTGCCGGCCACGGCCCCGGCTTTGTTGCTGCCCAACCCCGCCATTCGACGTCAGGCCGACCAGGTCGGTGTTTGGCGTCTCGAGGGCGGAAAGCTCCACTTCGCTCCAGTGCGCATCGGGCAGACCAGCCTGGACGGCCAGGTACAGGTACTTGAGGGCTTGAAAGCCGGTGACGAGGTGGTGGTCTTCAGCGAGAAAGACCTCTCGGCCAACAGCCGCATCAAGGTGGTCGATACGCTCGCCGGCAGCAAGCCATGATCAGCCTCGCCGGGCGCGACATCCTGCACTCCTGGGGGAAATTCGTGCTCACCGGCATCGGCCTTGGCTTGCTGATTGGCGTGACCCTGTCAATGGCCGGAATCTACCGCGGCATGGTGGACGATGCGCAAGCCCTGCTCGACAACAGCGGCGCCGATCTTTGGGTGGTGCAGCAGGACACACAGGGGCCCTACGCGGAGTCGTCCAGCCTGCGCGACGACGTCGTGCGCAGCGTACTCGGCCTGCCGGGTGTGGCGCGCGCCGCCAACGTTACCTACCTGACGATGCAGGTGCGTCAGAGCCAGGGACAGGGCGAAGCCCGCGACGGCCAGGAAGTGCGCGCCATGATCGTCGGTTTCGAGCCTGGTCAACCCGGCGAACCCGGCTACCTGGTGGCGGGCCGCCACATCACGCGCAGCCACTACGAAGCCGTGGTCGATGTGCGTACCGGCTTTGCGCTTGGCGAGCGCATCCGTATCCGACGCCACGATTACACGGTGGTGGGCCTGACCCGGCGCATGGTGTCGTCCGGCGGGGATCCGATGGTCTTCATACCGCTCAAGGACGCGCAGGAAGCACAGTTCCTGAAGGACAATGACGCCATCCTGAATGACCGCGCCCGCACCGCAGCCAACCCGGCGCTCAACCGGCCTGGGGTGCCCGGGCTGTTGGAGGCGATCCAGGCCTCGCAGGCCGCCAACCACAATGTCAACACGGTGCTGGTGCAGGTGCAGCCCGGCGTGCCGGCCGAAAGCGTGGCCGAGCCGATCCGGCGCTGGAAACACCTGGAGGCCTACACGCGCGCGCAGATGGAGGAGATCCTGATCGCCAAGCTGATCGCCACCTCGGCCCGGCAGATCGCCATGTTCCTGGTCATCCTGGCGGTGGTCAGCGCGGCCATCGTGGCGTTCATCATCTACACGATGACGCTGGGCAAGATCCGCGAGATCGCGGTGCTCAAGCTGATCGGCACACGTAACCGCACCATCGCCGGCATGATCCTGCAACAGGCACTGGGCCTGGGCCTGATCGGCTTCATCGTCGGCAAGGTGGCCGCGACGTTGTGGGCTCCCATCTTCCCCAAATACGTTCTTCTGGAGCCCGGCGACGCGGTGCGTGGACTGGTAGCTGTGATGCTCATCTGCGCACTCGCCAGCACGCTGGCCATCCGTGCGGCCCTGAAGGTCGACCCGGCTGCGGCCATCGGCGGCTGAGGGCACTTGACATGATCGACGCCGGCATCCGCATCGAAGGCCTGCGCAAGCGCTATGGCGAAGGCGACACGGCGGTCGACGCGCTGAAGGACGTCAACATGACCGTGGCGCCAGGTGAGGTGGTGGGTCTGATCGGTCCGTCGGGCTCGGGCAAGAGCACCTTGCTCAAGTGCCTGGGGGCGGTCATCGAACCGACGGCTGGCCGCATGATCCTCGGTGGGCAGACCATCTACGACGATGGCTGGAAGATCCCGGACCTGCGCGCGCTACGCCGCGACAGCATCGGCTTTGTGTTCCAGGCGCCGTACCTGATTCCGTTCCTGGACGTTACCGACAATGTCGCCTTGTTGCCGATGCTCGCCGGTCGTTCCAACGACGAGGCACGCGCGCGGGCGCTCGAACTGCTGGTGGCGCTGGACGTCGGGCACCGTGCCAAGGCGCAGCCGTCCGAGCTCTCCGGTGGTGAGCAGCAGCGTGTGTCGATCGCACGGGCGCTGGCGAACCAGCCGCCGGTGATCCTGGCCGACGAGCCCACGGCACCGCTGGACAGCGAACGAGCACTGGCGGTGGTGCGCATTCTTAACCAGATGGCAACGCAGTTCCACACGGCGATCATCGTCGTGACCCACGACGAGAAGATCATCCCGACCTTCAAGCGGATCTACCACATCCGGGACGGCCGGACCGAAGAAGAGGTCGGACAGGGCTTGAGCCTCTGACCCTTACAGCGCCGTTCAATCAGGGTCGAGACCATGAAAACATTGAGAGCGGATGCGCGGGTGAAGGCAATGGCCAGGGTGGCCGTACTCTTCGGTTGCTGTCGGTCTTCTCATAAGGTTTCACGCTGTTCTGAAGCGAGGCGGCCCACTTTGCCGCCGAGGCGGGTTGGGCGTTACCGTCATCCATGAAGTTCTCAAGTTGTGGCATGCAGGGTGCTGCCCCGGGGAGCCGAAATGAGACCTGGCTCAGGGAATGGGTCAACAGGGAGCAGGAAAGGATTGCATTTCAACCAGGACAATATGCTTGGCTGGTCAATGATGAGCGCTGAGGAACGCACTGCCCATCAGAACAAAATAATGTCAGCCAATAGCTATGACGGGTGCAAGGCCGCTCAGGCCGAGCAACACAAGACCATGGAAGCGCGCGCCAGGGAAAAAGGGCAAGCCCTGCCAGCGCCACGCCAGAACGGTTGTGACCACATGAAGGCTCAAGGCATGTTCAATTAAGTGCCGTTTCAATGTGTGGTGTGCTCTGCGGCCCATTCATCCCACCCTGTTTCCGATTTTTTTCAGTGGCGCACCGACCCGTGCCGCTGTCTGCGAGGCGAATCTTCGCGAATCCAGGCGTTCTGTAATGCTCATGATGGCTTGCGGAGTGCCCAAATCTTTGAGGGAGTGCAATCATGAGCGATGACAACAAACCGAAGTTCTGTCCGTAACCACGCGACGCCAATTCCTTAACACCGCCGGCGTCGCCGGCCTGGCCCGTGCGACCCAGCCTCCATAAGGAGACCGGATCGGGGCATTTGAGTACCAGCTAGAACCTGAGCCACTACGCGGCGAGCATCAAATCCTCCGCATGCCACCGGGCTGGTGATCATCCCCGAAGAAGTTGTTATTCCGTCTCTGTTGGCGTTGTTCAACCATGGGGAACTCCATTGCCGTCCTGACATTCCGAATGAGGCTTATCACGCGGACCGTTCGTGCGCCTCCACCTCCGGGGTGAAACAGCTACTGCGTTCCCCGGCGCATTACCAAGCCTATCTTGCCGGCACAAACCGAAAGGAAACACCGGCCATGTTCCTGGGAACGGCGACGCACTCCCGCGTGCTCGAACCTGAGCTTTTCGAACAGGAGTACGTTGTTGCGCCCGTCGGCGACTTCAATTTCCTCAAATACCAATCCGCAAACCCGTCTTCTTAAGTATCTGCGTCGAGAACAGGACATCGTAGGCACGGCAGTCTGCGCCGAGCAGCGTCGCGATGTGTGCAACCTTGCCCAGCACTTCTTCACGCGAACTACCATGCGCCATGGCGAAAAGGTTGTATGGCCACGCCGGCAACTGGCGCGGGCGGTGGTAACAATGAGTGACAAAATCGAGTTCTCCAATGCGCGCGCCGAGTTCGTCAACGCGATCGTCCGGCACGTCCCACACGCTCATGCCGTTGGCCGTGTAGCCGATGGCGTAGTGATTGGGTACGGCCCCAATACGCCGAATAACACCACTGGCCAACATGCGTTTCAAGCGTAGCATGACCTCTTCGACAGAAATGCCAAGTTGTTCTCCAAGCAGTTGGTAGGGGCGTGAAACCAGGGGCAATCCATTCTGAGTAGCCATCACCAGGCAGCGGTCAATCTCGTCGTCCTCGCTGTTCATGTGCGCACCTGCAATTTCATTTCAACGAAGTATTCCTTGATTTTTGGGAAGGCATAGACGGGCAAGCCACTTGCCTCTTCAATCTTGCTGACTGCTCTGTCGATCCCGCCGGGTGTCTCAGTGGCGAGCACGAACCACATATTGAAGTTGCAACATTTCTCACTTTCACGCCGGTAGTTGTGAGCAACTTCGGGAAAGGAATTGACGGTGGCCACAACGCGCTCCCAGTCTTCATCAGGCACGCACATCGCGGCGAGAACAAACGCACCGCCCATACGCTCAACCTGAAACATCGGACCAAAGCGAGTCAACACGCGCGCCTCGAGCAATCCTCGCAAACGCGACAGCAGCTCCTCTTCGTCGATACCAAGCTCTACCGCCGCCTCGGCGAAGGGCTGCTCGCAAACAGGAAATCCCCCTTGCAGCCGATCGATGATGGCACGCTCGATTTCGTCAATCTGATTGATCGCCACCCTCTCACGCATAGCGGGCACCGGTCTGCTTGAAGCGGGTAATCGAGAACAGCGTGTCGTGCGCGTAGCCGGTGAGCTTGAGCCGGGTTCGCAATTCAGCAATTTTGGCCTCAACTTCGTCACGCACCTGACCGTGAATCATGCAGAAAAGGTTGTATGGCCACTCCGGTAGCACGCGTGGACTTTGATAGCACAAGGTCACACCGGGCTCGTGCGCCAGCGTTGCAGCGATTTCTCCGATCAGCGCATCCGGAATATCCTGCACCAGCATGGCATTCGCCTTGTAGCCCAGTTCGTGGTGACGCACGACGACACCAAAACGCTTGATGATGCCCTCTTCGCACCAACGGCCGATGCGTTCGAGGACTTCGCTTTCGTCGCAGCCGACACGGCTGGCGAGGATCTGGAACGGCCGGATGAAGAGCGGCAGCCCTTCCTGCAGGGCCATCACCAAACGTCGCTCGAGTTCGCCAAGCGGTGTCGGCGGAGTAAAGGGGGTAACGGGTGGCACCGGCACCCGCCGTTTCTCGCTCTGGCCGTCGAGCGGGAAGCCGAGGTCAATGTGGTATTCCTGTACCAGCGGCAGCTTGAGCATGGGATAACCCGCGGCCTCTTCAATAGCGCCCAGCGCCGCCTGCAAACGCCCTTCCGAGCCGGCGATCACAACGAACCACAGGTTGTAACGATGTTCGCGTTCGTAGTTGTGATTGACTTCGGCAAATCGGCTGATGGTGTCGGCCACGATGCGCAGTTTTTCCGGCGCGACGGCCATCGCCGCGAGGGTGCTGACGCCGATGCGGTTCGGGGCGAATACGGCGCCAACGCGGGCGATTTTTCCGTCGCGGCGCAACTGTTCGAGCATGCGCAGCACCGCCCCTTCAGCCACGCCCAGCGTGGCTGCGAGCTCGGCAAAGGGGGCTTGGCAGAGCGGAAAATTGCGCTGAAAATCGTTGAGCAGCCGATAGTCGAGAGCTTGTTCACGCATGGGCATCAGAATCCGGTGCGCTGGGCGCGAGAGGTGAAGAAAATATGACAGAGCCGGTCAGCCGTTTGCTCGGATAAAGCTTGCAGGTGGCCTGTGCTCCTTTCATGAGGATTTTGTGGCGGAATCAGTGATCGTGGCAACGTAGCTTCTCGACATCGGGAATGCCTATCTTGCGCCCGTCAACGACGATCAGCCCTTTTTCGGAGAGTTCGTGCAGGATGCGCGAGAAGTGTTCCTTCGTGAGGTTGAGGCGTGAGGCGATGACGCCCTTGTTAGTCGGCAGCGTGACGCTCAGCGATTTCTCGTCGCTGTCCAGGTTGTCGCGCAGCAGGTAGCCGATGATGCGCTGGCGACCCGAGTGCAGCGAATACGATTCGACATCGGTAATCAGGTGATGCAGCTTGATGGAAAGTCCGGCGATCATCTTGCGACCCAGCCTAGGGTCTTTTTCCAGTTCGTCGAGGATAACGGCTTTTGAAATGTGCAGGAGCTGTGAATCGCTCAGCGCTTGCGAATAAACCATGTAGGGCTTATCCATGAACATCACGGCTTCGCCAAAGGACTGCCCCTGGCCGAGGATGTCCACCACCTTCTCGCCGCCTTGCGCTGAGGTGAAGGCCAGTTTCACTTGCCCATAGACGATTAGATGAAAACCCATTGCGATGTCGCCCTTGTGGAACAGGATGTCGCCGCGAAGCGCATGTACCTCGCGCGTTCCACGCGCAATGCGGGCAATTTCATTGGCTTCAAGCCCGTTAAACAGCGGCACATGCGAGAGTAGCGTTTCAATGTTGATACTCTGTATTTCATGCATGATGGACTTCCGGAAGCGCCAGCATTAATGATGCGCAATGCTTGCATTAGTTGGCGGTTGAGGCAAGTATGCTGGATCACGCCAGGCGAGAGCAAAAGATCAGGCTATATCACTTTTAATTAATACTGCATGGAAACGCTGAACAAATCACCATAAAAAATGGTGTTGAGGCAGATCAACAAATGCAAATGACAAACGGGGCACATGGCCCCGTTTGTCATCGGCAACAGCTTACGACCTAGTACACATCATGTTGCGTGTTATGAACATTGAATTTTCCCGTCGGGGTGACCAGTCTTGGGTCTTTGATCACGGCTTTCAGCTTGCGCGTCTTGTCGTCAACAATAACTACGGCGGATTGCTTGTCCTTCGCACTCCAGACCGAGAACCAGACTTCATCGCCTGCCTGATTGTACTCGGGCTGAACAATGCGTCTTGCACCATCGTCGGCAATACCCGACCACTCGCCAATGGGCAAGATTTCAAATCCCTTGTCCAGAGCGTTGATGTCGAAAACGGCAACTGACTGGCTGATCTTGGCATCGGGATTAAGCGGGGTATCGACCCACAGATTCTTCGATTTCGGATGGGTCTTGATGAACAGCGAGCCGCTACCCTGACCTTTTATCGACTCCACAACCTTCCAGGCCTGTGCCTTGTGCTTGATCGGGTCGGTACCAATCATGCTGATCGACTCGTCGCCAAGATGGCTGGTAGCCCACACCGGTCCAAACTTTGGATGCACAAAATTGGCACCACGACCTGGGTGGGGAATCTTGCCCACATCAATCAACGCCGCCAGCTTGTCTTCCTTGGTATCGACGACAGCGATCTTGTTCGAAGCGTTGGCCGCCACCATGAAGTAGCGCCCCGTAGAATCGAAACCACCATCGTGCAGAAAGCGCGCAGCGTCCATGGTCGTAACCTTCAGGTTCTTGAGATCACTGTAGTCCACCGCCATGATCTTGCCGGTCTCCTTGGCATTGACGATAAACTCGGGGTGATAGTGCGAAGCGACGATGGACGCCACGCGCGGCTCAGGATGGAATTCCTGTTCATCCACAGTCACGCCACGTGTCGATTCAATTCGCAGCGGGGTGAGTGTGTCGCCTTCCATGATCACGTATTGTGGCGGCCAGTAGGTGCCGGCAATAGCGTACTTGTCTTCGTATCCCTTGTATTTCGACGTTTCGACCGATCGGGCTTCGAGGCCAACTTTTATTTCGGCAACGTTGGTCGGTTCCGGCATCCACAAGTCGATCAGGTTCAGTCGGGCATCACGACCGATTACGTACAAATACCGCCCTGATTTTGACATGCGTGAAATGTGCACTGCATAGCCGGTTTTGATGATTTTGACAATTTGCTTGGTCTTACCGTCAATCAGTGCGATCTCCCCGGAATCACGCAAAGTGACCGAGAAGAGATTGCCGAGATCGAGCTTGTTCATTTGTTTTGTCGGGCGCTGGCTCGGCGGAACGGTAATTTTCTGCGAGGCCAGCATTTCCTTCTTGCCCCATTCGGGCGGGGTCGGCGGCTCCTGCTGAATATAGCGCGCCATCATGTCGACTTCGGCGTCGGTGAGATCGCCTGAGGTTCCCCAATTCGGCATGCCCCCGGCAGAGCCATATTTGATGAAAACCTTGAGATATTCCGTACCGCCGGCGAGAGTCTTGTCAGTAGTCAACGGTTTGCCGGTTGCGCCCTTGCGCAAAACGCCATGACAGCCGGCGCAACGCTCGAAGTAAATTTTCCTGGCACCCTCAAATTCTGCCTTGGTCATGGCAGGGGCTTTGGGATTCATGTTCTGGTGCATCTCGGCCTCACCGAGCGGGGAGGTACCACTCGCCGCATAGCCTGCCTCCTCCGGACTCACTTTTGGCTTGTCTTGAGCAAAAGCATTTGATGATGCAAGGCCTAGCGCCAGAGCAATCATCAATCCGTGTCGGCGCCCTATTCCATAGAATTTCGTCATAAATCCTCCCGGGGTTGAATTGTTGGTCATATACCTGTAACCCAGCCATTCTTTGCTGGACGTTCCCATTATGTACTTATGGCCTCATTTAACTTTGATATTTATCAATTTTAATGAAGCGAGGCTATGACACACTTCCATTGCAGGGTGTCGATGGGTTAATGCGTTGTGCGGGATTGACGTTTGAGTACTCTGCTCTATTTCGCGAGGCGTCTGTGAATACTCAAGTTACCCTGGGGCCCTCCGGCAAACCCGCAGCACTGGCACGAGCCTGGCTATGGCTGAATTTGTTGGCCCTGATAGGTTCCGGACTGCTGGCCCTCCTGCTGGTCCTGTCACGCACTCCCGGTATACAGGATATTTTTCCGCTGAAGGAATTTTTCCGGGCCGCTCTGGTGGTGCACGTGGATCTTTCGGTAGCCATCTGGTTCATGGCATTTGCAGGGGTGATCTGGACCGCGCTGGGCAATGCCAACCTGGCGTGGATGGGCTGGAGTGGTTTCGTTCTAGCGGCCTTGGGCACTGCGGTGATGACCGTGTCCCCGTTCTTTCCCGGTGCCGAACCGGTACTCAACAACTACATACCGGTACTTCAGCAACCCTTGTTTTTTGCTGCGCTGTGGATTTGTGGCGCTGGTTTCGCACTTACTGTTTTGCGAGCGCTGTTCACCACCTGGCCAAGCCCTTTCCTTGCTCAACCCCTGCGGCTCGCAGCATTCCTCGGAGCCATTGCGGCCTTCCTCGCGCTGGCCGCCATTTTTTGGTCGTG
The DNA here is from genome assembly GCA_016709335.1 of Candidatus Propionivibrio dominans. GTDB lineage: Bacteria > Pseudomonadota > Gammaproteobacteria > Burkholderiales > Rhodocyclaceae > Propionivibrio > Propionivibrio dominans. The sequence continues at coordinate 197,717 of JADJNC010000003.1, read as the reverse complement.
GTCTGTCGTGCCCCGGATTGAGGAAAAAATTTATTATGAAGTTTTGTTCTGGGGTGGCGGCCACGTCCTGCAATTTCAGCATGCGCTGCTCATGGTCGTGGCTTGGTTCTGGATTGCTGATTATCTCGGTCGCCCACCAATGGTCTCGCCGCGCGCGTTATCCGTTTTGTTTTTGGTCGCTGCACTGCCCTTGCTGGCGGTTCCCGTGTTTTATCTAGCCGTGCCGCCAGGTTCCCTGACGCACATGGAGCTTTTTGCAAAGTTGATGATCTGGGGGCATCCCTACATGGGCCCACTCATTTTGTTGGCCGCATTGTCACTCTGGAGTGTGCGAGGAGTACCCAGCAGTCCGCCCAAGTCGGCTTTTGTCGCCTCTTTCATCCTGTTTGCCCTGGGGGGAATACTCGGTTACATGATCAAGGGGGCCAATGTGGTTATCCCAGCGCATTATCATGGAACGACCGTCGGTGTGACCCTGGCCTTCATGGGTCTGGTTTATGTCCTGTTGCCTGTGCTCGGGTACGCCAAGGCAGACGGCCGGATGGCTCTCTGGCAGCCTTATGTGTATGGCGCGGGTCAGTTGATTCACGTACTCGGTCTGGCTTGGTCGGGAGGCTATGGTGTGCAGCGCAAGGTGGCGGGTGCGGAGCAGGCATTGACCACACTGCCACAGAAAATCGGTATGGGCATGATGGGTCTGGGCGGACTGATCGCCATCATCGGTGGCCTGATGTTTGTGCTGGTCTGCCTGAAAATCATGTCCGCCCGCAACACCCGATGAAGCCCTCGCAGAGGCTGGCGCTGGCGGTACTCGCCGGCATGGCGACACTGGCCACCGTCGCGGTGCTGGTGTATCGCCCGTTGGTGATGGCCCCACCGCCAAGCGATGCCATTCCGCCGGGGCTGGTGGCCGCGCCTAAGCTTTCGCCGGAAGTGACGCAAAAAGCGGTTGATAGCCTCTTTTCCCTGACTCTGCCCGATCTTGCCGGTCGGCCACAGCCTATCGCTCAGTGGCGCGGCAAGGTGCTGGTGGTCAATTACTGGGCCAGTTGGTGTGCGCCCTGCGTCAGAGAAATGCCGTTTTTTTCCCGTTTGCAGGAGCACTACGCGGGCTGGGGGGTGCAGTTCATCGGTATCGGCCTCGACGATGTTGAAAAAATGCAGGCTTTTGCCTCAACAACGCCCGTAGCCTATCCGTTGCTGGTCTCAGACTTCACCAATCAGAGTTTGTTTCTGGAGATCAAGGGCTTGCCCTTGACCTTGGTGATCGCTCGCGATGGGCACGTCGAAATAACCCATCTCGGACCTCTCGATGAAACGCTGCTTGGGCCAGTGTTAGAAAGGCTGATCGGGAAGTAGAACGACCCGATCAGAGGAGCCGAGACCTATTTCGGCTGGAAGGCCATCGAGCGTGCCGATACCGAGAACGCGTCGGAAAAACACGCACCGTCCTCGGCGCCTTGTTTTTTGAGGAAGGGAAAAATGGATTCGACCATCTTTACCGATCCGCAGGCGTATATTTCATACCCCTTGAGTTCAGGAAAATCGGCAAGGATGGCTTCATGGACGAGGCCGGTACGGCCGTGCCAGTCGTCTTTCGGTGCCGGTTCGGAAAGCACCGGGATGAAGTGAAAATTGGCGTGCTGGCTGGCCCAGCGTTGCGGCAATTTCGGCAGGTAGAGGTCACGTAACTGTTTGACGCCCCAGTATAGGTAAATTGGCCGCTTCAGGCCGCGTTCGAAGGCGTCCTCTACCATGCTCTTGACCGGTGCGAAGCCTGTGGCGCCGGCCACGAATACAATGGGCCGTTCCGACTCGCGCAGGGCGAAGTCGCCGAACGGTCCCTCGAAGCGGATTTCATCACCGACTTTCATTGATTCGAACACATGGGTGGTGAAGCGTCCGCCTTCAACCAGGCGAATCTGAAGCTCGATGAATTCGCAATCATGCGGCGGGTTGGCGAAGGAGAAAGAGCGCCGCTGACCGTCCTCAAGAATGATGTTGATGTACTGCCCGGCCTTGAAAGAAACCTGCTGTTCTTCAGGCAGTTTGAGAAGAACAAGCATGACGTCGTAAGTGAGTTTTTCCAGTTTTACAACACGTGCGCTGTACTCGCGGAATCGCTTTTCTGAGCTACTAACGGCGTACTCGATTTCCACGTCATTGAGTGCGCTGGCGGCGCACAGGAGTACCTTCCCTTGCGCCATCTCTTCGGCAGATAGCGCACTGGGTTGATACAGTCCGGGATCGACCTGGCCTTGCACTACCGTGCACTTGCACACGCCGCAACCGCCGTTCCGGCATTCGTAGGGCAGGTTGATATCCTGGCGCAGGCCGGCGTCGAGCAGTGTTTCGCCAAATCTTGCCGTCACTGACTTGTGATCGGGACGGAAGGTGATCCGTGTTGTAAGCTGAGCTGTTCCGCGCCGTTTGGGCGGTAGCCACGGGACAAGAAAAAGCAGGCCGGTGAGCCCCATGACGCCAAACCACAGATGCAGCGGATCGTAAACATAGACCAGGGCCAGAACGGGCAACTGGAACCAGTCAAATTCAATATTGGTGGGTACGATCGCCATATCGGCCTGGCCACCCTGGCTGAATATGGGCTTGATCAGAGCGAGGGCGACAAACATCAAGGTGACGGCGATAGCGACCGGGCGTGGCGGGTTGATGTGCGCACGCGGCACACGCTGCACATGCACCCACATGATGATGACAACAATCAGCGGTAAGCCAATGTGCATGAACGCCAGTAGCGTAAATAGCCTGCTGCCAACATTCTCAAGATAAATGAAGTTGCGGATGAGCGTGCCGCCGAACATCGGCAGGGCATCGAACCATTCGGCCGTGGCAATCACAACGAACTGCGCCAGCTTGTCCCATACCAGCATGAAACCGTTGATGCCGGCAACGTAAACCATCCACAGCAGAGCAACGCCGGTCAGCCATGAAAAAGAACGGAAACCACGATAACGGTCATAGGCAAAGTGTCGCAGCATGTGCAACAGCATGGTAAGGATCATTCCATCGGTGGCATAGCGATGGATGCTGCGTAAAATGCCCCCTGCCCACCACTGCTCATGGGTGATACGCTCGACCGATTCAAAGGCATGATCGATCCCGGTGTCGGCAAAAATATACAGGTAGAGCCCGGAGCCGACCAATAGCCAGAATTGCCAGAAGCTGATCGTGCCAAGGTGGTAAAAGGGGTTCAGCTTTTCGCCAAAAGCGAGATTGAAGAGATTCTCAATGCGCATGAAAAGCCAGCGCACGATTTGTTGAAGAAGTTTGACCATTACAGGTGTCCGCTCAGGAAATTACAGGAGAAAAGAAGGAAAGAGACGAGTCGGGTGGTGGGTAAGCCAGTCATGATTCACTGCCTGAAGAAAAGGCCACCCTTGTCGGGATTGAAGTCAATCACCAGAACCCGCCCAGGCTTCAGGGTGACTTGCTCCTCCTTGATGTAATTGAAACCGGGTTTGATCAGATTGTCATTCATTCTTACCGTCAGCCGATAGGAACCGGCCTTTAATTCAAACCGCTTGTATATGGTTGAGACACCATCCTTGGAAAGACCGGTAGGGTGCATCACCGTACTGAACAACTTCTCCCCGTCCAGGTCGACTTCCAGTTTGATGTCGGAGCGTTCCCTGGGACACTCGAGTGGCGCCCGCATGTTACGCGGCATTTTCTCCAGTTCTTCCGCAGTGCGTTTGCGACATTCACGGTCGCCCAAGTGGCTCATCGAGAGCTTGATCAACGCGGCATCATCCGGGATTTGCCGGTAGCGCGGAAAGGTGGCGAAATAGCCGATGAAAACGGCAAATGCGCCGTAGAGTATGATCTGGCCGACGATGGCGGCGGGTTTAGACATGATGAGAATTTCTCCGATAGTAGGGTTGCAATGGGTCGTCGGTAAGCCCCTGGATTTCGATTTTTTTCCTGAATTCATGCAAGGCTTCGGCAAGCAATTTGTTGTCATTGACTGAGGCAAATACGTGGTGCAGCCGGGCTAAAGGCACTTTGCTGCGCAAGTGGGGTTCACGCTGTCCACTCAGTCGTTCAGCCGTCCAGCGCTCACCGAGGCGATAATCGCAGCCGCCGCTACGACAACTGGCAAGCATTACACCATCGGCTCCGCCACGCAGTGCGTATTCAACGAACGCGGGTGGCAGTGCACCTGTGCATAGGAGGCTTATCACCGCCGTGTCGGGTGCTGCCAGCAGCCTGGCATTAGCGGCGCGGTTGCATCCGAAAACAACTATCCTGGTACGTCCCTCAAGTTGGGCCAGTTGCTCTTCGAGTTGCTGGCGTAAATCGTTAACGGTTTGTTGTGGCATGTCGATACCGGTCAACAGCCGCTCCTGCTTGCGGAATGGGGTCGATGAAGGACATGAGCCGGCGCAGATGCCGCAACCGGCGCAGAGATCGGCGGCGACGATGGCAATCCTGTAACCTGGCCGACCGGGATGCGGCCCCATCGTTATAGCGGCATAGGGGCAGTCGGCCAGGCAGCGGCTGCATCCGTTGCAATTGGCCGCATCAACTTCAGCAATGGGTTCGGCATTGGGATGGGGCAAGAACGGCAGTATGAAAAGAAGGGCTGTTGCGGCGAACAACATCATCCAGACCATGGCTGGCGATGTTATGTCAGTCATCGGATGAATGAACAGCATGAACCAGTCAAGCCGGACTTGCGTGGGGCTCAATGCCAGATTTGCCGGTGCATCGCTGAGTGCCGGTTTGATCAGTGCGAGCAGCAGGAGTGTCCCCAGGGTGCCGAGCATCACCTGACGTGATGGAAGGTAATCGACCCGGCTGATGCGATGAACATGGGCCCACAGCCCAAGGATGAGCATTAAAGGAATGCCCAGGTGAATGAACATCAGCATGGTGAAGAATCGGTCATTGAGCGAATCGGGTGACAGGAAGTTACGTGCTGCGGGTTCGCTGAAGATGGGTAGCCAGTCGAGTAATTCGGTGCTGGCGGTTGCCGAGAACTGAGCCAGTTGATCCCAAACAATCCAGTAGCCACTGATGCCGGAAACGTAGCTTAGCCAGAGGATAGGGACTCCGGTTACCCACGAATAGAAGCGGAAACCGAAATAGCGTCCGTAAGCCCATTCCCGCACCAGGTGCAGTGCCATGACCAGAATGAAGGCGTCAGCTGCGTAACGGTGCAGGCTGCGTAGAATGCCTCCGAGATACCATGGCTCACGGGAGAGATCGCTGATCGAGCTGTAGACCCCATTAATGCTGGTGTCAAGCACGGTGTAGAGGTACAGTCCGCTTCCCACAACAATCCAGAGGAAATACAGACCCATGGCGCCGAGATGGCGTAACGGGTTGCCGCTTCCTCCGAATGACACATCGAAAAACTCCTCGGCGTGCTGGAAGATAGTTTGCGCGTTATTGCGCAATGAGGCATGAAAGCTCACGTGGAGGCGTCCATAAAGCGGGGGCAGGGTTGACCATTAGCCGTTGATAATAAGCCCTCGCAAGTCATAGCAACTTGACCCGGGTCAATTTCGGAGGAAATACCGGGCGGTACGCAAAGAAGCTTTGGCCTTTAACCTTCCTTTGTCAGGTTTGGCAGGGTAGTTAAAACCGCGTTGGCCTTGGCTTCAGTAAATCTTCTTTTCGTTCCTGCGCCGGTTTTTCCAGAAATTAATACTGAGAAAAATCATGAACCCCATGAAGCTGAGAAAACCGGCGAACTGAAAATACAGGGAATAATTGGTACGGTATCTGCCGGTCACCGGGTCGTAGACCGAGCAGATAATTCGGACGCGCGCCATGATCTCCTTCAGGGTGCCGACTTGTGGGGGGATAGCCGAGCCGGCAATCATGACTTTGAGTGGTTCAGCCAAGTCTTCGGCGGTATATTTCTCGCCATAAACCTGCCGGATAATCCTGCCCTGTGCATCAACCAGGGTGACTTGATTCATATGGTCGAAGCCAGCCGGGGGTAGCCACATGGCCCTGAACCCGAAATTGCGGGTCAGATCGTCAAGGATTGCCGGCGATGGACTCAGGAACTCCCAGTTTGGGAGGCTGATGCCATTCTTGACAGAAAAATCCTTGAGTGCCTGGGGAGAGTCAAACGGCTGGTTGAAGCCAATGCTGATCACGTTGAACCGGTCTGCACCAAGAACACTGACCGTGTTTTGCACCGCCTTCTGAAGATTGCGGGTGGTTGTGGGGCAAATCTGAAAGCAGGCCGTATAGATGAAGCTGACCAACAGCGGTTTCCCACGATAGCGTGAGAGTTCTACGGGCTTGCCCGAACGGTCGAGAAGCACAAAGTCGCCGACCGGCTTTCCGATCACACTTTGCGAGAGCTCAAAGGCTGCTTTTTCATCGAGTGTTGCTAGCGAGGCGCCCGTATTGATACCCTGCGGGCGAGCGGTCAGCTTGGGTTTTTCCGGGGCGGTGTCGGCAGTAGCGAGCGGGACCGTAGAAAAGACAGAAACACTTGCAAAGAACGCGACGAAAATTCGAAAGGTCACCAGGAAATACCTGCAAGCTAAAACTGGACGTCGATAATTGCGGCAAGGAGCACCAGCGTCAACTGGATAAGTGAGGCATGGAAACAGGTCATGGCCGTTTTCCGGTTGGTGTCCCTGGCCAAAAGCCAGGCTTTCTGGATGAACAAAAACCCGCCGGCGGCAGCACCTGCAAAATAGATGGCGCCAAGCCCGAAGGCCAGGGGAAGGAGCGATGCGGCCACCAGCGCCAGAGTGCTGATAAAAATGACCTGTGCGGCCCTTTTGTCACCAACGACCACCGGCAGCATGGGGATGCCGGTTGCAGCGTAGTCATCCTTGAAGGCAATGGCCAGGCTCCAGAAATGTGGGGGGGTCCACAGGAAAAGCACGAAAGCCAGTGCGAGTGGAACCGCTCCAATATGCGGGTCAGCCGCAGTCGCGCCAGCGAGAACGGCCCAGCTACCGGCCAATCCACCAAAGACGATGTTGAGCCAGGTGTGGCGCTTCAACCAAACGGTGTAGACGATGGCGTAAAAGAAGGCGCCAAGAAAAACAAACAGCGCAGACCAGACATTGAGCGCAATCCAGGCAGCACCTACCGAAAGCAGCGACAATGCGCCGATGATCAGTAACCAGACCGGGCCATGGCTGATCTCGCCGGTTGCGAAGGGTCTTTTGCGGGTACGCGCCATCAGCGGGTCGAGGTCGCGCTCGTAATATTGGTTGAAGGCGCCGGCACTGGCCGACGAAATCAGCACCGAAAGCGTCAATACGAGCATCTGCCACCAACTCAGTCCGGCGCCCGGACTGACAGCAAGTCCGGCCAGTGCCGTAAAAGTAATGACGATGCCAATGCGCAGTTTGAACACGCCCATAATGGTGCGTACTGAAATGCCGGAAGCGCGATTGGCAGGAGATGTCGATTGCATGGGCTTTATTAAAAGGCGCTCAAGGAAAATTCATTAGGGAGGAGAAAAACTCGCTTGAATCGAACCTGACTGTCAAGCCCGATTGAAACCGGCTCCCACGCCACTGGCGTGGGAGAATCCACCCGTTTTAACTCAACAGCCAGACTTCGGACAGGTATTTCCAGTTAACGAAGTAGTAGAGAACGAAGGTAACCAGCAGTAACAACGCCAGTACTACCGTGCCAGGTACGGCAACGTGGTCGTCCTTGTCCGTATGCGCTGTGGCCGAAGCGGCAGTTGTATCCAACGGGATCGGGGTTGGCTTGTCTGAAACCTTGCCGCCATTGAGCTTCTTGCCGAATAACAGAGAGCCCACGACGAGTAAAATCCACAGACCGCCACCAACCACGGCAATGACCCCGAAGACGCCAGTCAGACCCATCATAAGATAGGCTGCCCCCGGCCATTCATACTGGAACGGTGCACCGGAAAAGGCCATGTCCCAGTGCCGGCGGGAAACGCCGAGCGTACCTGCACCCATCATGACAAGACCGAGAACCGACATGCTTATGCCATAAAGATAGGGCTGAATCTGGCACAGCTTGGGCAGAATCATTTCACGCCGGAACAGGGTAGGAACCAGGATGTAGGTAATTGACATGAATGCCAGGGTCGTACCGACGACGACTGTTGTATGGAAGTGACCGGGAACGTAGAAGGTGTTGTGCATCAGCATGTTGATCTGCTCGGTACCCAGAACTACGCCGGATATGCCGCCGAGGAAACCGAAACCGACCAGCGAAATGAACATGCCGGAGAAGGCCGGGTTGCCCCAAGGGGCTTTGCGCAGCCACTCGAAAAGGCCATTGGTGTAGCCCTTCTTGCGCTGTGCCGCCTCGATGGCGCCTGGCACGGTGAACCCGTGGATCATCGATGCCATGACCGCGAAGTACATGAAGTAGGACGTGTTCAACACCTTCCATTCTGAGCTCATTCCGGGGTCGGACAGCAGGTGGTGCGCACTGGCCAGTTGCAGGAAGAGGATGTAGAGCAGGAACGCGAAGCGCGATACTTTTTCCGACAGGGGCTTGGCACCGAAAACTACCGCCGCCGTCAGGTACCAGATGGAAACGTGTGCGGCCACATTGATCTGCTGTGACGAATGTCCCAGCCCCCACCACACCATGCGGTACAACTGGGCGTCGATTTCCTTGATCCAGCCCATCGACCAGAAGAAGGTCGGGATCAGAATAGCCGCGCCAGACAAAATGGTGAAGGTAGCGATGATCGCGGCAGTCATGGCGCCGAAGGTGACTAGCGGCAAGGAGCCCTGGTAGGTCTTGTCCTTCTTGGCGACGACCAGTGTGGCAAAGAAAATGCCGGTACCAATCAAAGCACCTACCGCAACCAGGATGATACCGAGGTAAAAGTGCGGCGCCGCCTGCATCGGCACGTAGGAGGTGAACATCACGCTCGATCCGCCCTGGAAGATGGCGACGTTGCAAACGATCCCGCCGATGACCATCAGCCAGAAGCCAAGCCAGGCCAGTTTGGGTGTCGCCAGTCGACAGCGCAGCAGTGTGGACGAAGCAAAGAAAAGAACCGCCATCTCGAAATGCAGAATCCACAGGATGATCATGTCGATGCCGTGGGCGGTGAGGATCAGGTAAAACTCGTCGGCCGGCAGCAGTTTGATTGCTGGCCAGCGGGTGAGAATCACGAGCAGCGCGGTAATGCCGCCGACGAGCAACCAGAGCACGCCAGCGACAGCGTGCCAACGCATCAATTTTTCGGCGTTGTTTTCAAATTGCAACCCGGAGCTCGGACAGGTACGGTAAGTTGTTGCCATCGCAGTGCTCCTCTTATTTCACGTAAATGCGGCCAAGCATGGTGTGGTGCCCAATGCCGCAGTATTCGTTGCAGACGATCGCATAGGTGCCCGACTTGGTCGGCGTCATTCTGACCACATGCTCATAACCTGGAATAACCTCAATGTTGATATTCACCGGTTGCAACGAGAAGCCATGCAGGTAATCCATCGAGGAGAGGTGGATCTTGTAGGTCTGCCCCTTTTCCAGCTCCAGAATCGGGTACCAGTTCCACAGTCGGGCGATCAGGAAGCCATCGCCGCCGGGGGGGATTTTAACGACCGGTACTTGCTGACCGTTAAGGTCAGTTTCGGTGCGGAGGGTGTTTTCGGCAATGAATTTCTCGGCCTTGGCAGCGAACATCTCCGGCGTGGTTTTGTAAACCTCGTTCGACAGGTTCTGTTTGCCGAAGACGTGCCAATAGACCATCATCACGAACATGATCATGCCCCATACAAACGCGATACCAATCCATGCCCACTCGACCTTGTCGATGGGCTGTTTCCACCAGAGCCGATTTGAGGGCGGCAGAATTGCACTCATTAGATTCTCCCAGAGATGACTGAACGGCTTACTTGGCTAACGGGACGTTCATGATGTCGATGATGCCCCACAAAATGTAGAGGAGCCCAGGTGAGGCAACACCCAAAAACAGTAGCAAGAAGTTGTTATCCAGAAGCTTCTGCATGAACGGGACATCGTCATCGTCATTTTCGGCCATGTTCCTACCCTCCATCATGATTGGCGCATACAGCGCACGATTGGCTTTTTTGAACAGAAGTCTATTCCTTGCTCGAAGAACATAGACTATCCATCCAAGTCTACTTCCCTTCGGAGTAATGTAAATTGATCTACATCAAAAGCTTGATAAGTCATTAGTAAACTTGATAAACAAATAGTAATTTTCGCTGCTCAATTTCTTAATTTCTTAATGATTTCACGTCAGCAAGTGCGTGGCGTGTGTGGCGTTTAAGAAACAACTGCAATCCCTTCGCCCCGTATCAAAATTCATTGGAATTTTTATTTGCCGTCTAATAGCGCTTCCAGAACCACAAACATCTCGCGCTCTTCAAAACGCACATGGGACGCCAGGAGTTCGGCAAAACTAAGCAAGGTCATGGCGGCAGGTTGCTGTAATTGAACTGAAAGACGGCGAAGTTCCTTGTGATCGCATTCAAGCCGTGCCACGAGTTTGTCTTCACTGGCGGTGCGCAGGATATGCAGCAAGGTGTTCTCTTCAACCGCAAAATGGGGGTCCAGCTGTGCGTAAAATGCAGCGAAACAAGCCGCTGATAAAACTTTTATCTGTGTTTGATCCTCCGACAGTGCAGCGCGTCTGGCTTTCAGCGCCAACTGCAACGCACCGTGGTGCTGGCGGGAAAGTTCCTGCAATTTTTGATGTCGCTTCATGTCGATAGTTGCATCTTCATTAATGCGCGGACGCAAGACATTTGAGAATACGGTTGTGCCATCGTCCGTTTATCTATAACTCGATAAACTTGATTTACTCAGCCGTCGCTTGATTAGTCGACAACACTACCTGTATTTATGCGGGTTACAGGCGGAATTTTGTCGCCTTATTTGGCGAATTCTGAGTAATCCGTACGATGTACCGAAGACGTACTTTCTCTCCAACGAATAGCTTTTAGGTGGTCTTGCGGTTTTTCCAGGAGATCGGCCAGCGTGTAGTCATCAAGCACCAGGAACAAGGCACTTAATGCTTCGCCAAGAATGCTTTTCAAACGGCACGCAGGCTCAATGCGACAAGCGGATTTTTCCGTGAAACACTCGGCCATTGCAATTTCACCTTCGGTCTGACGGATCACATTCCCCAATACAATTTCCTTCGGCGCGGTAGCCAGGCGCATGCCCCCGCCTTTGCCGCGAACGGTCTCAATATACCCACTGCGCCCGAGCTGATGCACCACTTTCATCAGGTGACTTTCAGAAATCTTATGGGCGTCCGCAATTTCTGCAATTGTCGCCAGACGGTCCGATTGAACTCCCAGATACATCAGTACGCGCAGGTTGTAATCCGAAAAGGTACTAAGTCGCATGGCGCTCCTATAAGATTCATTGAATTTATTGCTTATGTGATGGATGCTTGATAGTATGTAGATACAAATTATTTATATCTTATTGCAATTCGTCAGCGCAATCCATTTATATCGTAGCGTCCGGAATAAAAATGCCGCAGCAGTCAGCACTCAGGAAAATCATCCCGATCAAGCCGGTCTTAGATCAAGAGGGTAAAGTTTATCCGCGATCAATCAGCGGCCTGTTTGCGCGCTGGCGGTGGGTTTTCGTCTGGCTGACCCAGATCGTTTTCTACGGTCTTTGCTGGCTACCTTGGCATGGTCGACAAGCCATCCTGCTTGATATCGACAAGCGCAAGTTCTACTTCTTTGATCTCGTGCTGTGGCCGCAGGACACGATCTATCTGGTTCTCTTGATGGTTCTGAGTGCGCTCGCCCTGTTCTTGTTTACCGCCGTAGCGGGACGCCTGTGGTGTGGATATTCCTGCCCGCAAACCGTCTACACGGAAATCTTCATGTGGTTTGAAAAAGTGATCGAAGGTGAGCGGCCGCAACGTATCAAACTTGATGCTGCTCCATGGACACTTCACAAGCTGAAGATCAAGACCGCCAAGCACGCCGCCTGGATTCTGTTTTCGTTCTGGACTGGGTTTACCTTCGTCGGCTATTTCACACCGATTCGCGTTCTTGCTCAGGATATCTTTTCCTGTCACCGGAGGCCTGGTCGGCTTTCTGGGTTGGCTTCTACGCCTTGGCTACCTATGGCAATGCCGGTTTCCTGCGCGAGCAGATGTGCCGCCAGATCTGCCCTTACGCACGCTTTCAGTTTGTCATGTTTGATCCCGACACGTTGATTATCGCTTACGACACCGCACGGGGTGAGTCACGCGGGGCACGCGCAAAAGGTGTCGATCCTCAGTCGCAGGGACTGGGTGATTGCGTCGACTGCGGCATTTGCGTCCAGGTGTGTCCCACAGGCATCGACATCCGTAACGGCTTACAGAATGAGTGCATCGGTTGCGCGGCCTGTATTGATGCGTGCGATACGGTAATGGACAAGCTGGATTATCCGCGTGGCCTGATCCGCTACTCAACGGAAAACGCTGTAAGCAAGCGCTATAAACCCATGGATATCGTGAGAAGGGCTTTCCGGCCAAGAGTGATGATTTACAGCGGGATTCTGTTGCTGCTCTCCGGGGTAACCGCCTGGTCACTGGCCACAAGAGTCCCGCTGAAAGTCAATGTGTTGAAGGATCACAGCACACTATCACGCGAAGCCGACAACGGCGGGATCGAAAATTCCTATCAAATGAAAATCCTGAACACGGGTGACCAAACTCGGACTTTTCACATCAGCATCTCCGGCGTTGAAGGCCTCCGCTTGGTAACCAACGATGAAATAACCGTAACAGGTGGTGGTATTGGCAGTCAGACTATCGCTGTCATTGCCGACCCGGACTCGGCCAAATCAGGTTCGAGTCCGATCCTGTTCACTGTTGAGGATGTCAGTGACCCTGCGGTTGCAGTCACAGAGAAATCGAAATTCTGGATGCCATGACGGAAGAATTTTGCAACGCATTCAAAGAAAAGGAATGTCAGAGTCCACCATGAACGAACTGCCCCTTCATCAACCCGCACAGCCTGAATATCCAGTGGCCTCTCAGGGTTTCGCGTTATGGAATTTAGGGTTTCGCCCGTTTTACTTGCTGGCGAGCCTTTTCAGCGCCTTCAGCGTGTTGCTCTGGGGCGCACAATTCTCGGGACTGATTCCCGGGTATCTGCCGAGCCCGCTTTGGCATGGCCACGAGATGATCTTTGGCTACACGACAGCGGTCATCGCCGGCTTTTTGCTAACGGCCGTTCGCGCGTGGACGAATCAGCCCACCCCAAGCGGCGTGCCATTGATGGCATTGGCTGCTCTCTGGGTCGGCGGCAGGATTTTGGTGCTGACGCCCTGGTTCCTGGCGGCTGCTCTGGTCAATGCAGCATTTCCTGCCGCAGTTGCGGTGGCAATCGCTATTCCGTTGATACGAGCGCGCAATACCCGCAATTACTTTTTTGTGGGATTGCTGGTGCTGATGAGTGCGCTAATCGTTACTGTACATCTAGCTTTGCGTGGAAGTTTTGAATTGTCGCCCCTTCTGGGACTGCAACTGGCGCTGGACGTGATCTTGTTCATCATGGTGGTCATCGGTGGCCGAGTGATACCGATGTTCACCAACAACGGCGTTCCAGGCACCAATGCAACGCGCCACCCGCTGGCGGAAAAACTCGCCTTGGGTACCGTAATCCTGTTATTCGCAGCAGATGTTCTGCAACTGCCTCAGACCGTCATCGCCATGGTCGCGCTGATCGGTGCACTGGCTCATGGCTGGCGCCTCTTTCTGTGGAAACCGTGGCGTGCGCTGGCTGCGCCGCTGGTCTGGGTGCTTCATGCCGCCTATGGATGGATCGTTGTGTATCTCTTGCTACGTGGCCTGACAGCCATGGACCTTCTGGCGGGGTCATTTGCCGTTCATGCACTGACAGTTGGTGCGATTGGCGGATTGACGCTGGGCATGATGACTCGCACAGCCCGCGGGCATACCGGGAGACCTCTGCGGGCAGACCACTTTGAGATTGCCATGTTTCTGCTGATACAAGCCGCGGTGATTATTCGCGTCTTCGGCGGCATCGCGACACCCAGTCTGTACATGGCAAGTATTGAGCTGTCCGGGGTGCTTTGGGCCGCCGCGTTTGGTCTATATGCAGTGCGGTACTGGCCGATATTGACGCGTCCCCGGCTTGACGGCAAGCCAGGATAACCGTTACCAAACTCCTGATTTTATAAAGGTACTGAAGTGGCAAAAAAATTCCATTGAAACCCCTAAGCCCAGGGAGGGTGCAAGTATTGTCGCCCGCAAGACCCTTCAATAAGATGTGCGGAAATGGCTCCCGGCCGTTTCGGCACCGCGAGCCGAGTTGATCGTGAAGCGGCTAATTGGTATCAGTGGGCGATTGGAACGCAGATACGCGAGGATCCCGCGGCGGTCGAGATAAAGCCCGCCAAAGCCAATAATCTAGAACGGAATTTATCGCCCCCCGGAACGGTTCTGATTAACCAACAGAAAATAGATGGTTCGTCATGAGGGCATATCTTCCCCGTTGAACATTGATTTTCTTGACAGGGTGAAATGATCGTACGACCCGATCGGCGATTCATACGGGTTCATAACCGATCAAAAGTCAGAGGGTTGTGGAACATCGCGCTAGCAAATAATTCTATAATTCGTCGGATAACATTTTTCTTTTGGAGTTGCTATGGACAGAAACGATCGGCGACAGCTTGCCCTCTGGTTGTTTATCTGTAGCGCCATGGTCTTTGCCATTCTTGTGGTTGGCGGGGTCACGCGGCTTACACATTCCGGGCTGTCGATCGTTGAATGGCAACCCATCGTCGGCGTGGTTCCTCCACTAAATCAGGCCGAATGGAACGAGACCTTCGAGAAGTATAAGAAAACGCCCGAGTATCAAAAAGTCAATCACCAGATGGCGCTTGACGAGTTCAAGGGAATATTCTTCTGGGAATACTGGCATCGTGTATTGGGAAGGCTGATCGGGGTCGTCTTCCTCCTGCCATTCCTCTACTTCTGGTTACGGCGAAAGATCGCCCCCCCCCTGATACCCAAGCTGCTGGGCATTTTTTTGCTTGGCGGGCTACAAGGAGCGATGGGCTGGTACATGGTCAAAAGCGGTTTGGTGGATGATCCCCGGGTAAGCCAGTTTCGCCTGACTGCCCATTTGTCGCTGGCCTTCCTGCTTTTCATCTCAATGATGTGGGTGGCGCTTGGTTTGCTGGTGGAACGACACCGCGAAACAGCGAGTGCGGCATTGAGAAAACTGCAGCGTACCGGGTTTCTGCTCGCCGTCCTGTCTTTCTACACGGTCATTACCGGTGGCTTTGTGGCGGGCATTCGAGCCGGCAAGGCTTACAACACCTTTCCGCTGATGAACGGCCACATTCTTCCGCCGGAAAGTTTCATTATCGATCCGTGGTACCTCAACTTCTTCAACAACATGGCGCTGGTTCAGTTTGATCACCGTCTGGGTGCATGGTTGCTGGCCTTGCTGGTACCATGGTTTTTTCTACAAATCAGAGCCGCCGACGTTTCAAGCCGGGCACGGCTAGCCGCCACCTTGTTGCTCGCGGCTCTGGCCATTCAGATATCGCTTGGTATTGCAACGCTTCTGCTGGCGGTTCCCGTCGCCTTGGGCGCAGCACATCAGGGGGGATCGATGCTCGTTTTTGCCGCACTGATCTGGCTTAATCACGAGTTACGGGTTGCGCGTACGTCGCTCGCTACCGCCTGATGGATATCGTTGATGGTCGTTTGAGGCAAATCAGGCTCATTGCTCAGTGCCTGACCGGCTTGACCCTGATGGTGCTGGTGGTCAGTGCCTTCATGCGTCTCGAGGGCGCCGGCCTGGGCTGTAGCGATTGGCCGGCGTGTTACGCTCAGGTGCTGTCCCGAGAACCGCAAAGGCTTCATTTCGGACTGTTCAGGGTACTGCACCGCATCAGCGCATCGATTTCCCTGCTACTGGCCTGCTTTCTTGTCTGGCGCTGCCTGCGGCCACAGCCGATTCAGCCCGCTTGTAAACAGGCCTTGTTGCTCCTGCTGCTGATGTCGCTATTGGCGATTCTTGGCTTCTGGAGTTCCGATCCTCGGCTATCGCTGGTCGGTTTTCTCAATATCATGGGCGGACTCGGCCTGGTTATTTTATCCTGGCGTGTGGTTTTATCCACTGACACCTTTCCTGAAATGGGAAAGCCAGGAAAGACGAGCGTAATCCTGCGGCTCGGGGTCGTATCACTTTTCCTCACCGTCATGCTGGGGGCATGGATGGGTGCCAGCTACGCCGCCATTGCCTGTGCCACCCTGCCAGACTGCAATGGCGTGTGGTGGCCGTCGGCAGCAGGCTGGCCAGCGCTGAATACATGGGTCAGGCTATCGGCCGCACCAATGCCCGGTGACCTTGGTGGCGTAACTCTCCATCTGCTGCATCGTTATGTGGCGCTCGCCGCTGTCCTGCTCCTTGCTGTGGCCAGTCTGCAGACGCTCAGACAAGAGGAAACGAGGGCGTCAGCCTCGGCAGTGCTGTTCCTGCTGCTTGTCGTATTCGGGCTGGGTGGGTTGACGGTTAGCAGCGGACTCAGCCTGTGGTTGGTGGTCAGCCACGGCGCATTTACGGCGTTGCTGCTGGCCGCAGTGGTCAACCTGCAGCGACAGCTAAGCCTAAGGCAACGACACAGCGGCTCCCCCGCCTTGAATCCTGATACGCGATGAAGAGCGCGTACGTGCCGAAGAGTATCAGTTCTTCATCGGCTGGCTCGACAGGGGCGCAGCGGTCAAATCACGGACTTCACCCTTGACTTCAATGGTTTCAGTTTTCTTCTCCTTGCCCTCGACGGTCAGGATCAGGGGCACGGACTCTCCTGCTTTGAGCGGCTGTTTGAGATCCATCAGCATGACGTGATAGCCCCCTGGAGCAAGCTTGACCGGCTTGCCGGCGGGCAGCTCCAGGCGGGGGATGGCGCGCATCTGCATGACACCATCGACCATCTTCATTTCGTGGATTTCCGTAACGCCAGCGACAGGACTGGAAGCACCAACGAGCGTAGCACCCGATTTGCTGGTGACTTCCATGAAAGCGCCCGTCGCCTTCTGGCCGGAGACTGTGCCGCGGACCCAGACGGCCTTGACATCGACATCGGATGACATTGCCGCGCCGGACATCATGGCGAGCAGGGCCGTTAGCAATACGCTTCGTACAGTTTTCATGAAATTTTTCTCCTGGGTAAATATTGATTAATCATTGTTGTGCCGCTTGTCAGCCATAATCGATCAGATTATGGTTTCTTGCTCCAATTGCCATTGGCCTCTTCAATCCACCAGCCTGAGTGAAACTGATCCTTCCAGCGTTTTACCTGGGCTGCTCGGGCAGCGGGTTGGGCCTCTTTACCGCCATGCGCTTCGGCAAGGGCAAAGATCAATGAGTTGCGATCGGGATTTTCCTGATCGATCAGCTTTTCTGCAATCTGTCGTTGCACCAGTGTCAGCCGACTGCCGTCGTGCATTTTTACCATACCGTCGTAACCGAGACCGATCACGCCCGCTTCATAAAAGCGAACCAGTCTTGAGGAACGTTGTGTCAATGTGTGCCTGGCGACCATCACCGGCGGGGTGCCGACGTCCAGATTGATTTCATCGCTGCTCGGTGCAGAGAAGGCAAGTTGCGAGACAAGGGCGAGTAGAACAAGATTGCATTTCATGAAGAGTCTCCTGGACGGCTATTTTCCGGCGAGTAAAAGCTTCAGGTCAGCAGCGACATTACCTGGTATCTCGCCATGGCGGACCAGCAGCCGGAGCCTGCCCTGTGGGTCAAAAACATAGCTGCCGGTGGAGTGGTCAATACTGTAACTGTTCGGCGTTGTCCCCACCTGCTTGCTGTAAAACACTCTGAAGTCCTTGGCCAGTTCGGCCGTGCCGGCCTCGTCGCCACGCAGCCCGAGAAAACTGGGGTGGAATGCCGGTACGTATTGAGCCAGCAATTCTGCACTGTCACGCGCCGGGTCAAGAGTAATGAACACTACCTGTACCCGGCTCGCATCCCCGCCCATAAGGGCGAGTGCGTCACGCATCGAGGCGAGTGTGGTCGGGCAGACATCAGGGCACTGGGTATAACCGAAAAACACCAGAACCGCCTTGCCGCGAAAATCCTTCAGACCGCGCGGTATTCCATTGTGATCGACCAGCGCAAAATCCTTGCCCCAGTCGGCACCGGAAATGTCGGTTGATTTAAACTGGGCAGGCTCCGAGCAAGCGGTCAACATCAAGGTCAGGCACAGGATCAGCGCAGATAGTGATTTCAAGAATATTGGAACCCCTCGATTCTCGCACCAGTGTAATTGAGCTTTTCCCGACAGTGCTTGGAAATCCCGCATTCTGACTGCGGTTCCCTGGGGGCCGGACTGTTCGATGCTAATCATGGCAGACCGGTTCGGCCAAGAAGACTTTGGGGGGGAACCAGGCCAACTTCTTCTGCAAGCTGACCACCTTGCCGACAATGATCAGCGCCGGCGAGCTTATTCCGGCTTCTTTTACCCTGCCGGCCAGAGTATCTAGATCCGCAACAAGCACCTGCTGGCGATTCGATGTGCCGTTCTGGACAACGGCGGCCGGTTGCGTTGCCGGCAAGCCATGCGCGATCATCTGCCGACATATTTCACCGATGCCACCAATCCCCATGTAAAAAACCACCGTTTGATTCGGCCGCGCCAGCGCCGGCCAGTCAAGATTGACAGTGCCATCCCTGAGGTGGCCGGTCACAAATACCACCACCTGGGCATGATCGCGATGGGTTAGCGGGATGCCAGCATAGGCGGCGCAGCCAGCGGCGGCAGTCACCCCGGGGACGACTTCGAAGGGGATACCGAACTCGAACAGCGTTTCAATTTCCTCGCCACCGCGCCCGAAAATAAAGGGGTCTCCACCCTTCAACCGTACCACGTTCTTGCCTTCACGCGCCAGCCGCACGAGCAACAGGTTGAGCTCCTCCTGCGGAACCGTATGCTTCGAAGATTCCTTGCCGACATAGATTTTTTGAGCGTCGGCACGCACCAGATCGAGGACGCCTTCAGCGATCAGATGGTCATAGACGACGGCGTCGGCTTCGCCGATCAGTCGTGCGGCGCGCAGGGTCAGCAAATCGAGGGCCCCAGGGCCGCTGCCGACCAGATAAACGGTACCCGTGCGCGACGAGTGCTGAGGCTGGCTCATAGTTCCTGGACTTCTTAATTGCGGTGCAAGCATATTAATTGGATTGGGGTACTTCGATCAATGCCTTACACTGTATAAACAAGCCGATGAAAAATAGTTGATTTGTGTCAAAGAATTTGACAAGCGGTCAAGTCAGTCTTTTGTGTGATCGGAGTGCCTTTTTCCGCCGACGTTAACCTGTCAGAAGTTCATGTGTGGCATCGATGAATGCATAAACGTGAAATACCTCCTATGGCCTTTATTGCGCTTATAACATCGCGTAGTCCACCTTGTCAGGGAGTCGCAGGCCAGCATGTGGGAGCGACCCGCGCCTTGTCCTTCAACAAGGTGCTTATTTTTGCCGGCGCGCTGACCGTGCCCTGCGTCTCTCACGCAGCGCCTCCTTCGCCAGAGCGCCAGCGCGAACTCATACACATGGTCCGCCAGGACTGCGGCTCCTGCCACGGCATGACACTTAAGGGAGGACTAGGCCCCTCGCTGCTGCCCGATGCGCTGGGCGACAAGCCCGCGGAGGCACTGGTCGCCACCATTTACAGTGGTCGTCCCGGTACGCCGATGCCGCCCTGGCATCGCTTCCTCACCGAAGACGAGGCCAGGTGGGTAGTCGAGCAGTTGCTGAATGGTTTTCCCGACTAGTTTTGACCTGAACCAAAGTTTTCTGCCAATATCCGGTGCATTCTCTCACTTGTGTCATTAATTTTTTGTTCAAGAAGGCCGGCTGGCGCCTGTTCCTCTGAACACCGGAGTGTCTTCCATGTTTCGTGTCACCCAATTTTTGCAGGAACTGCGACAACCCACTCCGATCATGCCACGGCGCAACCCGCCGGGACCGGTGGTGATCTGGAATCTGGTGCGGCGCTGCAATCTCACCTGCAAGCACTGCTATTCGATTTCTGCAGACAAGGATTTCCCCGGCGAACTGACCACCGCCGAGGTCTTTCGCGTCATGGACGATCTTGAACGCGCGCGTGTGCCGGTGCTGATCCTGTCCGGCGGCGAGCCGCTGCTGCGCCCGGATATATACGACATCGCCCGCCATGCCAAGGACATGAAGTTCTACACCGCGCTGTCGTCCAATGGCACCCTGATCACGCTCGAGAACATCGAACGTATTGCCGAAGTCGACTTCGACTACGTTGGCATTTCGCTCGACGGCATCGGTGCAACGCATGACCGTTTCCGTTGCCTGGAGGGCGCCTTCAAGCAGTCGCTGGCTGGGATCCGGCTGTGTCGCGATGCCAGGCTGAAGGTCGGCGTACGGTACACCATGACCCAGGACAACGCACAGGACTTGCCGGCGCTGCTGCAACTGGTCGAAGACGAAGGCATCGACCGTTTCTATTTTTCGCATCTGAACTACGCCGGACGCGGCAACAAGCATCGTGCCGACGATGTGCGCCACCAGTTGACGCGCTGGGCCATGGACCTGCTTTTCGACACCTGTTGGGCGGCACTCGAAGCCGGCCGCCAGCCGGAATTCACCACCGGCAACAACGACGCCGATGGCGTTTATTTCCTGCTCTGGGTGCGCCGCCATTTTCCCGATCAGGCCGCACACATCGCCGGCAAGCTCACGCAGTGGGGCGGTAACGCTTCCGGCGTCAACGTGGCCAATATCGATAATCTGGGCAACGTGCACCCAGACACCATGTGGTGGCACCACACGCTGGGCAATGCCAAACAGCGCCCCTTCGGCGATATATGGTCTGACCTCTCCGATCCGCTGCTGGCCGGGCTGAAACAACATCCCCGGCCGGTCCAAGGGCGCTGTGCGGCCTGTGCCTATCTGCCAATCTGCAACGGCAACACCCGCGTGCGGGCGCAGCAGGTGAGCGGCGACGCATGGGCAGAAGATCCCGGCTGTTACCTGACCGATGACGAAATCGGCGTCACCGGCAACGGCGAACGTCTGCGGGTGACGCCCTGGAGCAAACACGCCAATACCAGCGAGGTCTGACGATGAGGCTTTTTCTGGTGCTGGCCGCCTTTTTCTCCATAATTCCCGGCGTGTCTGCTGCCGATGCACTGACCAACTACCAGGAGCATTGCGTCGCCTGCCACGGTGCCGGTCGACTGGGCGGGATCGGCCCGGCGCTGTTGCCGGAAAACCTCGAACGCCTGCGCAAAGCCGACGCCGTCAAGGTGATCGGCGAGGGTCGGCCGGCCACTCAAATGATGGGCTTCGGCGCCAGTCTTGCGCAAGAGGAAATCGCGGCCTTGGCCGAGTGGATCTACCAGCCGGTGATTCCCAGGCCACAATGGCAGGAAGCCGAGATCCGCGCTTCGCGCGTCGAACACTTCGCGGCGCAGACACTGGGGGACAAGCCGGTTTTCACGGCCGATCCGCTCAACCTCTTTATCGTCGTCGAGTCGGGCGATCATCACGTTTCCATCCTCGACGGCGATCGCCTGGAGCGGATTCATCGCTTCCCCTCGCGCTACGCGCTGCATGGCGGGCCGAAGTTTACGCCGGACGGACGCTATGTCTTTTTCGCCTCGCGCGATGGCTGGGTGTCTCGTTTCGACCTCTATAACCTGAAAGTTACTCACGAGGTGCGCGCCGGACTCAACACGCGTAATGTTGCCGTTTCCGGCGACGGGCGCTATGTGATGGTCGCCAACTACCTGCCACACTCGCTGGTAGTTCTCAATGCGCGCGATCTGTCCTTCGTCAAGCTCATTGAGACGTGGGACGAGAAACACACCCGAACCTCGCGTGTTTCCGCAGTGTACGACGCGGCACCGCGCAAGAGCTTCGTTGCCGCGATGAAGGACATCAAGGAGCTGTGGGAGATCAGCTACGACGATCAGGCCGAACCGATTGCCAGCGGCCTGGTGCATGACTACAAAATGCGAGAAGGCAGCTTCGTTCCCGGCAAGCTCAATCCAAAGCGCACCTTCCTTGACGACTACCTAGACGACTTTTTCTTCGACCAGGATTACCAGATGGTGATCGGCGCCTCGCGACCTGAAGAAGGGGGCAATCGCGGGCAAGTAATTTTCCTCGGCGGGCGCAAGAAAATCGCCGACATCGATCTGCCCGGCATGCCGCATCTCGGTTCCGGTATCACCTGGCAGTATCAGGGACGAACAGTGATGGCCTCGCCCAACCTGAAGGAAGGACTGGTCAGCGTCATCGACATGCAAACCTGGAAGAAGATTACCGATATCAAGACGCTGGGGCCGGGATTTTTCATGCGCAGCCACGAGAAATCCAAATATGCCTGGGTCGATTCTATGATGAGCCGCGAAAACCGCGACACCCTGCAAGTGATCGACAAGGAAACACTGGAGATTGTGGCGCGCCTCAAACCCGAACCGGGTAAAACGCTGGCGCATATCGAATTCACCCGCGATGGCCGCTACGCGCTAGCCAGCCTGTGGGAAATGGACGGTGCGCTGGTCGTTTACGACGCGCAAACCCTGCAGGAGGTGAAGCGCATCCCGGCCAGCAAACCGGTCGGCAAGTACAACGTGTGGAACAAGATCTCGCGCGACGCCGGTACTTCGCACTGATTTCTGCGGGCCTGTTCTTACTGAATCGCCACCGTCTCACGCATAGCGGGCACCGGTCTGCTTGAAGCGGGTAATCGAGAACAGCGTGTCGTGCGCGAAGTCGGTGAGCTTGAGCCGGGCACGCAGTTCGGCAATTTTGGCCTCGACGTCCTCACGCGCCTGACCGTGGATCATGCAGAAGAGGTTGTACGGCCACTCCGGCAGCACGCGCGGACGTTGATAGCACAAGGTGACACCGGGCTCGTGCGCCAGTGTCGCAGCGAACTTTCCAATCAGCGCATCCGGAATATTATGCACCAGCATGGCATTCGCCGTGTAGCCCAGTTCGTGGTGACGCACGACGACCCCAAAACGCTTGATGATGCCCTCCTCGCACCAGCGGCTGATGCGTTCGAGGACTTCGCTTTCGTCGCAGCCGACACGGCTGGCGAGGATCTGGAACGGTCGGATGAAGAGCGGCAGCCCTTCCTGCAGGGCTATCACCAAACGCCGCTCGAGCTCACCAAGTGGTGTCGGCAAGGTCAAGGGGGTATAGGATGGCAGCCGCGCCTGCCGTTTCTCGCCCTTGCCGTCGAGCGAAAAGCCGAGGTCAATGTGGTATTCCTGCACCAGCGGCAGCTTGAGCATGGGATAACCAACTGCCTGTTCAATGGCGCCCAGCGCCGCCTGCAGGCGGCCTTCCGAACCGGCGGTTACAACGAACCACAGGTTGTAACGATGCTCACGTTCGTAGTTGTGATTGACTTCGGGAAATCGGCTGATGGTCTCGGCCACGGTACGCAGTTTTTCCGGCGCGACGGCCATCGCCGCGAGTGTGCTGGCGCCAATGCGATTCGGGGCAAATACGGCGCCAACGCGGGCGATTTTCCCGTCGCGGCGCAACTGTTCGAGCATGCGCAGCACCGCCCCTTCGGCCACGCCCAGCCGGGCCGCGAGCTCGGCAAAAGGGGCCGGGCACAGCGGAAAGTTCCGCTGAAAATCGTTGAGCAGCCGAAAGTCGAGGGCTTGTTCACGCATGAGCATCAGAATCCGGTGCGCTGGGCGCGAGAGGTGAAGAAAATGCCGCTCGGGCTATCGGCAGCAATTTCGCCGATCCTGGCGAAACTCGCCGTGTCGTAAATCAGCACCTTGTTGTCGTCACGTGCCGAGAGCCAGACGTGTTCTCCGCGTGGCGTGAATTCCATGTGCAGGATGGCCTTGCCCGGCTCCAGGGTCTTGACGATCTTGCCGCTTAGCGTGTCGATTACTTCAACCCAGGAATTGTCGGGGAAAGCGTAATTCACCCAGATCTGCCGCCCGTCCGGTCGCGCCATGACAAACACCGGCTGCCCCTTGACCTTGATCCGGGCCACCTCACGCCAGTTGTCGGTATCAACGACCAGTATCTCATGCCGTCCGATGGCCGGTAGATAGGCATGACCCTGCGCGACTGACCAGCCTCGCAGGTGCGGCATCTTGAATACCGGCAGCTTCTCCTGCCCGCGCCCGTAGTTGTTCAGAATCTTGCGTGTGCCCTGCTCCGGCCGCCAGGTATCGAGCAGCGAGATGCCATCCTCGCCAAACAGACCGGCCAGATAATGGCGGCCATCCGGGGTTACCAACCCGTCGTAGGGTTGCACCCCGGCCGGATAGCGCTGCGTCCGCGGATGTTTAGGATCGGAGAAATCGCTGACCCATATCTCGCCAGCGTCAAACAAGGCATAGGCAAAACGGTTGCCCGACAGATCGGCGAGTCCGACGACCTTGGAAAACATCCCCGGCGCGTATTCGGCCGGCACTTCGGAGAGCAATTCAAGCGTTTCGGAATCGAAGGCCTTGATGCCGCCGGGCGTGTAATTTTGCGCAACAACAAGACGACCATCCTGCGAAATCGAACCGCCGATCGAGTTGCCAGCCTGCATCACGCGGCTGACGATTCGCGCTTCAAGCATATCGACCTTGGTCAGCCCACCGTCGCGCCCGAAGACGAAGGCATAACGCCCGTCACGCGAATAAACGACCGAGGCGTGCGAGAGATCGCCAAGTCCTTCGATGCGCGCATAGGACTCACGCTTGCTTGTGTCAAGCAGAGTCAGCTTGCCGCTGGCTCTCTCAATTACCAACCCGAGATCGCCAGTACCTCGCAATTGTGGCGTTGCGCAGGCGGAGAGAAAAACAAGCAAAATCAGAGCTATAAATTGGCGTGAGGTAGGTTTCAAAATCAACTGAGATAAATAAACGTCAAAGTTTAAATTCGCGGAGTATCCGGATGAAAGCGGCATTTCATTTTCGGGCAGTTTGTCCGACAGTTAGCAGCGACGAGCGGTCAGATTACAAGCCGAATGCTTCAAGCAGCGTCACAGACGGCCATCTTAGTGACATCTTCTGGCCAAAATACCCACCGGAAATAATATCTCCTGTTCGGTGATTCGGGCTTCGATCAGTATCGCCTCACTCATCCGGATACCACGCTTGCATTATGCGCACTCTAATATCGGCATACTTTGGTTTATATCAAAAATTCATATATTAAAACGCCAGACTGGTCAGTTCAGCAGGGCAATTGCATCAAATTCCCACAAGCCCGAGGAGACTGGCGCGATAGGCATCGGAAGAAGCGGAATGAATGCGACGAGTAAAGATACCCCTTTTTTATTGGAGTTATCGCGGCGGAAAGGATTGAGGACGAGGCGTCGGACGATGGAGAAATTGGCTCCGGCATTTTTGCTACGTGCCGCATCTGGTCATCGTTCAGTGCGACGTCAAGGCACCAATGGACACGGTTCTTGATGCCCCGATGAGCACGCACCGCATTACCGAGAATAACTTCATCTGGATCGATGCTGCTGGTACAAGCGCCGCTCACGACTGGTTTTACCGTTGATCGTCCGCGCCGCCCCGATCAACCAGTTACAAAAGCTCTTCTCGACCGCCTTCCGATCCAGCAAACCAAACAGACGACCCAAGGTGTCGTGCGACTGAATCCCATTCTCCAGCTACAGCAAGCGCCGCAGCCAGTCGATCCGTTCGTTCCCCCACGCCTCAATGCCCACATAATCGTCCACGCCGCAAACCATGTCGCATAACGCCAGTAACAGCATCTCCACCAGGTTATGTTCGACCGCCCCGCGACGCCCGGATCGAAAATCGCTCCGAAGGAAACTGCTATCAACAGCTTCTTGCTCTCTGATCCTTGATTCTCCGTCTCCATGAGTCACCCAAAAAGACAGAAAACTACACAATCAAAACGCTGCGAACAGTCCCTCCGTAACTCATTGTACCTAAACGACTATTACTGTTGATCAACGATAATGTCAGTTGCATTTTGAAGCAACTGCCCTGATAGTGCGCAGGAAATAGACGCCAGGCAAGAATTACTTCATGCTAAGAATCCACTTGACCAACTGGGTTGATTCAGCGGGCGTCACCGAAGCGTTCGGCGGCATCGGGATTTGGCCCCAGACACCCTTGCCACCCTTGATGACCTTTTCGGAAAGCATGGCTTCGGCGTCCTTTTGTCCGGCGTACTTTTTGGCGATTTCCTTGTAGGCCGGGCCGACGAGCTTCTTGTCGATCGCATGACAGGCCAGGCAGTTCTTTGACTTGGCCAGGGCTTCGTCGGCCTGAGCTGCACCAGCGGACAAAATGCCAGCCGCGACCAGCAGGGATAGGGTGATTGTCTTCATTCGTTCTCTCCGTTGAAATGAAAGGTTGTTGCCACTGGAAGATGATCATATTCCACTTTGCTACCAAAGCTCAAGGGCTGTGGGGGGTTCACAGCAGGAATAAACAAGATTAACACGCTTGAATAATACGTCGACCAAAAGGCGGCTACATCAATATTCAAAACACGGCAAGCATTACGCTGGCGCCTGGCAAGAGCAACATCAACTCATCGACTCTTGAACCAAGCTGAGGTCGTGCGCGGCACCGCTCGACGCTAACGAAGCCATCAGTCCATATACCAGCAGTGCTTTTGAAACGACAGGCGTGCGTTCAGCCGCTGCCTGCCAGCTCTGTTCGCACCTGCGTTCCATCGCCGCCCGTCGTTGTTTCAATTCGGCCTCGGAGAAGACAAGTTGGATGCGCCGCCCGGGAATGTCGATTTTTACCAGATGGCAGAAGTCGGGTTACGGCCTCCGGCGGCCTAACCCGACTTACGCGATCAACACGACCTGTGCGTGATCCCGTTCTAATCTGCCTCTTCACTTCGCCTCGCTGCCGCCACATCCTGAGGTGTATCGATATCGAAGAAGCTGCGCAATCCGGGGTCGCTCTTCAGCAGGTCCGATTCGTCGACATAAAAAACATTCAAGTGCTCAAGCGCCGCGCGCAGACTGCGCCTGCCCTCTGCTTCAAGCAGGGCGCGCAGCGTATCCAGGCCGCTGGCCGAATAGAATGCGGCCAGGGGTTGCGGGTGCCCGTGTACGACGGGCACCACGGCCTGGTAGCCGGCACGCCGTTGCGCCAGTCGTTCGATCAGCGCGGGCTGCACAAAAGGCATGTCGCTGGCTAGGGCAAAGATCCAGGGTGTTCCGACCTGAGCCAGCCCGGCGCACAGGCCGGCCAGTGGCCCGGCGGTTGGGTATTCGTCGCAGACTTGCGGCAGTGCGATCTCGGGTCTGTGTTGTCGAACGCTGACCAGAACCTGCGGAAACATCGGCTGCACGATGGCGATCACCCGTTGCAGCAGCGTTTGATCGCCGAGCAGAAGCTGCGTCTTGTCGCAGCCCATGCGCTGCGAATCGCCGCCGGCCAGGATCAGAGCGGTGCACTCCTCGATCATCGCGCGGCGTGCTCCAGCAGAAAGCTGGCCAGTCCGGCGATGTCGTCGAGCGCAAAATGCGCGAGCTGCGGATAAACCTCGTCCATGTCGGTGACGATGGCGATCAGTCCGTCGTCGATGGCGCAGCGTGGCGGTTTACCGCAGGCGCGCCGTAGGACCTCGATCTTGACTCCCGGTGCCAGCGAAAAGCCCTCGGCCAGAACCATGTCGGCTTCACCGAGAAAGCGCTCGGCCAGTTGCGCCGGATCGCGTCGATCGACGGCATCGGCCACCAGTTGCAACTCGTCGGCGGTGACCAGCATGCTGATCACGGCGCCGGCCTGCTTGTAGCGCCAACTGTCCTTGCCCTCCCTGTCGAGCGCGACCTTGTGGTGTGCATGCTTGATGGTCGCCAGACGCAAGCCTCTGGCCGTTAACTCGGGCAACAGTTTCTCGACAAGGGTGGTCTTGCCGGAACCGGAATGCCCGACAAAAATGAATACCGGCGGCACAATTGATTTCATCGAGTTCGTTGAACTCATGGATGCGGCGTCACCCAGCAATCGCCTTGCGGCGTGATTTCTTTTTTCCAGATGGGAACGCGTTCCTTCAGTTCATCGATGATCCACTGGCA
This sequence comes from Candidatus Propionivibrio dominans, assembly GCA_016709335.1. Classification (GTDB taxonomy): domain Bacteria; phylum Pseudomonadota; class Gammaproteobacteria; order Burkholderiales; family Rhodocyclaceae; genus Propionivibrio; species Propionivibrio dominans. The sequence goes on along the minus strand of JADJNC010000003.1, from coordinate 169,703 downwards.
GGCCTGCAGGGCCGGGGCACGGTGTTCGGTTCCGGTGGCGATGAAAACGATCGACTCGCCGGCGCGCACCACGCCCAGACGATGCACGATGCGCGCATCGATCAGGCCGAAGCGTTCGATCGCTTCATTGCGCAGCTTCTGCATCTCGGCCACGGCCATCGGTTCGTAGGCGTCGAAACTGATTTCGCTGACCTCGCGGCCTTCCGAGAAGTCGCGCGCGCAACCGAGAAAGGTGGCGATGCCGCCGATGCGTTTCGAACCGGCCTGCAATGCCCGGATTTCCACGTCTTGCGAGAAGACTTCGAGTTGAATGCGAACGGGGTCTTGCATTTCATCCTCCGGCAGCGGAAAAGTGAGTCAAATCATTCGTTTCGTTCACCGGATATCCTGTTCATTTAGAGTAACCGCAAATCGAGCATTTGCGCCTCAGAGGCGCAAACAAAACAGGGAGCCGGGGGTTCCCTTCGTCTCAACCAGGTTTTCTTTGAGGCATCACTTGTTTGCTGTAAATTTATTCCAACAATGCGATTGTCTTGCGTCACCCCAAATATACTCTCACCGTTTCGCATCAGTTTGCGCAGATCGAGCCGATCCTCCTGACCAAGACAGAGATGGAGCATCCCGTCGACTGTCAAGCGAATTCAATTGCAGGTGGCGCAGAAATGCTGGGACACGGGTGTTATGAAGCCGAGGCTGAATTCCGCACTCGGACCCACAAGATACCGCGCCGGGCCACCGCCTGGATTAAGTCCGTCAATCAAGCTAAATCGTTCTTTCAGTGACGCCATGAGAGGGTGCTGACTGCCGAACTGTGAATTTCGGTCGGTCTTTCGCATCGGCATGGTTTCGATTAGACGCAGGTTGAAGCCGCCATTGCGGCAGAAGGCGATCATCTTCTCCAATTCATCATCGTTGTTGCCAGCCAGCCCGACCATATTGATCTTGATTGGCGAGATCCCAATTTCGAGAGCGGCCTTTAGACCGTCAAGAACCTCATTGAGGGCATTTCGTCGGGTCATTGCCGCAAATCGTAGCGGCTTGAGTGTATCCAGGCTGACATTGAGGCGAGTAACGCCGGCTTCCCAGAGCGCCCTTGCATGCTTGGCAAGCTGCGTGCCATTGGTGCTGAGCGAGTGATCATCAATACCCGGGATGGATTTGATGCGACCGGCCAAGTTGGCAATCCGATTGCGTAGCAGCGGTTTTCCGCTAGTCAGTCGAATCGGGCGTAGCCCCATCTTAGAAAATAGACGAAGAATCCGCTTGATTTCGTCAAAACTTAACCAATTAACCGGCTTCTTGTAGCCTTCGGAATGCTTGGGCATGCAATGTGCACAGCGCGAGGCACAGCGGTGTGTTACCGACAATCGCAGATATTCGATTTTGCGTCCAAAAGCATCTGTGAGTGTATTGGTTTGTTTTGTCATGCCAGTCAATCGAAGCAGATCATGTGAAAAAAGTTACGTCTATGTCATTTGTGAAAAGCGTTGCAATAAACATACCGCAATGACAATAGGCACGTTGAGTGAAGAGTTCCTTAGGTACATGCCGCGGTTGTTAATGCAGTGGTTTCCGTGCGCCAGGAGGCTGCTATCGATAAGGCGTCCTCCAAGCGACTTGCTAAATTCGAAATAATACACTACATACAGCCGTAATGCAGGCTTAGCTAACTTCAAGACTCTAATGCTGAACGACTCTCCAGGCTGTTTGCCTTGTAAACGCGGTAAGCGTTCAACCCCAACAACTATGCTATTTGGGTAAATCCGTGCGATGTTGTCTCCTTTTGTGAAAGGGGTAAAGGGCGAAGAGACACGGGTCTTTATTCTGGCGGGAGCTTGTTGAGAACTGGTGTCGAAGTGATATACCGCTGAGGGACCTCTGCGCGGCCCATGGATTTGGAAAGCGAGCGATCCATCGTTGGCGGGGCGTGAGAAGGAAACCATTGCGTCGTAACCCGTTCGCTTTCGATCAGGTCGAGGGCGTTCTCAAGAACATCGCGCATGACTCAGTTGGATGCCTGCACCAAGGCGCGCACTGCCGGATCGCGCTCATCATTGCGCGACCGACAGGGCATCTCAAGCTGTGTGTCAAAATCAGGGTAGAGGGGGCCAGCAGCGTGGTGGGGAACAGGTGCAACGGGGTCACGTAAAGCCTCCTTGGGTTCGGGTGTGGGTGATCAAAGCGTAGTTGCGTAACGGCTTGCGTGCCGGCGGGGCAAAGGCGCCACTCCAACCAGCCCAGCAGGACGAAACCGCAGGTGAACAGCGCCCAGGATATTTTGCCATGCTACAATTATTTCGAGCTTTTATCGGGGCCGCACATAACCTGCACTGCTTGGCAATGCTTTGTTCTATGCGTTGAGCGATTAGCCGAAGCCAATTGATAACAGTCAAGGAGTCGCCAGTTCATGAAAACCTTTATCCAAATCACCGAGATTTGGGCCCCATCGCACGATCGCAGTATGTTGGAGTTTCACGGTGGGCTATTCGGCGAACATCTTGGATTTCGCGCCGCGACGCAAAAAATGTGTTTTGGCTATGACGAAGGACTGCCCGGCAAGGCGTGGGCGCAGCGTCACCCTATCATCTTGAACGATTTGCAAGACCCCTTGTTCCGTCGTCGCGATGCGGCGCGCAACGCGGGTTTGACGTGTGGCGTGGCTATTCCGATTTTTGCGGGGGATATTTTGCTGGCGGTGCTCGTATTCTTCTGTGGCGACGATGAAGATCACGTCGGTGCCATTGAGTTGTGGCATAACGATTCCACGTGTTCCTCTGATATGGGCATGGTCGCGGGCTATTTTGGGATTGCCGAGAGCTTTCAGTGGGTCGCGCAGCACACGCGATTTACAAAGGGCTTTGGTTTGCCGGGGTCTGTTTGGCAGAGCGGTATGCCTGAAATCTTCAAGGACCTCGGCCACTCCAACAGATTTGTGCGGCGCGACGATGCGCGTCGGGTGGGCATTAACAAGGGCTTGGGCCTGCCTTCAAATTACGAGCGTGGCCAGAACTATGTGCTGGCGTTTTTATCTGCTTTGGGTACGCCAATAGCACGCCGGTTCGAGATTTGGATCCCTGATGAATCAGGAACCGCCCTGTATTTCGATAGCGGACAATGCGATAGCGAGGTGGACTTGCTGGACGATTACGCCGGGGTTGCGCTGGATCGCAGCAACGGTCTGTTTGGCAGGATGCTACTCACGGGCATGCCTGTAGCGGACGAATCCGTTGCGAGTGAAGGCTCGCCGGTTGGCGCCTCTGCATTGAAAGCGGGCTTGTCTTCGGTTGTGGCGTTGCCGCTATTGGACGCGGGCGTCGTTAAGGCTGTGGTGGCGATGTATTTTTGAGAGACTGCTCTAGATCTCCGCAAACGCACTTACAACGAGATCAAAACCCTTCAACACAATACGCTGCGAAAGCTTCTGCTGGCACGTCGTTTGCTCCGATATGGAATGCTCCGTATTCTTGTTATCGATGAATCTCGTGTCCGGGCCGCCGAACTGTGCGGCGGGCTGGCCATGGCTGGGCATCAAGTCGCGGCGGTGCTGCCCTCGGCACTGGATCTCACCGCACAAATCGAATGTATCAAACCCGACATTATCCTGATCGAGACCGATTCTCCTTCACGCGATACGCTGGAGAATCTGGCGGTGATGGACCGCGACATGCCGCGACCGGTGATCATCCTGACGCCGGAGGACGATACCGATGTGATCCGTGCTGCCTTCAAGGCCGGTGTCTCGGCCTATGTAGTGGATAACCTCGATCTGGCACGGCTGAAACCGATCATCGATGTGGCGATTGCGCGCTTTGATTCGCATCAGTCGGTGAGGCAGGAGCTGGCCGCAGCCACGAGGAAGCTCTCCGAGCGCAAGGTGGTGGAACAGGCCAAGGGCATCCTGATGAAAACGCGTGGTTTGGCTGAAGATGAGGCTTACGCTGCGCTGCGCAAGCTGGCAATGGAACGTGCCCAGCCGCTGGCGAAAGTTGCTGGCGACCTGCTGGCGATGGCCAAGCTCCTGCTCTGAGTTGGTGCAGCCGGAACCAGGCTGCACTGATGCGGTGCAGCAATTGATGGTCTGGGGCGCCCGCCGACCACCGTCGGTTTCAGCCGAGAAGCCCGTCAATCATTGGTTCAAGGATAATTCGGGCTGTCTGGCGCAGTAATTGCTTTAATCATTTCAGGCACGGGATCAACGGCGGTTCCGGGCAAAAGACAACGGCGTCTGTGGCGTGACTGGAAAAAGCATAGGAATGCTTTCTTCTGTTTTCGCGACAGACGCTTTTTTTTGTTTCAAATTTCGGAGATTGTGAGATGAGCCATGACAAGGATTCCACTCAAAGACGTGACTTTCTGCGTCACAGCATCACCCTGGCTGCCGGGGCAGCACTCATGAGCGTACCGGCGATCCGTTCGGCCGCCTGGGCCGCAGGTTCCGATGCGCCGGAAAAAAAGGAAGTGCGCATCGGCTTCATCCCGCTGACCGACTGCTCGTCGGTAGTGATGGCTGCGGTGCAGAAATTCGACGAGAAGTACGGCATCAAGATCATCCCGACGAAGGAAGCCTCATGGGCGTCAGTGCGCGACAAGCTGGTGAATGGCGAGCTTGATGCGGCGCATGTGCTCTATGGTCTAGTGTATGGCGTTCACCTGGGCCTGGGTGGGCCGAAGAAGGACATGAACGTGCTGATGACGCTGAACAACAACGGCCAGGGCATCACGCTGGCCAATCAACTGAGGGATAAAGGGGCGATCGATGGCGCCTCGCTCGCCAAACTAATCGCTAAAAAGGAAAGGGAATACACCTTCGCCCAGACCTTTCCCACCGGCACGCACGCCATGTGGCTCTACTACTGGATGGCGACTTACGGCATCGACCCGTTCAAGGACGTCAAGAACATTGTCGTACCGCCCCCGCAAATGGTGGCCAACATGCGCGTCGGCAACATGGACGGCTATTGCGTCGGCGAGCCATGGAATCAGCGTGCCATCATCGACAAGATCGGTTTCAGCGTCGCCACTACCCAGGATATATGGGTGACCATCCCGAGAAGGTGCTCGGTACCACCGCCGAATGGACAGCAAAAAATCCGAACACGGCCCGTGCCATGACGGCAGCGATTCTCGATGCTTCGCGCTGGATCGATGCCTCGTTGGCCAACAAACAGAAGACGGCCGAAACGGTGGCCCAGAAGTCGTTTGTAAACACCGATACCGAGGTCATCGTCGGCCGCATGCTCGGTCGCTACGAGAATGGTCTGGGCAGGTCATGGGACGACAAGAATCACATGAAGTTCTTCAACGAAGGCGCGGTGAACTTCCCCTATCTGTCGGATGGCATGTGGTTCATGACGCAGCACAAACGCTGGGGATTATTGAAGTCCGACCCCGATTACCTGGCCGTGGCCAAGGCGGTGAATCGAATCGACATCTACAAGCAGGCGGCAACTGCAGCCGGCGTAGCGCTGCCGAAGAGCGACATGCGCAGCCACAAGCTGATCGACGGTGTGGTGTGGGACGGCAAGGATCCGAAAAAGTACGCGGCCTCGTTCAAGATCATGGCCTGATCTTTGTTTGACCTGGATATGGAGACCCGACATGAGTACAGTTTTGGCATTGAAACCGGTGGCGGCAGAGAAGAATCCTGTGGCCGCTGACGGGGCGATCAGGGGGCATGCTGCGTCAGCACAGGTCGCCGTAGTGCTGGCTGTTCCGGCAGAAATAAGGCCTGCCGTAGCGGCGCCTGAGGCCAGACCGGGCAGGGGCAGTGAACGGCTGCGCGATTTTTTAAAGGCGGTGATCCCGCCGCTGCTCGGCCTCGCCCTGATGACTGGCCTGTGGTCCATGGTGGCCACCATGACCGGCAACATTCCGGGGCCGGGCAAGACCTGGGATGCGGCGCGCATACTATTCGCCGACCCGTTCTATCGTAATGGGCCGAACGACCAGGGCATCGGCTGGAATGTACTGGCCTCCTTGCAGCGCGTTGGTATCGGCTTCGGCTTCGCGGCGGCGATCGGCATCCCAATGGGTTTTATGCTCGGTCGCTTCTCCTTCATGAACCGCATGTTCGATCCGATCATCAGCCTGCTGCGACCGGTCTCGCCGCTGGCCTGGTTGCCGATCGGCCTGCTGGTGTTCAAGCGGGCCGACCCGGCAGCGACCTGGACCATCTTTATCTGCTCGATCTGGCCGATGATCCTGAACACCGCGCAAGGCGTGCAGCGCGTACCGCAGGACTACCTCAATGTGGCTCGTGTCCTCGGCTTGCCGGAGGCCAAGGTGATCACCAAGATCCTGTTTCCCGCCGTGCTGCCCTACATGCTGACCGGCATCCGCCTTTCCATCGGCACCGCCTGGCTGGTCATTGTTGCGGCGGAAATGCTCACCGGCGGCGTCGGTATCGGCTTCTGGGTATGGGACGAGTGGAACAACCTCAAAGTCGAGCATATCGTCATTGCCATCTTCGTCATCGGCATCGTCGGCTTCGCACTGGAGCAGATGCTGCTCCTGCTCGCCAGACGCTTTACTTACGAGAACCGTTAAAAATGAAGCCTCTAGTCAAAATTGAAAACATCGGTCAGACCTTCAATACCAAGAGCGGAAAATTCACCGCGCTGCGCGATATCAATCTGGATATCAGTCAAGGCGAAGTGGTTTCGCTGATCGGCCACTCGGGTTGTGGCAAGTCGACATTGCTCAACCTGATTGCCGGCCTCACGCTGCCGACCAGCGGCGTACTGCTGTGCGCTGACCGGGAAATACCAGGGCCTGGGCCCGAACGTGCGGTCGTCTTCCAGAACCACTCGCTGCTGCCGTGGATGACCTGCTTCGGTAATGTGATGCTTGGCGTCGAGCAGGTGTTTGGCCGCAAGGAAGGCAAAGTCAAATTGCGCGCCCGAGTCGAGGCGGCGCTGGAGATGGTGCACATGGCCCATGCCATGCACAAGTACCCGCACGAGATCTCGGGCGGCATGAAACAGCGCATCGGCATCGCTCGTGCCTTTGCCATGGAACCCAAAAATCCTGTTGATGGACGAGCCCTTCGGTGCACTCGATGCCCTGACCCGCGCGTCCTTGCAGGATGAGATGAACGGCGTGATGGCCAAGACCGGTGCCACGGTAGTGATGGTCACCCATGATGTCGACGAAGCCGTACTGCTGTCGGATCGCATCGTGATGATGACCAACGGCCCGGCGGCAACCATCGGCGAGATTCTCAGCGTAGAACTAGAGCGTCCGCGTGATCGACTCGCCCTTGCACACGATCCGCAGTTCGCAGAATACCGAGCCGCAGTGTTCGAGTTTCTGTATCGCAAGCAAATGAAAAAGGCGGCGTAGCCATGGCCAGGATTTCAGTAAATATCTTGGATTGTCATTCCGGCGAATACCGGAATCCTGGAGAGCACCTCTGGATTCTGGATCAAACCCCGAATGAGCGTGGGTCGTGGCCTGCGGGCTACGGTTTTCAAGTTGGCGGCGCGACGGAGACAAAATCATGAAAAAGCAGAAACTCGTCGTCGTCGGCAACGGCATGGCTGGCATGCGAGCCGTGGAGGAGCTGTTGAAGCTTGCTCCCGAGCTTTACGACATTACCGTATTCGGCGCCGAGCCGCACCCGAACTACAACCGCATCCTGCTTTCCCCGGTGCTGGCCGGCGAGATGACGATCAATGACATCATTCTCAATCCGCTCGACTGGTACAGCGACAACGGCATCAGCTTGCACCTGGGCAAGACCATTGAACGCATTGACCGAACGCGACGCAAGGTAATCGCCGGTGAAGGCCTTGAAGTCGAGTACGATCGTCTGCTGCTGGCCACCGGCTCGACGCCCTTCATGCCGCCGATTCCGGGCACCGATCTGCCCGGCGTGATCAGCTACCGCGACATTCGCGATACCGACGAAATGATCGAAACCGCGCGCCGCTATCGTAACGCGGTGGTGATCGGTGGCGGCCTGCTTGGGCTGGAGGCTGCCAATGGCCTGCGCCAGCGCGGCATGGAGGTGACCGTGGTGCATCTGATGCCGTGGTTGATGGAACGTCAGCTCGACAAGGCGGCGGCCGATATGCTGAAGCTTTCACTGGAGGCGCGCGGGCTCAAGTTCCTGCTTGAGAAGCAGACCGAGGCGATGATCCGTGGCGAGTCGGGGCGCGTTGCCGCCTTGCGCTTCAAGGATGGCCTGGAAATTCCCGCCGATCTGGTGGTAGTCGCCGCCGGCATCCGCCCCAACACGGCGCTGGCCGAATCCACTCGTCTGCACTGCAATCGCGGCATTGTGGTGAATGACACGATGCAGACGTACGATCCGCGAATTTATGCGGTGGGCGAATGTGTCGCCCACCGTGGCATCAACTACGGCCTGGTCGCACCCTTGTTCGAGCAGGCCAAGGTGTGCGCCAACCACCTGGCCAACTTCGGCATCTCCCGCTATACGGGCACGGTCACTTCGACCAAGCTCAAGGTAACCGGCATCGACCTGTTCTCGGCCGGAAATTTCATCGGCGGCGAAGGAACCGACGAGATCGTGTTGCACGATCCGTCCGGCGGCGTGTACAAAAAACTGGTGGTCAGGAATGACACCCTGATCGGTGCGGTGCTTTACGGGGACACGGCCGATGGAGCCTGGTATTTCAAGATGGTCAAGGACGAGCAGAACATCCGTGAGATTCGCGATCATCTGATGTTCGGCCAGAACTCCTCGGTCGGCGACCTTGGCCATGCCGGAAATTCACATGCCGCTTCGATGGCCGACGATGCCGAAGTATGTGGCTGCAACGGCGTGTGCAAGGGCGAAATCGTCAAGGCGATCAAGACCCATGGCCTGTTTACCGTCGAGGATGTGCGCAAGACCACCAAGGCCTCCAGTTCGTGCGGCTCATGCACCGGGCTGGTCGAGCAGATTCTGGCCTCGACCATCGGTGGTGCCTACACCCCCGCGCAATCCAATAACAAGCCGGTGTGCGGATGCACCGAGCACTCCCACGGCAGCGTGCGCGAGGCCATTCGCACCCAGCATCTGCTCACCATTCCCGCGGTCATGAAGGCGCTGGATTGGAAGACGCCGAATGGCTGCGCCTCCTGCCGCCCGGCACTCAATTACTACCTGATCTCAAGCTGGCCGGGCGAGGCTCGGGACGATCCGCAGTCGCGTTTCATCAACGAGCGCGCGCATGCCAATATCCAGAAGGACGGCACCTATAGCGTTATTCCGCGTATGTGGGGCGGGCTGACGACGCCGTCCGAGTTGCGCGCCATCGCCGACGTGGCCGACAAATTCCAGGTGCCGACGGTGAAGATGACCGGCGGTGCGCGCATTGATCTGCTCGGCATCAAAAAAGACGACCTGCCCAGGGTGTGGGCCGACCTCGGCGCCGCCGGCATGGTTTCCGGCCACGCCTACGGCAAGAGTATCCGTACGGTGAAGACCTGCGTCGGCGCCGAGCATTGCCGTTTCGGCACCCAGCGCTCGATGGCCATGGGCGTCAAGCTCGAAAGAATGCTGTTCGGCATGTGGAGTCCGCACAAGGTCAAGCTGGCGGTTTCTGGTTGTCCGCGCAACTGCGCCGAGGCCGGCATCAAGGACATCGGCGTGATCGGCGTCGATTCCGGCTACGAACTGTATGTCGCCGGCAACGGCGGCATCAAGACCGAGGTCGCGCAATTCCTGTGCAAGGTGAAGAGCGACGAGGAGGTGATGGAATACTCGGCCGCCTTCCTGCAGATTTACCGCGAAGAAGGCTACTACCTGGAGCGAACCTGCCATTACATCGCTCGCGTCGGGCTCGATCATGTCAAGGCGGCAGTAGTCGATGACGCGGCACGGCGCAAGGCGCTTTACGAGCGCTTGTTGTTTGCCCTGCAGGATTACGAAGACCCGTGGCAGCAGGCGGTGCAGCAGCCGGCGCTGCGTCGCGAGTACGAAGTCATCCAGCTCCAGGAGGTGCCGGCATGAGCGACTGGATCAGAGTCTGCCTGCTGACCGACATTGCGCCGCTGGGCAGCCGTATCGCAGCCTCGTCGCAAGGCGATATCGCCATCTTCCGCAGTGCAGACGATCAGGTCTTCGCTCTGCGCGATAAGTGCCCGCACCGGGGCGGTCCGCTGTCCCAGGGCATTGTCCATGGCGATACGGTCACCTGTCCCTTGCATGGCTGGAAACTTGGCCTGAAGGACGGTCAGGCGGTGGCGCCGGACAAAGGCTGTGCACGCCGCTTTGCCGTCAAGGTCGAGGCTGAGGCAGTGTGGTTGCAACTGACGTAGGCACAGCTGGTAGATGATGAAAGGCAAAAGATTTACCACCAAGTCACCAAGGACACCAAGATTCACCAAGTGAAAAAATTTCACATGGTTTTTCTTGGTGCCACCTTGGTGAGCTTCGTGTCTTGGTGGTTCGCCGTTTTTAGTAGTCCGATCGGTTTTACCTGAGTTATTAAGGATCATGGAAACCAAATCCACCTGCTCCTACTGTGGCGTCGGTTGCGGTGTCATCATCGAGCACGATGCGATGCGCATCACCGGTGTGCGCGGCGATCCCGAGCATCCGGCCAACTTTGGCCGGCTGTGCACCAAGGGCAACACGCTGCATCTGACCGTCACTCCGCAGGCGCTGGCGCAGCGGCTGATACATCCGCAATTGCGGCGCGATAAGGCTTCGCTACGTGAACGGGTCAGTTGGGATACGGCCCTCGATCTCGCGGCCGACCGTTTCGCGCAGGTGATCGCCGAGCACGGTGCGGACAGTGTTGCTTTTTACATCAGCGGCCAGTTGCTGACCGAGGATTACTACGTCTTCAACAAACTGGCCAAAGGGCTGATCGGGACCAATAACGTCGATACCAATTCGCGCCTGTGCATGAGTTCGGCGGTGTCCGGCTACAAGGCAACGCTCGGTGCCGATGCCCCGCCCTGCGCCTACGAGGACATCGATCATGCCGACTGTCTGCTGATTGCCGGTTCCAACACCGCCTGGGCACATCCGGTGTTGTTCCGTCGCATCGAGGACGCCAGGAAGGCGCGGCCGGCGATGAAGCTGATCGTCGTCGATCCGCGCCGTACCGACACCGCCGAGGCGGCCGATCTGCATCTGGCCATCCAGCCCGGCACCGACATTGCGCTGTACAACGCGATGTTGCATGTGCTGCTCTGGGAAGACCTGTGCGATCTCGATTTCATTGGCACCCACACCGAGGGCTTCACTGCGCTGAAAACGCTGGTGCGCGATTACACGCCGGCGATGGCCGCCGATATCTGCGGCGTCAAAGCGGAAGACATCGTCACTGCCGCGCGCTGGTTCGGGCAGGCACCGGCAGCGCTTTCCCTCTATTGCCAGGGACTCAACCAGTCCAGCCACGGCACCGACAATAATGCTGCAATCATTCACCTGCATCTGGCCAGCGGAAAGATCGGCAAGCCCGGCTGCGGGCCGTTCTCGCTGACCGGCCAGCCGAATGCAATGGGCGGCCGCGAGGTCGGCGGGATGGCCAATCTGCTTTCGGCACACCGCGATCTGGCCAATCCCGAACATCGCGCCGAAGTGGCGCGCCTGTGGGGTGTGCCCGAGGTACCGGCGCGGCCCGGCCTGACGGCGGTGGAGTTATTCGAGGCCGTACAGCGCGGCGAAATCAAGGCGTTGTGGATCGCCTGCACAAACCCGGCACAGTCGTTGCCCGACCTGACGCGCGTGCATGAAGCGCTGGCCGTTTGCCCCTTCGTTGTACTCCAGGAAGTCAGCCCGCATACCGACACCGCGGCCTACGCCGACCTGCTGCTGCCGGCCGCCGGCTGGGGCGAAAAAGAGGGAACGGTGACCAACTCCGAGCGTCGTATTTCACGTGTGCGCGCGGCTGTGGCGCCGCCCGGCGAGGCGCGGGCCGATTGGCGCATTGCCGTTGATTTTGCCCAGCGGCTGGAAAGCCGGATGCAGCCGGACGCTGCGACGCTGTTCCCCTATGCCACCGCCGAAAGCGTCTTCAACGAGCACCGTGCCAGCACCGTCGGCCGCGACCTCGACATCGGCGGATTGTCCTATGCCGTGCTGGAGAGCAAGGGCCCGCAGCAATGGCCGATGCGCGAAGGTGCCGCCGCCGGAACGCCGCGCCTGTACGGCGACGGTGTTTTCCCCACCGCCAGCGGCCGCGCCATTTTCAAGGCAGTTAATCATCGCCCGACGTCCGAAGCGACCGACGCGCGACTTCCGCTGCATCTCAATAGCGGCCGGCTACGCGACCAGTGGCACGGGATGAGCCGCACCGGCGTGGTGCCGCGCCTGTTTGCCCATGCACCGGAGCCGGTACTTGAAATGAATGCACGTGACATGGAAAGGCGCGGACTCATCAATGGCGATCTGGTGCGCGTCAAAGGCAAGCGCGGTTCGCTGTTGCTGCGTGCAGCGGCGTCAAGCAGCTTGCGCCCGGCGCAGACCTACCTGCCGATGCACTGGGGTGGCCGCTTCATGAGCGGCCTCGGCGTCAATGCCTTGATGCCGGCAGTCACCGACCCCGTTTCACACCAGCCCGAACTCAAGCACGCGGCGATACAGGTCGAGCGGTTTGCCACGGCTTGGGAACTCGTTGCGCTTCGCCGCGACGATTTGCCAGTCCGTGGCGGGCTGCACGCAGTGCTGCAACCCTGGCTGGCCCGCTTCGATCACGCCACGCTGACGCTGTCCGGACGCGAGTCCACGGTAGTCGTCCTGCGCGCCTGGGGGGGAGCGGGCAGTGCCCTGCCGACGGCGGATCTGCTCGCTGAACTGTCTGCGGCTATGGGTCTGGATACGCCCGATGCACTGGCTTTCAGCGATGCCCGACGAGGTATTGCCAAGCGTGCCCTGATCGAGAACGACTGCCTCACCGGTGCCTTGCTGTGCAACGAAACACGCGCCACGGACTGGTTGATGGACCTCATTGCGTGTGGGGGGAGCGCGCAGGAACTGCGTAAATGGCTTTTCGCCCCTTGCGTAGCCCCACCCACTTCGAATCCCGCACGCGGTCGCATCGTCTGCAACTGTTTTGACGTAGCCGAGAGCGAAATTGTTGCTGACCTGGCCAGCGGTCTCGATCTTGCCGCCGTGCAAGCCAAGCGCAAGTGCGGTACCTCTTGCGGGTCATGTCGAACGGAACTCCACCGCTTGCAGGGGCAGGGCTCTAGCAAGACAAGGCAACTTGTTTTATAAATCGAAAAACTAAATTTTATATTTGCACCGAGACATATTCCAGCCCGTTTGGGCAGTGTGATTGAAGGCTTATCCGAAATGGAATACGTGGCAGTAACTCCAATGCACTCGCGGATTATCCTCATCAAGACTGAAGATCAATGGCGGCGATTTACAGCAAAAGCATTTCTCCAATCTTTGGCGCGGTTTGTTGCCGTTCGTTGTGAATTTTTTCCAGCCTGCGCGGTGGCAACGGCCTTGGTTTCGTCTTCGAGTTTGTGCTATTGGTAGTCAGACTGTCGTTGTCATCGCCGACCCAGATTCGGCGAATTCAGGCTCCAGTCCGATCCTATTCACTATTCAGTGATGTAAGTAACCCTGCTGTTGCAGTCAATGATAAATCGAAATTCTGGATGACTTAAGGGGAAGAATTTTGCAACGCACTCTAAAAAGGATTGTCAGATTCCACCATGAACGAACTACCTCTTCATCACCCCGCACAGCCTGAATATCCAATGGCATCTCCGGGTTTCCCATTATGGAATTTAGGGTTTCGCCCGTTTTACTTGCTGGCGAGCCTTTTCAGCGCCTTCAGCGTGTTGCTCTGGGGCGCACAATTCTCGGGACTGATTCCCGGGTATCTGTCGAGCCCGCTTTGGCATGGCCACGAGATGATCTTTGGTTACACGACTGCGGTCATCGCCGGATTTCTGCTAACGGCCGTTCGCGCGTGGACGAATCAGCCAACCGCAAGTGGTGTGCCATTGATGGCGTTGGCTGCACTCTGGGTCGTAGGCAGGGTTTTAGTGCTGACGCCCTGGTTCCTGGCAGCTGCTCTGGTCAATGCAGCATTTCCTGCCGCAATTGCGGTAGCAATCGCCATTCCGTTGCTGCGAGCGCGCAATACCCGCAATTACTTTTTTGTGGGATTGCTGGTGCTGATGAGTGCGCTAATAGTTACAGTTCATCTGGCTTTGCGTGGAAGCTTTGAACTGTCGCCCCTTCTGGGATTGCAACTGGCGCTGGACGTGATCTTGTTCATCATGGTGGTCATCGGTGGGCGTGTGATACCGATGTTTACCAACAACGGCATTCCAGGCACCAATGCGACGCGCCACCCGCTGGCGGAAAGACTCGCCTTGGGCACCGTAATCCTGTTGTTCGCAGCAGATGTTCTGCAATTGCCCCAGACTGTCACCGCTGGGGTCGCGCTGATCGGCGCACTGGCTCATGGTTGGCGGCTCTATCTGTGGAAGCCCTGGCGTACCCTGGCTACGCCGCTAGTCTGGGTGCTGCATGCCGCCTATGCATGGATCGTTGTGTATCTCATACTACGTGGCCTGACTGGCATGGACCTTCTGTCGGGGTCGTTTGCCGCACATGCACTGACGGTTGGTGCGATTGGCGGAATGACGCTGGGCATGATGACCCGAACAGTCCGCGGGCATACCGGGCGTCCTTTGGTAGCCGATGGATTTGAGATTGCCATGTTTCTGCTGATACAAGCAGCGGCGATTATTCGCGTTTTCGGCGGCCTCGCGTCGTCCAGCCATTATATGGCTAGTATTGAGCTATCCGGGGTACTTTGGGCCGGAGCATTTGGTCTTTATGTAGTGCGGTATTGGTCGGCACTGACTCGTCCTCGGTTAGACGGCAAACCAGGTTAGGATGACCCACTAATTTACTGAGGCCTTAAATTGGCGGGCAAACACTTTTGCACTCACTTGACTTGACTTCTTCGTTTGCGATCACCCTGGTTCATGCCTGATCGGCAAGAAACCATGAAATCTACACACCTCGGGTCACACTCTTTAGTCCCAGCGACCGTCGCGCACCTTTACCAACCCGTCCTCGACGCGCCCGTGAAATGTTGCGATATCCTCACAGGTCAGTAGAGCCAAAACCAAGCCGGTTTTGATCGGGAGACGTTGCCCCTGTCGCGGGCAGAAGTTTTTCTCGCCATCCACAGTGCCGCTGGTCAGAATGCCCGTATCGTGCATTCAAACTTCTTGAATTGCATAGATGCTTACGATTTTAATCTTTCACAAAACGTGTTCAACAATTATGCAGCTTCGATGAGTTGAATTACATTGTGAATCGAGGCATCTGCCTTGTGTAAAGCTGCCTCGAGTTTGCTGTCGGGCTGGAAGTTGGCGTCGGGCCGGTGATGAAACAAACTGTTGGCCAGCGGTCCACACAGGCGCTGGTGGAAGAGTACGAAAAGCAGCGCAACTTTCACGCCCTTGTCGGTGAGGCGATAAGCGTAATGAGTGCCGTCCCGTTCCAGTAGACCGTGCCCTTATATTTTGCGCAAGTCATAACGCAACTGGTTAAGCCCGTAGCGTGACGCCGAGAGGCCGAAGCTCATCAGCAAGGCCTCATGGAGTTGCCTGACACGCCAGCCGCCTACCGTTGTACTCGCATGCAGCAGCACCTGCAGGAGCCGGATCAAACGAACCTCGTGAATCTTGATGCCCGGATAGCGAACGCTACCCACGGTAATCGGCAGGGCGAGCCGTTGCAGCAAGGGGAAGTCGACGTGGGCATTGAGGCCGATGGCCTGAAACGAGGCAATCCTCGGCGCGACTCGGGGCGAGGCCGTCCGAGAGCGGCAGGCCGCGGAGAGTGCCCGAACTGAATTGGCAAAAATGAAGCTCCGGCTTGAAGGGATGCCGCGTCTTGAGGCCGAGCTCATTGTGCTTCGCAAGGAATATCACGCCGTTGATGAACGACGGCAAGAGATTGAGCGCGACCTCGCCGTGTCGAAATCAGAATGCCAATTACTTGAGCAGTCGCGGGGCGATTTGATTCGCGGCCTTGAGTCTCGTTTGGCAGAAACCCAGGAACAGTTACGAATGGTCCAGGCGCAGGTGCGATATACTCGAAAGGAACGCCTTAAAGTAACGGCGGAACTGGCGATGGCACAGGCATCCAGAGCGGACGAGGGGCTCAGGGCCGCGGAGCGGATTGGGAAACTCGAAGGAACCTTGGCCATTCTGGAGAAATCGTCAGATCAGCACACCATCCCACAATAGGCTCACACAGGCGGGCTGTTTCGTTTTTTAAATCGAAAATGGGGTAGCATGAAATCTGATAATTGGCGTTTCAGGTTTTTGCCCTCTCTTGTCCTCAGTGGTTGGAATGGGGCGATTAGTTTTTTTGCTTGCCGAATTCGTCGAACCAGGCATCGGTAAATGGATTGAGTTAGGTTATCTGCTGCAACACTTCAGAATTGACCCGCTCTCAATGTTTTCATCAGCGGAAACTTGACCCATTACTTGGCTTGGATATGAAAGACTGGCAATTGACCTGAAGAGTCGATAAGCCTTCAAAGTCTTGAAGGTCAGCTATGCGCGGTACTACTGCCGCTGGGTTCAGCGGGATGAATGAGTACTCCTTGGCCAAACCGGCCAGTGGATGACATGCGCGACTACGTCAGCTGTGTATTGGGTAGCAGCCGGAGACCGGGGTGCTCAAGCAAACGGCGGCTTCTTATTATTTTTCGCAAAAGCAAGGAAACATGTAGCGCGTTTTTTGACATTCGATCCAATACCCGTTAGATTGAACGCATGAAAGAAAAACCTTCCAAGTCCTACCTCTACGAACACGTCGCCCGTATCGGCAAATCGCTGTCCAGCCCCAAACGATTGGAGTTGGTCGAGTTGCTGGCGCAAGGCGAGAAGAGCGTCGAGACCCTCGCTGCCCAGGCCGGAATCGATATGCGCCTGACCAGTGCCCACCTCAAGGCTCTGCGTGAAGCGCGCCTGGTTGAAACAAGACGTGAAGGCAAGTACGTCCACTATCGACTGAGCGGACCCGATGTATCCCAGCTATGGGTCAGCCTCCGTGATGTCGCGGAAGAACACCTTGTCGAATTCCGCTTGGCGCTGGCCCAGATGGTCAGCGATCCCGACAGCCTGTGTTCGGAAAGCCGCGAAAGTCTCTTGCAGAAAGCCAGGCAGGGCGAAGTCTTCGTCATCGACGTGCGCCCGCCCAGTGAGTACAACGCCGGACACTTGCCGTTTGCCCGCTCCATGCCGCTGGCTGAACTGGAGAAACGGCTGGCTGACCTGCCGTCGGATCGCACCATCGTTGCCTACTGTCGCGGCCCGTTTTGCCTGATGTCCGATGAGGCCGTCAAAATACTCCGCGCCAGGGGTTTCACCGCCAGCAAGATCACCGATGGCGTGAACGAGTGGATCGCGAGCGGCCTGCCCATCGAAACCTGAAGCAAGCACAAGCAGAACACTCCACCCAGCATTGATCTCTCAAGAGGAGCAAAGCATGTCCGACACGCACTCGCAATCGATGGCGACTCGCGCCATTCACGGCAGTTCCGGCAAGGATGCCCATGGCAGCCCGCATACCCCGATCTACAACACCACGACCTTCGCCTTCTCGTCGACGGCCGATTTGCTTGATGTGGTGGACGGCAGGAAGCCCGGCAGCCTCTACACCCGCTATGGTTTGAACCCGAGTATTTTTGCTCTGGAAGAAACGCTGGCCGGCCTGGAAAATGCCGAAATGGCCTGGGCTTTCTGTTCCGGCATGGCCGCCGAGACGGCGCTTTTCCTGACCCACGGACGCGAAGGGATCGTTTGTATTGGCGACGCGTACGGCGGCACCCTGGAACTGCTGGCCTCGCAACTACCCTTGCTTGGCATTCCGACCCAACTGATTCTCGGCAGCGAGATTGGACGGCTGGACGAGCTTCTGGCTGCTGGCGCGAAGCTTGTTTTCTTTGAGACACCGACCAATCCTACGCTCGAACTGCTCGATATTGAAGCCATTTGCGCAAAAGTTCACGCGCATGGCGCCAAGGTGGTGGTGGACAATACCTTCGCTTCGCCAGTCAATCAGCGACCGCTGGAACTCGGTGCTGATTTCGTCGTGCACAGCGCTACCAAATACCTGGGTGGCCACAGCGATCTCACGGCCGGTGTTCTCATGGGGTCAAAAGAACTGTTGATGCCGGTATGGAACTGGCGCAAGAACCTCGGTTCGATGATTTCCCCGGAAGTCGCCTCGCTACTTTCGCGCAGTTTACGCACTGTCGTTATCCGGGTTCGCCAGCAAAACATCAGCGCGCAAGCCGTGGCCGAGGCCATGGCCCGGCACCCGAAGATCGCCCGCGTCTATTACCCCGGCCTACCCGACTTTCCCGGTTATGAACTGGCGAAGAAGCAGATGCACGGCTTTGGCGGCATGCTGAGCATTGACGTGAAAGGCAATGGCGTCGATGCGACCCGCGTGGCCGACCGCTTGCACCTTTTTGCCCTGGCGCCCAGCCTGGGCGGTGCGGAAAGTCTGGTTACCCAGCCTTGCACCACCACCCATCACGGCCTGACACCCGAGGAGCGAATACGGCGTGGAATTTCCGATGCCATGCTGCGCCTTTCGGTTGGGCTGGAAGATTCTGACGACTTGATCGCTGACCTGGAGCAGGCACTTGCATGAGTCAGTTAAATAGGCTCAGGGAAACGGCATGAAAGGTCGTGAAAGCGGAATGCCCGACGAAGAATTCTGGAACAGTTTCTTCGCTACAGACGGTGCAGTTGAGAGGCTGCTTGGCAGTAACGGCGTTCAAGGCGATCTGCTCGAGTTTGGCTGCGGCTATGGAACTTTTACCATTCCAGCAGCCCGCCGAACGACTGGAATTGTTACGGCGCTGGACATAGAACCCGAGATGGTCGAGGGCCTCAGGAATAAGGCTAACGAATGCCGTCTGCGCAATATTCGCCCACAGCTTCGTGACTTTGTGGCGAATGGAACCGGACTTGATTCGGCGAGTCAGGCGCATGCCATGGTTTTCAATCTACTGCATCTGGAGCATCCCGTAGCGTTATTGCGCGAAGCACATCGCGTTCTCCAGCGCGGTGGCGTCCTGTCAGTGATTCACTGGCGTAGCGACATACCGACGCCACGCGGCCCGTCGTTGGATATTCGTCCGTCGCCGGAACAGTGTCGGGCGTGGCTAACCGAAGCGGGATTTGGTCGCATCACCGACGTCGATTTAGAGAAATTCTGTCCGTTTCATTACGGACTTGTCGCCACGCGCTGATGCGCAGATACCGGGAGGAAAACAATGAAAATTCTGCTTGTTTTTAATCGCGAACCCTACGACAACACCGATGTCACGTGGAACGGCTTACGTTTGGCCGGTAAACTCGTGGACGGCGGGAACGAAGTCCGCATTTTCCTGATGAATGATGCCGTCGATATGGCGCGCGATGCCTGCCATCCCCCGAAGGGCTACGACCAGGATCTGTCAAAGATGCTCAAGGAGTTGATCGGCCTGGGGGTTGTCGTCAAAGTCTGCGGCACCTGCATGGCGCGCTGCGGCATTTACAAGAACCAACCCTACTTTGACGGTGCTGAAAAATCGACCATGCAGGCACTCTCCGACTGGGTGGTCGATAGCGACAAGGTGATCTCCTTCTGAAACGATGCCAAATAGATGTCAAATTTAGCTGTGCACATGAAAACGGGCCGGCCCTGAGCCCCGCCGACTCCGATGCCTGGTATGACAGCCCCCGCGGGAAGTGGATCGGGGATACCTGTCCTTGTTGGTGTAGCCGATCAATAGCTCGGTCAGCTCCGACGGCTGTGCCTCGCGCCGCTTCTGCATTTCGCGTCCGAGCGTTTCCAGCGCCGGCTTGACGCCCGGACCGAACAATGCTTCGAGATCGGCGAGCGGGATCCGTGGTTTGTCGCCCAAGCGACCGTCTTCTTCGAAAACAAGGGGTGTGGTATTCATCGGCGGAACGTAAAAGACATTGGGCTGTGTGCCATATTCCGCGCGCAGGGGCAGTGCGACTTTCCACTGTTCTACCAGTTTGTAGACCGGTCCATCCTTATCGTCACGGTAGCCGACGAAGCAAATTTTGCCCACACATTGCGCGACACAAGCCGGTGGAGTGCCTTTCTCAACCCGCGGGTAACAGCCAATACATTTCTCTGACTTCTGGTTTTGCAGGTTGAAATATACTTTGCCGTAGGGGCAGGCCTTGACGCAGTACCGGTATTTCTTTGGAAAGCAATTTTGACAAGCAACCATTCCGGTTCACGGCAAATGCGTTTAGTTGGCTTTTCGAACGGCCGCAAAACGGTGGGGAGCGGTCGTCCAAATAGCAAATCCTGGATGGCCGGTCAGGCCGAAGAGCGGAAGGAGGCACGGCTATGCCGACTGGCTGCTTCCGCTGCAAAACGGACGGAGAAGAAGTTTAGGAAAATCGATGCTGTCGGGGCGAGGGCGACCTGCCAACCGAGTCACCAATTGATAGTTATTTTGATAGTCTTAAATAATTAAAAACTAACTAAACAAATATAAACAATGTGTTAAATACATATACTGGCGGAGAGGGCGGGATTCGAACCCGCGGTAGACTGACGCCTACACACGCTTTCCAGGCGTGCGACTTAAACCACTCATCCACCTCTCCCGAAGAGGGCGCATTCTAGCAGAAGCACACTCGATCAACAAATCAGGAAACGATTCGTGCAGGTCGGTCAGCCACACACCAGGCCATTCAATTCACAGACCACCTGTCGGATATAGGCCAGCAAAATCCACAGCCAGAAGAGCAGGAAGAAGGCAATAAAAGCGATGTACCTGTCGGCAATCGCTTTCGGTGTCATGAAGCGTGTCGCCGAAATTACCGGGCGCGTAATGATGCGAAACAGTTGATACACAAAATTTTGCTCACGCCTGCCGCCGATAAGCAAATACAGTGCGCCCTGCGCCAGTAGAAACATACCGGCAATTTCAGCGAGTGCGCGCAGGGCAGAGAGCGCTTGCAGTTCGATACCTGTCATGTGCTCTTTTTGAAACGGTCAGTTAGCGCTGTCAGTCTCATCCCCCTCGGAAACGCCATATTCCTGGTCCAGCGCATTCATGTATCTGGCGTAGAACCAGATGATTATCACATAGATGATCAGTGACCCCTGGGCGCCCATGTAAAAGCCGAGTGGAAATCCGAAAATTCTAATCCCGCTGAGTTCACGGGCGTAGTAGCTGACAACGAAGGTCACCACAAACCATACGGACAGGAGAATTGCAGTAAAACGGATTGTTCGCTGCCAGTATTCCTTTTGCCTTTTCGTCAGTTGCATCTCAAACTCCTGCCATCATTAATTTTCATCACCCCAGGGGATGCCGGTCAGTGACTGGAGAAATCCGGGGTACGAATGCTCTCGACGAAGTTCATGGTCTCGGTGCTTGGCGGATCAGTGAGCAGACTGACAACGACGATGGTTATAAACCCGACGGCGACGCCCCAGACCCCGGCCGATGTTGACTGTATTCCCAGCCACGGCTCCATACCGATGCCATGAATGCCTAGCCAGGGAATGGCGTTGTACTGTACGCGCACCATGTAGTACAGCGTGACCAGCAGACCAATCAGCATACCGCTGATGGCTCCTGCCTTGTTGGCACGCTTCCAGAAAATTCCGAGCACCAGGGCCGGAAAGAAAGCTGCACCGGCCAATGAAAAAGCCCAGGCCACCATAAACAGGATGGTGGCCGGTTTCTGCGAGGCCACCATCGCCGCCATTACGGCAACAACGAGCAGCAAGGTCTTGGAAACAACCAGCCGCCACTGTGTCGTGGCCTGCGGACGGAAGACCTTGTAATAGGCATCATGCGACAAGGCGCTGGCGATCGTCAGCAACAGTCCGTCTGCCGTCGACAGGGCGGCGGCCAGCGCACCCGCTGCGACAAGTCCGGAAATGACATAAGGCAAACCGGCGATTTCGGGTGTCGCCAGCACGATCACGTCGGGATTGAGCGAAAGTTCGGCAAGCTGCAGAATACCGTCGCCGTTGATATCCTCGATCGACACCAGTCCCACTTTACCCCACGCGCCAATCCAGCCGGGTAACTGAGCAATGCTCGAACCGACCAGGTGCGAGTAGATCTCGTACTTGGCAAAAACGGCATAGGCCGGTGCAGTCAGATAGAGCGCCAGGATGAACAACAACGACCAGAAAACCGAACTGCGCGCTGCACGCACGCTGGGCGTCGTGTAATAACGCATCAGGACGTGCGGCAAGGCCGCCGTCCCCACCATCAGACAAAACACCAGGGCAATGAAATTGATTCGTGCCGTATTGCTCGCGACTTCATCGATGCCCGGAAAGGCTTCGGCATGACGGGTTAGTTCGCCGCCGCGCTGGGTGGCCTGCCGCATCAGCGAATCCCAGCGATCACGAGCAACATCGGCATTCTTCGGCAATTCCCGGCGCTGTCGCTCAAGCGCAAAGATATCCCGCATTTGCGCATTGCTGTTTTTCATCTGGTCAATTCGCGCTGAAAGAATGCGCTTCTCTACAGCAAGCGATCCTGGAAGGCCGCTGATTCGTTCAGCAAGCTCATCGGCACGCTCAAGAAACAGTCGCCGCACATCGATCTCGGCGGGGTCGCTCGAAATCCGATCCTCAAGCAACTCGATTTTCTGCAAGACCTGACCGTACATGATCTGCGGAACGGGTACGCCTGTTACCTTGAACGAAAGCATCGTGACCGGTGCGAGATAGGCAACGATCAGCACCAGATACTGGGCAACCTGCGTCCAAGTCACAGCACGCATGCCGCCGAGAAAGGAGCAGACCAGAATTCCGGCCAGACCGACAAAAACACCAATCTCGAACTGCAAGCCGACAAAGCGGCTGGTAATGACACCGACGCCGTAAATCTGTGCGACCACGTAAACAAAGGAGGCCAGAACCGTCGCAAAGACGCCGACCAGGCGCGCCGCATGACCGCCATAACGGGCACCAAGAAAGTCAGGAATGGTGTATTGACCAAAACGCCGCAGATAGGGAGCAAGCAACAGCGCGACCAGCACGTAACCGCCGGTCCAGCCCAACACGTAAGCCAGCCCCTGGTAGCCCGTGAGATACAGCGTACCCGCCAGCCCGATGAATGACGCAGCACTCATCCAGTCCGCACCGGTAGCCATGCCATTGAATATGGCCGGGATGCGTCGACCAGCGACGTAGTATTCGGAAACGTTCGACGTCCGTGCCAGTACGCCGATGGTGGCGTAAAGTATGATGGTCAGGAAAAGGAAAGCGTAGCCAATCCAGCGCGGTGGCATGCCATGCTGCTCAAGAATGCCCAACGCCAGCACGAATGTAAAAAAACTGCCTGCATAAAGCGCGTAGTAGCGACGCATTCGATCGGAGGAATCAGTCATCTGGCTGGCCAAAAAACAAGTTGCGCGCGTGACTCTCGAATCTCCCCATATCTCACGGGCGGAAGGGGCCGGAGTAGAGGTAACGGCAAGTGGGCGTGTTTCGTGGCGCCGGATTGATGTCCATTACAGACTGTCATACAAACGGCGACGCGCTTTCTCCATTTTAAGAAAACTGCCTGGCGAATCGGCGCCCTGATGAATTGCGGCGGCAATCACCACCTGTAACAGTCTGGCCGTCGCGTAAGCATCGGAAACGGCGTTATGCCGCAAGAAGTTGTCGATGCCAAAAAGCTCGAGCCAGTCATCAAGTTCAACCCGGGCACCGGTCTGGAAATCGAACAGGCCGGGAAGCACCCACGCCAGATCGATCCAAGTCCGCCCGAACTCCATTCCGAGATAGTCACCCATCGCCTGTTCGATCATCGACTGATCAAAAAAGGCGTGATAGGCGACCAGCGGTGATTTGCCAATATACCGGAGAAAGGCAAGCAGTGCTTCAACCGGGTCCATTCCTGCACTCTGTGTCAAGCCGCCAATGCCATGAATCAGGATGTTCTCGTTGCTGCTGACCTGGTCCTGACGCAGCACGACCTGAAAGGCATCCTTGAAATCAATCATTCCGTCGACCAGCGCCAGCGCACCGATCGAGATCAGGTGATCCTTGTTCGTATCGAGTCCGCTGGCTTCAATATCGACAACGACATAACGAGTACGCCTGTGCGAGCAGTCCAGATCGGCCGCAGGCAAGTCATGCCATGCCTTGATGAGCTGTCGTTGCTCAGACGAGAGAACAACCTCCTGCCGGGCTTTGTTTTTCGCGAAAAGTCGTGAAAACCAGGCCATGATCAAAGCTTGTAATCAAGTTTGAGACGTTGCTGAAGCTTGCGCGCCTGGCGGAACGCCTCTTTAAGGATGCGGCGATCAACTTCGTTGAGATCGTCCGGTCGGACCAGATTATCCCCAGACCGCCCTTGTGTCTGTTCCGCATGCTGATGGCGCAAACGCAGTAACTGGACGAAGTTGAATGCATCGACCACAGCCGCCGCCTCGTCAGGTGAAATATTCATCAAGGGTGCTGACTGCTTGATGCGCTGCACGGTGTTGGTAGCCGAAACATCATACCCCATGGCAAACACCCGTGCCGCGTCGATAAAAAGCCGCGCACCGTACTTCTTGAGGTCGATGGTTCCAGGGTGTTCGGGATCGGCGTCCGTCACAAAATCGCGAATCATGCCGAGAGGAGGCAGAACACACAGAGCATTCCCCGCCAGCATGCGCAGGAACAGCGGATTGTTGCGTGTCAACCGTAACAGCGACAGACGCATGCGGCTGGCCAGATTGAACTTGCCGTAAAGCGGCCTGAAGTCAAAGAAAATCGTCGAATTGAGCAGCGCCTGGGGCTCCGGCGCACTAACCCACTGGGCGAACTTCTCATCCCACTCCTCCAGCGTCAGGCACAGGTTCGGGTTGCTGGCCATGATATTCCCGGTACACGACGGGAATCCGCACTGGTCAAGATCGGCATTGACGTCGCGCGCGAACTCCAGCAGCCGCAGTTGGGTCTGCTCACGATCCATGATGTCGGTGCAGATATAGACGATCCCGTTGTCCTGATCGGTGCTGAAGGTTTGCTCGTCGCGCCCTTCGGAACCGAAGGACAACCACGTCCATTCAATGCCATACAGGTCGTGCTTGTCGAGATTGATCTCGATGATGCGGCGGGTCAGCGTATCGTTCAGTGCCGAAATGAACTGGGTGATCTGCTCGGCACCGACACCCTGTGCCAGCATATTGAGCGAAAGTTGGCGAACATCCTTGCTGGCCAGCAGCAGCATCTCGATACTGGTCGCCGAATCAATCGTTTGGCGAATCTGGCGCAGCCCGACGCGCTGCAGAGTGAACAGGTCGCGCTCCGAGACGACGCCCTTCAGACACCCGCCCTCGTCGACCGCCAGCACATGACGCACCCCATGCTTGGCCATGGCCAGAGCCGCATCATAGGCGTTGGCGGCAAACGGCAGGGAGCGCGGATAATGCGTCATCACCGATTGAATCGGATTGTCGAGCGGGATTCCCGGCAGGACGACACGTTTGAGAACATCGGAATGCGTGAAGATACCGACCGGCTGCTGCTCGGCGTCGACAATGATCATCGAGCCGATATTGCGATTGGCCATCAACTCGATGGCCACCTTGATCGGCGTATCCGGCGAGACCGAGACGGGATCCTTGTGAATGATCGACGACAGCGGCGAATTCATCGTCTGCTGCTCGGCAACGTGCTGCGAGAACTGTTGTTGCAACTGCTGGCGAGACTGGCTGAGCAGACTGGCGAGGTACTGCGTACAGAAGAGATTGAGCACCGAACTTTTGTGCATCAGCAGGAAGAAAGTCTCAGCCGTCAGTTCATAGCAGAAAACATCCTCAAGCGCCGTATAAATGCTCGTCGATGAGCGCTGTGCCGCCACCGACCCGATCGAAAACCCCTCGCCCGGCCCAAGCGTCAGCGCTGACTGTTCATTACCGCTGCCTTCACCCGCCCGACGAACGAGAACCTTGCCGCGCTGCAAAATGCGAAAGATCCGCACCACGCCGGTTTCCGGCGAAACGATCAGGGCCCCCTGTGGATAATAGGCAAGCCTGACGTTTTCTCCAAGAAACTGCAGCGCATCCGGCTCCATGCGATCAAACGGCGGGTAGGACTGCAGAAACTCGATCGTTGCCGAAACCAGCAACTCCGTCGCACTATTGTTCATCCATTCTCCTTGCTCTTCATACACCTTGAAAGTGCTTGATCCTTAACCTTCAGTGCAAAAGCTCAGGCCGGAACACTTAAAGTGTGCCGGCCTGAAGAGCGGTCTGTAATTGCCGCCTGGTCATGCTAAATGCATCGTTTGTAAACCCGTTAACCGGGCGACGCATGCCTCCTCAACCCCATCAATTACCTCTCAACTGCTCGAGAATAGCCGGATTCTCAAGAGTCGACACATCCTGCGCCACGGTCTCGCCCTTGGCCAGCGAGCGTAGCAGGCGACGCATGATCTTGCCTGAACGTGTCTTCGGCAGGTTCTCGCCAAAGCGAATATCTTTCGGCTTGGCAATCGGCCCGATTTCCTTGCCGACGTGATCCTGAAGCTCCTTGATCATCTTGGCCGCCGCCTCGCCCACCGGACGCGCGCCCTTGAGCACGACGAAGGCGCAGATTGCCTCGCCGGTCAGATCGTCGGGACGACCGACGACGGCGGCCTCGGCGACCTTCGGATGCGAAACCAGCGCCGATTCGATTTCCATCGTACCCATGCGGTGACCGGAGACATTCAGCACATCGTCAATACGACCGGTGATGGTGAAGTAACCGGTATTGATGTCGCGCACCGACCCGTCGCCGGCGAGATAGAGCTTGCCGTTGAAATCGTTCGGGTAATAGGAGTTCTTGAAACGATCCGGGTCATTCCAGATGTTGCGGATCATTGATGGCCAGGGTTTCGTCACGACCAGCAAGCCGCCCTTGCCCCAGTCGAGCTCGGTACCGGTTTCATCAACGATGGTCGCCTGAATCCCCGGGAAGGGCAGCGTGCACGAACCCGGCACCATCGGCGTCACGCCGGGCAGCGGGGTAATCATGTGGCCGCCGGTTTCGGTCTGCCAGAAGGTATCGACAATCGGGCAACGACCCCCACCCACATCGTTGTAATACCACATCCAGGCCGCCGGATTGATCGGCTCACCGACCGTACCCAGCAGGCGCAGCGAGGACAGGTCGTAATTGGTCGGCGAGACCGCCGGATTGGTATCGGAGGCCTTGATCAGCGAACGGATGGCTGTCGGTGCGGTGTAGAAAATGCTTATCTTGTGATCCTGAATCATCTTCCAGAAACGACCCGCATCCGGATAGACAGGAACGCCCTCGAAGACCATCTGCGTACCGCCGCAGGCCAGCGGGCCGTAGGTAATGTAGGTGTGGCCGGTCACCCAGCCGATGTCGGCGGTACACCAGAAGAGATCGTTCGGCTTCAGGTCAAACGTCCACTTCATGGTCAAAACAGCATGCAGCAGGTAACCCCCGGTCGAGTGCTGAACGCCTTTCGGCTTGCCGGTTGAACCGGAGGTATAAAGCAGGAACAGCGGATGCTCGGCTTCGACCCACTCCGGCTCGCACACGTCGGACTGGCCGGCGATCACGTCATCCCACCAGACATCGCGACCGGCGACCATATTGCAGGCACCACCCGTGCGCTTGAAAACGATCACGGTCTTGATTGTCTCGCAACCGCCGAGTGCGATCCCTTCATCGACCGCCGGCTTGAGCGGAAGCTTTTTGCCGCCACGGCACTGCTCGTCCATGGTAATCACGGCAACGGCACCGGCATCGTTGATCCGGTCACGGACCGATTGCGCCGAGAAACCGCCGAACACCACCGAGTGAATGGCTCCGATGCGGGCACAGGCCTGCATGGCCACGACGCCCTCGATACCCATTGCCATGTAGATGATGACGCGGTCGCCCTTCTTGATGCCCTTGGCGCGCAAACCGTTGGCCAACTGACTTACTTTGGCCAGCAGGACCTTGTAAGTCATTCGCTTGACTTCGCCGTCGTCGGTTTCTGAAATGATCGCCACCTTGTCGCCAAGGCCGGCTTCAATGTTACGGTCCAGGCAGTTATAGGAGGCGTTCAGCGTGCCGTCGGCAAACCATTTGAAGAAAGGCGCATTGGACTCATCCAGCACCTGCGTGAAGGGCTTCTTCCAGCTCACATGCTCACGCGCCAG
Source organism: Candidatus Propionivibrio dominans (assembly GCA_016709335.1). Lineage (GTDB taxonomy): Bacteria > Pseudomonadota > Gammaproteobacteria > Burkholderiales > Rhodocyclaceae > Propionivibrio > Propionivibrio dominans. Next base: position 141,578 of record JADJNC010000003.1, on the reverse strand, counting down.
ACGGGCCCAGTAGCCCGTGTAATCGCTGGCCGCTTCGGCACACAGTGCCTTGTAAGCATCCATGCCTGAAATCGTTGCCTGCTTTACGAATTCGGCAGACGGCTGAAAAAGCTTGACAGACTCATTCTCGGACATATTCGATCTCCTGTGCAGCGTTCAAAAGAGGTTTGTCGGATCGATGCGGGAGCAGCGAAACCAACCGCATCAACTATTCACAACCCGGCGGGCGGGAAGGCACAAAACGCCTTTATCCAATCAAAAAATGACGTGAATGGGTGTGGATTAGATGCTCTTTATCTTACACTTCACTTACAAAAACATACTTGGCAAGACGTTTGCATTCGAAAATTCAACAGCAGGCGTAATGTCGAAAAGGGGGCTGCGTTCAGCAAGCTATCGCCGAACCAGGCTGTACTGCTGCAGCGAGAGTCGGTGAAAAAATCATTACGGCCAGATTTCCACGCTCGTCACCCCGGCGGCAGCCGGGGTCCAGCTCGTTTATCCGATTGTTTTAATGGATATCGGAGGAAGGTACTGGATTCCGGCTTGCGCCGGAATGAGCGCGAAGCCTGGCCTCGGGCCACGGCTTGGGAGGTGTTTATCCATTAATTCATAGCCTCTGAGCCAGGCAGTCTGTCTTCAGCGAGTTCCTCAGGTGCGCTGTTAATGCGAGGATTGATTGATGATAAAATTCCTTCCTGCACGCCTCGACCCCGCCAATGATCGCGACGAAGACCTCCCCGCACTAAGATACCGCCCCCTGTCCCTGCCCTGAAACCTTTGATAGAAAGCCTGAAATGACCAACATTCGCCAGGAAGATCTGATCCAGAGCGTCGCCGATGCCTTCCAGTACATCAGCTACTACCACCCGCTCGATTTCATCACGGCGCTGGGCGAAGCCTACGAGCGCGAAGAATCACCGGCCGCCAAGGACGCGATTGCGCAGATCCTGACCAACTCGCGCATGTCGGCCGAAGGGCACCGCCCGATCTGCCAGGACACGGGCATTGGCATGGTCTTTCTCAAGGTGGGAATGGACGTGCACTGGCCGGACGCCACGATGAGCCTGCAGGAGATGGTCAATGAAGGGGTGCGCCGTGCCTACGCCGATCCGGACAACCCTTTGCGTGCCTCGGTGCTCGCCGATCCTTACGGCACGCGGAAGAACACCAAGGATAATACCCCGGCCGTCGTGCATTTCGACATTGTTCCCGGCCACCATGTCGAAGTCATCTGCGCGGCCAAGGGCGGCGGCTCGGAGGCCAAGGCCAAGTTTGCCATGCTCAACCCCTCCGACGACCTGGTCGACTGGATCCTCAAGACAGTGCCAACCATGGGCGCCGGCTGGTGCCCGCCCGGCATTCTCGGCGTCGGCATCGGCGGTACGCCGGAAAAAGCCATGCTGATGGCCAAGGAATCGATCATGGCACCGTGCAACATGCACGAACTGAAGGCAAAAGCCGCCTCCGGCGAAAAACTCACACGTCCCGAAGAACTGCGCCTCGAACTGTACGAAAAGATCAACGCCCTCGGCATCGGCGCGCAAGGCCTCGGAGGCCTGACCACCGTGCTCGACGTCAAGGTGCTCGACTTCCCCTGCCACGCCGCCAACCTGCCGGTGGCGCTGGTTCCAACTGCGCCGCGACCCGCCATATCCACTTCCATCTCGACGGTTCCGGCTCGGCCAGACTCGAACCGCCAAAGCTCTCGGACTGGCCGAACGTGACCTGGACGCCGGATCTCAAGTCGGCCACGCGCGTCGACCTCAACACCTTGACCAAGGCCGAAGTCGCAGCGTGGACACCCGGCCAGAAGCTGCTGCTCAACGGCAAGATGCTCACCGGCCGTGACGCCGCGCACAAGCGCATCGCCGACATGCTGGCCAAGGGCGAAAAACTGCCGGTCGACTTCACCAACCGCGTCATTTACTACGTCGGCCCGGTCGATCCGGTGCGCGACGAAGTCGTTGGCCCGGCCGGCCCGACGACGGCCACGCGCATGGACAAGTTCACGCGCATGATGCTGGAAAAAACCGGCCTCATCTCGATGGTCGGCAAATCCGAGCGCGGCCCCGCCGCCATCGCGGCAATCAAGGACAACAAGTCGGCCTACATGATGGCCGTCGGCGGCGCCGCCTACCTCGTCGCCAAGGCCATCAAGTCCGCCAAGGTCGTCGGCTTTGCCGATCTGGGAATGGAAGCCATCTACGAGTTTGACGTTCAGGACATGCCGGTCACCGTGGCCGTCGATTCGAACGGCACGGCGGTACACACCACGGGTCCGAAGGAATGGCAGATCAAGATCGGCAAGATTCCTTACTCCGAACCTGTCGCCCACTGATTCCCGACACGCATCGTGAACGAAGCCGGCCGCGTGCCGGTTTTGTTTTTTCGAGACTGACATGAACCTGGAAAAACGCAGTTGAGCGCGACCGCCGCAACACCAGGTTTGGCGAGGGTTTGGCCCTCACCCCGACCCTCTCCCGCAGGGAGAGGGGGTTTGCACCATTCTCCCCGCGGGAGAAGTTTTTACCATTCTCCCTGCGGGAGAAGTGCCGGGGATGAGGGCCTACGATATTGGAATTACGCTCAACTGCGTTTTTCAGGATGAAGCATCTCGCCGCCACCATTGCGCTCGGCCCGGTTTTTTTCATCCAGGGTCATTACGTGCGTCGCGTCACGCCTGTGCTGCCGGAGCCGCCGGGCGCGCGTGAAGGCACACACGGCAATGGCCCGCCGCTGCGTCTGCTGGTTATTGGCGATTCCGCTGCCGCCGGGGTCGGCGCGGCATCGCAGGACGAAGGACTATGCGGTCAGCTTGTTGCCTCGCTTGCCCCGCACTTCAGGGTTTCATGGAAGCTGACCGCCAGAACAGGGGCAACAACGAACGATACCTTGCGCCTCCTGGCCGGTGCAGCGCGTCAATCCTTTGACGTGGTTGTAAGCTCACTCGGGGTCAATGATCTGACCTCCGGTTATCCCCGCTGGGCATGGCTAAGGCAACAGGCGGATCTGATCCGCTTGCTGCAGAACAAGTTCGACGCGCGACTGATCCTGCTTTCCGGCCTGCCGCCGATGCACCTCTTTCCCGCGCTTCCACAGCCCTTGCGCTGGTACATGGGCGAAGGCGCCAGGCACTTCAACCGGGGCTTGCACCGGCTGGTGCTGGCGAACGACAACTGCCACGTCTTTTCGGTTGAGGTGTCGCGCAGGATGGATGAGCTCCAGGCCGAGAGCTTTGCCACGGACGGTTTTCATCCCGGGCCGGTCTTCTACACGGCATGGGCGGAACATCTGGCCGAGCAGATCGTCAAGCGCTGGCGTGCGGATGCTCTGTGAGGAACGAAATCAATTCATCCTGAATTGTCATGAACTGCTTTGGAATCGCACCCAAATCGTGGCCCTGGGCCAGGTTTCGCGCTCATTCCGGCGAACGCCGGAATCCAGGTTTTGGAGTACCAACTGGGTCCCGGCTTTTGCCCCGAAGGAAACACTCTTGGGGTGCGCCGGGACGACGGATTCTGGACAAGAAAGGCTCAGCGTAGCCTCGAAAAAATGACCGATGAATTCATGCGATTGCCCTGCCGTGAGCGGCGAGAAAGTCGCGACTTGCTTGCAGCATAAGATAAAATAGCCCCAATGCAGCCACATACCCTTTTTTCCCTCCTTGCAAGCCCTCTGCAAATCAAGGTCTTGGCCGCATGATTGGTGTTTTCGACAGCGGTCTGGGCGGACTCTCGGTACTCGCGGCCATCGCCCAGGCTTTGCCGGACGCCGACCTAGTTTACCTTGCCGACACGGCACACGTTCCCTGGGGCGACAAGGACGATACCTTTATCCGCCAGCGCGTTCTGAAGATAGGTCAGCACCTTGTCGAGCAGGGCTGCACGCTGATCGTTGTCGCCTGCAACACGGCCACCGCCACCGCTGTTTCCGCGCTGCGCGAAACGCTGCCCGACATTCCCGTGGTCGGCGTCGAGCCCGGCATCAAGCCAGCCGCAGCGGCCTCGAAAAGTGGCCGCATCGCGGTGCTGACCACCACGGCAACCGCACGCAGCGAGCGGCTCTCCCGCCTCATCCGGCAGCATGCCGGAACGGTCCAGGTCGATATCCTGCCCTGCCCCGGCTGGGCCACCCGGGTCGAAACCCTGCACCTCGATGACCCCGGCTTTGCCGAAACCGCCCGCCTCCAACTCGCTCCGACACTTGACGCGGGCGCTGATCAGATCGTCCTCGGCTGCACGCACTACGCCTTTCTGGCGCCGGTGCTTGCACCCATCGTTGCTGGTCAGGCCACGCTGCTCGATGTCGCCGATGCCGTCGCCCGCCAGTGTGTTCGTCTGGCCGGGGCTTGCGCACTCGGCCACGGCCAGTTGACCCTGCTCGCCACCGCGCAACCCGAGCGCCTGCAAGCAGCGCTTCCCGCACTCGGTCTGCATCGGCTGGCCACCCGGCTGGCCGCTTCGGCGCGGCTGACGACAACCTGAGTGCAATCATGCCGAACAGGAAATGTGTAGCCATTATCGGCGGCGGGCCGGCCGGTTTGATGGCGGCCGAAGCGATCAGCCGTTCTGGCATGGGGCCCGAGGTTCACGTTGATCTCTTCGACGCCATGCCATCGCTCGCTCGCAAGTTCCTGCTGGCCGGCAAGGGCGGCATGAACATCACGCACTCCGAACCGGCCGCCGCATTCCGTTCCCGCTACGGCACACGCCAGGAGCGCATCGCGCCGCTGCTCGATGACTTCGGGCCGGAGGCCTTGTGCGAATGGATTCACGGGCTGGGCATCGACACCTTTGTCGGGTCGTCCGGACGTGTCTTCCCCGCCGGCATGAAAGCCGCACCGCTGCTGCGCACCTGGCTGCACCGCTTGCGTGAGGCCGGCGTGCAGGTTCACGTCCGCCATCGCTGGAACGCCATCGAGCAGCAGGACAACGGCATCTACTCGCTGTGCTTTGCCACCCCGATGGGCGAACAGCGCAGCACCGCCGACGTCGTTGTTCTGGCGCTTGGCGGCGGCAGTTGGGCAAAGCTCGGTTCGGACGGGCGCTGGGTGGCCCTGCTCGAACAGGCCGGCGTACCGGTTGCCCCGCTGCGCCCGTCCAACTGCGGATTCGACACCGGCTGGAGCGAGCACCTGCGCGAACGCTTTGCCGGCCAGCCGGTGAAACCGCTCGTTGCGTCCTTTACCGATGCCGCAGGCGGAGTGCATCGGCAGCCGGGCGAATTCATGATCACCGAGTACGGCGTCGAAGGCGGCTTGATCTACGCCCTCTCGGCGCCGCTGCGCGACAGCATTGAGCAGACCGGCAGCGCCACGCTCACGCTCGATCTGCTGCCCGGGCACTCGATGCAGCGCGTGATCGACGAATTGGCGCGTCCGCGCGGCTCGCGTTCGCTGTCCAGCCATCTGCAAAGCCGCCTCGGTCTGAAGGGCGTCAAGACGGCTCTGCTGCACGAATGCATTGCGCGTGAGGATTTTGCCGATGCGCACAGGCTGGCGGTTTCGATCAAGGCGCTGCCGCTGCGCCTGATCGCGCCGCGACCGCTCGATGAAGCGATCAGCAGCGCCGGCGGTGTCGTGTTTGAAGCGCTCGATGAACACCTGATGATCCGCCGTCTGCCCGGCGTATTCTGCGCCGGTGAAATGCTCGACTGGGAAGCACCGACCGGCGGCTACCTGCTCACCGCCTGTTTTGCCAGCGGCCATGCGGCAGGGCTCGGTGCCCTGGCCTGGCTGCATCCATGCAGCGCACATGCCAGCCTTCTGCAATAATTCAGGGAGCCGCCGAACAAGTATAAAACCGTCATTCCGGCAAAAGCCGGAATCCAGAAAAGTCAAGGCACTGGACACCGGCTTTCGCCGGTGTGACGGCTTATCCAGCTTTCCCTTAGCCGCCAACCCCGAGACCAACCCGAATGAATAAACCCGCCAACCCCACCGCCCACGAGTATGCGTCCTGGATCCTGGCCGTATTGAGCATCTTTTATGTCCTCCACTTTCACCTGCTGCCGGCGCTGATTGCCGGCTTGATGGTTTATGAGCTGGTGCGAGTGCTTTTTCCGCTCTTTGTCCGGCATCTGTCGACCGGCCGCGCCAAAGGCCTGGCGGTTGGCCTCGTCGTTCTGCTGGTCGTCGGTGTCGTAACCGCCATTGTCTTTGGCATCATGGCTTTCATGAAAAGCGAAGGCGGCAGCCTTCCGGCCCTGCTTGCCAAGATGGCCGATATTCTGGAAAGTTCGCGCGTGACGTTGCCGCAGTGGCTGGCCCATTTCCTGCCGAGCAATACCGAAAGCATCAGCGAAAAGCTCGGCTTATGGCTGCGCGAACACGCGGTCGAGTTGCAACAGATCGGCAAGGAAACCGGTCACAAGCTGGCGCACGTGCTGATCGGTATGGTGATCGGCGCCTTGGTTTCGCTGCGCGAAGCCTTTGCCAATGACAGCACCGCTCCGCTCAGCAGGGCGCTGGCCGAACGCGTTTTCCGGCTGGGCGAGGCCTTTCGCCGCATCGTCTTTGCCCAGGTTCGCATCTCGGCCGTCAATACCGTGTTTTCCGCCCTCTATCTAGCCCTCGTGCTGCCGCTGTTCGGGGTCAATCTGCCGCTCACCAAGACGATGATCGTCGTCACCTTCATCGCCGGCCTGTTACCGGTGATCGGCAACCTGATCTCCAATACGATCATCTTCATCGTCAGCCTGGCGCACTCGCCGCTGGTGGCGATATCGTCGCTCGGCTTCCTCGTGCTGATCCACAAGCTGGAATACTTCCTCAACGCGCGCATCGTCGGCGCCCAGATCAGCGCCCGGGCCTGGGAGCTGCTCACCGCGATGCTGGTCATGGAAAGCGCCTTCGGCCTCGCCGGACTGGTGGCCGCCCCCATCTGCTACGCCTGGCTGAAAGACGAGCTCAAGCAGCGCGGGCTGATCTGATGCACATCTGGGTCGATGCCGATGCCTGCCCCAGGGTGATCAAGGACATTCTTTTCCGCGCCGCCACACGCACGCGAATTTCGCTGACGCTGGTTGCCAACCAGCCACTGCACGTGCCGCCCTCGCCTTTCATACGCAGCGTTCAGGTACCCGACGGCTTCGATTTGGCCGACAACGAGATCGTCAAGCGGCTGAGCACCGGCGATCTGGTGATCACCAGCGACCTGCCGCTCGCCGCCGAAGTCATCGGGAAAGGCGGCCACGTCCTCAGCCACCGCGGCGAATGGTTTTCGGCCGCCAACATCCGGCCGCTGCTCAACATGCGCGACTTCATGGACAACCTGCGCGCCAGCGGCGTGCAGACCGGCGGTCCCCCACCGATGAGCCACAGCGAACGGCAAGCCTTTGCCGGTCATCTGGATCGATTTCTAGCCAGCCACACCTGAGCGCTTGTATTGGGTATCGATTTCCCCATTTGCAGGATCGTTGTTGGCAACTCAGCGGCTGTAAATTATTGGAAAAACACCTCCCAAGCCGTCACTCCGGCGAACGCCGGAATCCAGATTTGTGCATCTGATCAAGATGTAAGAAAAACTGTTTTGATAAACGAACTGGATTCCGGGTCAAGCCCGGAATGACGGCACGAAGGCTGGCCTCGTACCTCGGTAATTCTATGCGTTAGCGTAAAAGCAAACTTACCCTGTATGAGGTCGCATCATCAGTCGCCACGCAATCGCCAACAGGGCGAGCAACGCAAACCCGAATATCTCGCGATAAACCCCATGGGGAAAGTTCCAGCCTTGAAGCATGGCGAGGCGATAATTACCGAGCAGGTTGCGATTTATATCTATCTCGCCGACCTCTATCCCGACGCGGGGCTTGCACCGAAAATCGGCGATTCGCTGCGCGGACCTTACCTGCGCTGGATGGCTTTTTACGGTTCCAGCTTCGAACCGGCAGTCGTCGATCGCTCGCAAAAGCGCGAGCCGGCACCGCAGGCGATGTCACCCTATGGCGATTTCGACACGATGTTCAAGACGCTGACGGATCAACTGGCCAAGGGACCTTACCTTCTGGGCGATAAATTCACCGCCCTCGATGTGTTATGGGGTACAGCACTGACGTGGATCACCATGTACCAGTTGGTACCGGCAGAACCGGTGATCCAGGCGTATATCGACAGAGTGAATGCACGTCCCGCAGTGGCTTGGGCAAAAGCGAAAGATGCCGAGCTGGCCGCCGCTCAGGGTTCTTGAGCCACTCCTCTCAGGGCGATAGCATGAATGCCTTTGGAATGGCAAGCGGCTGAAAGAATCCCACATCGTGGCCCTGGGCCAGGCTTCGCGCTCATTCCGGCGGAGGCCAGAATCCAGGTTTTAGAGCGCCGACTGGGTCCCGGCTTGCGCCGGGACGACGGTTTCCTGACAGAAAGGGATCTGCAGAGCCGCAAAGTATCGAAATCGATGTAACGACAGCTTCTTGGGTATACTTCGCGCTTGAATTTTTTCAGCCGGAAGTATCCCTGATGAGCAGCAGCCCCTTTCCCCCTGAAATCCTGCGCGATGTCGCCCAACGGCGCACCTTCGCGATCATCTCGCACCCGGACGCGGGCAAGACGACACTGACCGAAAAGCTGCTGCTTTTCGGCGGCGCCATCCAGCTCGCGGGCACCGTAAAAAGTCGTAAAAGTGCGCGCCATGCCACTTCAGACTGGATGGAGGTCGAGAAGCAGCGCGGTATTTCGGTGACCAGTTCGGTGATGCAGTTCGAGTATCTGGAGCATACCGTCAACCTGCTCGACACGCCGGGTCACGAGGATTTTTCAGAAGACACCTACCGCGTGCTGACCGCCGTAGATGCGGCAGTGATGGTGATCGACGCCGCGAAAGGGGTCGAGGCGCAGACGATCAAGCTGATCAACGTCTGCCGCATGCGCAACACGCCGATCATCACTTTCGTCAACAAGCTCGACCGCGAAGTGCGCGAGCCCTTCGAACTGCTCGAAGAAATCGAGTCGGTGCTGAACATCGAATGCGCGCCGATCACCTGGCCGATCGGCATGGGCAAGACCTTTCGCGGCGTCTATCACCTGCCCAGCGACAGCCTGCTGCGCTTTGCTCCCGGCGAGGAGCGGATCACCGAGGCCGAGCAGATCGACGGCATCGACAACCCGCTGCTCGACGAGCAGTTCCCGCTGGAAGTCGGCAAGTTGCGCGACGATGTCGATCTCATTCGCAGCGCCAGCCGCCCCTTCGATCTGGTCGATTTTCTCGCCGGCCTGCAATCGCCGGTCTTCTTTGGCTCAGGTATCAACAACTTCGGCGTCCAGGAAATCCTGCACGCATTGATCGACTGGGCGCCACCGCCGCAGGAGCGCGACGCCGGGATCCGCACGGTACAGCCGGCCGAGCCGGCGTTCACCGGCTTCGTGTTCAAGATCCAGGCCAACATGGACCCCAAGCACCGTGACCGCATCGCCTTCTTTCGCGTCTGCTCGGGCCGCTACAGCTCGGGGATGAAGGTCAGGCACGTGCGCATGAACCGCGAAATGAAGCTGGCCAACGCCCTGACCTTCATGGCCAACGAGCGCGTGCTGATGGAAGATGCGGTCGCCGGTGACATCATTGGCATCCACAACCACGGCCAGTTGCACATCGGCGATACGCTGACCGAAGGCGAAACGCTCGCTTTCAAGGGCATCCCCTACTTCTCGCCTGAACTCTTCCGCGTCGCGCGACTGCGCGATCCGCTGAAAAGCAAGCAACTGCAGAAAGGCTTGCAGGAGCTCGGCGAAGAAGGCGCGATCCAGGTTTTCGAAAACCTCGCTACCGGCGCCATGCTGCTCGGTGCCGTCGGTACGCTGCAATTCGAAGTCGTCGCCCAGCGCCTGCAAACCGAATACAAGGTCGACGCGCTCTTCGAAGCGGCCGACATCAACACCGCGCGCTGGCTGACCTTCCCGGATGAAACACCACGCCGCAACTTCGAGCGCGAACAGCAGCACCGCATGGCGAAAGACGTCGATGGCAACCTCGTCTATCTCGCCAGTACGCGCTACAACCTCGATGTCACCAGCGAGAAGTGGAGCAAGGTCGGCTTCCACGCCTCACGCGAGCACGGGCAGGTTCTGGGCTGAATTTCTGTAGCTAACCGGGCATTATCATGATCAAGCCAGAAGCCGATGCCACCTACCTGATCGAATTGTGCAGTGGTGAACAGCGCCGCTGGCGATTCCTCGGTCAGGATAGACAGGGTGCGGCCTGGTGGCACGATCTCGAAACCAGCCTGGAATTCAACGAGGGTAGCCTGATGTATGCGTGGTCAATCGTCGAGCGTCTGGAAACGTTCGATCCAGCAGGGCCAGAGCAATGATCCTACCTGGCTAATGCAATTTGAGCGTAATCGCACACCGTAAGCCCTCATCCCCAGCCCTTCTCCCGCAGGGAGAAGGGTGCAAACCCCCTCGCCCTGTGGGAGAGGGTGGGGTGAGGGCCAAACACTCGCCAAACTTGGTGTTGTGGCCAATTAGTCGCACTCAACTACGGTTTCCAGAATGATATCTGATTGGCTGAATTCGGGCCTTCATGGCGTCATGTCACTCGTAGCGCATTGCCGCCCGGATTCCCTGGCCAGGACAGGCAAGGTGCACCCGTAAATTCGCTTGCCGACAGTTGTTCTCAGCCCCTGAGCAAAGAACACCTGCCACGCCACTTGGGCTAAATTTGGCACTGCATTGGTGCAGTCGCCCGGCTTGATGATTCAGCAAAGTGCATCGTTCACCACGGCGATTGAATCCGGCTATTCAACTATCTGTTTTATATATGAAATTTTTCTGGCACGGCAAATGCTATGTACAAAGCGCAAAACTTTCATCCCCTTTTTCACGGTCAGGGGAGTAGCAACCATGGGTTCCGATTTTCCGAATGACGTAGCCGGATATTGAAAGCGAGCAAAATGAGCCATTATGAAATTGTCAGTCGCGAGGATTTCTCCGAGGTGACCTATCTGCTTGAAATACGCCATCCGATGATGGCCAGGGCGGCGAAACCGGGCCAGTTCGTCATGGTCATGCTCAACGAGCAGGGCGAGCGGATTCCGCTGACGATTGCCGATTTCGACGGCGAAAAGGGAACGATCACGCTGGTGATCCAGGCGGTTGGCAAGACCACGCGGCAGATGCAGCAGGAATGCCTGGTTGGAACATCGCTGTACGCCCTGGTCGGCCCCATGGGCGTCCCCAGCCCGATCAGCCATGCCAGAAAAGTGCTTTGTGTCGGCGGCGGGCTGGGCGTCGCGCCAATCTTTCCCCAGGCCCGAGGATACAAGGAAGCTGGCGCCTACGTCATCGGCGTGGTCGGCTTCCGCAACAAGGATCTGGTCTTCTGGGACGAGAAATTCAGGGACTGTTGCGATGAACTGATCGTCTGTACCGACGACGGTTCGCTCGGCATCAAGGGCCTGGTCACCGCGGGAATCCTGCAGGCGATCGAAAAACATCCGGATATCGAAGAAGTCGTGGCCATCGGCCCGCCGATCATGATGAAAGGCTGTGCCGATACGACGCGTCCCTACAATATCAAGACCATGGTCAGCCTCAACCCGGTGATGGTCGATGGCACAGGAATGTGTGGCGGTTGCCGGGTCAAGATCGGCGACCAGGTGAAATTTGCCTGCGTCGATGGGCCGGATTTTGACGGTCATCAGGTTGATTTCGACGACCTGATGATGCGTCTGCGGCGGTACACCAGGACCGAACGCCAGGCGCTCGATCACTGGGAAAAGGGCTGCAATCTGACCAAGTCAATCGCCGGCAGCGTTGAAGCACTGATCCCTGTTCAAGCATTGTCCGCAGCGTAGCCGACGGGCAGACCCGTTTCCCTCACCCCGCAACCCTTTGCCCAAAGGGAGAAGGAAGTTGTGTGAGCCAATTACGCAACTTGCGCATTAAACGGTAGAAATTCATGGCCAGGAAAAAGACGATTCGGACCATTCCGCAGGAACGTACACCGATGCGCGAGCAGGATCCGGTTGAGCGCTCAAGGAACTTCGAAGAAGTGGCCTGCGGCTATCACCCTGACGATGCCATGCGCGAATCGGAACGTTGCCTGATGTGTCCCGACCAGCCCTGTGTCTCGGGTTGCCCGGTGGGCATCGACATCCCCGGTTTTATCCGCAAGATCGGCGAGAAGGATCTGCGCGGCGCCTATGACATCCTCACCGAAACCAGCTTGTTGCCGGCCATCTGCGGTCGCGTCTGCCCGCAGGAGAACCAGTGCGAAGGCGTTTGCACCGTCGGCGAATCACTTGAGCCGGTGGCCATTGGCCGACTCGAACGCTTCGTCGGCGATGCCGCGATCAGGGAAGGCTGGGTCAATATTCCGTATATCGAAGCGAACCGCTTCAAGGTCGGCATCGTTGGCTCCGGCCCGGCCGGGATGGCCTGTGCGGCCGACATGGCCAAAGCCGGTTGTGAGGTCACCGTATTCGAAGCCTTCCATCAGCCGGGCGGAGTGTTGCGATACGGCATTCCCGATTTCCGTTTGCCCAACGCGGTGATCGACGCCGAAATCGGCAATCTCAGAAAGCTTGGCGTCAGGTTCGAATGCAACACGCTGGTCGGTCGCCTGTTCACGATCGAGCAGATGATTACAGAGATGGGCTATGACTCGGTCTTCGTCGGTGTCGGCGCCGGTTATCCGACCATGCTCGGGATTCCCGGCGATTCGCTGAACGGCGTCCTTTCGGCCAACGAGTTATTGACGCGCTGCAATCTGATGCGCGCCAAGGAATTCCCGAACTTTGACACGCCGCAACCGATTGGCAAGCGGGTCGCCGTTGTCGGCGCCGGCAACACGGCGATGGATGCCATGCGAGTCTGCCTCAGGCTGGGCGCAGAGAAGGTTTACTGCATCTACCGGCGCTCACGCAAGGAAGCGCCGGCGCGTGCCGAAGAAGTTCATCATGCCGAACAGGAAGGGGTCGAATACCACTGGCTGACCAATCCGGTGGCCGTCCTCGACGACGGCCACGGCAATGTGCGTGGCATGCGTTGTGTGCGCATGGAACTCGGCGAGCCGGACGAATCGGGTCGCCGCCGCCCGGTTCAGGTCGCCGACAGCGAATTCGATTTCGAAGCCGATCTGATCGTCTATGCCATCGGCACCAATGCCAACCCGATCATGGGGCAGACCTCGAAGCTGGAACTCAACAAATGGGGTTACATCCAGACCGACCACAGTCTTGCCACGTCAATGGCCGGGGTCTTCGCCGGCGGCGACATCGTCACCGGCGCGGCGACAGTGATCGAGGCGATGGGCGCCGGACGCAAGGCCGCCGCCAGCATGAAGGCCTACCTTGGCCTTCGCGACAGCGCCCTGCCCTATGCCAGTGGCGGCGAAAAACTGTTCGGCATCGACACCAGGGAACGGAATTTCGCTCGTGTGCGAGTGGCTTGAACTTCTTGTTTTCGGGAACAGGACAACACCTCACCACCAAGACACAAAGGACACAAAGTTTCACCAAGAAAAACAGGAAAACAACTTTGTGCCCCTTGGTGATCCTGGTGTCTTGGTGGTTAAGCTTTTGAATTTAAAGTTGATCGATAAACCTATAAAACGCAGTTGGTAGCGACTGATTAACCGCAATACCAAGTTTGGCCAGTCTTTGGCCCTCACCCCATCCCTCTCCCACAGGGAGAGGGGGTTTGCACCCTTCTCCCTGCGGGAGAAGGGTCGGGGATGAGGGCTTACGATAATGACATCGTGCTGAACTGTGTTTTTTAGGTGAACGAACGAGTTAGAGCAACCACGCCTTAATGCGACTATGGAAAACCCGATATGAACGCGCCTGAAACCGCCAGCAAGGCTGGCAACAAGACGATCACCACGCTGAAGGAACACATCATCGAGATCATCAGCGATTCCGGTGAGGGGGCGCAACGCTGTGGGCAGTCGCTCGGTTCGATCGCCGCCAGAATGGGCAACGGCATCTGGACGACCGAAATCATCCCGGCAGAAATTCGCCCACCGGCACGCAGCGTGGCCGGCGCCAGCGGCAATCGCATCCGTATCGGCTCCGGCTACGTCACCAACGGCGGCGACCAGACCGATCTGGTGGTGGCGTTCAACGAGCAGGTATTGCTCGGTCGCGTGCGTGCTCGCGAACTGAAGCCGGGCTGCATCATTTTTCTCGAAAGCCTGTGGCGCAAGCACCCGGATCTGAACGTCTCGATGGCCTATATCGAGGCGCATGACCGGCTGCTTGCCGCCGGTCATCGAGTAATCGAGTTCCCGATGGAGCAGGAGTGCCAGTTGCTCAACGCCGACCCGAAACGCGGCAAGAACATGTTTGCCCTGGGCATGCTCTGTTACCTCTACAGTTTCGAATTGCAGATGGCGCGCGATCAGATTGCGCTGACTTTCGGCAAGAAGGCGCAGAGCACCATCGATGCCAATGTCAAGCTGCTCGAAGCCGGCCACCAGTGGGGTGAGGCCAATCTCGACTTCAGCTTCTGCATTCCGGCCACGCCGGCCGCCCGGCCGCAGATCGTCACCAACGGCAACACGGCGCTGGCGCTCGGTGTCATGGCCTCGGGAATGGAACTGTGCTCGATGTATCCGATAACCCCGGCTACCTCGGCATCGCACTATCTTTCCGAAGTTTTCGAGCAAGTCGGCGGTATCGTGCACCAGGCCGAGGATGAAATCGCTGCCTGCGCCTTCGCCATTGGTGCTTCGTATGCCAGCAAATGCACCGTCACCATCACCTCCGGTCCGGGCTATTCGCTGAAGCAGGAAGCCATCGGCCTGGCCGTCATGGCGGAAATCCCGCTGGTCGTGGTCAACGTCCAGCGCGGCGGCCCGAGCACCGGCCAGCCGACCAAAGTCGAACAGGGCGACCTGATGTGCGCCATCTTCGGAAGCCACGGCGACGCGCCCAAAGTGGTCATGGCGGCGGCCACCATCGAGGACTGCTTTTACTCGATCATCACCGCGCGCAAGATCGCCGAAGCCTTCAACATGGTCGTCGTCGTTCTGACCGACGCCAGCCTGTCATCGTCACAACAGCCCTTCAACCGGCCTCAGTTCAACGAGTCGTGGCTGGCGCCTCCCTTTGACCAGAGCCCGGTTCCCGAAGGCGCCCGTGCGTACGACTGGGATGCCACGAGCGGCCTCGCCCGCCGTTTCGTTCCCGGCCAGCCGGGCGGCATGCACACCGTCACCGGACTGGCGCATGATCGCGACAGCCATGTCGCCTACGATCCGGATATCAACCAGGAGAGCCTGCGCGCGCGCAGCCTGAAACTGGCGGCGCTGCAAAAGACCCTGACCGCTCCCGAGGTGTTTGGCGACGAGTTTGGCGACGGCAGCGGCGATCTGCTGGTCGTCGGCTGGGGAAGCACCAAGGGCGGCATTGAGGAAGCCGTCGAATCGCTGCGTGCAGAGGGGAAGAAAGTCTCCTCCATTCACTTGCGCTTCCTGCAGCCGATGCAGCCGGGGATCAAGGAGATCATGCAGCGCTTCAAAAAGGTCATGACCATCGAAACCAACTGGAGCGACAGCCCGGATGAGGAAATCATCGACGAATCCAATCGTCGCTATTCGTCTCTGGCGACCCTGCTCCGATCGCGTTGCCTGATCGATGTCGATTGCTGGAGCGAGGTGCGCGGACAGCCGATCAAGCCAAGTACCATCCGCCGCATTGTCCTGGCCAAGCTAACGGGCAAGGAATCGGCGCCCCTCTCATCATGAATGCCCCTGGCCTGCCCGTTTCCCTCCCTTGCAGGGCGCATTCCGGCTTGGCAGCCGGAATCGCTCGATTGGCACGGAGCATGCTCCGCGAATTCCCAATCTCGCCCCCCGACCCCTGTCCCAGAGGGCGAGGGGAGATTTGTGAGTCGCTGTTGCGACTTTCTCATTAACTCGTAAGGGAAAAACATGAACTGTTCTGCCACCGACTGCCTGCTCGAACTGTATGACGAGCAACACGAACTGGAAGACTACCAGAGCGGCGTGCCGCGCTGGTGCACCGACTGCGGCGACAACGCCATTCTCGCCGCCGTCCAGCGGCTGTGTCGCGACGAGGGTTTGCGTCCGGAGAAGACGGTATTCGTATCGGGTATCGGCTGCTCCAGCCGTTTCCCGCATTACATGAAGACCTACGGCTTCCACGGCATCCACGGGCGGGCGCTGCCGATCGCCGAAGGCGTCAAGATGGTCCGGCCGGACCTGACGGTATTCGTCAATACCGGTGACGGTGACTGTTGCAGTATCGGTGCCGCCCACTGGATCCATGCCATCCGTTACAACATGAACCTGACGGTTTTTCTGCACGACAATCAGATCTACGGCCTGACCAAGAAACAGGCCTCGCCGACGTCGCCGATCGGCACCAAGAGCAACACCACGCCGCGCGGGAGTTATCTCGATGCCCTGAACCCGCTGAGCGTGACGCTCGGTGTGGCCAACGCCTCGTTCGTCGCGCAGGCTGTCGACTGGATTCCTGAAAGTCTTTTCGAGATCGTCAAGGCGGCGTATCACCACAAGGGACTTTCCTTTGTACGCATCCTGCAACGCTGCCCGGAATGGTTGCCGAAGTCGCTTGACCCCTGGATGCAGGACCCGGACAGGATCCAGTTGCTGCACCACGAGAACGCATTGCACTTGAGCGCCGGACTCGCCAAAACGTACAGGAACCAGCTCCTGCATGACCCGCTGGATATGAACCGGGCGCGCGAAATTGCATCCAGCGAAGACGTCATCCCGGTGGGCATCCTGTACCAGAACCGCGACATTCCCCGTTACGAGGAAACACGGCAAACCGGCGTCTTGCGCACCACCGAGACGGTGCGCAAAGGCTTTGAAGCCGAGCTCGACAAATATACGGTCTGAGAATCTGTGAAAAAATCATCACGGCCTGATGTCCACGCTCGTCACACCGGCGCACCCCAGGAGTGTTTCCTTCGGGGCACAAGCCGGGGTCCAGCCCGTTTATCCGATTGTAATAATCGATATCGGAAGAAGGTACTGGATTCCGGCTTGCGCCGGAATGACGGCTAAAGGGTGAGCAAGCGCGGTCTCGACCATCGACAAGATGCGCTACGGGGCAGTTGATTAAACGAATTGAACGGGATGGCTACACTTCTATGGAAGCTGATCTGCAAACGCATGTTGCTTTTTACCTGACCGGAAAAAAGCTGAGCACCCACCTCGATGCGCTCGACGGACTCGGTCTGCGTCCCGCCCTGTTCGCCGGCTACCGCGACCTGACCCATTTGCGTTATGACTTTCCGCTGGTCCTCGTCGCAGAGCGGCCGGATGGCACCTTTGTCGAACCGCTGTCCGGCCTGATTGACGGCATCCTCGACAGAGTTGCCCAGGGCGTCGATGGCGAGCGCATCAGGAAGCATGTCTTGCGCCTCGAACAGGAAATTCGCGTGCGCGTGGCGAGTGGTTCCAGCGGCTTGTTCTCGGCCCTGTGGGATCAGGCGGCAGCGCCGCTGGGCAAGGCGGACAGGGCGATTGCCGAGAGTCTTTCGCTGGCCCGGGCCAATCTGAAAATCGATGGCGAAGTGATCGATTGCAATGCCGCCCTGCCCTTCCACCTGTTCGGCCACGCCTGGTCCATCAAGCAGGGGCAACGCGCACGGCAATTCAGCCAGGATATCGAGCGGCTGGTGCTCAAGCTTTCCGACATCATCAAGGCCGACTTCGTCAATTCGGACGCGGGCAAAAGCGCCGAAAACCTCAAAGCTTCGTTCGGCACCGGCCCCCTGGACAACTTCGATTTCGAGGCCATGTCGCGCATTCTCACCAAGTCTTCACCCAGGCAAAATCTGTCCGATACTCGTCGGCGTCGAGTCACCAATCTCCTGGCAACGCTGCACGCGCAAAAGTTTTTCCGCACAGCAGAAACAGATACTGGCGAGACCTACTCCTTCGCCTTCGATAGCTGCATCGCTGCGCTTGCCGCCTATCGCGAGCGCTTGCCCCGGCTCATTGAACTGGCCAGAGCCATGGCCATCGCCGAGCTGGAGATCAAGGGTGAATACAATGAATCAAAGCACGATCTGCTGTTCGATTCGTTCGGTGAAAATGGCCTGGAAGCCAGCGATCTGTCGCTCTTCCCGGATTATCTGGTGCGTCTGAACGCCGCTGGCATGACCGGACCGGAGCAGAACACGCTGACCGAGATTCTTTCCGTCGATTTGCCGATCAAAATCGTGGTTCAGACCGATGACGTCATCGAGGAATCGCCACTCGGCAACGGGCACCTGGCCTTTGCCCTGCGCAGCAGGCAACTGGCCAGCATGGCGATGGGCATGAACGGCGTGTTCGTTCTGCAATCGCCGGCGTCCAACCTCTATCAGGTACGCCAACAGATTCAGCGCGGGCTCGACTATTCCGGCCCGGCCCTGTTCAGCGTCTTCTCCGGTGCGGCCACGGGCAGCGGCGAACTTCCGCCCTACCTGATCGCTGCGGCGGCACTGGAGTCACGCGTTTTCCCGAGCTTCACCTTCGACCCGGCGGCGGGTCGTGACTGGGCTTCGCGCTTCTCGCTGGACACCAATCCGCAAGCGGCACTGGACTGGCCGCTGCGTGAATTTGCCTATGAAGACGAAAAGCACCAGTCGGTGGCACAGCAAACGCCGTTCACGCTGATCGACTTTGTCGCCTGCGACGCGCGCTACAGCAAACACTTTGCCCGTGTTCCGAGAACACGCTGGAACGGCACCCTGACGCCGGTTGGCGAAACTGTGGCGCGCGCAGAGCGGGGGCCGCTTGACAGCGTTCCCTGCCTGATGATGGTCGATCCCGAAAACAGGCTGCAGAAGGTCATCGTCGATGAAAAGCTGATCCGCGAAGCACGCCGTTGCCGCGACATGTGGAACAGCCTGCAGGAACTCGGCGGTATCAATAACTCGCATGCCGAAAGGCTGCTGGCGCGCGAGAATGAAATCCGGGAGGCGAGTGTCCAGACGGCTGGTGAAGCACCAGCGAGCGCCAGCGCCGTCCTTGCTGCCCCTGTTACCGCAACACCCGTTGCGCCGCCAGCCGAACAGGAAGCGGAAAGATCGCCGGACGAGGCGTACATCGAAACGGCACGTTGTTCAACCTGCAATGAATGCACGCAGATCAACAACAAGATGTTCGCCTACGATGGCAACAAGCAGGCTTACATCGCCGACCTCAACGCAGGTACCTACGCGCAGTTGGTCGAAGCCGCCGAGAGTTGCCAGGTCTCGATCATCCATCCGGGCAAGCCGCGCAATCCGAACGAGGCGGGGCTGGAAGAACTGCTCAAGCGCGCCGAGGTATTCATTTGATCAAAGCAAGACAGCCCTCAGCGCACTGCTGCTCGCTCTCCTGAAGAAAAGGGTTAGCATGAAACAAGTGCCGCTGTTTTCTGAGCCGATTATCACCCCCAACCCAATACTTACGTCTTCCCGGAGAGAACAAGCCGGAGCGAACTGCCTTGCCCCTCCCCTGAAAAGGGGAGGCCGGGAGGGGTTTTCTCAACGGTGTAATTCATCAGCCCATAAGTCGGGTTAGCGACAGCAGCTCTCAACTTCCTCTGGGCGTATCCTGTCACTGCCCAAGCTTTGGGTAACGCCCCGCAGGAAGCTCTATCGAGGTGGCCAGGGGTGCGGCCTGCCGGTTGTCACACGCACCTTGCACAGGAATTCCGGGCCTTCGCTTGCCCATCGAATGACTATCATCAGCGACTGGATTTGTGGCGGCAAGATGACAATCAAGCGTGTAGATGACCCGGGCCGGAACTTTTGCCTGGTTTCGCAGTAGCCGGGGACGGAGTATCGTCCCACTGAACACGTTTGACTTTGACACTTTGGACGAGTTGTTCTGCCAGATGCTCGAATTCCTGGCGCATGTTGGCTTGCTTATATATCTCGAGCAAGCGCAGACTCGGCCGTAGCGACTCCTTCGGGTTTTCCTGAATACAAGTGAGCAGAACATCGAGGGCATCCTGCGTTCGCTTGTAGGTAAGAAAGATGTCGGCGAGCTCGATTGTGTGTTCGATTTCCATGGGATTTTCTACGACACTGACCGCCATCGGCGATTCAACCTCGGCAAGCACTTCAGCCTCGACAAGCACTTCAGCAGGGGCGGGAGGAGCAGCGGGCTCCGTCACTTTTGCCGGTATGGGGTTGATAGGCTGCACAGTATCGGGCGCTGGACTGAATTGTGTGCTGGTAGTGGATAACAACGCCTTCCTGCCGCGTCCGGTTCTTCGGTAGAGGATAGCGCTCAGGCCGACAGCCAAGAGACCAAGCACGACAAGCAGACCCATATTGGCTGTCAGCAACTTTGCAGTCCAGGGTACCGACGCAACGACGAGCGGTGCGGGTGGCGCTGGTTGCGGCGGCTGTACTGCCAATTTTTCGCTGTTCGCTGCGTTGACGGGCACCTCGGGAGCCGGAGCTGCCGCTATTGCCGGTCTTTCGGCCTGGAGATTGTTCAGCGTGATACGTGCAGCATTCAACTCAACTGCCAACAACCTTGATTCCATTTCAAGCAATACCATCTGGATGGCGGGTGATGGCGCTGAGTATTCGGCACGTAGCCTGTTCAACTCAGCGCGCATTGTGTTGATTTGAAGCTCAATATCGCTCGACAGCTTGTTGATCTCACCTGGCGTGGCAAGGGCTGCAGATGGCTCAGGCAGCGGGTCAAACGGCATGAGTACGAGTCGGTCACGGACACCGGCAGGCGTTTCCGGCTTGGACTTCGCAGGCTTCTTAGCCTGAGTTGCTTGCCTTGCAGGCGTGTCCTGGGGTACCGATGGGGTCGGATAGCGCAGTTCAACGCCTTCGGGCAGTGTCTCGTCACCCGACTCCGAACTTAGCCATTGAGGGTTAAGCGCAACCATCTGACGAATAAAACGCTGCTGCGCCACACGGTTACGCGGATACAGGCGGCGCGCCATGTCGCCGCTTGTTTCTCCAGCCTGTGCACTGCGTCCCGGCGTGTTTCGTTTGACTTGCTTTGTTTCCCTGACGTTAAGTTCCGGCCTCGTCCTGGCCACTTGCTGCGCAGTGTCGCCGGACAAATGCTCGGTGACCGGCAGGTCGGTGTTCCGCTCTGCCGGAGGCGAAAGCAGTGCGGTGTAATGGCGCGTCAGCGACGCCTCGCAACTTGAATAGATGGCCAGTTGGATCACCGGATCGACCACCTGCCGTCTCGTGCTGATCACCAGGCGAGGCGGCGAGGACATCACCGTAATCTGAGCGTTAGTGAGCCAGGGGATGTCGTCAATGGCATCGGGCGAGTCCCTGGTCAGGCGGAAACATGCGGCTGTTATTGAAGGCGAAGGATTCAGCAGGGGGATTTCTGCGCGGAAAGGATCACCCAATGGGCTGATGGTGCTGATTTCACCCAGGCTGCTCGCTCCAGCAGGATTCGGCAACAGTGGGCAGGCACTCAATAGCATGCATATGAAATACTTGTATATTTTCATCATTATTTCCCCATCCCTGAACCTGGCTAGCGTAGCGGAGATCAATGAAGACAGGTGTGAACTATTACCCATTTGTCCATTTTTTCACCAGATCACATGCACAGCATTCATTTAACGAGGGCTCAACTCGGCAACAAGCGAAGGTGTAACCATTTGCTTGTAACCGGATTCAAGACGTAGCGAAATTTGCTATCGTTCGTCCTGGAAAAAATGCGTCCTGATCTGCCTGGCCATTTGACATTGCGCTTGAGAAGGCTCGCATACAATGGCATCTTGCCTGAGCTAACCGCATTACTCATGCTGGACTTCGAGTTTAAATGCTTGAAGTTGGCAAGTGACTCAACGTATACGGAGAAAAGGATTTGAGAAAAAAGATTGCCCCCCTGCTGTTCGGCCTACTGGCTGGATTTCTTTCCCTTGACAGCCATGCCGCCAAGCCACCGCCATTCAGCGCAGTACCCGAGGTTCGCGAATTCATCATCGACATGCACCAGCAGCATGGATTCGATGTCGCCCACCTGACACACCAGTTCGCCAGCATCCATTCCAACGCCACCGTACTGCGCGCCATCCGGCCGGCGGCCGTACCCGAACAGCAGCGCTCCTGGCAGCGCTACCGGGAGCGCTTTGTCAACGAGCGACGCACCGGCAACGGCCTGCGCTTCTGGAACGACAACCAGGCCGAACTCGCACGGGCCGAAGCCGTCGGCGTACCGCCGGAAATCATCGTCGCCATCATCGGCGTCGAAACCGAATATGGCCGCAACATGGGCAGCTTCGGCGTTCTCGAAGCGCTGGCCACGCTGGCCTTCGACTATCCGCCGCGCGCCGCATTTTTCCGCAGCGAGCTTGAACAGTTTCTGCTGCTGGCGCGGGAAAACGGCGTCAGTCCGCTGTCGATCAAGGGCTCCTACGCCGGCGCCATGGGCATTCCCCAGTTCATGCCGAGCAGCCAGCGCCGTTTTGCCGTGGACTTCGACGGCGACGACCGGATCGATCTGCGCAACAGTACCAATGATGCCATCGGCAGCGTCGCACGTTACCTGCATCTGCACGGCTGGCAAGCCAGGGCCCCGGTTGCCTTGCCGGCCAGCGTGGAAGGCGACCCGACGGCGCTGATCGCCGCCGGCATCAAACCGGCAGTGCCCGTGCAGGAGTTATCAAGGCAGGGTGTTGTTGCGGCCCGTGACAGTGAAGGACTGGCCGAACGCCCGGCAGCATTGATCGACCTCGTCACCCCCGGTCAGCCCACCGAATACTGGCTCGGGTTTGACAACTTCTACGTGATCACACGCTACAACCGTTCGAGCTTCTACGCCATGTCGGTATTTCAACTGGCCGAAGCGCTGCGCCAGGCACAGGGGATCAGGCCTGAATAAACGGGAGCACTGCGTAGCGGGCAAGATAGGCAAGTGAAATACACCCCTCCCGGCCTCCCCTGCTCAGAGGCAGTGAATCAATTCACCTGAGAGTCTGTGAAAAAATGACTACTGCCTGTTTTCCACGCTCGTCACCCCGTTGGAAACCGGGGTCCAGCTCGTTTATCTGATTGTTTTTATGAACCTAGAAACCGCAGTTGAGCGCGACAAACTGGCTGCAACACCATGTTTGGCCAGGGTTTGGCCCTCACCCCGACCCTCTCCCGCAGGGAGAGGGGGATTGCACCCTTCTCCTTGCGGGAGAAGGGCCGGGGATGAGGGCCTACGATACTGGCATTACGCTCAACTGCGTTTTTTAGGATGACTATTTGGGGTGCGCCGGAATGACGGTTTGGGCGGTATTTATCCATTTATTCACAGCCTCAGACTCGAAACATTAGTGCCCGACACGCTGCGGCAGCACGTAAATCTCCGTGCGGCGGCCTGCGCTTCTCTCTGCGCTGGCCAGTTCGTCGATCATCCGCCGCGTCATCACCTTGCCCTTCGACAGCAGCAGGAATCCGTCGGGGTGCATCACATCCCGCGTCAATACCATGCCTTCCTGCAAGTGGCCGGCATTGACCCGTATCTCGTCGATCGTATCGGTTTCATCGAAGTCCAGCAGCGGCTGCAGCCGCTCGATCACCGCCGGGTCATAGCGATGGCCGCGACCTTCGAGCAGATGGCGGCGACTTTCCTTTTTTGACATCGGCGCGGTAGTCTGCGCGCCGCTTATGAAGTCGTCGTAGTCGCTCACGGCGGCGATGATGCGCGCGCCCAGCGGGATCTCGAAGCCACTCATGCCGCTTGGAAAGCCCAGACCGTCGTAGCGTTCGTGATGGTGGCGGATGATCTCGGCGATCTCTGCCAGGCTGTCGATGCGCGCCAATGCGTCGGCCGCCAGCGCCGGGTGTTGCCGGTAAAGTGACAATTGCTCCGCATTCATGGCGTTGACCGGCTTCATCAGCAGGGCATCCGGAAAACCGATTTTGCCGATGTCATGGAGCAGCGCAGCGACGAACACGTTCTGCGCTTCCGCATCGCTCATGCCCAGAGCGCCTGCCACTTGCCGCGACAGATCGGCCACGCGACGCGAATGTTCGCCGATCGATGCGCCGCGCAGTTCGGCCAGGGCGCTGATCGCCATCAGGGTGCCGAAGTAGGCCTTCTTCACTGCGGCATGGGCCGCCTCGGCCTTTTCCAGTGCTTCATTCAGCGCCTCGGTGCGCTGCGTCACCAGCACTTCGAGCCGGGCATTCTGATCGGACAGGCGGTCGTGGGCCGCCTTGAGTTCGAGCTGCGTGCGCACCCTGGCAAGCACGATGGCCGGGTTGATCGGCTTGGTGATGTAGTCCACCGCGCCGAGTTCCAGACCCTGTTGCTCGTTTTCCATCGAATCCATCGCCGTCACGAAGATCACCGGCAAGTCACGGGTGGCCGCGTCTTCGCGCAGCCTGGCCAGCACCGCGTGGCCATCCATCGCCGGCATCATCACATCGAGCAATACCAGGTCGGGTCGCGGCGCGCCAAGTACCGCACGCAGCGCCTCGGCGCCCGAGCGCGCGACACGGACGCGGAAATGGGGCTGCAGCACGGCGTTGAGAACCCCGAGATTGGCCGGTTCGTCGTCGACCACGAGAATCGTCGCGTCGGCACGATCCGGGGTTTTTGCATCCGCAGTATCTGGTTTCACGTCCATAAATCCAAGCTCCTCAGTATTACGGCGCCTGCCGCATCAGTTTCCGCAGCGTGACCAGCGCTGCCGGGTAATCGAAGTCCATGACCTGCCGACCGAGTGGCATCGCCCCGGCGCCGAAGCGGGCCAGCAGCAGCGAGCGGTTGGCCTCGAACAGATCGCCCGCTGCGGTATCGTCGCTGGCCAGCAGCGGCTCCAGGCGGGCCAGCACCGTCAGCGCCCGCTCGCAGTCCGCCGTGACCGAGACTTCGACCTCGCCCCCGCCCCCAACCCCGCCCCCAACCTCGCCCCTAGCGCCGCTCGCCGGCACCCCGGACAACGCGGCAACGACCGCATCCGGCGCGCCGCACGGGCCAGCGGGCAGCAAAGCAGGATCATAACCCGCCGTGGTCGTCAGCTCGACGGGCATGACGCCCTGGCCGCGTTGCAGGCGGGCCGTAAACCAGAAGGTGCTGCCCACCCCCCGGCGTGCTGTCAACGCCGACTTCGCCACCCATCAGATGTGCCAGTCGCCGGGTCAGGGCCAGCCCGAGACCGACACCGCCGTACTGGCGCGTAGTCGAGGCGTCGGCCTGCTCGAAGGCGTGGAACAGCCGTTCCCTCTGGACCGGCGCGATACCGATGCCGGTGTCCTGGACCTCGAAGCGCACCGTCAATTCGCCGCCACTGCCTTTCGCCCCTCCAGGCGTCTGTGTATTTCTTTCGCCCGCGTTGTCAGGGCACAGCTTGGCGCGCAGGACGATGCTACCTTGCTCGGTGAACTTGACGGCGTTGAGGGCATAGTTGAGCAGGGCCTGGCACAGGCGCGCCGGGTCGCCGTGCAGCCAGGGCGGAACGCCATCGACGTCGATTTCGATGCGCAGCCCCTTGTCCTCCGCCGCCTGAGCGATCATCAAGCCAACATTGTCGAGGACGGCGGCGAGGGGAAAGTCTATGCATTCCATTTGCATTCGGCCGGCGTCGATCCTCGACACATCGAGCAGGCCGTTGATGATCGCCAGCAGGCGCCGACCGGCGCCGTCGATCTGCACCAGATGGGCAGCCTGTTCCGGCCTGGCCCCGCTGCTGCGCAAAACATGGGTGAGGCCGATGATGGCGTTCATCGGCGTGCGGATTTCGTGGCTCATGTTGGCGAGAAAGGCGCTCTTGGCCACGTTGGCGGCCTCGGCCTGTTCGCGTGCGGCGACCAGTTCGATCGTACGGCTCGTTACCAGTTCTTCGAGGTGGTGTCGGTGCGCATCCAGTTCGTCGTTGGCGAGCAACAGTTCCCGGTTCTCCTGGGTATGCACCGTGTACATGCCAACCAGGGCGCGCGACAAGGCCGCCGGCGCGGGGTCAAGGTCGTCGCCACGGGCTTCCACATAGGCCTGCCGGGCCGGCATTCCTGCTTCCATGGCGCGAAACTGGCGGGCCATGGCCTGGTCTTCACCCAGAATGTGGAGCACCAGCCAAGTGGCCAGAAACGACAGCAGTCGATCACCTGTCACTTCCAAGCCTTCAGTGAACGATTGCGCCATCTTGCCAACCTGCTCGGCAAAGCCGGCATGCGAGGCGAGGTGGTGATCGCGCGCCCGGGGATCCATTCCCGCGCTCTGCATCATCGCTTCTTCCGTAGTGAAGTGGGTGCCGGCATAGCTCAATAGACCCTCCAGCAGCGGTCCGACGGCCTGCATCGAGTCCTGACGCGACCTGGCCAGCACGGGGGCGGCCTCGTTGAGCATGTCCACCAGAGCCCGATGCTGGCGATCGATGATCTCGATGCCGGTGTCCAACTCTGTAATCCAGACCATGAAAGTCATGACGTTTCCCCCCGTTCCATCATTTCGCGCAGCGTTGCCAGCGCCGCCGGGTAGTCGAAGTCCGCGATCTGTCCGCCGAGTTTCATCGCCCCCGACCCGAACCTTGCCAGCAGCAGCACCCGGTTCGCCTCGAACAGGTCGCCCGCCGCGGTATCGTCGCAGGCGAGCAGGGGCTCCAACCGGGCCAGCACCGCGACCTCGTCGCCGTTCGCCGGCAGATCGGGCAAGCCTGCCGGAACAGCGTCCGGCGCGCTACCCTGGCTGCCGGTTGCCAAACCGGGAGCAGCGGCGGCCGACTCGCCAGGCATGACCGTCGTGGCCGCGTTGCAGGCGGGCCGTGAACCAGAAGGTGCTGCCCAACCCAGGCGTGCTGTCAACGCCGACTTCTCCGCCCATCAGATAGGCCAGGTGCCTGCAAATCGCCAGTCCGAGTCCAGCCCCGCCATACTTGCGCGTGGTCGAATGGTCCGCCTGCTCGAAGGCATTGAACAGCAAGGCCTGCTGCGCCTCGGCGATGCCGATGCCCTGATCCTCGACCTCGAAGCGCAGCAGAAGATTGTCCCCCTTCGTTTCGACCAGGCGTACCCGAACATCGATGCGTCCGCGATCCGAAAACGCGATGGCATTGCCGACCAGGTTCGCCAGTATCTGGCCCAGGCGCATCGGGTCGCCGCGCAGCACCGGCGGCAGCGCGGGATCGATTTCCCGCGCCAGGATCAAGCCCTTGGCCGCTGCGCGCTGACGCCACAAGGCCATCGTGGCGTCAAGAACGGCCAGCAGGGCGAAGTCCTTCGATTTGATCTGGAAGGTGCCCGCCTCCAGCCTGGACATGTCCAGTATTTGATTGGTCATGTCACGCAGAAGCTTGCCGGCGCCGGTGATTTGTTCGAGGTGTTGGCGCAGCTCCGGTTCGGCGATCTTGAGGCCGAGGACATGGCCCAGTCCCAGGATGGCGTTCAGCGGCGTGCGCAGTTCGTGGCTCATGTTCCTCAGAAACGCGCTCTTGGCACGACTGGCGGCCTCGGCGCCGACCAGCGCGTCGCGCAGCACCTGGGTGCGTTGCGCCACCTGTTGTTCCAGCTCCGCGTTGAGGTGCCGCATCTTGATGTTGGACCGGGCCAGCTCGAACTGTGCCAAGGCGTAATCGCTGTTGAGTTCGAGCACCGTATCGCCGAGCCGCTCCATTTCTTCGATGTCATACTCCGCCAGCACGCCAAGCTGTCCGGCCAACCGCCAGACGCGGCCACGCAAAGGGATCGTCTTTCCCCTGCGATCGCCCATGGTCAGCAGCCCGCGGTGGATTTCGCCATCGGCGCCCGGTTGCGGCCGACCAGGGTCGCAAAATCCGGCTGAATGAAACACTGCGCCACGTCGGCGCTACCCGGCGACAAGCCCTGTATCTCGATCAGTCGCAGAAAACCCGCATTCGCCTCGATCAGCGTGCCGTCTTCATCCAGTGTCGCCGCCACCACCGCGAGCAGCGGCGCCAGCTCGGGGGCAATCCCCGTCATGGCATGCCTGACTGCCAACTGCCGACGATTCGGGTGGCTTCGACAACGGACGCCCGCGCGTCGGCGCTGAACCCATCCGCGCTGACCATTGGGCCAGCCTGTCAAAGCGGTTGATGGCCAGGCCGCCGATCATCACCGCCGGTCGCGCATCGCCCAGCCGCTCGATCAATGCCGCGATGACCGCCTTGACCGCCGGCAACTGCTGCGCAAACGACACCGAGAGCCCGACCAGATCGGGCTTCCACTCCACCGCGTGGCCGACCAGCGCGCCAGTCGGCACGTTCGCGCCGAGATACTGCACGTCCCAGCCGGCGAGCAGGAAGGCATCGGCCACCATGCGCAGGCCGACGGCGTGGTTGTTGCCCTCGACGCAGGCCAGCAGCACCCGCTTGTCGATTGGCGACGGCGCCGGCGACTGCAGCAGGCCGACGGTCATCACCGACTGCGCGATCGCCGTCGCCAGGTGTTCCTGGGCTACCGAAACCTGGTTGGCCTGCCATTTCGCCCCGATCCGGTACAGCGCCGGCTGGATCACATGCAGTTCGACATCGAGCAGCGTTTGCGCGCTGTCGATGCAGCGGCTCACGATCGCCAGCGCCTCGCGCTGGTTGCCGGCGAGCAGCGCCGCTTCGAATTCGGCCGCCTCAACCCACGGATCGGGTGACTTGAGCGGCGCCTGCGCCGCCGTGCCTGCTTCGAGAAACTTCATCCGCGCCGCCCTCAGCGCCGCGACCACCACCGCGCCATCCGTGCCGCCGATCCGCCCTTCAAAGAACTGCCCCAGCCAGTCCAGCGACTGCGCCAGATGCTCGGTGGGAATTGCCCGCGCGCGCAGCACGCTCGCCAGCCAGAGCAGATAATCCACCATGGGCTGCGGCAGCCCGAACTCCAGCACCGGCCGCAGAAATTCGAGGTGAAACGCCATATCCTCGCGACAGGCTTCGCGGCCGCGCGGCCCGAAGCGCACATAGGCGGACCCGTGCGTGGCAAAGAAGCGTTCGGTCACGGCGCTGACCGCATCGGCCCGCAAGGCCTGGAATTGCCGCAGTCCCTCCGCGGTCAGCGTTTGCAGTTCAACGTTCATGCTCATGTTCTTCAGCTCCCGATCAGTCTGCAAACACTTCGAACAAGCGCACATCGGTACTCCCCGACACCAGTTTGAGTCCCTTGGGAATGCCTCTGTGAGACTCGTGGTAGGCGTGCCCGTGGTGCCAACTGCGATAACTCTCCTCGTCGCGCCAGCGTGTTACCAGCCAGATTTCGGCCGGCGTGTCGATGGGGCTCATCACCTCCATGCCGAGAAAGCCGCTGACCTCATCGACCCGATGCGGTCGATGGCGAAACGCCGCGCGTACCTCGTCGGCCATGTCATTGGCAATCGTGAAGCGGCTCAATGCGATAATCATCTTTGCTTACCCGTCATTCGATAGAGCTACTGTACCGCTTCAGTTGCCGCAGCGTCGCCGCTGGGGAAACCAGAGGCGGAGCGTATCCCTACGGCCCCAGCTTTTGTCGCACTGTTTCGATAAAGACGGTCGAGTTCTCGATGAGCCACTGAGCCTTTTCCGCCGTAACCTCTTCGCCCGAGTAGTCGGCGACCAGGCGAATTTCCGCAGCCCGGTTCAGGGCCTTGCCAAGTTCAACCGGCAAGCGCCCGCTCTTCACCAGATGCAGGCTGAAAGCAGCGATCAGACCGCCGTGGGTCTTCGCCACAGTGGGTTCGACCGCTGCAACGGACCAGATCAAAGCCGCCCGGGCAGCATCGAACATGGCGTAGTAGGCGCGGTTGCAGGCCCCGTCGACGTCTCCCGAGTCGAGCAGCAACTTTGCCGACGCCGCAGCCTTCGATGCCTTGTCCATCAGGTCAAGCGGATTCACAGGCGCACCCCTTCGCGGCTGATGTTGTGAAGTAGAGCGGGGTTCGTGTAGCTTTCCGGGTGCTGCCATTCATCTTCCCATACCGGGAGCGGCTGGATGTGCACCCCCGTTTCCAGCAGCACGTCGTAGGCAATGTCAGCCAAGGCGAGCTTGGTGTCGAGGAACGGGCCCCGCTGCCCGTGCAGCAGCACCGCAATGTCGGCATCGCTGTCAGGACGATGGGTTTGCCGGGCGCGACTGCCGAAAAGGATCGCTCCGATCACGTCATACTGCCCCGACAACCTGGCAATAAAGGCGCGGGCCGCGTTCGCGGTATCCTCGTCCAGACTGGCTGTGCTCATTGCGATGTTCCTGTTCTCGGTACCGAAGGCGCCCCAAGCGATCAATTTACTCCAATGGCTCAGCACAGGCACATGGTATTGCAGATTCAGTTGAGCCCTTTCAGCGTCGCCAGCGCCGCCGGGTAGTCGAAGTTCATGACCTGCCGACCGAGTTGCATCGCCCCGGCGCCGAAGCTGGCCAGCAACAGCGCCCGGTTGGCCTCGAACAGGTCGGCCGACGCCGTATCGTCGCAGGACAGCAGGGGCTCCAGCCTGGCGAGCACTGCCCGCGCCCGGCCGGGGTCGGCGGTAACTCGTCGCCCTCGCTGCCAGCGGTCGCCACGTCCGGCAGTTGCGAGAGCACCGCGTCGAGCGCTCCCTGCTCGGCTTGCAGGGTATCCACCAGCGCCGCCAGCGCGGCAGGTGCCGCCGCATTGCGCAAGGCCAGTTCGAGAGCGACTGCCGCCTGCTGCAGGTGAATGGCGCGCAAGCTGCCGGCCGCCCCCTTGAGTGCGTGCAGGCGTTGTTTGGCGGCATCGGCACGGCCCGCCGCCAGATCGTCGCGCAGGGACTGCGCGTCGCTGCCGTGGCCGGCCGCGAACTGCCGCAGCAGGCGGACGTAGGCGGGCGCGTTGCCGCGCAGCGCCGCCAGTCCCCGCGCCGTGTCGAGTCCGTCGAATTCGGCCAGCGCTGCGGCCCGGCAGGCGGTCCCCACCGCCGCTGCGCCGGCGCTGGCGCCAGCCGGCCGGCAGCGCCGTCGGCCGCCCCGGCGCTGCCCTGGCAGCGCACTCGCTGCCCAGGCAGCAAGGTGTGGAGCGCCGGCGTCCACCGGCTTGGCGATGAAGTCGTTCATGCCGGCCTCCCGGCAGGCCTGCCGGTCTTCGTCGAAGGCGTTGGCCGTCATCGCCAGGATCGGCGTGGTCTCCCGGCCCGGCAGCGCACGAATGGCACGCGTGGCGTCGAGGCCGTCCATGATCGGCATCTGCATGTCCATCAGGATCAGGTCGTAGGCCGCGCGACCGGCCATTTCCAGCGCCTCGCGGCCGTCCTCGGCCGTATCGACTGCCAGCCCGGCGCCGTGCAGCAGTTCCAGCGCGACTTCGCGGTTGATGGGGTGGTCTTCCGCCAGCAGCAGCCTGGCGCCGGCGAAGGATTGGCGCATGTGGGCCTCGACGTTGCTCAGGTCGATGGACGCTGAGGTATCTGCACTCACGGTGGGGTTGCCGCGCCGCAGGCGGGCGGTGAACCAGAAGGTGCTGCCTACGCCCGGCGTACTTTCGGCGCCGACTTCTCCACCCATCAGCTCGGCGAGGCGGCGGGTGATGGCGAGCCCGAGCCCGGTGCCGCCATACTTGCGCGTGGTCGAGGCGTCGGCCTGCTCGAAGGCCTGGAACAGGCGCGATAGCTGTTCCGGGGTGATCCCGATCCCACTGTCCTGGACCTCGAAACGCACCAGCAGGTCATCGCCGCTGTCTTCCAGCAGCTTGGCGCGCAGGGCGATGGAACCGGTCTCGGTGAACTTGACCGCATTGCCGGCCTGGTTGAGCAGGGCCTGGCGCAGCCGCGTCGGATCGCCGCGCAGCCACAGGGGCACGTCATCGACATCCGTTCGATGCGCAGGCCCTTGGCCTGCGCCGCCAGCCCGATGATCGAGGCGACGTTGTCGAGGATGGCGGACAGGTGGAAGTCGGTGCTTTCCAGTTGCAGTTTGCCGGCGTCGATCTTGGACAGGTCGAGGATGTCGTTGATGATCGACAGCAGGTGCCGTCCGGCGCCGTCGATCTTGTCCAGCAGCGCACTCTGGCCCGGCGTCGTCCCGGCGCGACGCAGCAGGTAGGTGAGCCCGATGATGGCGTTCATCGGCGTGCGGATTTCGTGGCTCATGTTGGCCAGGAATCTGCTCTTGGCGATGTTTGCCGCATCCGCCTGGTGCTGTGCAGCGAGCAGTTCGCGGGTACGCTCGTCCACCAGTTCCTGCAGGTGATGCCGGTGCTTGTCCAGCTCGTCTCCGGCTTTCTTCTTCTCGCTGATGTCTTCCTTCACCGCCACATAGTGGCTGATCGTCCCGTCGGCCTGGCGCAATGGCGTGACGATGGCGAACTCGTGGTACTCGCTGCCGTCCTTGCGCCGGTTGAAAAACTCGCCCTTCCACGGCCGGCCCTGGCTCAGTGCCGCCCACATCGCAGCGTAGGTTTGCGGCGGTGTCTTGCCCGACTGCAGGACGCGCGGGTTGTGCCCGATCAATTCCTCGCGGCGGTAACCGGTGGTATCGAGAAAGGATTCGTTCACGTACTCGATTTCCGCCAACAGGTTGGTGATGACGATGCTTTCCGGGCTCTGCTCGACCGCCAATGACAGCTTGTTCAGTTCCTTCTCGTTTTGTCTCGCCCGGCTGATGTCGCGGCCGACGCCCAGGACGCCGATCAGCGCCCCATTCGCGTCGAACATCGGCGCCTTGATGGTTTCCAGCAGTTCCCGGTGGCCGTCGGAAGCAAAGCGTACCTCTTCCTCGTTGACTGACGGGCCGCTCGCTGAGATGGCCTGCAGGTCGTTGTTGCGGAACGCGTCGGCCAGCTCGCGCTCGACAAAGTCATAGTCCGTGCGGCCGACGATCTGCTGCTCGGGCGCACCAAAAAATGCCTCGAACCGGGGGTTGCAGGCGAGATAGGTTCCTGCCGGGTCTTTCAGCCAGACCAGATCGGGCAAGGCTTGAATCAAGTTTTTGAGAAAGGCGCGCTCCTTCGCCAGGGCCAGCTCGGCTTGCTTGCGCTCGGTGATGTCCATGGTGTAACCCGCCAACAGCGTTTTACCAGCCATGACAATCGGAAACTTGATCGTCGTGTAGCTTCGACCATTCAACTCCTCCTCCAGCATGATCTCCTCGCCATTGCTTGTCACCGCCCGGTCGTCGGCGGTGATCTTCGCGGCCAATTCGGGCGGTAACAATTCCATCATGGTCTTGCCCACCATGTCGGCTCCTGGAATGCCGAGCATCTTTTGAAAACTGTCGCTGGCGCGCAGCACGCGGGATTCGGTGGCGCTCACCTCCTTGATGAAGACATGAACCGGTGAGTGGCGCAAAAACAGGGCGAACATTCTTTCGCTTTCCTGCAGGCTGGCGCTCGCGCTTTCAAGTGCCGCCCGGTCCCGTATCTGGTCTTCGAGCAGGCTGAGCAAGGCGAGGCGCGCTTCGTTCTGCGCCGTCTGCATTGCCATGCGCTCTCTAACGTCGCGGATGAAGGCGGTAACCCCGACGATCGTTCCATCGGGCAGGCGAACGTGATTCCATGAAAGTTCGTAATGAATGTCCGCGCCGGGCTGGTGACGGATTTCGACGAAGCTCTCGCCGGCGAACGCCCGATCGATGCTTTGCCGCGCCAGTTGGCGCAGCCCGGAGTCGCTCATGGCCTCCAGCAGGCTGCTGCCGATCTGGATGTCGGCCTGCCAGATCGCGCGCATCTCCTGGCGGTGCTTTTCGTTGAAGGTCGTATAGCAGTAGTTGCGATCCAGCGAAAAATCAGGAGGTCGCCGGGGCTGTTGAGCAGGGCGTTGAGCAGGGCATTCTGTTCGTCCAGCTTTTGCGCGGCCTGCTTGCGCTCGGTGATGTCGCGCGCAATGCCCAGCACCTGGCCGCCGCTCGTCTGGCAATCACTGATTTCGGCGGCAAAGATCGAGCCGTCCTTGCGGCACGACCAGCGCTCCGACAGCACCCGCTCGCCGGTGGCAACCCGGCGGAACGCCTCCTGCTGCCGTGCCAGTTCGGCAGGCACGACGAGGGCCGACACGGGCAGCCCGATGAACTCTTCCACGGAGTAGCCGAACAGCTCGCAAGCACTACGGTTGACCTGGCTGACCCGGCCGTCGGCGCCGGCGAGCAAAATGGCGTCCGAGGCATTGTCGATCAGCGTGCGGTACCTCGTCTCGCTCTCGCGTAGCGCACGCAAGGTTTTCGCTTCGTCGAGCGCCCTGGCCAGCGCCGGCCCGAGTTGCCCAAGTTGATTCTTGAAGACGTAGTCGGTCGCGCCCTGGCGCAGCCCTTCGAGGGCGACGGTCTCGGAAATGGTGCCGGAGACGAAGATGAAGGGGACTTCCGGGCAGCGCTCGCGGGCAATCTCAAGGGCTCGTCGACCGGAAAAGTCCGGCAAGGTCCAGTCCGAGAGGATGGCCGCCGGCAATCCCCGGTCGAGCGCGGCATGAAACGCCGCTTCGCCTTCCACTTGCCGTACATCGACGCTGAGCCCGGCCTCGCGCAGGGCATCGACCACCAGTTCGAAATCGGCGGCCGAATCCTCGACGGCGATCAGGTCGAGGGAGGGGCGATCGGAATCATGTGCAGTCATGATGGCCTCATCCCAGTTCGACGATAGCCTGACCAGATGCCAATAACGCCAAGGCCTCGACACCATATTCCGTCGACAACCACTGCGCCAACGTCGGCGGCAACTGGACATCCACCCAGAATTTCATGCGGCAAGACGAACAATGTCACTACGACGGGCGGCGAATTGCAAGCTGGCCAGAATGTCTTCGCGCTCGAGATCGGGAAAGTCCGCCAGGATTTCTTCCATGCTCACTCCTTCACCCAACATTTCAAGGAGGTCGCTGACGCGAATGCGCATGCCGCGGATACACGGCTTCCCGCCGCACTTTCCGGGTTCGATGGTGATTCGATCAAGCAGGGCTGCGTTCATTGTGCTTTCCTCGTGTTGTCGACTTTCGATTGAGTGACATTAGGGCGCGAAACCGCGTGCGTCAAGCCGTTTCCGGTGCTTGCCCGCCGACGGTCGCGAACGGACGCCGTCCCGCCAGCGCCGACTTTCCACAAGCTCCGTCACTTCGTATCGCCCGGCAACTTGTTGATCAGCATCCAGTACAGCCCCAGTTCGCGCACCGCATGCATGAAGGCTTCGGACTCGACCGGCTTGACCACATAGCTGTTGGCGCCCAGGTCATAGGCACGGACGAGGTCGGACTCCTCGCGCGACGAGGTCATCACCACCACCGGCAGCAGCCGGGTGCGCTGGTCGGCGCGCAGCGCGCGCAGCACATCGAGGCCATCGACGCGCGGCAGCCGCAGATCGAGCAGCACGAGCCGCAGCCGATGGCTTTCCGCCGCCGAATTGGCGCCGCTTCTGAACAGGACGTCCAGCGCTTCGGCGCCATCCTTGACCCATTGCACGGTGTTGACCAGGCCGCAGTTGCGCAGCGCATCCAGGGTGAGTTCGCCATCGGCGGCGTTGTCTTCGACCAGCAGAATCTGCATTTCCTGATTGTTTGTACTCATGATGCCTGTCCTCCTGAAAGCGCTTTGCCTGATGAATATAGTGGCAGGGTAAACCAGAAGGTGGCGCCGGCATCGGGTTTGCCCTCGCCCCCTATGCGGCCCTGGTGGCGATGCACGATGCGCTGGGCAATGGCCAGGCCGACGCCGGTGCCCTCGAACTCGTCCTGGCGATGCAGGCGCTGGAAGACGCCGAACAGCTTGTCGGCATACTGCATGTCGAAACCGGCGCCATTGTCCTTGACCCAGTAGCGTATTTCCCCGGCCTCGACGCGGCCGCCGACCTCGATCAGCGCGTCCGGGCGCCGGCGCGAAAACTTGACGGCATTGCCGAGCAGGTTCGCCCACACCTGGCGCAGCATCGCGGCATCGCCCCGGGCCGGCGGCAGCGGGGCGAAGACGAACTCGATGGCGCGCTGCGCTTCGGCCGCGCGCAGCTCGCTGGCGACGCTCCTGGCCTGGCTATCCATGTCGACCGATTGCAGCGCAATCTCTTGCCGGCCCATGCGCGAGAAGGCGAGCAGGTCGTCGATCAAGCGGCCCATGCCCTGGGCGTTGTCGCGCACCACCTGCAACTGGCGGCGGCCTTCGTCGTCGAGCTTGTCGCCATACCCGACGACCACCTTGCGCGAAAACCCGTCGATGGCCCGCAATGGCGCCCGCAGGTCGTGCGAGACCGAATAGGAGAAGGATTCCAGCTCCTTGTTGGAATCGTCCAGTTTGGCGACCATGGCGGCCAGATCCCTCGACAGTTGGCCGATTTCGTCGTTGCGCGCGACGACCAGGCGCGCCACGGCCGCGTGCTCACCCTTTCTGATCTCGACGGCGGCCTGCCGCACCTGATCCAGCGGGCGCAGGATCTGGCGTTCGAGCAGCGTCATCGCCGCCAGCGCCATGGTCACCAGCAGGCCGCCAAAGGCCAAGGTGACCTTATTCAGCCAGTCGTTGGCCTGCTCTATCGCATCGCGCAGGATGACCAACAGGTAGCCGACGTTGGTGGCGAGGATCTGGCCCTTCAGGCTCAGGAGGGTGCGCGTGCGGCCGTCTCGTTCCTCAATGGACGACGATGACGAGATGCTTGCCACGCGAACCAGTTGTGCTTCCAACTCGATCAGCGTCCGGTGGATTTCGCGGCGCAGGCGCCGCTCTTCGTCCGCATGATCGCCGATGGCGGCAGCCAGCCACTCGTCGTTAAACAGAACCTGCAGGCGACGGATCTTGGCTTCGGCCTGCACACGGGCGCGCTCGCTCCCGTGCAGCGCGGAGTCGATGCTGGCGGTGCGCAGTTGGGCTACTTCTAACCAGATATCGACGAGTTGATCCATGGCGGTCTGCGCCGCGACCAGGCGCTGCTGCGCGACAAGGAACGCGCCGCCCAGCAGCAGGGTTAAGATGACGATGAAGGCGGTGACGAGGCGCGTGCGCGCAAGCAGGCTCATGGCTCAGTGGATGACGTTGATGGCCTTCGGCTTCACCGCTTCGAGGGCGGTGAAGTCGATGAAGTCGAGATAATTGGGCATTGCCGCGCCTGGCGCAAGTCCGCTGCGCATGGCCCACTGCGCCTGATCTTCAAGTGCAACGAGGTAGCTTTGGCTGAGTTCAAGCGCGAAACGGTAGTCGTCCCAATGGGCTTCGAGATCGGCCGGCGCTATGTCGAGACGACGCGCGACGAGGGCGGTCGCCTCCTGCCGATGGCTGCGCATCCAGTCGATGCCCTGCCCGGTGCCGCGCAGCAGGCGTACCAGGGCTTCCTGGCGTTGCCTGGGGAAATCGCGGGAAGTGAAATAGCCGGTCGTCGAGGAGCAGCGGTCGCGGTCGAGGAGAACGCGAGCGGCATTGCCGAGCGCCTTTTGCGCTTGAGACAGGAAAGGTTCGAAGGCGGCGATGGCATCCACGTGCCGATCGAACAGGGCAGCGGCCATCTGCGGACCCGCCAACGGCACCTTGTCGATGTCCGCCTCGCTCAGCCCGTGATCGGAGAGCAGGACATGGAGGCAGTATTCCGCGATGGTGCCGGCAACCACGCCGACGCGGCGCCCGCGCAGGTCGGTCACCGCCTGGATGCCGCTGGCCGGATGTGCCAGTGAAAAGGCCCCGGCATCGGTGGTCAGGAAGCTGCCGACCAGAACGAAATCGCGTCGCTTGAAGCTGGCCAGCACGATAGGCGTCTCCGCCACGGTGGCCACCTCCACCTCGCCACGAAAGAGCGCGTCAAGCGCTGCCTTGCCCGAAGGAAAGTGCCTGGTGGTGACATCGAGCCCTGCGTCGCGCAGAAAACCTTGCTCCTCGGCCACGAGAACCGGAATCACCAGGAGGACTTCGGCGACGCCGAGCACCAGTTTTTCCGGCGGGCCGGGCGCAATCTCTTTTTCCGGCACCAGCCGCCAGAAGGCGAGGCCCGCGAGTACTGCCAGCAGCGCCAGCAGAAGCGCCAGCCACGGATGTTGCCGCATGCGTAAAGCCAGTTTCATCGCCGAACCTCCCGCTTCACAGCTTAGACCCTAGGTCGTCGTCTTGCCAGCGCCGACTCTTCTCAGGCGGCTGCATGCGGCTGCCGCAGGGCGCGCAAGGTCTCCAGCGCCGTCTCGAAGTCGAACTGCCGGATCTCGTGCGCCAGTTGCTCGCAGGGCGGGCCGAGGGTGGCGCGCAGCGCTTCGGCGTGCGTCTCGAAGCGCTCGATGACCGCAGCGTCTCCCTGCGCCAGCAGCGCGCCGAGTTCGTCGAGCACCACGCCGAGGGCCTCGGCATCGAGGCGCGTGCTCGCCTGCGGCGGGGCGCCGACGATCCCGGGGAGCGGGTCGCCGGGCCTCGCGTCAAACCGCGCGCTGCTGCGCTGCAATCGAATCTCCACCCAGAAGGTACTGCCCTGCCCCGGCAGGCTGTTGACCCCGATTGCCCCTCCCATGCACTCGGACCAACTGTTTGCTGACCGCGAGTCCGAGGCCCATGCCGCCGTACTTGCGCGTGGTGGAGCCGTCGGACTGCTCGAAGCTGGCGAAGACCGTGGCCTGCTGCGCCGCGTCGATACCGATCCCCTGATCCTCGACCTCGAAGCGCAGCAGGATGTCATCCCGTGCCGCCTCGACAAGGCGCGCGCGAAGCGTGATGCGTCCCTGCGCGGAAAACTTGACGGCGTTGTCGAGCAGATTCGTCAGGATCTGCTCCAGCCGCAGCGGGTCGCCGCGCAGCGCCGGCGGCAGCGCCGGATCGATTTCGCGTGCCAGGCGCAGGCCCTTCGCCTCGGCGTGCTCGCGCAGCGAACTCTCGGCGGCGTCGAAGACCGAGCGCAAGGCGAAATCCCTCGCCTCGATCGGCAGTGTGTCCGCCTCCAGCCGGGACATGTCCAGCACCTGATTGACCAGGCCGAGCAGGCGCCGGCCGGCCTGCGCAATCGTGTCGACCTGCCGGCGCAACTGCGGCTCGGCGAGCGTGTTGCCGACGATCTGCGCCATTCCCAGGATGGCGTTCAGCGGTGTGCGCAGTTCGTGGCTCATGTTCGCCAGAAATTGGGTCTTCGCGCGGTTGGCGGCCTCGGCGGCGTCCCTGGCCTGTTGCAGGTCGCGCGTGCGCCGGCGGATTTTCACCTCCAGTTGGGCCTGATGATCGAGCAGCTCGCGTTCGAGGCGTTTGCGTTCGGTAATGATCGACCCGGTTCCGCGGTAGCCGGCGAAGCCGCCCTGCGCATCGAAATACGAGGTTCCGGACACCGCGATCCAGCGTAGCGCTCCGTCATTGCCGCGCACCTGGTACTCGAAATCCCTGAACGGCAGGTGCGTTTCGAGTTGGGCGAGGTGCGCCTGGATGAGGTGCGGCGGGGTAAGGTCTGTAGCCTCCAGCAGTTCCTTGCGGCTCCGCCCCAGCAACTGCTCCGGGGGTAGTCCATAGACCTCTTCGAAGTTATCGGAAAAGTAGCAGAAGCGCTGCTGCGCATCGGTTTCCCAGAACCAGTCGGACGCGCTCAGCGAGAAATCATGCCAGCGCTCGGCATCTCGGCGGATTTGCTCGGCCATCTGCCGCAGTTCGAGGTTGGTCGCGAGCAGGCGCTGTTCGTTTTCGTGCAAGGCACGGCTTGCTGTCCCGGCTTCCCGCAGCGCCGCGTTGAGATCATCGGTACGGCGTTGCAGCTTTGCGGCGTTGCGCACCTCGATCTGCACGACGATGAAAAATATCAGTATCAGGACGGCCAGCAGCAGCGTGATGCCGATGGCCATCAGCCGGCTGGCCAGCAGCCCGGCCATCGGCTTCAACAGCACCAGGCTCCAGCCCTCGGCGCCGATCGGCTGGCGGGCAACGCCGTAGGCTTCGCCCTGATAGCGCAGCCGGGCGCCGTTGATCGGTTCAGTGCCGAAAACCGGCTCGAGCCGGGCGTCGCCGAACTGCCGGGAGGCCCGCTTGTCCTGCTGCAATGCCGCCGGCAACGGCCATAGCGCGTCGAACAGCAGGTCCTGGCGGCCGGACAGAAACACCACCCCGTCGGGATCGACCAGGAAGGCATTGCGGTAATTGGCCAATTGCCGATCCATGTAGTCGATATCCTTCTTGATCACGGCGGCGCCGACGATCTTTCCCTGCGCGTCGCGGATCGGAAAGCTGGTGTAGAAGCCGCGCGTGCCGGAGGTGATGCCGAGGGCGAAATAGCGTCCGCGTTGTCCCGCCATCGCCTGCCGGAAATACGGCCGGAATCCGTAGTCGCGGCCCACGAAGCTGTCGGGCTGCCCACCGTTCGAGGCGGCAACGACGATACCGGAAGCATTAATCAGATAAATGACCGAGGCCTGAAAGACCTGGTTGTAGCGGGCCAGCGTCGCGTCCGCCTGTTGCTGTGATTGCGCATTGGTGTCGGCCAGCATGTCGAGCACCGGCTGGTAACTCGACAGGGCTTCCGCGAACTGCTCCAGGGGGGTCAACTGCGCGGCGATGCCGGTATGCAGTACCGACAGGTCGTCCGATGCCTCATCGCGCGCATCCTCCTCGTACATCTTGCCCAGGCGATCGGTGGCGGCCCAGCCGGCGGCGAGGATCAGCAGCAGCACGATGGCCATCCAGTGAAAATAATCCAGGCGCCCCTTGCCGGGCAGGGGCGAATCGCCCAGCGCCAGCGCTGCGCGGGAGGATTCCCAGACGGCCAGCGCGATCCAGCAGGCGAGCAGTCCGCGCCACAACTGGATCGGCGTGCCGGTCAGGTCGAAGAAGGCCTGGTGGTTGATCAGATTGGCCGGCGGGAACGCCGCGCCCGGCACGATCGCGCCGGCGGCCACCGCGTACAGGCCCATGGCGATGCCCGCCGAGGCCAGCCAGCCGCGGGCGCCGTCCGGCAATTTTCCGGCGTGGCGAAAGAGGATCGCGCCGGCCCACAAGCCGGCCGGCAAAGCGAGCAGGTAGCGCGTGAAGACGTTAGCGCCGCCCTGACCCCAGAGCAGGCCTGCCACGATCACCGACAGCAGCAAGGGGAGATGGATCAGGCGCGCCAGCGGCCGGCCCGCCGCACCGCGACTGGCGCTGCGGGCGAACTCCAGCAGGAAGACGAAGGACAGCGCCATGACGACCAGGCGGGCCCATTTGAAGGCGGCGCTGTCGCCGGTCGACAGCGCCACCAGGTCCAGCCATTCGTTCAGGCCATGGCTGAGGCCGAACAGCGCCAGCAGCCGCCAGCGCAGCTCCGCCTGTGTTCCCTGTATTCCGCGACCCAGGGCCAATGCCACGGCGCCGAGCAGCACGAAGCCGAGGCCGTAGAAGAAAAAGATGTAATCGAGCTGCGCCTGAAAGAATTCGTTCATTGGCCTGCTTCCCTCGCCTGCGAACCTGCGTCACCGGAATCGGGTTCGCGCACGGCGTGCCTTCGAGCTCATGCGCGCCGCGCTGCGGTCGGCATGGTGGCATCGGCCCCGGGCGCTGCGGCAAAATCGAGGTTGAAGGGCTCCGCCCGGCCGAGTTCGCGCGACAGCGCATTGACCTGCCGCTTGAGCTCGATCATGGCCATTTCGCGGCCAACCATGGCGCGGTTTAAGCGCGTCAGTTCCTCGGTTTGTTGCCTCTGCGCGGCCTCGGCGACTTTCCTGCGGCTGATGTCGGTCAGGGCGATGCGGATCGTCGTCTCGCCAGCGCCGACGCCCGGGCCTGGTCTGCGCTCGCAATCGAGCAGGGCCTGAAACACTGTGCCATCGCCGCGCTGCAGGGAGAGTTCGACACTGTTTTTGTCGGCCCCGGCTTTCAGGCGCATGAACAGCGCCGTCCAGCGCGGATGGTCTTCGGCCAGCACCCGCGCCAGGAAGCCGCGTAGCAGCAGCTTCTTGCGCTCCATGCCGAGCAGCGTGGCGGCGGTAAGATTGAGCTGCTCGATCAGGCCCTCGGCGTCGAGCGTGAGATAGCCGACCGGGGCGAACTCGTAGAGATCGACGTAGCGGTCGCGCGA
This sequence comes from Candidatus Propionivibrio dominans, assembly GCA_016709335.1. Classification (GTDB taxonomy): domain Bacteria; phylum Pseudomonadota; class Gammaproteobacteria; order Burkholderiales; family Rhodocyclaceae; genus Propionivibrio; species Propionivibrio dominans. The sequence goes on along the minus strand of JADJNC010000003.1, from coordinate 99,855 downwards.
CTCTTCGAGCGCGGTCTGTGCAACGCGCAGCGCCTCGTTCTGCATTTCCAGCTCGATCTGATGCACTTGCAGTTCGTGCAGCAGATCTTCAACCGGGCGCGCTGTGGCGTCGGCGAGCGGACGCCGGGCGAGATCGGCCTCGGCCTCGTTGCGCAGGAGCGCGGCGTTTGTTTGCTTTTCGTCGGGCGGGTTCATGACTTCTCCTTTGTCGCTATTCTCCGTCATTCCGGGCTCGACCCGGAATCCATGCTTCTTAAACAAACACTGGATCCCGGCGTTCGCCGGGATGACGAACTCAATCCGGGCTGTCGATCGCCACCATCGCCAGCAGGATCAATTCGGTATTCCCCAGCGCCGTGACGATGCGCCGGGCATTCAGCACCATGCGCCGTTGCCCGAGGCCCGGGAAGTTGTGTTCGACGACGTAGCCGTCCATCGCCTGATTTTGCGGCAGGATCTTTTCCAGCAGTTGGCGCAAGGCCGGGATGTCCCACTGGCCGTTGCCCAGATCGTAGATCTTGCGGCCCACGGTGTGCTCTGCCGCGACCTGGAAGTGCCGGTAGAAGGAGCGGCTGGCGGAGATCACCTGCAAGCTGCCATCGAGCACGATCAGCGGCTCGATCACGGTGTTGACAATGCCTTCGGCCAGTTCCCGCGCCAGTTGCGTGCTGGCCTGCAACAGCGTCGCCAGTTCGGTCGTGGTCCGCTGCGCGGCCTCGCTGGCGAGCTTGAACTCGGTCACCGGGGTGAAGGTCAGCACCACGCCCTCGATCGCGTTGTCCAGCGTGCGGTAGGGCTGGATGCGCGCCAGATACCAGGCGCCGTCGGTGCTGCGCACTTCGCGCTCGACGGGGATCAGGGTATCGAGTACGGATTGCAGGTCGGCGAGCAGGTCGGTCGAAGGGTCGGTCGATAGGTCGGCACCGACGAGATTCGATGCGATGTTGCTCAAGGGGCGGCCGACGTCGCCGGCAATCAGCGGGTACACCTGCACCACCGCCGGCGTGTAGCGCAGGATCGTCAACTGGTGGTCGAGGAACAAGGTGCCGGTGGAGATGCTGTCGAGCAGGTTCTTCATGTCGTTCTGGATACGGGTCAGTTGCTCGACCCGGGCATTCAACTCGGAATTGACGGTGATGGTTTCTTCATTCAGCGATTGCAGTTCCTCCTTGGAGGTCTCCAGTTCTTCGTTCGACGATTGCAGCTCTTCGTTGGTCGATTGCAATTCCTCGTTGGTGGATTTGAGTTCCTCGTTGGAGGCCTGCTGCTCTTCGCCGGTGGCTTGCAGATTCTCTTTGACGTAGGCCAGTTCGCGCTCCAGCGCTTCGATGCGCGCGGATTGGGTAGTTTGGGCGGATGGGCTGGAGTGGACGGCGGCGCCGCGTTTGCCGAGTCCCGGTTTTGCGGCGGCGGGGTGGGATGGGTCAGCGGGTTTTACAGCACCGGCAATATCCTCGAAGCTGACCAGCAGCAGCGGCTCGTCGCCCTTGTCCCGTGGCAGGGCGCGTACGCTGAAGCATACCTTCGAGAAGCCGCCATTGGTCTTCACCGAGACTGCCTTGTTCAGCGTCGGAATGGACACGGTGGCGGCCATGTCGATGGCGACGCGCAAGTCGAGCTGCAGTCCTTCGCGCGCCATCTCGACCACGTTGTTGCTCACCGGGCCGGGGGCCGGGCGCAGGTAGCGGCCGGTGTCGCCATGCACGTAGAGGATGTTGCCGTGGCTGTCGGTGGTAACCGAGGCCGGCGCGTAGGTCTGCAGCAGCGCGTTGGTGCTGAGCGCGGCGACGTTGCCGGCGCGGCCGCTGTTGGCCTTGCCGATCGCCGCCGCGTCCGCCATTCTGGCGGGGGTACCGTTGCTGCCGTGGGTGCCGGCGCTGCGCGCCCAGACCATGTCGGTATTGACCTTGAGCCAGGGCGCGGCGTCGGTGTGGCTGGCGCGGTAGAACTTCCATTTACGCTCGATGGCCGTAAACAGGTCGGGGTGGCCGGTGATGCTTTCCGAGGTGGACAGGAACAGCACGCCGTTAGGCCGCAGCGCATAGTGGAAGCTGGGGATCAGGCGGTTTTGCAGCTCAGGCTCCAGATAGATCATCAGGTTGCGGCAACTGAGCAGGTCGAGCTTGGTGAAGGGCGGGTCCTTGATCACGTTCTGTACGGCGAACACCACCATGTCGCGAATGTCCTTCTTGACCTTGTAGCCGCCATGTTCACCTTGGTCTTTGCTGAAGAAGCGGCGCAGGCGTTCCGCCGTCATGTCCTGCGCGATGTTGGGCGGATAGCGGCCGGCGCGCGCCGTGGCTATCGCCTCATCGTCGAGGTCGGTGGCGTAGATCTGGATGCTCAGTTCCCGATCGTGGCGGGCCTTGATCTGTTGATCAGCAGTTCCTTGAACAGCAGTTGCGTCTCGACCGGATTGCCCTTGAGGAAGCGCGCATACACGGCTTCGTCTTCGATGGCGTTTTGCGCCATGCGGCGCTGGATGCGGCGACCGATGGTGCTTTTCTTGTACAGCGAGAAGTCGTGGCCGGTGCCGCTGCGCAGTTGCAGCAGGATCTGGTTGATGCCGCTTTGCACCTTTTCCGGGACGACGGGTAGCACCTGCTGCCTGAGAACGCCCTGCCGGACCACTTCGATCAGCGCGGCCGGCATCTGTTCGACCGGCAGGATGTGGGTGGCGTAGCCGGCGTTGATGGCGCTGCCCGGCATGCCGTCGTACTTGGCGGTGGCGGGATCCTGCACTAGGCAGACGCCGCCGCCGCCGAGGATGGCGCGCAGACCCAGGGTGCCGTCGCTGGCAGTGCCGGAGAGGATGATGCCGATGGCGCGCTCGGCCTGATCTTCGGCCAGCGAGCGCAGAAAGCCGTCGATCGGCATGCGCTGGCCGCGCACCAGTTCCGGCACCGAGAGTTGCAACGCGCCGTTGAGGATGAGCATCTCGCGGTTGGGCGGGATGACGTAGACGTGGTTGGGGGCGACGGCGAGCTGGTCGAGCGCTTCGACCACCGGCATGGCGGTGGCGCGTTGCAGGATTTCGGTGAGCAGGCTTTGATGTCCGGGGTCGAGATGCGGCACCAGGACGAAGGCCATGCCGGTGTCCGCCGGGCAGGCGCGGAAGAAAGCCTCGAAGGCCTCCAGCCCGCCGGCGGAAGCGCCGATACCGACGATGGGGCAGGCCGGGGCAAGAGGAGGGGCGGCAGGAGCGGCGCTTGCCGGCGCCGCACCCGATGCCGCACCCGTTTCCGCATCCGTTGCCGCGCCGGGGCCGGCCGGCGGCTGGCGCGCTGCCGAGCGCCTGGCGGCGGGCTTGGCGCCGGTTCTTGCAGCGGGTTTGCTGGTGACCATGAAAATCCCTATGCGGTGGAGGGGAATCTATCCGGAATGTTACGCCCGCGGCCCGAAGCTTGCTCGGCTTTTTCAGCAGAAAATGGATTTCGGCGCTCACGGAGTCCAGCGCGCGGTTGAAGGTCTCGCTTGCACGTAGCGCGCGCAAGCCTTCTGCCTCCTTGATGGCGCGCGTCAGGTTGGGCGCAAGCCCTTGCAATTCATGCTTGAAGATTTGGGTAATGGACGGCGATCAGGTCGATGTGGCGTCGATCCGTGTCATGCGCATTCTTGATGGCCCTGACCTTACCCTTGCGTCAGCTTCTGACCGATGGGTAGTTCCTTGATGCGAATGCCGGCTGGCGTCACACTCGCAATGGCGCCGCGTATCAGGGTGGCACCGGTACGTTCCCATACCCGAACCAGCAGAGCGGCGAGTTCGCTCCCTTTGAGCCCTTCAATACGCAGACGCACGACCGATGGTGCGCCGGCACACTTACCGCGAGCAGGGCATGAAAGTCCGCATCGAGCGTAACAACAGTGCTGCCCTGCTGCTCGGCATGTTTGAGAATGGCCTGATCGCTGGCCGTTGCCAAGCCAATCTCGCCAACGTGAGTTGCATCCCACCCCTGCTGTCTCAACAATTCGGCCGCCGAACGCGGCAAGCCCTGATCGAGCACTATCTTGATCATGCCGCATCAAGAGACAGCCAGTGGTCGTCGAGGTTGCAGGCGGCGAATTCAAGTGCCTGCCGGACATCCTCGGCGTCGAGTTCGGGAAATTCCTTGAGTAGTTCGTCCCGATTTGGATAAAGCGCCGCCGACGCGACGACACGTCGCACGGTCAACCTCATTCCGCGAATGGTTGGCTGACCATTGACAATCTCGGGATGAATGGTGATGCGATCGAATTGGCTCATGGCGCACTCTCCTTGTTGGTGAATCGTATGATACCCCCGTCACTTTGTTTCGCCCGGCACCTTGTCGATCATCATCCAGAACAGCTCCGGTTCGTGCGCTGCCACGTCCAGCTCCTCGTCTCGCAGGGCATCGACCCAGATCTAAATACCTCCCAAGCCGTGGCCCGAGGCCAGGCTTCGCGCTCATTCCGGCGTAAGCCAGAATCCAGTGCGTACCGCTGATGGAGAAACCGGGGCTGATTCGGAAATCGGCCCTTGACAGGTATCGGTGAAACATACATCATCTACATACATCAATAAGGAAGCCGCCATGGTCAGAACCCAGATATACCTCACCGAACAAGAGCAGTCCGCGTTGCGGACGATGGCTGGCAACACCGGGCGCAGCCAAAGCGAGTTGATTCGTGAAGCCGTCGATCGCCTGATCGAGCAAGCGCTGTCGAATGATCGCGGACAGGTACTTGGCGCGGCGGCGGGCTTGTGGGTCGACGGCACCGGGCGCGCGGATGTTGTCGCCGTGCGCCGGGAAGCCGACCGTATCGAACCGCGCTGACGCCGATGGCAAGTCCCCTGCTGCTCGATACGGACGTATTGATCGATTACCTGCACGGTCAGCCCGACGCCGTAGCCTTCCTCAGGAAAACCCGGCGATCCCTGTTTGTCTCGGCGGTCACGGTCGCCGAACTCCATGTCGGTGTGCGCGAAGGCGCGGAGCGTCCGGTGCTGGAGCGCTTTCTCGGGCTGATGGAGGTGGTCGCCGTCACGCCGGACATCGCCAGGCAGGGCGGCCTGTGGAGGCGCGATTACGGCAAGAGCCACGGAACGGGTCTGATGGACGCGCTGATCGCCGCCAGCGCCGAGATGAGTGGCTGCACCCTCGCCACGCTCAACGAAAAACATTTCCCGATGCTGGAAACGGTGTTGGTTCCCTACCGAAAGGCGAGCGATCGCCGGAGGTAACTGCATGCTCGTGATGCTCGGGTCAGACCCCGGTTTCTCGCGAAGCTTGCGTTGCCGCTTCCGGGTAAAGCTCAGGCAGCAGGAACTGAAGCGCATCGAGCGGGAATGCGATCTGTACCGGCGCCGTGTGGCCGGTGCTTGCGACCAGCCCCGTTTCGATCAGCCTTGACAGCAAGGCCCGCGCGGTGCGTTCGCCGAGGCCGGTCATTTGCTGGAATTCGCCGCGCGGCACGGGCCCGGCGAGAAACAGGTGATGCAGGGGAACGATGGCTTCCGCGCGAATGGCCTTGTCGAGCGTCGAGCGGTAGGTAATCAGGGCGGCGATACGCGCCTTCATGGCGTCGAGGTCGAGCATCCTTGCCATGAAATCCACCTGGTCGGCGGCGAGGGCGATGAACCATTCGCACCATTCCCAGAGTAGCTTCTCGCTCAGGTTGCCACGCCCGTCCAGGTCGCCGTGCCGGTGACTGTCGGCGGCATCGAGCAGGGCGTAATACGTGTCGCGCTTGCGTGCCAGGCCCCGGCTCATCGACCAGAGTCCGGCACTCAGGGGCCACAGGGCGCAATGCGTCTGCAAGCGCACGGCGCGACCGTTGCCATCGAGAAAGGGATGCACCCATGCGCCGCGGTGATGCGCGGCGGCGGCGACGACAGGCAGCATGTCGTCCACGGCGACCGGCCGCGAATAGGCTACATCGAGCCTGTTTAGAAAGGCCGGCAAGGACGACCAGAGCGGCGGTTCGTGACGACCGACGGCCACTTGCTCGGTTCGCAGCGCTCCGGGCACGACGATGCGCCCCTCGGACGTGGTCCGGTCTTCGATCGAAAGCCGGCCATATAGCGCGGCATGGGCCTGCTGCAGGAAGGCGGCAGTCAGGGGGCGCTCTGCGGCAGCCACCCGTTGTTCGAGTTCCTGCTCGGCCTCGATATGCGCCACTGCCAGACGCTGCAATCGGGCGATGTCGGGCTGGTCGGAAAAGTCGCGGCGCAACGCGCGCTCGATATTCAGCGGATGCGTGCTCTGGCCTTCGATGCGGTTCGAATAATAGGAGTTCATCGCCCGCACCAGTTCGCGCAGGCTGGCCATGGTTGCCGGATGCGCACTGCCGGCAAGCCGCAGCGACCGCTCGACGACGGCGCCGGCCGGCCGCCGCAGTTCGTCCAACCGCTGTTGCGGCAGCAGCGGCTCGAACTGTTGCGGCTGGGTGTAGCGGTCGATATTCTTCGGGCTCATGATTTGCGGCGATTTGGCCGGCGAGTTTGCCGGTCAACTTGCCGGTTGGCACAATATCTTAATATGTTTAGAAACATATTGTTGCAATAGTTTTACTGGCGCACTGTCACAGGAACTCTGCCGGTCTATTGGCCGGGTCGCGGCGGCGGGGTCTCGCTATCGGCCACCTTACCGGCGCGCGGCGCCGAGGCTGGGCACCGCCCCATCGGCGCCGACTTTGCAAGGTCGGAGGCTGACTTGCGTGCCGGCCGATTGTGGGAAGCCCCAGGGTTTGGTGGAAACCGGGGGCAGGCCGGGTTTGCCCAGGAGATCGCTGACGCGAATGCGCATGCCGCGGATAACGGCTTGCCGCCGCACTTACCGGGTTCCATGGTGATGCGATCAACCTGGCTCATGGCGCACTCTCCTGTTGTTGAATCGTATGCCACGTCAGGTGCAACCGGCGCACCGGAAGCCAGCAGCGCCGCACGAGCCGCGTCGAACATGGCGTAGCAGGCCCGATTGCAGGCGCCATCGGCGTCCCCCGTATCGAGCAGCAGCTTGGCAGAAGCAGCGGCCCGCAATGCCTTCAGCAGCAATGCCTGAGAGTCTGTGAAAAATCATAACTGCCTGATTTCCACGCTCGTCACCCCGGCGTAAGCCGGGGTCCAGCTCGTTTATCCGATTGTTTTAATGGATATCGGAGAAAGGTACTGGATTCCGGCTGGCGCCGGAATGACGGCTTGGGAGGTGTTTATCCATAAATTCACAGCCTCTGAGCGTTCAAAGACGAATCCCCTCGCGCTCGATATTGCGCAGCAGATGAGGATTGGAATACCCCTCTGGATGCTCCCACTCCACCTCCCAGATCGGCAGTGGCTGTATGCGAATGCCTGTTTTCAACAGCACCTCATACGCAAGATCCGCCATCTGCAGCGTGGTGGAAACGAATTTGCCAGGGGCTTATGCAGCAAAACGGCGACATCGGCATCGCTATCCGGGCGGTGCGACTTCCGTGCGCGGCTGCCAAAGAGGATCGCCCCGCGAAATCATACTGACTCGCCACCTTTTCGATGAAGAGGCGTGCCGCGCTGGCCGTTTCCTTGTCAATGTCGGCAATCGGATTCATGAACGCGAGTGTTGAGAGCGCACCGGCGCTTGTCAATCACGAGCATTGCCCAACGGGGTTTGAGTCTGAGCGAGGGGTCATGAGAAACCTGGATCAGGCCCCGGTTTCCGCATGCAAGAGGCTCGCGAGTTCCGCCAGCCCGATGGCTTGCGCGCCATGGCGTAGCGCGAACTTCTCGCTACCGGGGTAGACCACGTAGCGCTGCGCGATGCGCAGGTCGTCGCAGGCCTGGGCAAAGCCTTTCGCCGGACTCGGCGCGCTTGAACGCCTGATCTCGATGGCGATGTCGGGCTGCCCGCCTTTTTCGAGCAGCAAATCGATTTCGGCGCCGGCATGGGTGCGGTAAAAATACGGTACCCGGCGCGGAGCCGCCGCCAGCACCAGGTTTTCGATGCAATGCCCTTCAAAGCTGAGCCCGCAGACGGGGTGCCCGAGCAGATCGTCCAGGGTTTCCAGTTCCAGCAGGCCGTGCAGGATGCCGCTGTCGCGCACATAGACCTTGGGCGACTTGATCAGGCGCTTGCCGACATTGCCGCCCCATGGGCGCAGGCGGCGCAGCAGTTGCAGGTCAACCAGCAGGTCGATGTAACGATCCACCGTCGGGTTGGCGACGCCGAGCGCGGCGGCCAGGCGAGACTGGTTGAGCAGGCTGCCTTGCTGGTGCGCCAGCATCGTCCACAAGCGGCCGATGGTCTCGGCGGGCAGCCGCGGCGCAAACATCGGCACGTCGCGTTCCAGGTAGCTGCGGATGAAATTGCGCCGCCAGTCGAGACTGCGCCGCTCGTCGCTCGCTAGAACACGCAATCCGGTAGGTCGGGTTAGCGCAGCGTCGCCCAAGAGGATTTGCTTCGCAGCATAACCCGACAATCGTCGGATGCGGCATACACTGGCGTCGGGTTATGCCCCGCAGGAAATCCCCTTGTGGGACGCTGCGCTAACCCGACCTACGATGTGTCACTTGCATGGGCAAGAAAAACCTGGGTCGTGCCCGGCTTCACTCTTTGCTTCCCCGCCTCACGCCTCCTGAAACCGCCTGGCGATGGCGATGAACTCGTCAAAACCGGAGAGGAAGGCGTCGCAGATGTCGGGATCGAAATGCGTGCCGCGCGCGGCGGCGATGATCTCGCGGGCCTCGGCGAAGCTCATCGGCGCCTTGTAAACCCGCGCCGAAATCAGCGCGTCGAACACGTCGGCGAGAGCCATCAGGCGCGCCGAGATCGGGATGGCATCGCCGGCCAGGCCGTCGGGGTAGCCACTGCCGTCCCACTTCTCGTGGTGCCAGTGGGCAATTTCCTTTGCTGTGGAGAGAAACGGCAGGGGTGTTTCAATGTCACTCTCGGCTAGCTCGATGGCGTTGCTGCCCAGCCTGGAATGCGTCTGCATGATGGCCCATTCCTCTGGCGTGAGCTTGCCGGGCTTGAGCAGGATGTAATCGGGAATCCCGACTTTGCCGATGTCATGGAGTGGCGCCGAGCGGGCCAGCAGATCGATATAGCGTTCGCTCATGGTCGATTCGAAACGCGGATGCGTGCGTAACCTGTTGGCCAACTGCTGCACATAGCCCTGGGTGCGCAGGATATGGTTGCCGGTTTCCGGGTCACGCGTTTCGGCCAGATGGGCCAGCGCCCGGATGCTGACGCGCTGGGTCAGGTCATTTTCGACCATGCGCCGCGCAACTTCGGCTTCAAGGACGTCATTCTGGTTCTTCATCCAGTCGCGCGCCCGCTTGGCTTCCAGTTGCGTGCGTACCCGGGCCAGCACCACGCCGGGCTTGATCGGTTTGGTCAGGTAATCGGCGGCGCCGACTTGCAGGCCGTGCTCCTCGTCGAGATCGTCGGCCAGGGCGGTCAGGAAAATCACCGGGATGTCGGCGGTGGCCGGGTTGGCATGCAGGTGCTCCAGCACCGTGTAACCGTCCATGCCGGGCATCATCACGTCAAGCAGCACCAGATCCGGCTTCGGCTCGCTGGCCGCCGCGCGCACGGCGCTGGCTCCGGAGTTGGCGGCACGCAACTGATAGTCGGAGCGCAAAAGATGGGTCAGCACCGACAGGTTGGTCGGTTCATCGTCTACGATCAGGATGGTTGCTGCAGGCACAGGGATCTCACTTTCCGTATTAATGAGAATGTTCTAATCCGAATCATAGTGCAACTGATGCAAGTTGGTACGGACAAAGCCAGTCGTCAGCAGTTCTCATTTCAAAATCCTCGCTTGCGATAACGGAACGTTTGTACCGAAATACACCTTGCCAGGATCAGTGCGAAGCCTGGCCTCGGGCCACGGAGCAGTTGAGAGGTGTGCATGGCCTCCCCTGCTCAGGGGATGAGCAGGCCAGTCCGCAGCGCCTTGCCATGGTCTGGGGGTTATAAATCGGCTCGGAACACTGTGGAAAGCGCTTCAGACTGACGCTTTGGCAATATCCTTTGTCCCCTCCATCTTCAGCGATTAGAATGACAGCAGATCACTTCAACGACAAGCCATGAATCCCATCAAAACCTCCACGCTAAACCCGATATCCCGGTTGATCTTCAGTTCACGCTGGATGCAACTTCCTTTGTATCTGGGCCTGATTCTGGCCCAGGGCGTTTACGTCATCCTCTTCATCAAGGAATTGTTCCATTTGATTGAAGGTGCGACCAATCTGAGCGAGCAGCTCATCATGCTGGCCGTGCTGGGCCTGATTGACGTGGTGATGATTTCCAATCTGCTGGTGATGGTGATTGTTGGCGGTTATGAGACCTTCGTCTCACGCCTGAATTTGCAGGGCCATCCCGATTTGCCGGAATGGCTGAGCCACGTCAATGCCTCGGTGCTGAAAGTAAAGCTGGCCATGGCCATCATCGGCATCAGCTCGATTCATCTGCTGAAGACATTCATCGCCATCGGTTCACTCGGTTCTGCAAATTCCAGTTTCACCGAAGCCGGCGTCATGTGGCAAACGATTATCCATATGGTTTTCATCCTTTCAGCGATCGGTATCGCCTATACCGACAAGCTGATGTCGGACGCATTGAGGGTTTCCGGAAAATAGCATTGACGCCTTGAACAGGCAGGTTTTTTTACACCGGCGCGATGATTGAAACTGGCAGCGACCACGGTACACTCTGCCGCAAGCTCGCCATGGTAAGGAGTTCGACGTGAGCGATTCGCGTTTGCATACCCCTCCTGTCGCAGCGCAACCTGAACAGGCTGTCGATGCCAGGCTGCTTTACCTGGCGTATGAGCGGCTGCCGCTGAGCCTGCTGATTGCGTTGGTGATGCCCCTCATCTTCTTTGGCCTGATGTGGCCTTTTTTCCCGCCGGCGCAGATGACGGCCTGGCTGATCGCCATCCTGACCGGTGTGGCGGCACGTTACGTGCAGTGGGCGGCGTTCAGGCAGGCAGCACCCGCGCCTGATGCCCTGGCGCGCTGGCGCAAGCTGTACCTGATTGGAACAGCAGTGGCCGGCGCGGCCTGGTCGGTCGGACCGACCTTGATGATCCAGGAGGCTGCTCGTATCGAGTCGGCACTTTTCGTCGGCACACTGTTCAGTGTCTGCGCGGTGGCGGTCAGCGCACAGGCAGCCCAGCAGACGGCAATGCAGACTTTCCTCGTCATCGCGCTGGTGCCCCCTGCCGTCGCGTTCTGGCGCACCGGCGGCGACGTCGAACGAACGCTGGCGCTGTTACTCGTGGCCGGCCTGCTGTCGCTGATCATCGTTGGCCGCCGTTCCCACCAGGCGACGCGGGCATTGATCGAAACCGAATCGCGGATGCACACCATCATTGAAACCGAGCCGGAATGCATCATGATCGTCGATGCGCAGGGGTGCCTGATCCAGATGAACCCGGCCGGGCTGGCGATGATCGAGGCTGACTCGCTGGAGCAGGTGGTCGGTCAGCCGATACTTGATTTCATCGCCCCCGACTATCGCGCGGGCTTTGCCGACCTGCACCAGCGGGTACTCGCCGGAGAATCGCTGCAAATGGAATACGAGGTGCTTGGCCTCAAAGGCACGCGTCGCTGGCTCGATACCCACGCCGTTCCCATGCAGGATCATGGCCAGACGGTGCTACTCGCCGTCACCCGCGACATCACCGAGCGCAAACAGGCACAGACGGCGCTGCGGACCAGTGAAGAACGTTACCGCACCCTGGTCGACTGGATGCCCAACGCGATCACGGTGCATCGCGACGGGAAAATTGTTTATGTCAATCAGGCCGCCGTCACCCTCTTTGGCGCACAGTCAAAACAGGATTTCCTGGGTCAACCCTTCCTCGACCGGGTTCACCCTGATTTTCATCAGTTCACACTGGCGCGCATGAGGATGGTTACCGAGCATACTGTCGCCGTGCCGATGCTCGAAGCGAAGTATCTCAAGCAGGATGGAACGGTTATTGACGTTGAAGTCCAGAGCACACCGATTGTTTACGACGGCAAACCGGCCATTCACACAGTCGCCCGCGACATCACCGAGCGCCGGCTTGCCGAGCAATACCAGCGTATCGCTGCCATTGCCTTCGAGTCCCAGGAGGGTATTTTCATCACCGATGCGGCAAAGGTGATCGTTCGGGTCAACCAGGCTTTCACCGACATTACCGGCTACACTGCGGTTGAGGCCGTCGGTCAGACGCCGAGTCTGCTCAATTCCGGTCGCCATGATGCCGCTTTTTTTGCCGCGATGATGGAGGGTATCCAGCGCAACGGAACGTGGCAGGGTGAAATCTGGAACCGGCGCAAGAATGGCGAGGTGCATCCTGAATGGCTCATGATCAGTGCCGTCAAGGATGATGACGGCGAGATCACCAACTACGTCGCTACGCTAACCGACATCACCCAGCGCAAGCGTGCCGAAGCCGAGATCAACCAGCTGGCCTTCTATGACCAGTTGACCGGCCTGCCCAACCGCCGCCTGCTGATCGACCGGCTGCGCCAGGCCCTGGCCACCCGTGCCCGACATCAACGTCACGGCGCCCTCCTGTTCATCGACCTCGACAACTTCAAGGCACTGAACGACACCCTGGGCCACGACATGGGAGACATCCTCCTGCACCAGGTCGCCCAGCGTCTGGTCACCGGCGTTCGCGCCTGCGACACCGTCGCCCGCCTGGGCGGCGACGAATTCGTCGTGATGCTCGACGACCTGAGCGAGAACGCCCAGGACGCCGCTGCCCAGACCGAAACCGTCGGCGAAAAAATACTCGCCGCGCTCAACCAGACCTACCTGATCAGCGCACGTGAGCATCACAGCACGGCCAGCATCGGCATCACCCTGTTTCGCGAGCACACCGAAAGTGTCGATGAACTGATGAAGCGCGCCGACACGGCGATGTACCAGGCCAAGGCCGCAGGCCGCAACACCCTGCGTTTCTTCGATCACGACATGCAGGTCGCGGTCACCACCCGCGCCGCCCTCGAGGTCGATCTGCGCCGGGCGATCAAGGAACAGCAGTTCCTGATTTACTACCAGGCGCAGCTCGATTCCCGTGGCCGGGTGCTCGGCGCCGAAGCCCTGCTGCGCTGGCCGCACCCCGAGCGCGGCCTGGTCTCTCCGGCCGAATTCATCCCGCTGGCCGAAGACACCGGGCTGATCCTGCCGCTCGGTCAATGGGTACTGAAGACCGCCTGCGAGCGCCTGGCGCTGTGGGCTGCCCGGCCAGAACTGGCCGATCTTTCGCTGGCGGTCAATGTCAGCGCCCGCCAGTTTCATCATCGTGATTTCGTCGAACAGGTACTGGCCGCGCTGGCGCGCAGCGGCGCCAATCCGCAGCGGCTCAAGCTCGAGCTGACGGAAAGCCTGCTGGTGCACGATATGGACGACATCATCGTCAAGATGACGGTGCTGAAGGAAAAGGGCGTCGGCTTCTCGCTCGATGACTTTGGTACCGGCTATTCCTCGCTCTCGTACCTGAAGCGCCTGCCGCTCGATCAGTTGAAAATCGACCAGAGTTTCGTCAGGGACATTCTCACCGACCCCGATGATGCGGCCATTGCACGGATGATCATTGTCCTCGGCGAGAGCCTGGGGCTGACGGTCATTGCCGAGGGGGTGGAAAGCGAGGCCCAGCGCGATTTCCTGGCGGCTCCAGGGGTGCCAGGTGTATCAGGGCTATCTGTTCAGCCGCCCGCTGCCGGTCAAGGGCTTTGAGGAGTTCGTGCTGCAGGGTTGATTAGTGCCATAGAGGGCAAAGCGAAGACCAGGGTAAATTTGTTCTAACTCTCACAGTCATTCCGGCGAAGGCCGGAATCCAGATTCGTCCATCTGATCAAGATGTTAAAAGAACGGTTTGATTAACGAACTGGATTCCGGGTCAAGCCTGGAATGACCGTATTTCAATGAGTTAGCGCCAGAATAAATTTACCTTGAAGCGAAGACACTGTTTGCTTGCCCTGTGAACTGCTCTTCTCTTGTCGCCCACCGAGCTTATCCCTGGTAGTGGTATCGGCAAGCGATAATCACCAACTCGTCGTCGGTTGCACGATACACCAGACGATTCGCTTCATCGATTCTCCGGGACCAGTAGCCGGATAATTCTCCACGCAAAGGTTCGGGTTTGCCGATTCCAATAAATGGTTCGCTTGCGGCAGCGGTAATCAACAGATTCAGCCTCTTGAGGGTCTTTTTGTCCTGATCCTGCCAGTACAGATAAGCGTCCCATGCATCGGGCACGAAACGAATGGCGCGCATGCTCAATCCGCAGGGAGTAGTTGGCGATCTTGCGCCTGCCCGGCTTTATCCTGTGCAATGGCTCGCGCCAATGCCGCCGCATTCGCCGGATTGCTGGTCAGGTGCAGGGTTTCCATGATGCTGTTGTAGCTGTCCAGCGACATCACCACGGCATCGCCTTCCGCATCGCGACGGCTGATAATGGTGACGTCTGCGTCTTGAACGACACCATCGAGAACGGACTTGAGCGCGTTGCGCGCATGGGAATAGCTGACGACTTTCATATCGGCCTCACTTGTTCATTAAGTTGGACAAGTTTAACCGCGGCCTGTATTCCATGCAAGGCGATGCGTGTTCGTTACATTCACCCCGACTGATTTTCCAGCCAACCTCCTGCGCATGTTCATGACCTGCCAGCCAGGCAGGACGGCCATCCTGAAAGTGATAGCCGCTGGAGTTACAAACCCAACCCCTGTTTCAAGCCGTGACTTTCGCCTCTTCAAGCTTCAACAACTTGTACTCGATCGAATCGACCAGGGCAATCCAGCTTGCCTCGATGATGTCCGTCGATACGCCGACGGTCGTCCACACCGAGTCGCCGTCGGTCGATTGAATCAATACGCGTACTTTTGCGGCGGTGGCATCGCGACCGTTGATGACACGCACCTTGTAGTCCGTCAGATGGACGTTGGAGAGCTCCGGATAGAACTTGTCCAGCACCTTGCGCAGGGCGCGGTCAAGGGCATGCACCGGCCCGTCGCCTTCAGCCGCCGTGATTTCGTCGGTGCCGTCGACTTTTACCTTGATGATGGCTGAAGAACTGTATTGGCCGCTGGTCGGTTGCTCGCCGATGATCTTGAAATGCTCCAGCTCGAAGAACGGGCGGTACTTGCCGAGTTGCTTGCGAATGACCAGTTCAAAGGTACTTTCAGCGCCTTCGAACTGATAGCCTTCATGCTCCATCTCCTTCAGGCGCCTGATGATGCTGTCGGTCACCGCATCGTCCTTGGTGATGCCGGGATCGACTTCCCAGATTTTTTCCAGAATCATGCGACGGCCGGAAACTTCGCTCATCAGGAAGCGGCGCTGGCCACCGACCAGGTCCGGGTTGATGTGCTCGAATGAGTGCGCCGCCTTGTTCACGCCGTCGATGTGCATGCCACCCTTGTGCGCAAACGCGCAGTTGCCGACGTAGGGGTCGCGCTCATTCAGTGCCACGTTCGAGATGGCCGCAATATGGCGGGCAACACGGGTGATGTTTTTGTACTGGTCGGCCGGCAGGCATTCAAAGCCACGCTTGACGCCCAGATTGGCGATGATGGTGGACAGGTTGGCGTTACCGCAGCGCTCGCCAAACCCGATATAGGTCCCCTGAACATGGCGTGCTCCGTTCTCGACGGCCATCACGCTGTTGGCCACCGCCATTCCGCAATCGTTGTGCGCATGAATGCCGATTGGCACGCTGAAGCTCGCCACCATTTTCCTGACGATTTCAGCCACTTCGGACGGGAAGGTTCCACCGTTGGTGTCGCACAGAATCAGCGCATCGGCACCGCCGTCGGCGGCAGCCTGGAGCGACTTGACGGCATAGTCGGGGTTGTTTTTGTAGCCATCGAAGAAATGTTCGGCGTCGTACACCAGTTCTTTGCCTCTGGCCTTGAAGAAGGCCACGGTGTCGCGGATCATGGCCAGGTTTTCTTCCAGGCTGGTGCGGATGATCTCGGTCACATGGAAATCCCAGCTCTTGCCGAAGATGACAATGACCGGAGTATCGGCGAGCAGCAGGGACTGAACGTTGTCGTCGTTCTCGACACTGATGTCGCGCCGGCGCGTGCTGCCGAAAGCGGCGAGCCTGGCGTGTTTCAGGACGATGTGACTGGCGCGGGCAAAGAACTCGAGATCCTTCGGATTCGAGCCGGGGTTTCCGGCTTCGACGTAGTCCACGCCGTGCTCGTCCAGAAGTTCGAGGATCTTCAACTTGTCTTCGACGGAGAAAGAGATCCCCTCGGCCTGCGCCCCGTCGCGTAATGATGAATCGAATAGTGCTACTTTATTGCCCATTGCAAACTTCCTTTAGGTGTATCCCGACTACTGTTGATAACGCTTGGACTTACAGCTTGTGTAGGTCGGGTTAGCGTAGCGTAACCCGACGTGCCCCTATTTTCGCCGCGAAGCAAATCCTCCTGGGGGACGCTACGCTAACCCGACTTGCCATTCTGTCGGGTTACGCTGGCGCTAACCCGACCTACCCATTCTTGCACGCCCTCCCCGCCAATTCGCGAAGGTGTGGGGGATTCGAAAATCGCGCGCGACATGCACGCCCTCACCCCCGACCCCTCTCCCGCAGGAGAGGGGAGATTCATGTGTCGCTCGCGCGACACGCAATCTAAAGCAGGTTATCGCGCGTCACGCCACCGCGCTTGATGACGCGGCGAAGTTGATCGAGTGCTTCGATCTGGATCTGGCGAACGCGTTCGCGCGTCAGGTTGAGATCCACGGCGACCTCCTCAAGCGTAGAGGTTTCTCCACCGCCGAGGCCGTAACGACGCTCCAGCACCCGGCGCTGCTTCTCGGGCAACTGCTCGACCCAGTGGCTGACCAGGTGGTCAACTTCACTCGATTGCAGCAGGCTTTCCGGGTCCAGAGCGTTTTCATCGGCAATGGCATCGGCCACGGAGTGACTGGGATCGATTTCAAGTGGCGCATCGAGCGAGGCAATATGCTCGTTAAGGGCCAGTACCCGGCGCACGTCAGCCACCGGGCGATCAATCAGGTGAGCGATCTGTTCCAGGCGGATCTCTCTCCCGTTGGCCAGTTCCAGATGCCGGAAGGCGCGCAACACAAGATTGATCTCCTTGACCACATGCACCGGCAGACGGATGGTGCGCGACTGGTTCATGATCGCCCGCTCGATGCTCTGGCGAATCCACCAGGTGGCGTAAGTCGAAAACCGGAATCCGCGCTCCGGATCGAACTTCTCGATCGCATGGATGAGGCCGAGATTTCCTTCTTCGATCAGGTCCAGCAGAGGAATGCCACGATTGAGGTAGTGCTTGGCAATGTTCACCACCAGGCGCAGGTTGTGTTCTATCATCTTCTGCCGTGCGGCAAACTCGCCGGACTGGGCGCGACACGCCCAGTCATACTCTTCCTGCGGCGTGAACAAGGGCTTGGCGCCGATCTCGTTGAGGTAATGCTGGGTTACGTCGTTGAGCAATTCGACTTCCGGCGTCGCGGCAAGCACCTCGTCTTCCGCTTCCGCCAGGAACGCCTCGTCGGAGTCCGCTTCCTGCGGCATCCCGTCTTCGCTCAGCGCGGATTCGGCATCGGGATCATCGCTCATGGTCAGCGCGGCGGCAGGTATTTCAGGGGATCGACAGGCTTGCCCTGACGCCGGACTTCGAAGTGCAGTTTGACCTGGTCGGCATCGGTATTGCCCATTTCGGCAATCTTCTGCCCCTTGCTCACATTCTGCCCTTCCTTGACCAGAATGGTCTGGTTATGCGCGTAGGCCGACAGGTAGGTGTTGTTGTGCTTGATGATGACGAGCTTGCCATAACCGCGCAAACCCGTCCCGCTATAGACGACCTTGCCATCACCCGCAGCGATCACCGGATCACCCGTCTTGCCGGCGATATCGACACCCTTGCTGCCGCCTTCACTGAAGTTAGCGACCGTCTTGCCGTTGGCCGGCCAGATCCACCCGATCTCGTCGCCACTCACGGACGCTTCGGCAGGCCTGGCTTCGGGTTTGGCCTCCGGACTGGCTTCAGTCCTGACCACGGGGGCCATCGGCTCGGCAGGTTTTGCTTGCCCCTGGCTTTGCGCCTGTGCCAGCGCTTGATCAGAGTATGGCTCCTTGCCGGCTTTTGGCTCCCGCTTGACCGTCTCGGTACTGGTGCCAGGTGGCCGTTTTTCCGGCATCGGCTCTGTCGCCAACGGCCTCGATTGCACCACATCGGACACCACCGGCGCTGTCGTCGCCACCGACGAAGTCGCCGCAGACGACGATGTCGCCGCAGCCGGTGGCCTGACTTTGAGGATCTTTCCGACCGTAATGCGGTTAGGGTTGTCGATTCCGTTCAGCGCAATCAGCTCGCGATAATCCATACCGTGTTCGCGCGCAATGCTGTACAGGGTATCGCCCGGCTTGACGGTATAGCTGTCCCTGGCCGCGCCAGTGGGCGCAACGGGCGCCGGCGACTTGCTGGCACAACCGGAAAGAACCAGCAGGATGGCCAGGATAATACCCAGACCCGACCTGGTTAAAGCACGATTATTCTTCATTCAAGTCCTGAGAGTAACGGAACAAAACGAACGCTATCCAGACGGGTTTCAACGTAGCCTTCGGCACGACGTTCAACCATGAGAAGGAACTGCTCCCCCGTCCCCAACGGCAACAACATTCTGCCACCAAGCGCGAGTTGCTGCAAAAGCGCGTGCGGAACACGGTTGGCCGCTGCGGCAACGATAATCGTATCGAAAGGCGCCGCTTCGGGCAGACCAAGTTGCCCATCGGCATGTTTCAGGCGCACCCTGAACTGCTGGATCGCCCGCAAATTGAGCTTGGCCCGGGCCAGTAGCGGCTCGATCCGTTCGATCGCATAGACCTCGTCCGTCAGTTGCGCCAGCACTGCCGCCTGATAGCCGGAACCTGCACCGATTTCCAGCGTCTTGCCGAGTTTGCGCCCCTCACGCAGCAGTTCGATCATTCTGGCCACGATATACGGCTGCGAAATCGTTTGCGAATAACCGAGCGGCAGCGCCGAATCCTCATAGGCACGCGAAGCCAGCGCTTCTTCGACAAAAACGTGGCGCGGCACGGCGGCGATGGCCGCCAGCACCTGCTCGTCAAGAATCCCCTCTTCGCGCAGACGATCGATCATTCGCGTTCGCGTGCGCTGCGAGGTCATGCCGATACCTGAAACGACTCGACTCATTGCGCCAGCCAGTTGCGAATCAGGGGAAGCTGCGCGTTGTGCGTGAGGTCGATCTGCAATGGCGTAATCGAAACCTGATGCATGTTCACCGCGTAAAAATCGGTGCCCTCGCCGGCATCCTGCGCCTCACCCGCCGCGCCGACCCAATAGACCGTCTCGTTGCGCGGCGACAGCGTTCGCACCACGGCTTCGGCCTTGTGCCGTTTGCCCAGCCGCGTGACGACCATGCCGCGCAGCAGCTCGTAAGGCACATCCGGGACATTGACGTTGAGCAGCAGAGGCTCGCGCACCGTCTGGCGCCGGATCAACTGCACCAGTTCCAGCGCCACCCGTGCCGCCGTCTCGAAATGCTCCCCGTTCTTGCTGCACAGTGAAACGGCCAACGAGGGAACACCGAGCAGAAAACCCTCGGTAGCCGCCGCAACGGTACCCGAATAGATCGTGTCATCGCCCATGTTGGCCCCGTGATTGATGCCTGAAACGACCATGTCCGGCAGTTCGTCGAGCATGCCGGTCACCGCCAGATGCACACAATCGGTGGGGGTTCCATTCACGTGGTAATAACCGTTGGCCGCGCGCTTCAAGGACAGCGGGCGATCCAGCGTGAGTGAATTGCTGGCGCCGCTACAGTCGCGCTCAGGGGCCACAACGGTGATCTCGGCCACCTGCGCAAGCGCTCGTGCCAGACATTCAATCCCTGGCGAAAAGTAGCCATCGTCGTTGCTGAGCAAAATTCGCATATCAACCCATAAAATGCAGGAAAGGGTAAACAAAAAACCGGCTAGCTGCCGGCTTCTGGAAATTGGTCGGAACCCTGGATTTGTCTGACAGGCCCTTGCGTTGGCCATCTGAAAACACTGGCGCCGCCAAGTCAGCCAAATTATACGGGTATTCCGAATCCAGTGCGAAAAGACAGCACAAACGAACACGGCAATCGCACACGCAGAAGTCATAAGCTAGCCAATTCATTGGCGAGGTGTGAGCCCGAGAAGAGAAACGCGGTAGTCTGGGCGACGATCGGCGAGTTTTCGGCGGCGGCGTAGGCTGCGATCTGGATGGAGGGTGTCATTGCGCAAGGCGGAGAGCGCAAACTTGCGGATGGCTGACAAGTTGCGCGCGGCATGGCCTTTCCTCACCCGGCAGTGATCTTCGCGAAAGGTCACGTCAAGGACCCAGTGCATGGCCTCAACACCCCAGTGACCCCGAGCGGCGTGCGCAAACTGCTCAACCGTTTTTACCCCGGAACTGGCAATGAAGTAGCGACGCTCGACACTGATCTTGTCTTTGATTTCCTGCTCAGACTCGATCATGCCGACGGCGCCCAGTTTCTTCCAGGCCTCTCGTATGGGTTGGTCCATCCAGGACACGTCGGCAATCCAAACGGCCCGCCGTGTTTCGAGGCGACCATGGTCCTTGTCGACCCAGACTCGCTTTTGCACATCGATGTGCGAAAGTCAAACGCCCTCGGCGGTCGCGAAGAACTCAACGACGGCCTCTGACAGATTCTTCTGGTTGTCCTTCACCGCCAAGACGTAATCCCTCCTTGAGCAACGATTTTCTCGGCAACCTCCGTCTGGCACCCCAAGGCGTCGAGGGTGACGATACATCCCTTGAGTACCAAGGTGTCCAGCAGGGCCTTGATGGCCGCCAGTTCATTACCCTTGCCGGCCGATCCCTCTTGTCCCAGCGATACGCCAAGTTCTGTCGCGTAGGCGCTCACCATGTGCAACGCCGTATTCGGCCCATCCTTCGATCCACGCACCGTCTTGCCATCGAACGCCACGACGCCTTTGGCCACGCCAACCAGGCTGGCAATCCACTGCCGAAAGCACTTCTCGAATACCTTCGCATCCAAGATCCGAAATACTTCGCCAAACGTGTCGTGAGAGGGCGTGCCTTTCGCCAGCACCAAGAATGTCTTCAGCCACCCTTCCTCTTCTTCGCACCAGTCCGCGACATCGACCCAATCGTCACAGCCGCACAGTACCGCGCATATCGTCATGACGATCATTTCCTTCAGGTCATACCGGACCGCCGGCCCCCGACGGTGATCCTTGACCTGCGCAAACGCCTCCATTAGTGTCATCTTCAACCCCCGACAAAAATCGAGAGTAAAGGCTATTTTGACGCTGTTTACAAGACCATGTCATAACCCCTTGACTGTAAACGAATTTTCCCTTGGGTTTACGACATCTGCGTAAGCGATTGCCGTGCACAAACGAAGGTCTGTAGCATGGCCGGATCTCACAGCCAGGCGAAGAGGTTGAACCGGTACTGAAAAATGCTGTCGATAGGGGCAGAACATATAATGGTGGCTGGCAAAGGCTTGAATAGCGGTTCAGCCGGATTATCGGATTTGTTCCAGCCACTCGTTTTAAACGATTTCCGGAGAACCTCATGAAGAGCGACAAGAAAATCATCGGCATCCTGAACGACCTGCTGACGGGTGAATTGACCGCCGTCGACCAGTACCTGATCCACGGCGAAATGTATTCGGACATGGGCTTCAAGCGACTGGCCGAAAAGGCGCTGCATGAATCCGCGCACGAGCACCAGCACGCGCTGGCGATCATTCAGCGCATTCTTTTCCTGGAAGGAACGCCCAATCTGGCCAAACGCAATGCAATGACGGTCGGCAAAACCGTTCCCGAGATGCTGCAGTCCGACCTCGACTACGAATACCATACTGTCGTCGTCTTGAAGAAAGCGATGGCCGCCTGTGAAACAGCCCAGGATTACGTCACCCGCGACATGCTGGCGATTCAACTCGAAGATACCGAGATGGACCACGCCTACTACCTCGAAAAGCAGATTCGCCTGATCGAACTGGTCGGCCTGCAGAACTATCAACAAAGCCAGATCGACTCTGGCAACCCGGCATAAAGAGGCGCAACGATGAAAGGTGACAAGACACTGATCGGCACCCTGAACAAGGTGCTGAAAAACGAACTGACGTCGATCAACCAGTACTTCCTGCATGCCCGCCTGTTTCGTCATTGGGGACTGGAAAAGCTAAACGACTATCAATACAAACAGTCGATCCGCGTCATGAAGGAAGCCGACAAACTGATTGACCGCATTTTGTTTCTCGAAGGCCTGCCCAACCTGCAGAACCTCGGCAAGCTGCTGATTGGTGAAAACGTCGTCGAATGCCTGCAGTGCGACCTCAAGTACGAGCGCGAGATCCAGCGCCCCTTGCTGATCGAGAGCATTGCCCTGTCTGAACAACTCCAGGACTACGTCAGCCGCGACCTGCTCGAAGATCTGCTGGAACACTGCGAAGAATCAATCGACTGGCTGGAAACACAGCACAGCCTGATCGTGGACGTCAGCCTGGCAAACTATCTGCAGGCCCACATGGATCCGGGCGGCGACTGAACTATTTGCAGGCCTCACCGCCATCGCCCGCCCCTGACTGCGATTTTTCTGGAGAAGTTTCGTGTACGTATGCGTCTGCAAAGCCATCACTGACCAACAGATTCGTGAAGCGGCCAAGAATGGCGCACTTACGCTGGATGAGTTGCGGCTCGACCTGGGCGTGGCCAGCGAATGCGGCAATTGCGCAGCGTATGCCAGACAGCTACTTGAAGAAACCATTGAAAACCAGCGTAAAGCGGCATGGCATAGCGACTGATCCCGGCTTTCAGTAACCGGAATTTTATTTTCGCCTGTGCAATGCACAATGTTGGCGGGATGATCACCAAGTTGGCTCAGTTCGAACCATTGCCGTTCGTCGCCCCCACTACCACAATACAAGCGCTCCGAATGTTTCAAGCAAGCAGGGAACCTGCCGGTGGCGTATTCGATCAAGCTGTTGTGCCATGCTTGTAGCGCAAACCCTGACAATGCGCATATAATGCGCATTGGAGGTATTCCATGAAATCAGCTACAGCCAATAATGAAGCCCGGAAGCGCCCGGTAAATCTGACACTTAATGAAGATTTGGTTATTGAAGTACGCGGCCTGACCAATAACCTCTCTAGCGTGGTCGAGTCGCTACTTGTTGACTATGTGGAGCACAAACGTCAGCAGCGTATTTCAAATGCCAAGACTCTTGATGAAACCATTTCCATGTGGAACTCATTCAACGGCAAGTTTGGTTCATTTGCCGATGAGTATTCATCTCTTTGAGCCCAAGTCATGGCTCAATACGATGTGCATAAAAATACAGGAAAGCATAGGGACGAAATTCCTTACGTGGTGATTGTCCAGTCATCCTTGTATGACAGTTATCGTCGACGGGTGGTTGTGCCCCTGGTGCGAAAGTCTGTACTTGGGAAGGTAAGTAACTCGCGATTCAATCCCTCCTTCAAAATCGAGAAAGTTCAAGTTGTTTTGCATCCTCTTGAAATTGTTTCAGTTCCCATCGAGCAACTGGGTGAATATGTGGATTCCTTGGGTCAAGAAGGCCACCGTATCATGGATTCTCTGGATGAATTGCTGACTCAATCCTGGAGATAGTTCAGGCCCCTTTCGAACAACGCAATCGATTCCACGTGTGAAGTGTGAAACATGTTGACCACCCCTGCACCTTTCAGTCGATATCCCTTCTGCGTAACCAGAATCGCCGCATCGCGCGCCAGCGTTGCCGGACTGCATGATACATAGACGATGCGGCGCGGCCCGTCCTCGCCAATCGAATTGATGAGTTCCACCGCGCCTTCGCGTGGCGGGTCGATCAGAATCTTGTCGAGGTGACCAAGCGCAGCGACCGCTGCGCCCAGCCCGTCATCCGATGGAACTGAGGAAGCGCCAGGGGAAGCTGAAGCGATTGACCGCCGCGCCGTCCGTTATGGATCGGCGCTGCTGCTCGCGCCAATCCATGAGTTTTTGCGCTCCTCTGCCCTTGCTGCGGCACCCGGATGCTAATCATCGCCTTATAACCAAGGCCCGGTGCTGTGCTCGACATCCTGTCCCAACTGGATAAGCCGACGTCGTCGCTACGCCTGATGCCACCCAGTATACCCACGCTCTGGAAGATGCAGAGTGTCACCACGGGCGAGGATGACCCCCAGGCTGAATCGGCCCCTGAGTACATATACAATCATCGCTACGCCTGTCAGGAACCGGGAGATCGCAAGTAGATTGAACCCAGGCGAACTCCCATTGTCTGTCTAATGCGAGGCACTAAGCGAGCAGGATTCAGATGAGTTTTCAGGACTTTCTCGAACCAACTTGTAGAGTGACGCCACTGATGGCGGTCTCATACACTCGTCATGGTTCGGCTGGATTTCCTGTATTCAAGGAGCTGACGCCATGGCAGGAAACCGCAAGTCCGGCACAAGCAAAACGGTAAAGCCCGGAAACAAAGGCAGTGCCTTGCGTCCAGAAACGATTGTTTCCGGCCAGACAACGGGTATTCAGGCTGGTCAGGGTTCCGTAGGGACGGCTGGAACGGTGGGGACTGTGCAGGAACCACCCGCCACGTCAATGCTCCGCCCGGTTGGCAACCTGTTTTCCGAGTCTCGCGCTGGCGAAGCGGTGGTGCGACCTGATGACTTGCTCGCCATGCGCGTGCAGTTGATCAACGTAGGCCGCAAGCCGGGCAGTAGGCCGCCGCGCTTGCACAAACTCGGCAGTGGCGTCGCCTACCTGATTCTGCACCACCCGCCGCAGTCAATTGCCGACGAGGTGTTCTATGAATCCCCGGCGGCGGGCGCATCGCTGGCAAGCACCGACCGGCCACCAAAGGCGTCGCAGCAGCCAACGCCGACTCCACCGGCCGACGTGAATGTGGCACCGCCACCGATCAGAGCACGGGCTGCTGGCGAGTCCCGCCTGGTTTTCGAGTGGCCCAATGGCTTCGAGTGTAGCTATAGCCTTGAGGGACTGCTGCAAGCTGCGCAAACCTTGAAGATGAATGTGCCTCCAGGCGCCCGGCCGCGCGCGCCGCGCTTTCAACTGGGTGTCGGGCTTAGTTTATGGCCGCAGTTGAAGCGTGTAGGTTCGATCAAGAGTCGAGCGTCAGTTAGCGATAGCGTAGTGAGCACAGCGGCACTGGGCACCCGCGTCAGCACCTTGAATGGTTTCAGCTTGAGGCAAACCCAGATTGCACGTCGCGGCGGCGCGGCTAGTGAGGCGACTTTGTTGCGCCGCTTGTCGGATCTGTCAAGCAGTAGCGACTGGTCTGGCCTGGTCGTCCAGCCGCCGTTCCAGGCACTGCCCTTCAAGCCCAAGCCGGCCTTGCCTGGCCCGCACCAGACCGCACTGGAGATACCATGGCGGCTCATTGTGTCGCCGCACAATGGCGAACAGTGGCAGCATGCCAAGCTGCCGGTGACTTCGCCAGGCACCTCGCACACCGAGCTTTGGCACACCCGTTTGCTGGGCAGCTCAGCGGCGGGCGGCTCGCCCATCGAGGCCCCCCATGCCGACCCCAGTCGCACACTGCGCGCGGTGTGGGCCACCACCGGCCATGGCCAGAAAGCCATGCAAGCCGACTTCCCGCAGGGCTTCACCGAACTCCCCGGTCCCGACGACGGCAACCCTCCAAACTTTCTGTCGACGCTGACCGACTACGACCGCTACCAGTTCAGCCACTTGTCGGCGAACTACGCGAACTCGAACTACCTGCCCGAGCCCATTGACACCCGGCTGCTGATGCTCAGCAGCCTCGGCGGCTGGCTGGATTGCCGCGCCGACTGGGAGCCACCGGGCCTCGATGTGGAGAGCTGGGTGCACCGTGCCACCTTGGGGCGCGACCACTATGTTCGCGTTGTCTATCGGGGCGTTCTCTTCCCTTTCGGCCACAAGGCGGTGCTCATCAAGGTAAGTGAACGCAAGTTTCATGGTGCCTTGCCGGGCAACCCGGCCTACCTGCGCCAGCGCATGTTCATGGTGGTGCGCGAGCGCGAGCGCCGCTACGACGACGCCGCGCTGCTACGCCCCTACGGCGCCAACAACCAGCGGGTGCAGAACGAGTTCCCGTTCACCCATGTGCGCATGCTCACCGCAGTCACACCCGACCTCAGCCAACCCAAAATGACCGAGGTGGAACCGGGCCTCGGCCAGTTGCTGTTCTGGCCGGCCACCGGGCCGGGCAACAACCCGGAGCCATTCCGTTTCCGTATGGTGGCCACCGACCTGGACGGACGACAGATCCAGTTCGACTTGCCGCTGATCTTCATGTCCAACACCATGGCCAGCCCGCGCTATCGGGAGAACAACCGGCTCAAGCCATTGCACAACGGCAGCAAGGACGGCTTGATGGGGGCTGCACAGACCGCCAACAAGGCATTGAACGGCTGGCTCGCAACGCAAACGCCTGAAGGCACTCCGGCACCGAATGCCAATGACCGGACGGTGGCCCAGTTCAAAGGGCAACGCGTTGCGATGGCCCTTAGCGCCAAGGCCGGCGACACCGCAGTGGAAATCGTTCACATGACCTTTGGCGCTCACGTTCCCCAGACGTCCGCGCCGCAATCCCAGGCTTCGAAAGCCTCCCAGGCGGCTTTCAAGGCTTACACGCCGAAGCTGGAGAAGCCCATGTTCTTCCCGCGCGTCGTGCGGGCACAGGCGCGAATTGGCGCCATGGCACAGCTTACCGGCAGCAGCCAGTTCAACCAGATCCGCTGGAACAGCACCTACGCCGAGCGGGGCTTCGATACCGCAGCCAACAAGGGCGAGGTGTTCCTGGATCTGCCGCAAACGCCGGATATGGCGCGGCTCGATTTCTCCAAGCAAGGCGATCGCAGCGGTGGCTTTGTGATGCCCAACCTGAACCCCAGTGCGCTGTCGCGCGCTCTCGGGCCAACCGCCGGCGCCGTCGGCGATGTGTTGAACGGCAAGGTCAAACCCACCGGTTTCTTCCCGCCCGGCGCCACTGAGCTGCCTTTGCCGCTGTTGTTCGGCTGCATTCCCTTGAGCGCCGTCATCAGCGAGGTGTCGGACCTGCTGGACAATCTGGACAAGGCACCCAAGTTCGCTTCCGAGGCCAGCACCAAGGTCGAAAGCTTCTTCAACGACCTGATGCGCCTGTACCAGTTCGTCGGCGCGCTGGCCGAGCAACCGGCCAGCCTGGCCGAGGCGGCGCTGGCGGTGGTGAAGGCGACCCTCAACGATCTGGTGGCGCAGGCGGCGGTGTTGGGGGCCGCACAGGCCACTCTGGTCAGCAACAAGATCGACACCGCGCTGGCGCTGCTCGATGCCATTCGCAGCCAGCTCAGCAACCTGGCGGCCAAGAGCTTCGAGTCGGCCAACCCCCTGGCGGGCATCAACCTGCAAGACGCCCTGGATGCTCCCGCCGGCAATGGCAAGCTGCGCGCTGCGCTGAACGAAGTGAAAAGCACCGTCGCCGGTATTGCCCAGGCGCCAGCCGGCCTTCGCCAACAGGTCAATGCAGTAGTGGCGCAGGCGCTATTGGTGCTGGACGCATTGGCCCTGGTCAGCAAGCTCTACACCGACGGCAAGGCCTTGTTCGATGCACTCCAGAACTTGCTGGATAACCCGGCTCCCGGCCAATCCATCGGCGAGTTGATCACCAAGCCCGCTGAGCTGGCGCCCAAGGTGCAGGCGGTGGCCGATCGTCTGGGCGCCCTGAAAACCGATGTCGAAACCTTCCCCTTGCTTGACGGCCCACCGCGCAAGGCGCTGGTGGAGGTCATTGGCACGGTGCAACAGGCGCTGTCGGTAGTGCCGGATTTGCTCCAGTTGCTGGAGAACCTGCTGGGTGAAGAACTGGTGGTGCGCTTCGACTGGAAGCCGGAAATCAAGAGCTGGGGTTTCAGCGCTTCGAACCCCCTCTTCGTGGTGAACGATAAGCACGGTTTCACCGTCGCCGTCGAGGCGCGCATGAAGAAGAGCGGCGGCGCACCCAAGATCCAGGTGCTGTGTGGCTTGCGCCACTTTGACCTGCGCTTGATTGCACCGGCCACCTTCATCGAACTGAACTTCGAGAAGATCGAGTTCACCGTAAACTCGGCCGCCAAGATGAACGTGGATGTCATCCTGTCGGACATCAAATTCGTCGGCCCCCTGTCCTTCGTCGAGACGCTGCGCGATCTGATTCCGCTCGATGGCTTCTCCGACCCGCCCTACCTGGACATCACTGCGCAGGGCATTGACGCCGGTTTCAACGTGGCGCTGCCCACCATCGCCTGCGGGGTGCTTAATCTCAGTAATGTCTCGCTCGGTGCCGGTTTCACGGTGCCCTTCATTGGCCAACCGCTGTCGGTGCGTTTCAACTTCTGCACGCGCGAGCAACCGTTCCACCTCACAGTTTACTGCTTCGGTGGTGGTGGTTTCTTCGGTGTCACGCTCGACCCGCGAGGGGTACAAATACTTGAGGCGGCGTTTGAGTTCGGCGCCGCCATTGCGGTGGACTTCGGTGTCGCCTCGGGCGGCGTTTCGGTGATGGCCGGCATCTACTTCCGCATGGAGGCCGATGCTGCGAGCCTTACTGGCTATTTCCGACTCGAAGGCCACGTCGATGTATTAGGGCTCATCACGGCCTCGCTGGAACTCTATCTGGAGCTGCGCTACGAGTTCGAGACCGGCAAGGCCGTCGGGCGGGCCACGCTGACGATCGAGGTGGAGGTGCTCATCTTCTCCGGCAGCGTCACCATCACCTGCGAGAAGAAATTTGCCGGCTCCAACGGCGATCCCACCTTCCGCCAACTGCTCGGTCTATCTACCAATGCGGCACTGCCGCTGGTCGATGAACTCGCTGCCATCCAGCCGGATACCGCCTACGGATGGCGCGACTACTGCGAAGCCTTCGCCTGAGGAGCCCAGAACATGGCACAACAAACCGTAATATGGACCGTCTTGCCCAACGGCAAGCTCGATGGGCGCTGGCGCGTTTCGGTAGTGATCTCGCCGAGACTCACACCACAAAGCAACAGCGAGCGCCTGCTCGGCGCTAGTGTCTGGAAGGAATGGTTCAACTGGCCGGCTACCCTTGCCCGCCAGGGCTTGGTGCTGGAGATCGGCACAGGAAGCGTGCCCTTGCGCCCCATCGACACGCCAGAGACGGCACCCGACAGCCCGCTCTGGCAGCAGTTGTTTTACCCGCAACTACCCGTGGCGCCGTTCCAGTTCAAGGATATGAGCCAGGTCAATCTGCGTTCCTTTCCCTTGCGCCCCTTACTCGGTTTGTTGCGTAAGCATTACCAGTTACTGTCTTTGCAAGCCGGGCAGGAGGACCATCCGATCCTGTTGCCCTGGAATGCAGCCAACCCGGTACTCAAAAGCTTGCTGCGCGAATTGGGCACCCGCACCATCAAGCAAGACTTCGGGCAACGCAGCATCGAACGCCCGCTTCCGGGCTTCTCACGCTTCCACACCGTGGGCACCGACGGCAAAAGGCCGCAAGACCGTGCAGTGGATCAGCGCGTCTTCAACGCCAATAGCTGCATCAAAGCCCCGGCGCGCCGGCCGGGCCGCAAGGGCAGGCAGACCGTGTTCCCTCTGCGTGCACTGCCGCCGGTGTGGGAAGACCCGGCGCTCATCCGCAACGGCAGCATCCCGGTGAGCCCTGCCGACCGCGAGGCTCGTGCGCAGCTCATGGAGCAGTTCGCCACCCCCGCCGAGTACGCACTCTGGCAAGCCGATCGCTTCTACAACCGCACCGTGCCCACCGCCGCACAGCGGGAGATGAAACGCCCTGGCTTTAGCGGCATGGCTGCGGCCATCGTGCCGCCGGAGTTCGATTTCCATCAGCGCATTGCCTCCTATGGAGACCACACCAATCTGCTACGCCGACTCGGCCTCGTCATCGACTGCGTGCTGGAGCGAAACGATCTGCTGGACGCCTTGATCTCCAGTAGCGGACCGGCAACAGGTTTCATGCGTCTCAAGCTCACTGCGGCGGCACCGCACCAGCCGGCGGGCGACCAATTCCCCAGCACGGCCTTCAGCATCAGCAAGCATCGCTTTGTCATGCAGGCGCGAACGCCGGATCATACCGACGGCCTGCTCAAGCTGCAGGGTGCCGACGACGGCTATGGCATGGTGCAGCAAGGTCACGATTTGCCCAGCCCGTTCGATGTCTATCAACTCGACCCCGATGGTGCGGCGCTCAAGACGGTGAACTTCCTGCTCACCGCGCAGAACCTGGTGGGCCGGCATCTCGAAATCGGTGCCGACGGCGGCGTGACCTACACCACCGGCGACCGCCAGCCGGTGTCGGCCCTGCGTTCAGGCGGCATTGGTGTCTCGCGCCACGGGCGGGCCGGCATGGTTGGCATGGCGGCCGCGACGGCAGCCTTGAACAACGCTGCCATCCTGGCGGGTGGCGCTGCCGCCAAAGAAGTGACTCTGTTTGCCGAAGATGTGCTGCGCGGTTACCGGGTGGACGTAATGAACCGTGAAGTCGGCCGCTGGCAGTCGCTTTGCGCTCGCACCGGGAACTACCTCGCGCTGGCTCGCAACGATGGCACACCGGCGATGCCGATAGCGCTACCGACCGAGGAGGGCCATGTGAAGGGTGCCTCCACGACCAGCGCCGAAGGCAAGCCGGACGACCATTACCTGCACGAAACCCTGTTCCGCTGGACAGGCTGGAGCCTGGCAGCACCGCGGCCTGGCCGTACGGTACGCGACGCCACCGTGCCCGGCACGCATTTGCAAGTGGAAGAGGTAGTGGACGGCGCGACCGAAGCGGCACCCAGGGGCAATGGCCTGTCGGTAAAATTTGCGGCGCTCAAGGGCAGCCTGCCGCGCTTGCGTTTTGGTCAGGGCTACCGCATGCGTGCGCGCCTTGTTGACCTGGCAGGCAACAGCCTGGCACTTGAAGAACCTGATCTGGAAGAACAGGCCAGCGACATGCTGCGCTATGGCCGCTTTGAGCCGGTCGATCCACCGGCGCTGGTGCTGCGCGGCAAGCTCAGCGAGGGCGAATCGCTGGAACGCATGGTGCTGCGCAGCAATTTTGACAAGCGTTGCGGCGACTACACCAATGACATCAAAGGCCCGCTGGCGGGCGACTACGACAACCCCGACTTCGAGTACACCCCCATCGATGAACGGCACATCGTGCCCCCCAAGAGTTCGCAGCAGCAATGCGAACTGCATGGCATGTTCGATGCCGCGATTGGTAGCCAGGACACCAACCGGATCAAGGAAGCCTATGCCATTGCGGCACGCGAGTCGGGTTCCCTGATGCATCCGCAGCCCGGCGCGCAGATTGAGCTGGTGACGCCTGCCAAGGCGGCGCAAGCGGCCACCGTGCAGGGTGCTGGCGCCATGATCTTGCCGCCTGAGCAGGCCGACGACAGCCGCGACCGCTTTGCCGCTGGGCAGTACCTGATTCACCGTGAGGCGCAGGTGCCGGTGCCTTACTTGCCCGACCCCGCCTGTGGCGGTATTGCGCTGCAAGGCGTGCCCGGCCTCGAACGCTGGACCGCAGGAAAGCCCATCGTCGAGCTGGCGCCGGGCTTGCTTGGTTATGTACTCGACAAAGGTGCGCGGGCAGTTTTCTTCCCAGATACCAAGTGGCGTTTGATCCTGCTCCTGGACTTCGACCGTGACCCAGCCGACGAGGCACTCAACAAAGAGTGGCCACAAGACGTTCGCAGCCTTCGCCTGGTGCTGAACGAGCAGCCCGGTGAAGTGACCAATCCACCCTGCGGCGATGAGCACACCGAGCCTGCGTCGCCGAAGTGGGACTTTGCCAAAGGCGTGCTTCAACTGTTCCTGCCCAAAGGCTTCGTTGCGCGGCTGCGCTACGCCAGCTTCGTCCACGACCAGTTGGTTCAGCACTTTGGCCTGCCCAATTGGCACGAGGATGCCGCCAAACTGCGTCTGCGCGTCGAGGCCTTGGCGGGTTGCAACTGGATGCTCACCCCGTGGCGCGCCCTGACCCTGGTGCATGCCACCCAGCAACCGGTGTGCGCCCCTAGACTCGAACAGGTGAGCTTGCCGCGTAAACCGGGCGAACAGCATGTGGACTTGCTGGCCCGTCATGTGGTGCTGCACGGGCCCAGCACCGGCAAGTTTGAGATCGTCGGTGAGTGGGACGAGTGGGTGGACGATCCGCTAGCCGATGACCCGGCCTTGCCCGGGCCCAAGCGCGTCCATCATGAGGCCACGTTGTCGGAGATCAGACTGGCGGAGAACCACCGAAACCGTTTTCCTTTGGCCGATGCCGTGGCCGCGCAGAACGCCTTTACACCCAACGGCGGGCAAGTGATCCCCACCGACCTCGCCAAGCGGCCTGCGGTGCCCGGCAATCGGCATGAATTTGGCGATACGCGCTTTCGCTTCATCCGTTATCGCCTGCGCGCAACCACGCGCTTTCGCGAATATCTGCCGCCCAAGCTGTTTGCCAGGCTCGACAAAATCATCCAGCATGGACCCTGGGTGGAGACTGATCAGGTGCAAGTGCAGGCCTTGTCGGCGTTGGGTGAGGCCAAGGATGCCGGCGCTCCGGTGCTGAGGGTGACGCAGGGCGGCAAGGCGGGCAGCATCGTGCGCAGCAGTGCTGCGCCCGATGTCCCCGAACTCGTCTACGTGGTGCCCACTTTCCGCTGGAGCCGCCCAGCAGCCAGTGGCAACACCCGTACCAGCACGCGTCTGGGCAATGGCCTGCGCGTGTATCTGGAGCGGCCCTGGTTCTCTTCGGGTGATGGCGAGTTGCTTGGCGTCGTCATTCCTGGTAATGGCGTGGACTTTTCGCAGATCGACCCGGCGCGCCTGCCCCTGGTCACCCAATGGGGCCAGGACCCGATGTGGGATGCCGCCAGGCCTGACACCAGGAGCCAGATCAGTGACTTTCCGGCGGCAGTGAACAGCGAGATGCTGCTACTGCAAGAGCTTGATGTGGGCGTGCACGTGGTCGGGCACCGCGTGCACTTTGATGCCGCGCGCAAGCTCTGGTATTGCGACATCGAGATCAACCCCGGCCTCGGCTACATGCCCTTCGTTCGCCTGGCCCTGGTGCGCTACCAGCCGCATGCGGTGCAAGGGGCCAAAATCTCCCGCGTGCTGCTGACCGACTTTTCGCAGTTGCTGCCCCGCCGGCGTGCCGTGCTGGTGCGCGACGGCATCAATCTCACGGTCACAGTGCATGGGCCAGCCGCCCAGCGCGGACCAATGCGCCGCCACAACCCGGGCGGCATGTCGGAGTCGGAGTATCTGAACTTGTCGTTATCCGGTCCCGGTGGAGACGACGGCCGCAATCGCCTGGAGCTGGTCATTCAAACACAGCCCGATGGTCTGGACTCCGATCTGGGTTGGTCGGACGGTCGCGTGTTGGCCTCCGGGCTGGTGGGCGGCACTCCGGCATCACGCTCCTTGAACGCCCTCCTGACTGAAGGAATACAAGTGCAGGCAGCCGACGAGGTGGTGAGTCGCCGCACACGCGGCGGTCAAACAGTGCGCTTTGATCGCATCGAAGGTGTTACGGCTACAAGCACGACAACGCTTGGTGCGGAAGTCCTGGGTGCTGGGAACACTGGCCTCATCGGCCAAACTGGCCAAGTGGGCGAAGTACCCGGCATGTTCGATCCCGCCGTGTGGAGCCAAAAAGTCCGCCTGCCTTTGCCAATGCCCAACTTCAAGCATCGCCTGATGCTGCGCGAGTTCGAGCGTTTCTACACCGACCGCACCGTACCAGAGCAAAGCACCAGTGGCCCCAGAAGACGGGTTGTAGTTGAAGAACGCCTGGTCTACGCCGAGGTGTTTGCGCTGGGCTGAGCGCAGAGTGCTCAGCCCCTTTCGAACAACGCAATCGATTCCACATGTGAAGTATTGGGAAACATGTTGACCACCCCGGCACCTTTCAGTCGATATCCCTTCTGCGTAACCAGAATCGCCGCATCGCGCGCCAGCGTTGCCGGACTGCACGACACATAAACAATGCGGCGCGGCCCGTCCTCGCCAATCGAATTGATGAGTTCCACAGCGCCTTCGCGTGGCGGGTCGATCAGCATCTTGTCGAGATGACCGAGCGCGGCCAGCGTTTCCGGCTTCGCCGCAAAGAGATTGGCGACGATATACTCGACCTGCCCTGCCAGGCCATTGGCAGCGGCATTCTCGGCAGCCCGGCGCACCAGATCGGCACTGCCCTCGATACCCACAACGCGGGCGCCGGAGCGGGCAATCGGCAGGGTGAAGTTGCCCAGCCCGCAAAACATGTCGGCCACGCGTTCGCCCGGCCGCGGGTCGAGCAGCGTCAGCGCTCGACGCACCAGAACGCGGTTGATGGCGTGATTAACCTGGGTGAATTCGGTGGGGGAAAAGAAATGTTCGATGTCGTAATCCGGCAAACGGTAGGACAGCTTCGGGCCGTCGATCGGGTAAAAGCGGTAGGCGGTGGCCGGCCCCTTCGGTTGCAGGTAGAACACCACACAGTGCCGATCGGCAAAGGCGCGCAACAAATCCTCGTCGGCGCTGCTGAGCGGTTCGAGAATGCGCAAAACCAGCGCCGTGACGTATTCGCCGACCGCCACTTCGATCTGCGGCATGGCCTTGCAGATTGACAAAGCGGAAACCAGCTCGCGTAAGGGCAGTAGCAGCGCCGAGACCTGCGGTGGCAGGATCTCGCACTGGCGCATGTCGGCGACGTAACTGCTCTTGCGCTCATGGAAGCCGATCAGCACACCGCCTTTCTTCGGCACCAGACGGGCCGACAGACGCGCCCGCTGGCGATAACCCCACGGCGCTCCATAAATCGGCGAGTAGAGCTGCCCGGCCTTGATACGGGCAAGATGCCAGAGGTTGGATTCAAGCACCCGCTGCTTGGCGGCCACCTGCGCGTCCGGGTCCAGATGCTGCATGCTGCAACCTCCGCAGACGCCGAAATGCGGGCACTTCGGCGTCACCCGATCAGGCGAGGCCTTGAGGATACGCAGTGTGTGAGCCACCTCAAAACTCGGCTTCCGGCGAAAGCTGTTGTATTCGACCTGCTCGCCAGGCAGGGCGCCCTCGACAAAAATGGTCTTGCCCTCAAGCCGCGTGATTCCGCGCGCTTCGTGATCCAGCGATTCAATGATTCCGCTCGGCATGCCACTTCCCTGAAAAAAACACGCCATTTTAACGGTCTATGGCGCTGTGGCGAAATTACTATCCACTATCGCCCTAGGCATAGCGGGCGACCAGCATTTGCCGCTTGCCGGCGAAACCGGGGCGTTTTTCGACGTCGAACCGGGCTGCGGTCAGCGCCTGGCGGACACTCCCGGCAACCGACCAGGTGGCGAGCGTTGCGCCACTCACGGCCACACGCGCCAGGGAACGGCACAGCGCTGACGACCACAACTCGGGATTCGTGTCAGGTGAAAAACCATCGAGATAGAAGGCATCTACTACCGTATCCAGCCTGGGCAGGGTGTCGACGGCATCGCCGAAGACGAGCGTGAGAACCACCCGGGCACCTTCAAACTCAATACGCTGCACACCCGGCTGCAGCGCAGGCCAGCGCAGACGGAGTTGTTCGGCGAGCAATGCAAATTCAGGCCAGGCGGCCTGGGCAAGCGCCAGATCGGCGGCCTGGAACGGATGCTTTTCAAGCGAAATGTAGTGCAGTTCCTGGCAACGTTGCGGGTCGTCGCGCCACGCCAGCCAGGTGGCAAGAAAGTTGAGCCCGAGGCCGAAGCCGGTTTCCAGTATTACAAAGCGTTCCCGGCCCTGCCAGCGCGCCGGAAGACCGTTGCCGGCAAGAAAGACGTGACGCGACTGGGCGTGCCCGCCGGCCGCCGAGTGATAGATGTCGCCGTAAATTGCCGAAATCGGCGTGCCGTCGGCATTGCGGATCAGATGGGCCGGTTCAAGTGGTATCGGCACTGGCACCATAAGCGCCTCTTTTAAGATTATCATTTTGACTTACTTGAAGCGCCAGGTCATGCCGATGGAAGCAGTTTGAGTCGTCGTTTTCGGGCTGTCATTATCAGCCCTGCGGACAATACCGAAATCAAAATCAAGTTCCTTGTCCGGTGAGTAAATTGCACAAAGCTCGACAAAATTCGAGCGCAGGTTAGCGCCCGCACCGCGAGTGGATTCGGTGCCCAGGTCCAGCGCCAGTTTCCATTGTCTGATGACGTTCCATACCGGGGCCATCGAGGCACGCGTCGTTGTCGCATCGGGATTGTTCAAGGTGTCGCGAAAGCGATCACGGCCAACGCCAAGGTTGGCGTGCACTGCGCCGAACGCGACTTGCTGAGTGAGAATCAGCGTCAGGTTGCCGGAAAGTTTACCCGTGCCCAGCCCGTAAAATTCGCGTCTGGCGCTGACCGGGAAAAAGATTTCCGGCTTGATGGCAAAACTGGTTCCATGCGCTTCGTCTTCATAAAAGCGCCACTTTGCACCCAGAGCGGAATTACCATAACCGCTGCTATCAAACCCCGGAATGCTGGAACGAATACGTGTAAATCCGATGCCGGCATAAACTTCAATGGTCTCGCTCAGGCCGCGCGTATAGACCACAGGCAAGGCTTGCAAACGCACCGTATCGCCTGCAGCAGTTGCACGACCCTCGTTAAAGGAAAACTCGAGCTGGTTGCCGCCAGCACCCTGGGTACCCGTATCATCAGTAATCAGAGGCTGGAAGGCGATGGCCTGAAGCGAAAAACCTCCGACTACGATTGGCGCTACCTTGGTGAATAAGCGTCTGGATGACTTTAAGAAAAAAATGCTCATCGGGAAAACTTGTTTTCGAAATTAGTTTATTTTTTGTGAATTGGTTTCATCGATACACGCAAATTGTTCTCAACTGTAATTAGTTATTCTGAAACACGCAAAGACGGTAGTTTCTCCAGAGCCCAGTCGAAGACGGGTATACTTGCTGACTTTGGCAGACTTTTTGCTGCCAGGCTGACCATCGTAAAGCAATGACAATCCGTAACCAACCACTTTCCGCTCCCAGCAACAACCAGCCCGGCTTGCCTTCGATCCAGTTGCCTGCGGCATGGCTTACGGGAGTCGAGGCACAACTTTCCGCCGATGAGAAAGTTCTGGCCTGGCTGGAAATTGACCTTGATTGCCAACTGCGCTTTTCCCCCGGCCTGGTGGTTCTGACCAATCAGCGCCTGCTCGCCGGTACGGCGAGCGATCAAGGCTGGCATACGCATGCGTTCCGCCCCGGGTTGACGCTGACGCGTCGCGACCATTCGGGCGTCGGCAGTCTCGAACTCTTTGCAGCGGACGCGCGACTGGCCCTCTGGCGCTATACGCTGGGGGGCGACATCGCCGCCGGTCGACTGATCGAGCACTTCACGCGACAACTCGCCTTCCACCTCACGGGAGAGGTTCCGCCCGCACCAACCCAGGCCCTGTGCCCGAAATGCGAAACGCCGCTGCTCGCCGGCCAGGAAGAGTGTCCGCTGTGCAGCAAGGAGATCCACACGCCGCCCTCAACGTGGACGCTGTTCCGCCTGTGGCGCTTCGCCTACCCCTATCGCTGGCGCCTGCTGGCCGGCTTCCTGCTGTCATTGGGATCGACTGGGGCAACGCTGGTCCCGCCGTATCTGACGATGCCGATGATGGACAAGGTGCTGATCCCGTTCCAGAACGGTCAGCCGATCGACAGCGGCCTGGTGATGCTCTACCTTTCCGGCCTGTTCGGTGCGGCGCTGCTGGCCTGGGTGCTCGGCTGGGCGCGCTCCTACATTCTGGCGCTGGTCTCCGAACGCATCGGTGCCGACCTGCGCACGACGACCTACGAGCACCTGCTGAAACTTTCACAGGAATACTTCGGCGGCAAGCGAACGGGCGATCTGATGGCACGCATCGGCTCGGAAACCGACCGCATCAACATTTTCATCTCGCTGCACTTTCTCGATTTCGTCACCGACGTGCTGATGATCGTCATGACCAGCGTCATCCTGGTCTCGATCAACCCCTGGCTGGCGCTGGTAACCTTGTTTCCCCTGCCGATCATCGCCTTGCTGATTCACAAGGTACGCGAAAAACTGCGCACCGGCTTCGAGCGCGTCGACCGCATCTGGGCCGAAGTCACCAATGTACTGGCTGACACCATCCCCGGCATTCGCGTGGTCAAGGCCTTCGCTCAGGAACAGCGCGAAGCGGCGCGTTTCAGGTCCGCCAACCTGCACAACCTCGAAGTCAACGACAAGGTCAACAAGGTCTGGTCGCTGTTCTCACCGACCGTCACCCTGCTGACCGAAATCGGACTGCTCGTCGTCTGGGCCTTCGGCATCTGGCAGATCTCGCAAGAGGTCATCACCGTCGGTGTCCTTACCGCTTTCCTGGCCTACATCAGCCGCTTCTATCTGCGTCTCGACTCGATGAGCCGCATCGTATCCGTGACACAGAAAGCCGCCGCCGGAACCAAGCGGATTTTCGATATCCTCGACCATGTTTCGAGCGTTCCGGAACCCGTCAATCCGGTGCACCTGGCGAACGTCAGCGGCCGCATCGAGTTGCGCAATGTCGGCTTCCGTTACGGCACGCGCAGCGTCACGCGCGACATCAGCATCAAGATCGAACCGGGCGAAATGATCGGCCTGGTCGGCCACAGCGGCTCCGGCAAGAGCACGATGGTCAACCTGATCTGTCGCTTTTACGACGTGACCGAAGGAGCCATCCTGATCGACGGCGTCGATATCCGTTCGCTGCCGGTCGCCGAATACCGCAAGCATATCGGTCTGGTGCTGCAGGAACCCTTCCTCTTCTTCGGCACGATTGCCGAGAACATCGCCTACGGCAAGCCGGAGGCGACACGCGAGGAAATTGTCACCGCCGCGCGCGCGGCGCACGCGCACGAATTCATCCTGCGGCTGGCGCACGGTTATGACTCGCTGGTCGGCGAACGCGGCCAGGCGCTCTCCGGTGGCGAACGCCAGCGCATCTCGATCGCTCGCGCCTTGCTGATCGATCCGAAGATCCTGATCCTCGATGAAGCCACCTCGTCGGTCGACACGACAACCGAGAAGGAAATCCAGAAAGCTCTCGACAACCTGGTGCGCGGGCGCACGACAATTGCCATCGCGCACCGCCTGTCCACCCTGCGTGACGCCAACCGGCTGGTGGTGCTCGATCACGGCCGCATCGTCGAAGTCGGCAACCACGACGAGCTGATGGCACAGGAAGGCCATTATTTCCGCCTTTATCAGGCTCAGGCACGCAACGTCGATACCGAGGCCGTCCCGATCATTTTTGAAATTGCCGGCAAGGACGAAGGAGACCGCGAATGACCCACTTGCCTGACTATCAACTGCAGCGCGACGCTTTCGGGCGTCTTCAATTGACCGGCGCTGACGGCGAAACCCATTCCGGCGTTGTCCCGGTCCGCGCTTTTCCGATTGCCGCGCCGGATTGGGGTATTGCGCTGGTCGACCCGCACGGCAACGAGCTGGCCTGGATCGATCGTCTGAGCGAGCTGCCGGACGAGCTGCGCACTCTGCTTGAAAGCGAACTTGCCGGGCGTGAATTCATGCCCGTCATCAGCCGCATCGTCAGCGTATCGAGTTATGCCACACCCAGCACCTGGCAGATCGAAACCGATCATGGCGATACACAGCTCGTGCTCAAGGGCGAAGAGGATATCCGCCGGCTGGCCCTGCCGGCGCTGTTGATCGCAGACAGCCACGGCATTTACTACCTGATCCGCGACCGTTATGCGCTTGACCTGCAAAGCCGCAAGATTCTGGATCGATTCCTTTGAAACGCCATACAGCCTGTTATCCCGAGTACCGGAGTGGGCCGGGTTGTCGGAATTCACTTGTCGTATTTTTTCCAGCTGATTGCCTGCCAGAGGAATTTTAAATGTTGCGCATTTACGGCATCAAGAATTGCGACACCATGAAAACGGCCCTGGCCTGGCTGGACGCTCACGGCGTCGCCTACGAATTCATCGACTACAAGAAAACTGACCTCGTACAGGAGCATCTGCCCGACTGGAACCAGCGTGCCGGATGGGAATCGCTGCTCAACCGGCGCGGCATGATGTGGAAGCGACTGAGCGACGAAGAACGAAGCGATGTCGATGAAAGCAAGGCACTGGCGCTGATGGTCGACTACCCGACGCTGATCAGACGACCGGTGCTCGATACCGGGAAAGCCCTGCTCGTTGGCTTCGACCCGGAACGCTACGCCTCTGAACTGGAATGACCGAGAATTACGTACAGCGTTTTCTGCTCGAAAAGCTCGACATCCGGGGTGCCGTCGTTCGTCTTGACTCTGTCTGGCAGCAGCTTCTCACCAGGCGCAACTATCCCACGCCAGTGATCGAACTGCTCGGCCAGATAAGCGCCACCACCCTGCTTCTGGCCGATAACCTGAAGCAGCCGGGGAGACTGACCATCCAGTTGCGCGGCGACGGCCCCGTCCCGCTACTGGTCATCGACTGCAACGAAGCGCTCAATATCCGCTGCATGGCGCAGCATAGTGAGGAGATCAGGCCAGCCTCGCTGATCGAGCTTCTCGGCCACGGCCAGCTTCTGCTCTCGCTCGATCTGCCCTCCATGCGCCAGCCTTACCAGAGCTTCGTTCCGCTGGTCGGCGACAGCATCGCCGAAATCTTCGAACATTACCTCAAGCAGTCCGAACAACTCGCCGCGCGCTTTTTCCTCGCCGCCTCGCCCGCCGGCGCAAGCGGTCTTTTCCTGCAAAAAATGCCGTCCACCGACCAGCGCGATACTGACGGCTGGACACGCATCGAGGCACTGGCCGGCACGGTCAGACCCGAAGAACTGCTTGATCTGACGAGCGAGGAATTGCTCGCGCGGCTGTTCCACGAAGAAACCGTTCGCCTGTTCGACAGGAAAGCCGTCACCAGCCACAGCCCCGAAGATCGGGAAAAGGTCGGCAACATGCTGCTCGCGCTCGGTCGCGAGGAAGTCTATGCCGCGCTCAGGGAGCGCGGCGAAATCGTCATCCGCGACGACCTCGGCAACCGCGAATACCGCTTCGACAAGGCGGCCATCGACGAACTGTTCAGCAACACGCCGGGAACTCCGCCGACGCTGCATTGAGGCTCACACCCAGGCGTGAGTATTACGTTTTCCGCAAGCCGACAATGCCGCTTGCAAGCCACGCAAAGTGAGCAAGGGTGGCATAACTTCTCACCTCAAGGTGGTGCAGCGAGAAGTTTATGGGCGGCTTCAAGAAGCCCGGCGCGGCGCTCTTCAGGCAGCATGACGAGGCCGTCGGCCAGCCATTCGAGGCTGACGTTGGGAATCAGCTTGCTGGCATCGACCAGGTCGGCAGCCAGCGCCAGCGTCGAGGTTCCGGACGCTTCAAGTACGTGGCGTGCGGCGTTCGAGCAGGTTCGCGCCAGTTGGGCGCGATACGATTCCGATCCGCGCAAAAGCTGGAGCAGCAGGGCAGGCAGTTTCCATCGCTCAGCACATTGCTGGGTCAGTTGCTTGAAGGTAAATCCGCAGCTTTGCGTTTGCGCCTGCGCACTGCGTTGAGCCCGACCGGAAAGCAGTTCGTCCATGGCTTTCAGCGGTATTTCTTCGGCATAGACCCACAGCAACAGTTCCCCGGTACCGGCCAGCAAGGCGGCGACAGCGACTTCCTCCGGGTTGAGGTCCATGCGTCCGCCGGCCCAGACACTGGCGATCTGCGCGGCAAAACAGGCATGCATCTCGACTTCGAGCAGGCCCGGTTTATTTTCATCGATTTCCGGGCTGGAATGCAGCAGCGTGCGAAATTCATCGACACCCACCTGCATGATGGCCCCCAGCGCCGTCGTCGTTTCGTGGTCCAGCCGATGTGATTTTTTGCGCTCGGCCTCACGCAACAGGCAAAGGCAGAGCAAGGGGTCTTGCAGGACGATTTCAGACAGATCCCTTGGCGCAAGCATTTCGCCTTCGCGAGATTCAAGCTGCTTCATCAGCAGTTTTGAGCGGCACATGACCGGTAGCGCCTGGTTTTCAAAGTAGGCCGCCCACTGCCCGACGCCCCATCGGCTTTTCCATGAGTCCAT
The DNA here is from genome assembly GCA_016709335.1 of Candidatus Propionivibrio dominans. Classification (GTDB taxonomy): domain Bacteria; phylum Pseudomonadota; class Gammaproteobacteria; order Burkholderiales; family Rhodocyclaceae; genus Propionivibrio; species Propionivibrio dominans. The sequence continues at coordinate 57,898 of JADJNC010000003.1, read as the reverse complement.
GCGGCCTCCGTGGTTCCCTGCTTCTTGCTCCCCTTTGCTGTTTCCCTCTACTGTACTCCGAGTCGCCAGAGCGAGGTGATTTCCGCCGCACGCGCGGCGTGCAATGGGTCGCCCGGATCGTTCGCGCGCGGATGGGTCGGACGCACATCGGCACGGCTCAATACCTGCAAACCGGCTCTGTCGATCAGCGCCAGCAGTTCGCCGCGCGAGCGCAAGGCAAGATGCTCGGCCAGATCGGAGAGGATCAGCCAGCCCTCGCCGCCCGGCGCCAGATGCGTGGCCAGCCCGTCGAGAAAGCCGCGCAGCATGCGGCTGTCCGGATCGTAAACGGCATGATCGAGCGGTGAGCCCGGTCGCGCCGGAACCCAGGGTGGATTGCAGACGATGAGCGGCGCAGCACCGGGCGGGAAGAGATCGGCCTGAACCACCTCGACCTGCCCGCTCAGGCCAAGCCGTGCGACATTTTCGCGCGCACAGTCCAGCGCCCGGACATCCTGATCGGTAGCCACGACGCGGGCGACGCCGCGCCGGGCGAGCACGGCGGCGAGCACTGCGGTACCGGTGCCGATGTCGAAGGCCAGGCTGTTGGCCGAGAGCAAGCCCGGCAGCGGCGCAGCGGCCACCAGCGCGACGTACTCGCCGCGCAACGGCGAGAACACCCCGTAGTGCGGATGAATACGTGCGCCGAGCGCAGGAATATCGACGCCCTTCTTTCGCCACTCGTGCGCGCCGATCAGGCCGAGCAGCTCGCGCAGCGAAGCCACATAGGGCTCGGTGACCGCACCATGCGCACCATGGGCTTCCGCGCAGGCTTGGCGCACGTCGGGCGCACGGCGCAAGGGGATGTGGTGATCGGGATCAAAAGGGATCAGCAGCATGCCGAGCGTGCGGGCGCGCTGCGCCTGTGCCATGCGCTGCATGTGAAACGCCTGTGCAGGAGCGTCCATTGAAGTTCGCGACTTGTGCGAACTGCGCTCGGCGCGTCGCGCCATGGCTTGCAACAACTGCCGAGCATTCTGGAAATCACCCCGCCAGAGCAGCGCGCTGCCTTCGCATGCCAGCCGATAGGCGGCATCGGCAGTCAGCGTGTCATCGACCACCTGCACACGCGTCGGGGGCGGCACACCGGCTGCTGAGCGCCAACGAGCGGAACGGCACTCGTCTCCCTCTGTCCAGTCGATGATCGGGCAGTCGATGCCCGGCCTGTGGCGCTCAGTGCCCGCTCGTATCAATGGACGAATCAGCCGGCGGTTTATTCAGCGCTCTTCTCAACAGCGGGAAAAACCTGGCATCCTCCTTGAGCAAATGCTTGACCACCACGTCCTGCGCGAGGAATGTCACCAGATCGCCCAGCGTCAATTCCCCGACGTCGGCCATGCGGCGCAGCTCAAGGGCGCGCCCGACCAGTTTCTGGTGCTGCAGCACATGCTCTTCCAGACCGGCGTAGTGGTAGCGTGCCAGAACTGCCTCTTCGCGGGCGAAATGCTGCGTCACACTATTGATCAGATCGTCTAGTGCCCCGGACAATTGCCCGGATTCCTGCGCACCGGACATGGCGGCATGAATGAGCTTGTTGGCATGATCGAAGAGGGCTTGATGATCCTGGTCTATTGACGCTTCGCCACACTTGTAGGCCTCGCGCCAGACCAGGCGCACAATCGACAGATCGTTGGCCTCTGCTGTGTCCATTGTTGCTCCAGCCAATACGCCACTGAAGAGTTGCACGCTGTTGCGGCCGAGTTCCTTGGCGGCATACATCGCCGCGTCGGCGTTCAGCGACAGGCGCTTGTAGTTGTTGCCGTGGTCAGGAAAGATCGTCACGCCGATGCTGCAGGCAATGCTCACCTTGTAGCCACCGGCAAGCTGAAATGGCTCATTGAGCGCAAGGCGTATTTTTTCAGCAACGCCGAGTGCATCCTGAGCGGTTCCGATGCCGGGCAAGAGAACGACGAATTCATCGCCGCCCTGGCGCGCCAGGGTATCCGACTCGCGCAAACAGCCCAGCATGCTGTTGGCCACCGCTTTGAGCAAGAGATCGCCGACCGCATGGCCGAAGGTATCGTTGATCGGCTTGAAATTGTCGAGGTCAATGACCATCAGCGCCAGGCAAGTTTTCTCGCGCCGTGCCTGATTTATCGCCACCTGTATCCGGTCGTGGAAAAGACGACGATTGGGAAGCCGGGTCAGGTGGTCGTAGTGCGCCATCCGCTTGATTCTGGCCAGTGCTCGTGTTCTCTCGGTGATATCGGTGGCCACGCCCAGGTAACCGTCGATTTCGCCAAGCGCGTTGCGCAGGCTCGTCGTTGCCAGCAACACCGTGAGGCGCGTACCGTCCTTGCGAACATAGGTCCATTCGCGCTCATCCGGTTTGGCACTGATCCTTCTCTTTATGGAGAACACAGCGAAATCCGGCTTGACGACAAACCCCAGCTTCTTTGTCAGCTCTTCGGAACGAGCAAGAATCTCCCTGCTATCGTGAATCAGCAATGGCGTCTGTTTGCCGACCATTTCTTCGGCCGAATAGCCCAGCATGTTTTCTGCACCTGGGCTGAATAGAGTGATCAGCCCATTGACATCCGTGGCAATGATCGACTGCGGAACACAGGCCAGAATCGAGGCACTCATACGCTCGCTTTCCTTGAACGCCTGCTCGCTACGCAAACGCGCCTGCATCGTCTGTTCGAGCACTTCGAGAGCCTGCTCAACCCTGGCGAACTCGCTGCTGCCTGGCGTGGACCGCTCCAGGGGAGAGCTGCCCGCGTGCAGACCAAGCAACCTGTCGATGCGCTCCAGTACTTCGTTCAGAGGGCGCGTAAAGCGCCATACCAGGAGCATGGCGATCAGGCCGGCCACAATCAGGATGGCGATGATGCTGGCCAACGCGACCCGCTCCTGACGCCTGGCCTGCTCAAGAAGCTTGTTCGTATAAGCCGCCGCCGCACGGCTGATGCCATCGGTCAGTTCGTCACTGGACTCCAGTGCCGAGACCGACACCGCGAGATACTGCTCTATCCCTATCGGAGCAGGTCTATTGGTGCTTGCTGAACGAATGATTTCATCATGAAGCGGATGTAATCGGGCGAACAACTCGGTACGCACCTTTTCGAGTGCCAGGGAAGAATCCTCATCCCCCAGACGCCGGGTACCCAGTTCGAGTGGCGACCAGATCTGTATCGAGCGACCGCGCAACAGATTCGCCGTTCCGATCATCTCACCCGCTGGCACCTTCCCGGAATACAACTCGGCGGCCAGCATGCCCGATTCGGAACTGACCAGATTTCTGAATTGCAGCGACAGGATACGCAGATTGCTTAAAAGCTCGAAACCGGCATCGTTATTTCCTGGAAAACTGGAAACATCGGTCAGCAAGTCTTCCAGCCGGGTGACCAGCGTGTTGGCTGCCGCCAGCCATTGGCCCGGCAGTGCCGGATCGCGTTTGGCATGCTGACGGGCAAAATCATGCTCAAGCGTCGCTCGTAGCGACTTTACTGCGTCCCAGGCCTGGCGGACTTCTTCGCCGTCCTCGCGCGAAGCGTCGGGCAGGCGAACGAGAAGCTCAGCAATGATGGCATCCGTAGCGCTTCGGTGCTGATCGAGAAAGCGACGGTTGTTCTCATTGATTGCTTCCTTGCCGTGCAGCACCACATTGCTTCGACCGCGTTCGTAGGCAAAATGCCTTACCGCCTGCAGGCAACTGTCGGCGACATGATTCCGCTCGGCAAGCAGGGTCACGTTGCGATAGGCGACACGGCTTTGCTGCAGATCCCTGGCCGCAAATACCAGCGCAACAACAACCAGCAAGCCCACCAGCAACAGCAGGAGCGCGCGCAGCGAAAAGTCAGAAAAAGCATTGTTCACGATGGCCAACAGAACACTCTGGAAGAGTCAGCAAGTATCCTCGTGGCTTGGCGTTAAGTCAAAGGCGCAGGCTCAACAGGCAGGCGAGAATGAACAACATTCTGGACAGCCGCCCACAAGGCAATGAAACGGGAAAACTCAGAGGCTGTGAAAAAATCAAAAATCCACCGCAAAGACGCAAAGGTGAAAAGAAATCGCAAAGTTAACACATTGTTTGCAATAGCATTCTTTGCGTTACCTTTGCCGCGTCTCTGCGGTGGGGGTTATAGCAATTTTTCGGCAAACGCTCACGCCGCCAGCAGGAAGTCACGGACGCAGCCGATCTGCGCTTCGTCCATGAACATCGGAGCATGCCCGACACCTGGCACCTCGACCACCGCCGGACGCGGCCCGCGCGCGACCATCGCCTGCACCGTCTGCGATGTCAGCAGATCGGATTCGGCACCGCGCACGACCAGCGTCGGGCAGCTAACTCGATCATAAATCGGCCACAGATCGAAAGCTTCGGCATCGCGTCGGAAGGTTTCGCCGATACCGGGGTCATAGCATAGTTCATGGCGACCATCGGGGGTCAGGCGCAGGCTCGATTCGGTGAGTTGCCGCCATTGCGCGTCGCTCAGCGCGCCAAACGGGGCGCTGACCAGCCGGATGTATTTTTCTGCGTCGTCGTATGAATCGAATTTCGGTGCGCGTCCGATGTACTCACCGATGCGCCTGATCGACGCCGACGAAATCTCCGGCCCGACATCGTTCAGCAGCAGCCTCGTAACCGGCGTATTTTCGAGGCTTGCCATTACCATGCCAATCAGCCCGCCCATCGAAGTACCCAGCCAATGCACCGTTTCCACATCAAGGCGGGCAATCAGCACCATCATGTCGGCCACATACTGCGGAATGGTGTAGCCGGCCGGATCGCGCAGCCAGTCGCTGCGCCCACGCCCGACTACATCCGGGCAGATCACGCGGTAGTCACCGGCCAGGGCCTGCGCCAGAGCGTCGAAGTCGCGGCCATTGCGCGATAGGCCATGCACGCAGACCAGCACCTTCGGATTGCCGCGCTCGCCCCATTCGCCATAAACCATGCGGTGCAGACCGCTCGGCGAGGCGCAGCAGACGCTACGCTCAGCAAATACGGGGCCAGTCGTGCCAGTCATGGGTCTTGCCTCCAAAGTGTGTTTGCATTAAAAAGTCCGACACCCACCGCAAAGACGCAAAGAAGAGCAAGAAACGAATCATTACGCTTTCCTTTGCGAGATCTTTGTGAACTTCGCGGCTTTGCGGTGGATTCTAAAACCCGATTCAAAAACCCTTTGTATCCTACACGGGAGTCTAGCAGCCTGTCGGACTTGATGGGTCGAAGCGAAAACGCTGTTTCAGTGCAGCTAAAAAAGTGGGAGACGAGTGCAGTTTTGCACGGATTTCAAGCGAATAGTTGTTCTATTCGCGCAGAAATACGGGGAAAAATGAGCCGTCTTCCCACTTTTTGCAGCCGACTTGGTCAAGTCCGACAGGCTGCTAGAATCACTGGCCATACCAGTAGCGCCGCCTTTCCCTGCGCCATGCCGTTACCTCGTTCGATCCGGCAAGGACAATGCGGATTGCGCCGTCCTGATCGGTTCGCCATTGGCGGCTGGCTGCGTAACGTTCGAGCACATCGGGGCGCGGATGATTGAAGCCATTGCGGTAGCCCGCCGAGAACACCACCTCGCGCGCAGCGACAGCGGCGATGAAATCCGCTGTCGACGAGCGGCTACCGCCATGATGCGGCACCTGCAGCACCTCGCTGCGCAACAATGACGGCGAGCGGGCAAGCAGTGCCCTCTCGTCGTCGGCCTCGATGTCGGCAGTGAGCAGGAGGCTGCCGGCGGCAGTGCCAACGCGCAGAACACAACCCATGTTGTTCGATTTTTTTGAGTCGATCCGGTAATCGGCCAAAATCGGGTGCAGGATCGAAAAACGCACGCCGTCCCATTCCCAGCTCTGTCCCGCGCTACAGCGCTCTCCGCCAAGTTCGATCATCGACGACAGGAGCCGGGCCACCGGCAGATACGCCTGTACCGCCGACACTCCCCCGGCGTGATCCTTGTCGCGATGCGAGACCACCAGCGTATCGAGTTGTTCGACCCCGGTCGCGCGCAGGTAAGGCACGACCACCCGCTGCCCGGGATTCGACTCGGCGCTGTAGAGCGGGCCGGCATCGTAAAGCAGCGCGTGCCCGGCGGTACGCACCAGCACTGACAGTCCCTGCCCGACATCGAGCACATCAACCCACGCCTCGCCCGGCGCCGGACGCGGCGGCGGCCAGGACAGCGCCGGCATGAGCAGGCACAGCCCGAGCCAGCGTGCCGGGAAACCACGCGGCAAGAGCAACCAGAGCACACCGGCAACGGCAAGCAGCGAGGCCCACAGCGGCGGTGCGGCCTGCTGCCAGAGCGGCCACTCCGCCAGCCATTCAAGCACTTGCATCAACAGCGACAGCAGCCAGTGATCGAATTGCAACAGAGGCGGCCACGGCAGCACGGCGAAAATCAGCGCCAGCGGGGTGATGATGAAGCTTACATAAGGAATGGCCAGCGCATTGGCCAGCGGCGAGACCAGCGAAAACTGCTGGAAGAACAGCAGCAGCAGCGGCAGGCTGCCGACGGTTACCGCCCATTGCGTCGCGCCCCACTGGGCGAGAATGGCGCGCCATCCGCGCGCCTCGCCGACACGCGAAGTGCCGACGAACAGGAGCAGTGCCACAGCGCCGAAAGACAGCCAGAAGCCGGTTGCCAGCACCGCCCACGGATCGAGCACCAGCACCACCAGCAAGGCGAGCAGCAGCGTACGGCTGACGCCCAGGTTGCGCCCCGACCACAGCGCCAGCGCCACGACGCTCAACATGTACAGGGTGCGCTGCGCCGGCACCTCGAATCCGGCCAGCAGGGCATAGGCGAAGGCCGCCAGCCAGGCAGCGACAACGGCCGCCTTCTGTGCCGGCAGACGCAGCATCAGGCGCTCGCTGCGCCGCCAGAGCCCGTTGATCAGTGCTGCGAACAGGGCAGCAACCATCGTCACATGCAGGCCGGAAATGCTCACCAGATGGGTAATGCCGGTACGATTGAACACCTGCCATTGCGTATTGGGAATCGCGCGCTGATCGCCGACCGTCAGCGCGATCAGCACACCAAGATACGGCGCATCGGGCAGTGCTGTCAGAAAGCGGTTGCGGATGGCATCGCGCAACCGCTCGACCAGGTAAGCGGGGCGCGGCACGAAGGCCTCCAGACGTTGAACTTCAGCACTCAGGCGGATGCTGCCGGTGGCCCGGATGTTGCGCTCCAGCAACCAGGCTTCGTAATCAAAGGCATGGGGATTGGCATTGCCATGCGGCCGTTTGAGACGCACCGTAAAGCGCCAGCGCTCACCCGGACGAACCGCCCTCGCCTCGACCCCTTCGTCGCTATCGGCAGTCTCGCTGCTCTCGCCACTCCCCTCCAGACTGCGATACCACGACAGCATGATGCGGCCGGGCACCTTCGCACCCCTGGTCAGCACCGATTCGACAGCAAACTCGAAGCGCTCACCGCGCTCGAAACGTTGCGGCAGCGAAGCAATGACGCCGATGATCTCGATCTCCCTGGTCTCCCACGCCTCGGGCAATTGATCGGCCAGCCGCTGCTGGGCGAACCAACCCGCCCAGACAAAGCCAAGCAGCGCACAGCACACCAGCGCCACGATACGAAACGCCCAGTGCATGCGCCGTGCACACAGAAAAAACCCCGGCAGCGCCAGCGCACAAAGGCCGCCCAAGACGCCCGCGCCGGGCAGCTCGCCCTGCACTTGCAGGAGAGCGATGCCGCAGGCGAAAGCGAGAATGGACAGGCGCATGGAAACAGGAGACTACCGCAAAGGCGGGTGAAATGAGTGCCAGACCAACAAGGAGACTTCGGAATGAATGGCAAAATTTCGTTTTGTGGCGGGATTATCCCGGGTTCCTGAACCTGGAATTCACTTTCAAATCCGGGTGATCGATCCTGATTCATCGAATGCCGGAAACCGACGGATAGGGAGTGCGTTCAAGGGCTGACCGGATCCCACGGCTCCTGCGCAAAGTAGGCTTCCATACCCGGCTGACGGTGCGGATTGCCCGCCCTGCCCCAATGACAGGTCAGGCGCGGGTAGTTGTCCAGATCGCTGCCGATAACACACACCATCTCCAGCGGAATTTGTTTGCCCCACTTGAAATCCAGTACATACGCCTCACCCGGATCGGCACGGCGTATGACACCATAAATCTGGCTGCGCCTGCCAGCAATGACCCTGGTCAGGCGAAGCTGCCCACCAACCCTGTCGATACGCGCCGTTCCGCTATAGACAAGCAGGCTGTCGGGATGGCGACCGATCAACTGGTAACGTCCGGGAACGAAACTCCATTGTGGCGGCTCGTCCTCCTCGGCGGCATATGCTGGCGACGCTGATATGCAGACCAGGTCGATAAAGAGAATCCTCATCGCCAGCACAATCGCTGACGAAAACCGTTTTTGCATCACTGATTTCACGCGCGGGTTCAAATTCGAAGTGCAACTCTGATTAACAGGCTGAGTGGGCGGGATGAGAGAACATACGGCCCACTTGGCTCGAGGTCAAGTACGATCAGCGCGCCGCCAGATGGCGAGCAATTTTCACTCTTCAGGTTACGATTCTCTTCCCGGCTTTCAGGTCTGAATCGGCAATGACCTGACGTTTCGCTGGCTTTTGCAGCATGGGTAGGCGGCAACAAGCGCTGAAATCGGGTGCCCATTTCAACACCCGGCTAATTGTCGCGTGCATAATGCCCCCTGAACCCGACAGCCCCCGACAAAATTGCCCACATGTTCTCCAGACTTCTTCACCCGTATCTCCTGCTCACGCTGACCTCGCTGTTCTGGTCCGGCAACATGGTTTTTGGCCGCGCCATGCGCAACGAGGTACCGCCACTATCACTGGCTTTCTGGCGCTGGGCCATCGCGCTGGCGCTCACCCTGCCGCTCGCACTGCCGCACCTGCGCAGCCAGTGGCCTCTGCTCAAGCGCGGCTGGCCGGCCATCGTCACCCTCGGCCTGCTCGGCGTCGGCGGTTACAACACGCTGGCCTACATTGCGCTGCAATACACAGCTGCCACCAATGCCGTCCTGCTTAACTCTTTTATCCCGATTGCCACCATCGCGCTCTCTTGGGCATTCCTTAAAAAACACCTGCACGGCATCGAGTGGTTCGGCGTGCTGACATCGCTGATCGGCGTCATCACCATCGTCGCGCACGGCAAACTCTCTACCCTGGCCGGTCTGGCGCTGAACATCGGCGATCTGTGGATGCTCGGCGCCGTATTCATCTGGGCTTTCTACACGATTGGCCTGCAATGGCGACCGCCCGGTGTGCACCCGATGCTCCTGCTCGCGGCCCTGATCGCCGTCGGCCTGCTGGCCCTGGCTCCTGCCTATGCCTGGGAAATTGCTCAGGGTCGATTGATTGATCCCACGCCCACCTCGCTCGCCGGAATCGCCTACACCGGAATCTTCCCCGGCTTTCTCGGTTATATCTTCTACAACCGCGCCGTCGGCGAAGTCGGTGCCAGCAAAGCCAGCCTTTTCATTCACCTGATGCCGGTTTTCGGCATCCTGCTGGCGGCCCTCTTCCTCAGCGAAGTGCCGCAGACTTACCACTTCGCCGGCATTGCCCTGATCTTTGTCGGCATCTATCTGACCACCTCGCATCAGGCCCGCTAGACGCATGGCCATCGGAAAACTCCTCAACTGGCTGCGCGGGACATCACAGGCCATGCCTCTGCCCGAGGCACTGTGGCAGCAAACGCTGGCCAGCCTGCCTTTTGTCGAACGGCTCAACGTCGAAGAGAAAACCCGCCTGCGCAAGCTGACCGAAGCCTTCCTGGCCGAAAAGGAATTTACCAGCGCCGGTGGCCTTGAACTGACTGACGCCCTGTGCGTATCGATTGCCACGCAGGGCTGCCTGCCGATTCTCAACATCGGGCTGGAGAGCTATCGCAACTGGGTTGGCATCATTGTCTATCCGGACGAGTTCATCATCCCGCGAGTCGTCGAAGACGAATTCGGTGTTGTCCATGAATATGACGATATCGCCTCGGGCGAAGCCTGGGATGGGGGGCCCCTGCTCATTTCATGGCACGACGCGCAGATGGCCGGCGCAGGCTACAACGTCGTCATCCACGAATTCGCGCACAAGCTCGACATGCTCAACGGCGAGGCCAACGGCATCCCGCCACTACCGGCCAGCGTCTCGCGCAAGGCGTGGGAAGCAACGCTGCTGGCGGCCTACGAGGATTTCTGTGCGCTGGTTGATGAAGCCGAGGAACGCGGTGAAGGAACCCTGCTTGATCCCTACGCAGCCGAGAGCCCCGGCGAATTCTTTGCCGTCATGAGCGAAACCTTCTTTGAAACTCCGGACATCCTGAGCGAAGAATATCCGGCACTCTACGCGCAGATGAGCCTCTTCTACCGTCAGGACCCGGCGGCGCGGGGAAATTAAGTCATCGTCCCGGCGCCCGGTCCATAGCTTCGCTGGTCATGGGCGGCAGGTCTTTCGCGACAGGCGGCTTGACCTGGAACGAGCCCCCGGGTTTATGATGCGGGAACCGTACCGGAAATTGTCCTTAATGCGCCTTGTTGACCCTGATCGCTACGCCGCACTGAAGGCGACGGGCAAGCTGCCCTCGCCGAAGGGGGTCGCCTTGTCGATCATCCGGCTGTTGCAGCGCGACGATTTCCGGATTGCCGATCTGGTGCAACTGGTTCAATCCGACCCGGCAATCGCCGGACGCATGCTCTATTTTGCCAATGCGGCCGCCTTTGGCCGCTCGCGACCGATGGTTTCCCTGCAGCGTGCAATCGTTGCCCTCGGCTCGTTTCGTGTACGCGATCTGGTCATAGGACTCTCCGTCATGCACAGCCACAAGAGCGGAGTGTGCTCGGCCTTCGATTACGAAGGCTTCTGGGGACACTCCCTGGCCACCGGCATTGCCTGTCAGGAACTGGCCCATTTCGCGCAGATATCAAGTGAGGAAATCTTCACCATCGGTCTGCTGGCACGGGTCGGCGAACTGGCTCTGGCCTCGCTGTTCCCCGACGAGTATGCCGAAATCCTGCTTGCCGCGCGTGATCGGCGCCTGGACCTGGCGACGCTGGAGCAGGAACGATTTACCATGGATCACCACGAGCTGGCGGCTACCCTGCTCGACGAGTGGGGGCTGCCCGAGGTGCTCATCCAGGCGGCCTTCCACCACGAAAACCCCGATGCCGCCGGTTTTGCCGATGGTTCACGGGTGCAGACGCTGACTCATTCGCTGAGTTTCGCCAGTTCGCTGGCGCATGTCTGCATGGTCGATGAAGAGTCACGCTGGGGTCTGCTGCCGGCTCTGCTGGCTCGTGCGGCGCGTCTTGGCATCGGCGGCGAAACACTCAACGAACTGGTCGACAAGATGGTCGAGCGCTGGCGCGAATGGGGCGCCAAGCTGCAGGTACGCACCAGGGACATTCCTCCCTTTGCCGAAATTCTTGCGGCCAGTCCGCCCCTGCGCCGGATGGGAACGGCCTCAGACACCGAGAACCGGCGCGCCCCTTCGCCGTGTCTGCTTGTGCAACTGATCGGCATCCCGCTTCCGGAACTCCCGGCACTGATGCAGCAGATCGAGAACCTCGGTCACCAGCCTGTGCTGGTCGATGATACGGCTGAGGGATTGGCCCAGGCGCTGCGCCGTCCGGCGCAGATCGTCATCGCCGACATGTCGATGCCGGGCATGAAGTCGACCGATTTTTGTCACAGCCTGCGGCTGACGCTTACAGGCAAGGAATGCTATGCCCTGCTTCTGGCGACGCCGGAAGACGAGACTCGCATCCTTGAAGCCATCGATGCCGGCGCCGATGATGTGCTGGTCAAGCCGCTGAATGCGCAAACGCTGCGCGTGCACCTCAATACGGCAGCGCGCATGCTGATTCTGAAGGAGGAAATCCAGCGTGAACGCCTCGGCATCATGCGCTCGACCGACGAGTTTGCGGTGGCCCAGAAACGGCTTTTGCAGGATGCGCTGACCGACACCCTGACGCAGCTTCCCAATCGCCGCAACGGACTCGATTTTCTGGCGTCGGAGTTGATCTTTGCCCAGTCCAGCGGCGCGCCGCTGGCCTGCCTGATGCTCGACATCGACCACTTCAAGCGGATCAACGACAGCTTTGGCCACGCGGCGGGCGATGCCGTCCTGCGCCAGTTGGCCGACATCCTGCGCAGCACTTCGCGTGCCGAGGACATGGTTTTCCGCTATGGCGGCGAGGAGTTTGCCGCCATTCTGACCAACGCCAACCTGCGTATCGCCGTGCAGATCGGCGAACGTATCCGCATGCAGGTCGAGAAAACCGCTTTCGAGTGGGAAGCGCAGAAGATTCCGGTCACCCTGAGCGTCGGCGTGGCCATGGCCACCGGCTCGGAAGCTGACGGCCTGGCGCTGATTCACGCCGCAGACTCGGCCTTGTACCAGGCCAAGGAGGGTGGGCGCAACCGGGTGGTGGCGTCGGCGCCAGGCTGAATCAGGGTGCTTGATCGAGTTGCCGGCCAGCGTCCACCACGCGAACCGCTTCACCCTCGATGATCTCTCCGCCCGCAGCAGGCTCGGAAACCGGCGGCTCGAAAGCCCCAGCGCGCACCTGCTCATCCATTCGTTCCCGTAACTGCTGGCGCAAGGCGCGCGTCTTCCACATGAAATACATCCAGAAGAGCAGCCCGGCAACCGCCACAACGGCAAAGAAGACGAGAGAAAACATGAAGGCCGCCGTCAGCAGCACCAGGCCGACTATCGTCGTCAGCACCCGGGCGAGAAGGCCCGGCCGGCGTGCCTGATCAAAGTTGATATTCATCGTTGACTCCATGACCCGCCATCGCCATGTCGACGGCCTTTTTCGACAGTTGTGAGGCAAACAGTTCAATGAAATCGTATTCGTACTGGCGGATGTAAGTGCCTCGCCGCAAGCCGATACGCGTTGTATTCGAGCCGAAGAGATGACCGACATCGATCGCCTGCAGGCCGAGGTCACGCTCCGGGTCAAAGGCCATGCTGGCGATGATGCCGAGCCCGAGACCGAGATTCACATAGGTCTTGATCACGTCGGAGTCAATGGCCGCCAGCACGACGTTGGGGGTCAGTTGCGCGCGCTCGAACGCCTTGTTGATCAGCGAACGGCCGGTAAATGCCGGGTCATAGGTAATCAGCGGCCAGCGCGCCAGCGTGGCCAGCGAAATCGAGCGCTCGGCGAGCAGCGGATGCCCGAGCGGGGCAATGACGCTGTGCCCCCACTGATAGCACGGCAGCATGACCAGTTGCGGGTACTGGTCGAGGGCTTCGGTGGCAATGGCGATATCCGCCTCGCCCTTGAGCGTCCATTCGGCGATCTGCGTCGGGCTGCCCTGATGCATCGACAACCGAACCTTCGGATGACGCTCGATGAAATTCCTGACCACAAAAGGCAGGGCGTAACGCGCCTGGGTATGCGTGGTGGCCAGCACCAGGCTGCCGGAATCCCCGCCGGCATACTCTTCGCCGACGCGCTTGATGTTGTCGGCCTCCTGCAGGATGCGCTCGGCGATTTCGAGTACCCGTTTGCCCGGCTCGGTAATCGCCGTCAGACGCTTGCCGCTGCGCTCGAAGACGATGACGCCCAGCTCGTCCTCAAGCAGCTTGATCTGCTTGGAAACCCCTGGCTGCGAGGTGTAAAGCACCTCGGCGGCCTCCGAGACATTGAGACCACAACGAGCGACTTCGACGAGATAACGCAGTTGCTGTAACTTCATTATCGAATCTCATTTAACACGGAGAGCACGGAGAACATAAAACATATATAAACAAATGGTTATGAGTAAATGTAACTCACTTGCTTGCAAGCTAAATTTTTTGTGCGCCCTTCTCGGTGCTATTGCCCTCAGGGGATTCTTCGGGGCCTGCTTGAAACGCCTGCACCCGGATTTTCCAGTTTCATCAAAATACTAAATAACAATTAGTTCTAACAATCTAACCGAATATTCTTTTTCCAACAAGCCATCGGCTGATACCATGCGCTGACTTTAATTATTGCAGCGCACCATGGACTGGCTTTATACCCTCTCAGGCTTTGTCGTTGGCGCCATCGTCGGGCTGACCGGCGTCGGCGGCGGCTCGCTGATGACCCCGCTGCTGGTGCTGCTCTTCGGCATCCATCCGGCCACGGCGGTCGGTACCGACCTGCTCTATGCCGCCATTACCAAGGCCGGCGGCACCACCGTGCACTCCAGAAAAGGGCATGTTGACTGGCGCATCACCGGCCTGCTGGCCAGCGGCAGCATTCCGGCCTCCCTGTTGACCATCTGGGCGCTTTCGCTCCTGCCCAAACAGAGCCATCGCCCATGCCGTACCGCTGACACTGATTGCCGGGCTCGGACACTGGGCTATCGGCAGCGTCGACTGGTCGCTTCTCGGCAGCCTGCTGCTGGGCTCACTACCCGGGATCTGGCTTGGCAGCCACGCCTCGGCGCGAGTACCGGATCGTTTTTTGCGGCCTATCCTTGCCAGCATGCTGGTGTTGATCGGCGGCAAACTGATTACCTTGTAAAGATTTGAACAGGAGCGAACCATGTATCGCTATGACAGCATAGACCAGCAGATCATCAACGAACGCGTTGTGCAGTATCGCGGACAGATCGAACGCCACCAGGCCGGCACCCTCTCTGATGATGAACTACGTCCATTGCGGCTGCAAAACGGGCTTTACATCCAGCGTCATGGCCCGATGCTGCGCATCGCCATTCCCTACGGCATGCTGGCGGCGGCACAACTGCGCAAACTGGCGGAGATTTCCCGCCGCTACGACCGCAGCTTCGGGCACTTCACGACGCGCCAGAACATGCAGCTCAACTGGCCGAAATTTGAAGAAACCCCCGAAATCCTTGGCCAGTTGGCGAGTGTTGAAATGCATGCCGTACAAACCTCCGGCAATTGCGTCCGCAACATCACCAGCGACCCGTTTGCCGGGATTGCGCCGGATGAACTGACCGACCCGCGTCCGTATTGCGAAGTCCTGCGCCAGTGGTCCACGTTCCACCCTGAATTTGCCTATCTGCCGCGCAAGTTCAAGATCGCCGTCAATGCCGCCGCACAGGATCGTGCCGTCATTCGCGCACACGATGTCGGGCTGGAAATCGTCAGGAACGAAAGCAGCGAGAACGGTGAAATCGGTGAAATCGGCGTAAAGGTGTTTGTCGGCGGCGGTCTCGGCCGCACCCCGGTCATCGGCAAGGTCATTCGCCAGTATCTGCCGCGCCGGCATCTGCTCTCCTACCTCGATGCCGTGCTGCGCGTTTATAACCGCTACGGCCGCCGTGACAACATGTACAAGGCGCGCATCAAGATTCTGGTCAATGCGCTGGGCATCGAGGAGTTTACCCGCCAGGTCGAAGCAGAGTGGTCGCACCTGAAAGACGGCCCGACGACACTGACCGACGCCGAGTTTGACCGGGTGGCCCGGCATTTCGCTCCCCCCATTTACGAGAATCTGCCGGCTGAAGACCTCTCGTTCGTGGCTCACCTGAAGGAGGACAAGGCCTTTGCCCGTTGGGTCAATCGCTGCGTGCATGCACACAAGGTTCCGGGCTACGCGGCGGTCACGCTTTCGCTCAAGGCGCCGGGAGTTCCCCCGGCGACATCACCGATGTGCAGATGGAAGCCGTTGCCGATCTGGCCGAGCGTTTCAGCTTTGGCGAACTGCGCGTCACCCACGAACAGAACGTGGTGCTTTCCGATATCAGGAAGCGCGATCTTTACGAGGTTTGGAAAATCGCGCGCATCCATGGGCTGGCGACGCCGAATATCGGCCTGCTCACCGACATGATCTGCTGCCCCGGCGGCGACCTCTGCTCGCTGGCCAACGCCCGATCGATACCGATTGCCGATGCCGTAAACAAAAAGTTCGACGATCTCGACTATCTCTACGACATTGGCGACATTTCGCTCAACATCTCGGGCTGCATGAATTCATGCGGTCATCATCACGTCGCCAACATCGGCATTCTCGGCGTCGACAAGAACAACGAGGAGTGGTACCAGATCACCGTGGGTGGCCAGCAAGGCAACAGCACGACGATTGGCAAGGTGATTGGCCCCTCGTTCTACGCCGAAGAAGTGCCGCTGGTCATCGAGGCGCTGGTCAATGTCTATATCGAACAGCGGACACCCGAAGAACGCTTCATCGACACCTTCGACCGGGTCGGCGTCGAGCCCTTCAAGCAGCGCGCCTATGCCGGGCGTGACAAGCGGAGATCGCCGAACAGCGCAGCCGTCAGCGAGGCAAAAACCGCAGCCAGCAGCGCGGCAAACGAAACGATTACGAAAGTCGCCAATGCCTAGGATCATCAAGAACGGCCAGATCGTCGACGACCCCTGGCAGATCCTCAGATTCGACGGGGAACAGACGGCAGAATCGATTGCCCTGCCCGATACTCCGGCCCTGCTGCCGCTCGCCGTATGGCTGGCGCGCAGGGATGAAATACTTTCGCGTAATAGCCCGACGGGTGTCTGGCTGGACAGCAGCGAGGGCCCCGAAGCCATAGCCGGCGACCTCGAACACTTTGCCGTCATTGGCGTGAATTTCCCGAAGTTCACCGATGGTCGCGGCTATTCGAGTGCCCGCCTGTTGCGTGACCGGTATTCCTATCGTGGTGAAATCCGCGCCATCGGCGATGTACTGCAGGATCAACTGTTTTACATGAAGCGTTGCGGCATTGATGCCTATGCCTTGCGCGAGGACAAGGATATCGCAGCGGCTTTGGCCAGCCTGCGCGACTTCAGCGAAACCTACCAGGCCGCTGTCGACCAGCCGCAGCCGCTCTTCCGCCGTCGTACGGCCTGAAACCTGCACATGAACATCGATCTCAACGAGTCTGCATTGCTTGAGTCCGTGGCAGGGAAATCAGCCGCCGCGCGCACGCTGCTGCGTCAAATCGCCAGCGATTTTTCCCCGGCCGTTTTCGCCAACAGCCTCGGCGCCGAAGACATGGTGCTGACCGACCTGATGCTCGCTGACAAAGTAGCGATCGAAATCTTCTCGCTCGATACCGGTCGTCTACCGCTTGAAACCTACGATCTGATCGCCGAAGTCAAACAGCATTACGGCCTCGCGCTCACGCTATATTACCCACGCCACGAGCTGGTCGAGACCTATACGCGAGTGAACGGGATCAACGCCTTCTACGAGTCGGTCGAACTGCGCAAGGGCTGCTGCCACGCGCGCAAGGTCGAACCGCTGCAGCGCGCGCTGGCCGGCAAGAAGGCGTGGATAACCGGCATGCGCGCGCAACAGTCGGCAACGCGCGAGGGCTTGCCGATCCGTACGTTCGACGCAAGCAACGGGATTGAAAAATTCAACCCGCTGGCCGACTGGAGCGAGAAGGAAGTGTGGGCCTATATCAAGCTGCACAAAGTGCCGTACAACGCCCTGCACGACAGCTTCTACCCGAGCATCGGCTGCGCCCCGTGCACACGCGCCATCACCCCCGGTGAAGACGTCCGCTCCGGTCGCTGGTGGTGGGAAGCACCGGACTCCAAGGAATGTGGGTTGCATGTTAAAAAGGCTTGAACCACCAAGTCACCAAGAGCACAAAGTTTCACCAAGAAATTCTTATGTTTTTCTTGGTGTAGCTTGGTGTCCTTGGTGACTTGGTGGTGAGATTTTAATGAATTAAGGTTCTTATGACGACGCTCACCAAACAAACCCTCTCCCACCTTGACTGGCTCGAATCCGAGGCCATTCACATCATGCGCGAGGTAGCCGGACAGTGCAGCAATCCGGTGCTGCTCTTTTCCGGTGGCAAGGATTCGATCTGCATGCTGCGCATTGCTGAAAAAGCTTTCCGTCCCGGCAGGTTTCCCTTCCCGCTGATGCACATCGACACCGGCCACAATTACAAGGAAGTGACCGACTTTCGCGACAAGCGCGCCGCCGAGCTCGGCGAGCGGCTGATCGTGCGTTCGGTCGAAGATTCGATGGCGCGCGGCACGGTCGTACTCAAGTCGGCGGATGAATCGCGCAACAAGCACCAGTCGGTGACGCTGCTCGAAGCCATCGAGGAATTCGGTTTCGACGCCTGTATCGGTGGTGCCCGCCGAGATGAAGAGAAGGCACGCGCCAAGGAGCGCATCTTCTCCTTCCGCGACGAATTCGGCCAGTGGGACCCGAAGAACCAGCGCCCCGAGCTTTGGGATCTTTACAATGCGCGCAGCTTCAAGGGCGAAAACATCCGCGTCTTCCCGATCTCGAACTGGACTGAATTCGATGTCTGGCAATACATCGAGCGCGAACAGCTTGAACTGCCGTCGATCTACTACGCCCACGTGCGGGCCATAGTGCGCCGTCAGGGCGGCATGCTGCCCGTGACCGACATTACCCCGGCCAGGCCCGGCGACACCATCGAGAATGTGCGGGTGCGCTTCCGCACGGTCGGCGATATCACCTGCACCGCACCGGTTGAATCCGATGCCGACACCATCGCCAGGATCATCGCCGAAACGGCCATCACCACCATCACCGAACGCGGTGCGACGCGCCTTGACGACCAGACTTCGGAGGCTTCCATGGAGCAACGGAAAAAGGAAGGGTATTTCTGAAAGGCAAAATCCACCACCAAGACACCAAGGGCACCAAGTTCCACCAAGAAAAGCATTCAAGACAAAGCTTTACTGTGTCGAGAATTTCTTGTGGTCTTTCTTGGTGAATCTTTGTCCCACGGGGATTAGCTTCTTGGTGCCTTGGTGGTTCGCTTTTAAGTAATTCGAAAGGTTTTTATGTCAGCAATTGAAAATATCCCGGCCGAGATTCAAGACAACGGCCTGCTGCGCTTCCTCACCTGCGGCAGCGTCGACGATGGCAAGAGCACGCTGATTGGTCGTCTGCTGTTCGACTCCAAGACGATTCTTGCCGACACGCTGCACGCCATGGAGCGCACCTCGAAAAAGCGCGGAATGGAAGCCATCGATCTGTCGCTGCTCACCGACGGCCTGCAGGCCGAGCGCGAACAGGGAATCACCATCGATGTGGCCTATCGCTACTTCACTACCGGTACGCGCAAATACATCATCGCCGACGCGCCGGGGCACGAGCAGTACACACGCAACATGGTCACCGCCGCCTCGACCGCCGATCTGGCCATCATCCTGATCGATGCGCGCAAAGGCGTACTGACGCAGACGCGACGCCACTCCTACCTCGCCCACCTGGTCAACATTCCGCATATCGTCGTCGCCATCAACAAGATGGACCTCGTCGACTACTCGCAGGAGGTCTTTGACCGGATCATGGCCGACTACCTCGCCTTTGCCGCCAGGCTGGGCATTGAGGATGTGCATTTCATTCCGCTCTCGGCACTGAACGGTGACATGATCGTCGATCGCGGCGAGCGGCTGGACTGGTATCGGGGCCCCACGCTGATCGATTTGCTCGAAGCGGCAAGCGCCTCGCACGTCGATCATCAGGAAAGCTTCCGTTTCCCGGTGCAGTACGTCTGCCGACCGCAGGATGCGGCCAACCCCGAGCTGCATGACTACCGGGGTTTCATGGGGCGCGTCGAATCGGGCGTGGTGGCCATTGGCGATGCCGTGACCGTGCTGCCTTCCGGTCGGGAAACGCACGTCAAGGACATCCAGATCAACACCGGGTCCTTACCCCAGGCCTTCGCAGAACAATCGATCACGCTCCTGCTCGACGACGAAATCGACATCTCGCGTGGCGACATGATCGTCAAAACCGGTGAGCTGCCAAGCGTCACCAAACAGATCGACGCCATGCTCTGCTGGCTCTCCGAATCGCCACTCGACCCTCGCCGCAAATATCTGATCCGGCACACCACGCGCGACAGCAAGGCGATGCTCGCCGGAATCGAGTTCCGCATGGACATCAACACCATGGAACACCAGGCCGCCGAAAAACTGGCCATGAACGACATCGCGAAAGTCAGCTTCAAGCTGGCGCAGCCGATCTTTGCCGACAGTTATGCCGAAAACCGGGGAACCGGGGCGTTCATCGTCATCGACGAATCGAGCAACAATACGGTTGGGGCGGGGATGATTCTTTGATTGCCCTTTGCTGAATCAACATCCGCAAGCGCCCGGCATTGCCGGGCGCTTTGCTTTTCAAAGTTCGGTCAGCAACGCCCGTCAATCGATATCCTTGACGGACATGACTTGACTCGAAAAAACCTTGAGCCCCCAAACAAACCCTGTACAAAACGGTAGAATCCCTTCGGTGTTCCTGACGACGATCCAGCGATGAATGATCTGCCGCAAACCGGGCTATCCGCCTGCCCATCGTGCACCCAGCCGATGACGCGGCTGGAGCTGCCGCATCGAATTTTCGGCACGTTAGTACTTGATCTTTGCTTCCCCTGCCAGGGCATCTGGTTCGATCAGTATGAAAGCGTACAGATCAATCCGGGTGGCATCATCGATCTGTTCAAGCTGATCCACGCCCACCGTAGCGACCAGCGCCAGCCGCACCCGGCCATCTTGCGTTGTCCGCGCTGCAGGGACAAGCTGTTTGCCGGGCTCGATGTGGTGCGCAGCGGTCGTTTCACCTATCACCGCTGTCTGCAGAATCACGGACGATTCACTTCCTTCGCGCAGTTCATGATCGAAAAGGGTTTTGTTCGCCAGCTTGCTCCCGCCGAAATTACTGCACTGGCGGCACGCATCGGCACCTTCCATTGCACTGGCTGCGGCGCACCGGTCGACATCCGAACGCAAGCGTCCTGTAATAACTGCGGTTCACCGATCTCGATCCTTGACGCGGAGGCAGTCGAGAAAGCACTCGCTGACTACCAGCAGAAGGAATCAAAACGCACCCGACTCGACCCGGAAACACTAGCCGACAGCATACTGGCGATAGAAAAGCAACGCAGTCAGCAGAGCGCTCCGCTCGGGTGCGCTGGTAGGAGACCTGTTTCTATCGGGCGTCGAGCTCGTTCGTGATCTTTTCCCGTAATACAAGCCGGACCTGTCTGACGCGGGCAGGATACCCGGGCGGGGATACTTGAAGCTCGGCGCGATGCGTAAAGGCACGAAGTCCGCATTTGCTTTAAGAAATTTTCCTGTGCCGTTGCGGTGAACGAGCGATTGTTCCAGGTTGAATTTCCTATCCTTCTGCGCGCGAGCGGCGTCTGGCGCGTCGCGCGACACGCCAGTGAAACCAGAGGCGCGAACCGGTGCGCACCAGCAGGTAACCGAGAAGTGAACCCCCGATCGCAAAAATGGCCATGCCCAGCACCGTCGGCCAGCCGAAAGACTGAAGCATCCCGAAAACCCCACTTGCGGGCACTATGGCGCTCGTCGTGTCAGGCCCGGAAACAAACAGCGAACCCACCTGGTAGGCAAGATAGAGCCAGGCACCAATGGTCAGCGGATTGGTGATCAGGGTGACCGCGACAGCCACCGGGATGTTGCCTCGCCACCAGACGCAATGGGCGGCAGCGATGATGATCTGCGCGATCGGGCTGACGAAGGCCCAGAACAACCCGATCGCCACTCCTCGGGCGAGGGGCTCCGTTTTCATGTGCCAGAGTTCGGGCTCGGTGACGCGGTGGGCAATCGGCCGCAACCAGCGGTGGCTCTCCAGAGATTCGCGGGTCGGCATCTGGGCCTTGAACCGGGTGCGCAGTTCAGACCAGAAGGCACCCCGGTTGTTCTCGATCTTCATTACTTTCTTTCATTGACGAAAAAAACGTTAGCGCGTGCAGCGGGCACCCTGGAATCGGAGTAGAGAGCGGAAGTAAACAGCGCACCACAAGCGATTCTTAAAATCCGGGATTCGCAACACAGCCCTGCTTGAATATTTATCGACCAATTAAGGCAATAAAAGATCAGGAACGTTCAAGCAAAAAAACTTGGCTACCCGCGCTTTCGTCACTGAGAACGCATTGACGCAGAGGAGTGCGCAGACATGAAAACGCTGAAACGATCGCTTGTCTGCAAGCGTTTTCCTGGCGAAACCATTGCCCATTTACGCCTCAGCGCCGGGGGTCAGGCCTACTTCAGAATCTGCGCCACAAGCGCTGGCTTCCAGATATTGCGGCAATTCGTTTCGCGAATACGCCACAAGGCGATGGCGCCAATGCTCGCCGTCATCGTCAGCAGCAGCAAACCGGCATGATAATCCCCGGCAGTATAAAGACGTGCACCACTGCTGCTCACACCGCCGGCCCAATGCAGATCCATCACCCAGCCGAACAGGGGTTGCAATATCGCTCCGGCGAGGAAGCCGCCCATGTTCGTGACACTGGTCGACATGCCGGAGAGCAGGGGCGGATTGACTTCCTTGGCGCACGACCAGGTCAGTGTGAAGCTGGCGGTGAGAATCCCCATCAAGGCAAACAGGGCGTAGCTCGCCTCAAGCGGCAGCGCCACCCCGGAGAGCCAGACCAGCCAGGTCATTGCGTACAGATGGGTACCGACGGTCAGTACCGGCTTGCGCTGGCCAAGGCGATCAGAAATGGCACCGATGCCGACGCAACCGAGCGCAAACCCGGCGAAATACAAACTGACGTGACTGGCGGCAACTGCCCGCGACATTCCGTGTACCTGAATCAGGAAGGGCGTCGCCCACAGACCACCGAAGGTAAAAAAACTGCCGCTGACACTGAAATTTATCCATGCCGCTGGCCAGGTGGCCCGATTCCTGACGACCTGGAGCAAGCCGCTGAACACCACCGTGCGATCAAAGTGCGGCTTCCTGATCACGCTACCGAGCGGACTGTGCGGATGATCTCGCACCAGTACCCAGCAGGCGATTCCGAGCAGCAGGGATATACCCGCCACGACGATAAATACACTGCGCCACCCGGCTGCCTGCGCCAGCCACGAGAGCGGAAAACCGGCCAATACCGAGCCAAGATTGCCGACCAGCATGCTGAGACCGACCATGCTGGCAAAGCGGCTCTCATCAAACCAGACCGCGATGAACTTGAGCATGGAAATGAAGGTGACCGAGACACCCAGGCCGATCAGGGTGCGCCCGACCAGCGCCATCTCCAGCGTCGACGCCATGCCGAACAAAAGGCTGCCCGCTGCGGCAACAATACCGCCAAAGAGGAGAATGCGGCGCGGTCCGAAGGTGTCGACAAAGATGCCGGTTGGCACCTGCATCACGGTGTAGACATAGAAATAGGTTGCTGCCAGGACGCCGAGCGATGAGGCGGTGGTGCCAAAGGCCGCAGACAGATCCTGGGCAATGCCTGCCGGCGCGAAACGCTGGAAGAATGAAATGACGAAGGCCGCCACGACTACGGCCAGTGCCATATTGCGGCGTCGACGCTGCGACCGGTCGAGCTCAGGCATGTCATTCCTCCTTGGTCAGGCTGGATCCTGACGGTGCAAAGTTATTGCAAATTAATAAGAACACTGGCCACAAATTCAGGCCATTCAGGTTCCGCGCCGCCGCCTGGCCTCATACAGGCACACGCCGGTGGCTACCGACACATTCAGGCTTTGCACCGAGCCGAGCATCGGAATGTGCACCAGTTGATCGCAGGTTTCGCGTGTCAGTCGGCGCAGGCCATCCCCCTCGGCGCCAAGCACCCAGGCGGTGGCCAGCGGCCACTGCGCCGTATAGAGATCCTGTCTGGCTTCGGCATCAGTGCCGATCAGGCAGATTTCACGTTCCTTCAGCTCACGCAAGGTGCGCGCCAGATTGGTCACGGTAATGTAGGGCACGCTCTCCGCCGCGCCGCTGGCGACCTTGATGGCTGTTTGCGTCAGCCCGACGGCCCGGTCCTTCGGGGCGATCACGGCGTGCGCGCCAACGGCATCGGCAACGCGCAGACAGGCACCGAGATTGTGCGGATCCTGAATACCATCGAGCACCAGAAGGAAGGCCGGTTCTTCAAGGGTATCCAGCACATCATCGAGCGTGACATGACGCGACTCGCCGGAAACCCTGGCCACCGCGCCCTGATGACGCGCGCCGCCACCGGCCATGCCGGCAAGGCGTTTTGCATCAACCGGAACGACCCGGACTGCGTGCAGTTCGGCATGGCGCATCAGATCACGCACCCGGGCATCATGACGTTCGGCATCGACGAAGATTTCAAGAATGGCGTCGGGTTGATAACGCAGCTTGGCGATGATGGCGTGAAAGCCGTGGATGAAGCTGGTCTGTGACATGAATGATTCTCGTATGCAGTATAGATTTTTGTCAGCTAACCTGACCAACAATTTCTAGCGGTGTTTTTTCGCCACCACCGGATTCTTTTCGCTTGCCGGGGATCCGGACTTTTGTTCGGATTTGGCCAACGCTTTTACCGCAGGTTTCGCCGTCGGTACGTGTGCCGTCGCTGCGGGCGTCGCGAGAACAAAGTCGATGCGACCGGTTTCCAGATCGGCACGCACCAGTTTTACCTGCAGTCGGTCACCCAGACGATAGCGTTGGCCACTGCGCTCGCCGAGCATCAGGTGCTTGACATTGTCGTATTTGAAGTAATCTTCACCGAGCTCGGAGACATGCACCAGGCCTTCCACATAGACCGAATCGAGGGCGACGAAGACGCCAAAAGGCACCACGGCGGCAATCGTTCCGGCAAATTCCTCGCCGATACGATCACGCATGTAGTAACACTTGAGCCAGTTGTTGACGTCGCGTGTGGCTTCGTCGGCTCGCCGCTCGGTCAGCGAACAGTGCAAGCCGATTTCGTCCCACTTGCCCGGCGTATATCGCGTACCGTCGAGCACCGCCTTGATCGATCGATGCACCAGCAGATCGGGATAACGCCGGATCGGCGAAGTGAAGTGCGTGTAGTGTTCGTAGGACAGGCCAAAGTGGCCGACATTGTCGGGGCTGTACATGGCCTGACGCAGCGAGCGCAGCATCACCGTCTGCAACAGTTGGGCATCCGGGCGCGGTTTTATCTTTTCGAGCAGCACGCCATAGTCCTTGGCCGTCGGATCCTCTCCTCCCGGAAGTCCCAGGCCGAACTCCTTGAGGAAGTCGCGCAGACCTTCGAGCTTCTCCGGTGTCGGGCCTTCATGCACACGATACAGACAGGGCTGCTGGTGCGCTTCAAGGAAGGCCGAGGCACAGACGTTGGCCGCCAGCATGCATTCCTCGATCAGGCGGTGGGCATCGTTGCGGTAAACCGGAACGATGTTGTCGATTTTTCCCTGATCGTTGAACAGCATCATCGTCTCGATCGTCTCGAAGTCGATCGCACCGCGTTTGTGTCGCGCCTTGAGCAGGATATGAAAAAGTGCATAGAGCGCCTGCAACTGCGGCTGCAGGGCACGGTGAATATCGCTCTCGGGCTGTGCTTCAGCGGAAAGCCAGCTCCACACCTGGTTGTAGGTCAAACGTGCCCGGGAACGAAAAACCGCCGGGTAAAAAGTGTAGCCCTTGATTTCTCCGCTGTTGTTGATATCCATGTCGCAGACCATGGCCAGACGCTCGACATCGGGATTCAATGAACACAGACCGTTGGAGAGCTTTTCCGGCAGCATGGGGATCACGCGCCGGGGGAAATAAACGGAATTGCCGCGCTCCATCGCCTCACGATCAAGCGCCATGCCGGGCCGTACATAGTGACTGACGTCGGCAATGGCCACCACCAGCCGCCAGCCGCGCCCTTTTTTCTCGGCGAATACGGCGTCGTCAAAGTCCCTTGCCGTTTCGCCGTCGATGGTCACCAGCGGCAAATCGCGCAGGTCCTTGCGTCCGGCCCACTCGGCCTTGGTGACTTTGTCCGCTAGCGCCCTGGTTTCTTCAATGGCCTTTGACGAGAACTCGAAAGGCAAGTCATGCTTGCGCAGAGCGATCTCGATTTCCATGCCTGGATCGGCATAGTTGCCGAGCACTTCGACAATCCGCCCGATCGGCTGTGCATGGCGGTTGGGCTGTTCGATGATCTCGACCATCACCACCTGACCCGCCTTGACTCGGGTCTTCCTGTCCGGCGGGACGAGAATATCCTGATTGATGCGCCGGTTTTCGGGCACCACGACGGTAATGCCATGCTCGATCAGGACCCGGCCTACGACCCGGCTGTTGGCGCGTTCGAGCACTTCGACAATGGCGCCTTCGCGCCGCCCCTTGCGATCCAGCCCGGTGATCCGCACCAGCGCACGATCACGATGCAACACCCTGGACATTTGCTTGGCATCAAGAAACAGATCGTCGCCACCGTCATCGGGAACGAGGAAACCGTATCCGTCGGCATGCCCTTCAATGCGCCCGGCAATCAGGCTGGCATGCTCCGGAACAATGTACGAGCCCTTGCGGTTGCGCATCAGTTGCGCCTGGCGCTCCATGGCAGCGAGACGGCGCTGGAACATTTCGTGTTCCAGTTGATGGATGTCGAGCAGAGTGCACAGTTCGTCGAAACTGACCGGCTTGCCCTGCTCTTCTACCACTTGCAGAACATACTCGCGAGACGGCAGGGGCTGTTCATATTTGGCCACTTCACGCGCGAAGTGGGGATCGTTTCTTCTGATCCTGGAAAGTTTTTTTATTGACATTTTCTTGTGTTCCTTTAGAATTCGCCCTTCTCTGGAACTGCCCAGGTGGCGAAATTGGTAGACGCGCTAGGTTCAGGTCCTAGTGGTGGCAACACTGTGGGGGTTCGAGTCCCTTCCTGGGCACCAGACAACATTACAAGCCTTTTCAGGCATGGCCCCAACCCAAAAAATTCCGGGATTTGTGGCCAACTCAAAGATAGCGCACTGCATCGTCAAAATTCATCCTGGCCTCAGGTAGCTCGGCTCGGGCAAAGCGCGCCAGAACAAACGCCCTCTGTAACTGTGGAATACCCTTCAGTTGCGCCAGCGAAAAACCAATATCGGAAGCGACATCGGTGCTTTCCTGATCGAGCACGACGTTCATCGTACTGATCCGCATTCGTTTTTGCTCTACGCGAATATAACGCTCCGGATGCTCAAGCACTTCGCGCAAAGTTTCCAGTTCGTCATCCAGCGCCGACTGCGGACTGCCTATTGCCTCCAACTGGCGCTCGTTGTCCAGAAGCTGTGCTTCCAGCTTCAACTTTTCGCCTGAAACTGCGGGCGCCGATCCAAAAATCGTTCCCAGACCGGGACCCTGCTGCTGGAGCAAGCGCAGCCGGGCACGGATCAACGAGCAGTTATCTTGCAGTTCGCGACGTTCCGATCGTTCTTCGCCGATTTGCGACAGCGCCTGAGCCACCAGATACTCATACGCCTGCGTTCCCAATAGATGGCGAACCTCCGTATCCTGATGCCCGCAAATACGCGCCTCATGGTCAGAAAAACCGATGACGGTCTGAACAACATCGCGCTGAACAACATCGCCCTGCAGCGACATCCCGAGCATGCGCTGCTCGTTGTAGGTCATGACGAGGATGAAATAGGCTTCATCGAGCATAGGGTACTTGTCTATCAGGGTTCGCAGATTACTTGAACGGCCGAGGGCGTAAGGAATATCGGAGGCGGCGACAAATATTGCTCTCAGTACCGGATCGGCAGACCAGCACGCTGCCGAAACCTTGATTGGTGGAGGCAGGGAAAGCACCATTTCGCGTATGGAGTTAACACTGATTTCTACTGCTGGCGCGAGACGTTCCTGATAAGAGCGCACCAGTTTCAATCGGGGGTTGGTCAGCGTTACGGCCTTGTCGATCGCCCGCAAGGTCATGGCATCGGACGGACGATCCGGATCGAATTGCGAGGGCCGACTCTTGAACCAGTCGAGAATGCCCATGGCCTACTCCGCCCTGCGCTGCAAATGTTTTGTCACCATCACGGCTGCCCGCAGTACGCCGGCTTTCCTGATCGAAAACCAGGCGGCTCAGCGATTGTCAAATCAAGCGAAGGGGTGGCGGCGCAAAATGGTTTCATTGCGTTCCGGCCCGGTCGATATGATATCGATCGGAATTTCACACAAGGCTTCGATGCGCGCCAGATAGGCGCGTGCCGCCGCCGGTAACCCGTCCTGCGAGGTCGCACCGACGGTGGATTCGCTCCAGCCCGGCAGACTTTCAAAAATGGGCTGGCAATCAGCCACTTCGTCTGATCCCATCGGCAACAGCGTGATGATTTTTCCGTTGAGCGCGTAACCCGTGCAGATTTTCAGTTCAGGCAGACCATCGAGTACGTCGAGCTTGGTGATGCACAGCCCGGTTACGCCATTGATCTGAATCGAGCGCTTCAGCGCGGGAACATCGAGCCAGCCGCAGCGACGCTTGCGCCCGGTAACGGTACCGAATTCACGCCCCTTTTGCGACATTTGATGTCCGGGAACGCCGGTGGTCTCGATATCGAGTTCGCTCGGAAAAGGGCCACCGCCAACGCGTGTGCAGTAAGCCTTGGTGATGCCCAGCACGTAGTGCAGCATTCCCGGCCCGACGCCCGCGCCGGCCGATGCCTGACCGGCAACACAGTTCGACGAAGTGACGAAGGGGTAGGTGCCATGGTCGATATCAAGCAAGGCGCCCTGCGCGCCTTCGAAAAGAAGATTCTGGCCAGCCTGATTGGCCGAATAAAGTTCAGCGGAAACGTCGGCGACCATCGGCTTGATCAGTTCGGCATCGGCCATCGCCTGTGCGAGAACGCTTTCATAATCGACCGCCTCGGCACCCAGATACCGCGTCAGAACAAAATTGTGGTAGTCAAGATTCTCCTTGAGCTTCTCGGCGAATCGCTTGGGGTAGAAGAGATCGTAGACACGCAAGGCACGGCGCGCCACCTTGTCTTCGTAAGTCGGGCCAATACCCTTGCCGGTGGTGCCGATCCTGGCGGCAACACTCTTGGCGGCCTCGCGCGCCGCGTCGAGAGCAGTGTGATAGCCGAGGATCAGTGGGCAGCCCGGGCTGATCCTGAGCCGCGAACGAACCTCTATGCCACCCGACTCAAGTTCATTGATCTCGGAAATCAGGTGATGAATATTCAACACGACGCCGTTACCGATATAGCAGTTGACACCCGTGTGAACAATGCCTGAGGGAACAAGATTGAGTTTGTACACTTTCTCGCCGACAACGAGCGTGTGGCCGGCATTGTGGCCGCCCTGAAAACGCACCACGCCCTGAGCGTGATCGGTCAACCAGTCGACGATCTTGCCTTTGCCCTCATCGCCCCACTGAGTGCCGACTACTACGACGTTCTTGGCCATTTTTCAATCAATTCCTGAAATTTCCTGAATAATCCATTGCCCTTTGTATTCGACGAGATTCCGGTTGCACAGTGGCCCTTCGCAAAGAGTTTCACCCGGCAGGCGTTCGACAACAATCTCGCCCTGCTCCCGCAACTCGGCAATGCGGGCCGCCAGTACGGAATCGATCGCGGCAAAAGGCGCCAGAATTGCACCCGCCAGTTTGTCGCTTGCCGCCAGTCGGGCCACTTCCCGCAGATCCATCGAGAATCCGGTTGCCGGTCGCGAACGGCCAAAATCTTTGCCAACGCCGTCGTAACGTCCGCCA
The DNA here is from genome assembly GCA_016709335.1 of Candidatus Propionivibrio dominans. GTDB lineage: Bacteria > Pseudomonadota > Gammaproteobacteria > Burkholderiales > Rhodocyclaceae > Propionivibrio > Propionivibrio dominans. Next base: position 28,552 of record JADJNC010000003.1, on the reverse strand, counting down.
AGCGCAATAGCGCTGGGGAAATCCGGATAATAGGCGGCAAACACCACCCCGTTGTGGTAGTGGTAACCACGCAGATCAGCGAGATCGAAGGTCAAAGGCAAATCCGGCATGGCCGCCTGCAACTGACGCATCGTCTCAAGCGCCGAGGTAATCTCGGGGAGCGCAGGCAATTCACGGGCGGCGGTTTCCAGCAGATCATGAGTACCGTAGAGTTCAGGCAAACGTAAAAGTGCGGAGCGATAAGGTTCGGCCAGTTTGGAGCAGCAATCGTACAGACTCGGAATATCCTTGACTTGCAGGAGTTGCAATATTTTCACTTCGTCATCGGCATTGAGTCCGGCGGCATGCGCCAGCGCACGGAATACTCCGACATGCCCGATATCGATACGTGAAGCAGGTGTGCCGGCTGTACTCAGCGCCGCCGCCAGCAGACGGATCACTTCAAGATCGGCCTCGATGCCGGCGTACCCGAAGAGTTCGGCACCGAGCTGGATCGGTTCGCGGCTCGCGGCCAGCGAGGCAGGCAAGGTATGCAAAATGCTGTCGCAGTAGCAAAGACGCGTAACGCCCTGTCGATTGAGCAAGTGCGCGTCGATGCGTGCAACCTGAGGTGTCATGTCTGCACGCAGTCCGAGCGTGCGACCGGAAAGCTGATCGACCAGCTTGAAGGTACGCAAGGTCAGGTCAGAACCTGATCCGGTCAACAGCGAATCCAGGTATTCAAGCAGCGGCGGCATGACCAGTTCATAGCCATGCACGCGGAAGAGGTCGAGCAGAGCACGGCGCAGACGCTCTATCCGGGCCGCTTCCAGTGGCAGAGCGTCAGCAATGTATTCGGGCAACAGCCAGTTCATCGAAAAACCATCAACAGAACGATTCCAGCCAGCATCGAGGTCAGGCCAATGAAGCGGATCTGGCCGTCGGTCATCTGGATCAGACGACGGAATGTTTCGCGCCAGGTACCGGGAGCAAGAAAAGGCACCAGACCCTCGAGCACCAGCATCAGCGCGAAAGCGATGAGCAGACTGGTGGTCATTTACCCGATTTTTCGCCGCCTCGACCGACACTCTTCATGTACTTGAAGAAATCGGAATTCGGCTCGACGACAATGATGTCACTCTTGCTCTTGAAACTGTTGCGATAGGCTTCAAGACTGCGATAAAAGGAATAGAACTCGGGATTCTGGCTGAAAGCCTGGGCATAAGTGGCCGTGGCCTTGGCGTCACCTTCGCCCTTCATTTTCTGAGCTTCGCGATAGGCATCGGCGACGATCACTTCGCGTTGCCGGTCCGCGTCAGCGCGGATTTTCTCGGCCTCGGCAAAACCCTCCGAGCGTAATTCGTTGGCCACGCGCTTGCGCTCGGCTTCCATACGGCGATAGACCGATTCACTGACTTCAGTCGGAAGATCGACGCGCTTCACCCGGACATCGACAATCTGCACGCCAATCTTGCGCGCATCGAGGTCCGCCTTGTCGCGCATCTGCTCCATGATTTTGTTGCGCTCGCCCGAAACAACGTCATTAATGGTGCGCTTGCCGAATTCCTCACGCAAACCGGCATTCACCGTTTGCGACAGCCGTGTCTTGGCTCGCGCTTCATCACCGGCGACCGAAATATAATAGAGTTTGGGGTCGACGATCCTCCACTTGACAAACGAATCGACCAGCACATTTTTCTTTTCCGAGGTGATAAAGCGTTCCGGCTCGACACTGTCGAGCGTAAGGATCCGCTTGTCGAAATAACGAACGTTCTGGATCATCGGCCATTTGAAATACAGGCCAGGTTCCTCGATCACATTGCGCACCTCGCCAAGCTGAAAGACGATGGCGTGTTGCCGCTGATCAACCGTAAAAATCGAAGCTCCAAGAATGATCAATACCACCGCAACGGCAGCGGCCGCAAAATTCAAACCGGCTTTCATTATCGCGTCTCCCGATCTCGTGAGCGCAAGGTCTCACGCGAACGTGTATCAGGCCTTTCAACCACCTGCGGTGGCGTGTCGTTGGAAACGACGGGGCCAGACCGAACCTGGGCCGGCATCTCGGCGCTGCTACCGACGCTGGCAGGAGAGGCGACTACGGCTCCGGCCGCCTGCATCAGCTTGTCCAGCGGCAGATAGAGCAGATTACTCTGCCCCTTGGCATCGACAAACACCTTGCTGGTGCTGGAATAGACCTGTTGCATGGTTTCAAGATACATGCGGGTGCGTGTCACCTCCGGTGCCTTGGCATACTCGGTATTGATCTGCTTGAAGCGGCTGGCATCGCCCTCCGACGTTGCAATCACCCGCTGCTTGTAACCGTCGGCTTCCTGCAACAGGCGTGAGGCCGTGCCCCTGGCCTTCGGAATCACGTCATTGGCGTATGCCTGGCCTTCGTTTTTCTGGCGCTCGCGATCCTGACTCGCTTTTACGGCATCGTCAAAAGCGGCCTGCACCTGCTCCGGGGGCTGGGCGTTCTGCATCGTGACTTTGGAAATCAGGATGCCCGTCTTGTAACGATCAAGAATCTCCTGCATGAGGCTCTGGGCATTGACTGCGATCTGCTCGCGTCCCTCGTAGAGAACGAAATCCATCCTGCTCTTGCCAACGATCTCGCGAATTGCCGTTTCGGCCACCTGCATTACGGCTTCATCGGGTGTGCGATTATTGAAGATGTAGTCAACCGGATCCTTGAGAATGTACTGAACGGCAAACTGGATATTGATGATGTTTTCGTCAAACGTCAGCATCAGTGCTTCCTTGAGCACCTTGTTTTTTTCGCTACTGCGATAACCGATTTCAAGCGTACGCACGCCGGAAATATTAACCAGTTCATGCGACTGGATCGGGTACGGCAAACGCCAGTTCAGACCCGACTGCGTGCTTTCCTTGTACTTGCCAAACTGCAGCACAAGCCCACGTTGCGAGGCATCGACAATGTAGAAGCCACTGGCCAGCCAGGCCAGCAGCACAAGTCCGACCAGCAGGCTGATGCCGCCGCCAAGAAACTTCGGGTTGAATTCGACTGGAGGACGATTGCCACCTCCACCATCGCCGCTGCCTCTCCCCTTTTTGTCGAACATCCCGGACAGCCGACGATTGAGATCACGCCACAAGGCTTCAAGGTCGGGCGGACCCTGATTCGGTCGCTTGTTTCCGTTGTTACCGCCACCGCTATCATTACCGCGATTGCCCCACTGCGGGTCATTGAGCGACATAAGTACTCCAATACTTGAAATCATGGTGCGGAATCCGGATTCATATCACTAACAGGGTTGAGCGTACTTTCTCCGGCCATCGGCAGAGCGCGCGCAAGGTGAAGTTTCTCTAATGCAATCTCGGTCAGCGCCATGCGTAGCAGGGGCAAACCATCGCCGCATTTAGCACTGACCCGAACGCGCATAATTCTATCATACTCATCCCTTTCAAGCGTTGGCGGCAGTCCTGTCAGATCCTGTTTGTTGAGCACCATCAGTTGCCGCACGTCACTGGCGCCGATTTCTGCGAGGACTTTTTCGACTTCGGCAATCTGTTCGTTGCGTGCAGGACTGGCCGAATCGACAACATGTATCAGCAGATCGGCCTGCGCTGTCGCCTCCAGCGTGGCATGAAATGCCGCGACCAGTTCGTGAGGCAGTTCGCGGATAAAACCCACGGTATCGGAGATGACGATATTCCCGGCCTCGCCCAGCCAGAGCTTGCGCGAGGTCGTATCGAGCGTGGCAAAGAGTTGATTGGCGGCATAGGCACCGGCATGGGTCAACGCATTGAATAGCGTTGATTTACCGGAATTGGTGTAGCCGACGAGCGACACGTTCAAAACCTCGCCGCGACCGCGCGCCTTGCGCTGCACACCGCGCTGGCGTTCGAGTCTGGCTAGCCGCTCCTTGAGCAGCTTGACCCGCTTGCCGAGCAGGCGGCGATCTGTTTCGAGCTGGGTTTCGCCCGGGCCGCGCAGTCCGATTCCTCCTTTTTGGCGCTCCAGATGGGTCCAGCCACGAACCAGCCGGGTGGCAAGATGATCAAGTTGCGCCAGTTCGACCTGCAGCTTGCCTTCCGCGCTTTGTGCGCGTTGTGCAAAGATGTCGAGGATCAGGCTGGTCCGGTCGATCACGCGGCATTGCAGCATGCGTTCCAGATTGCGCTCCTGGGCAGGAGACAACTCGTGGTTGAAAATGACAAGATCGGCCTCGTGTGCGGCAACTTCGGCGGCCACCTCCTGCACCTTGCCCTTGCCAGCATAAGTCGCCGAATCGGGGCTATGTCGCCGTCCATTGACCTCTGCGCAAACAAAAGCACCGGCCGATTTGGCCAGCAGGCGCATTTCTTCAAGTTGTTCGGCAACGTCGGCACGACCAAAATCGAGCTGGACGATGAGCGCACGCTCGCCTGCGGCGGGACGTTCAAGCATGAAGACGCTTTATCAAGAACGGGAACAAAGGCCGGGCCGGATTCAGCTATCGAGACAGCCCGACACCAAGGTGAAAGGCTGAAAAGGGGCGGTCCAGGGCAGATCAGGCCTCGCTGCCGGTATCGCTGGGGATGCTGACCGGTCGTGAGGGCACGACGGTCGAGATGGCATGTTTATAGACCATCTGGGTAACGGTGTTCTTGAGCAGAACAACATACTGGTCAAATGACTCAACCTGGCCTTGCAACTTGATGCCGTTGACCAGATAGATGGAAACCGGTACATGCTCGCGACGCAGCACATTCAGGAAGGGGTCTTGTAATAGTTGCCCTTTATTGCTCATGGTTAGACTCCATGTTTCGTTGTTGGTATAAGGCACACCAGCTTAATTGATTTTCATCATGTTTGCCATACAAACCCGAATCAATCAGGCAGGTATCGATTTAGCCTTTGGTCTAGCCCCGGGTTTTGCTTTCGGGGCCGTCTCAAGTTTCAATTTGACCAGTGCTGCGGCTTTTGGTTTCGGTTTTTCTTCGGATTTCGGCTTACGCCGGTTCTGTTCAGGCGGTTTGCGATCGGCAAAGGGGTTTTGCGTCACATTGAACTGGATGCGTAGCGGTGTTCCCTGCAGCTTGAATACTTCGCGGAACACATGCTCCAGATAGCGTCGGTACGAGTCCGCCACCTTGTCCAGGGCATTGCCGTGAATCACGATGACTGGCGGGTTCCGCCCACCCTGGTGCGCGTAGCGCAACTTGGGTCGGAAGATTCCGCTGCGCGGCGGGGACTGCCTGGCCACGGCATCAATCAAGGCACGTGTCAATTGGGGTGTAGACAAATCAACGGTAGCCGCCTTGTAGGCCGCATCAACCGAACGGAACACGTGCGCCAGTCCCTGCCCCCTGAGCGCCGAGACATAGTGAAAGTTGGCAAAATCAAGAAACTTCAGTTTGGCCTCAAGATCACCCTTGAGCTGATCACGGACATACGAATCAAGACCATCCCACTTATTGACCGCGACCACCAGCGCACGGCCTGACTCAACGACGAAGCCGGCGATATGGGCATCCTGATCGGAAATATCCTGTTGCGCATCGAGCACCAGAATCACCACATGGGCATCCTCGATGGATTGCAGCGTCTTGATCACCGAGAACTTCTCGATGGTTTCGAAAACCTTGCCCTTGCGCCGCAAACCGGCGGTATCGATCAATGTGTAGTGCTTGCCGCTACGCTCGAAATCGACATAGATGGCATCGCGGGTTGTTCCCGGCTGATCAAAGGCGATGACACGTTCTTCGCCGAGAAGCGCATTGATCATGGTACTTTTTCCGACATTCGGTCGCCCGACAATCGCCACCTTGAGAACATCGTTCTCGTTGCCACTTTCCTGCGCTTCGGGATAGGCATCGAGCGCCAGTTCGATCAGGTCGCGCACCCCTTCACCGTGCGCCGCAGAAATGGCCAGTGGCTGGCCCAGTCCAAGCTCGTGAAAATCTGCGATGACAATGCCCTGGTTCATGCCTTCGGCCTTGTTCACCGCAACATACACCGGACGTGCCGCTTTGCGCAGCTTGCTGGCAATCTCCTTGTCGAGCGCGGTTATTCCGGTACGCGCATCGACCACGAAAATGACCGCATCGGCCTCGGCAATGGCCTGCTCGGTCTGCCTCGCCATCTCATGCATGATGCCGTCTTTGGCGAGCGGCTCGAAGCCGCCGGTATCGACTACCAGATAGGGTTTGCTGCCCAGCTTTCCGTGTCCATAATGACGATCACGCGTGAGTCCCGGAATGTCGGCGACCAGGGCGTCGCGCGTCCGGGTCAGCCGGTTGAACAGGGTTGATTTGCCAACATTCGGACGTCCAACAATAACAATGCCGGGCTTCATTGTGCCTCGATGGCGAATACACCACCGCTGCTGGTCTGTACCAGCAAGAGATTGCCGAGCGTCTGCAAGGGGGCAATGACCGGGCTGCCGTCGGTCGTCAGGCGGGCCACGAACGAACCGTCGTCACGACTCAGAAAATGCACCACACCCTGAACATCCGCCACGGCAATCAGGCCGCGAAGCGGCACCGGGGCGGTAACACGGCGCATGAAAAGTTTGTCCTGTTTCCAGATACTGGCCCCACTCGCCATGTCGAGTGCATGCACGGAACCTTTGTCGTCAGTCACGTAAAGGTAGCGCGCATCAATGACCAGTCCAACGGCACTCGACATGTCCCGCGCCCAGACAAGATTGCCATTGCCAAGGTCAAAGCAGGCCACACGCCCCTGATAGGCAACGGCACAGATCGTCCGCCCGGAAATCACCGGGGCACTGGTGATATCGGCAACGCGGTCAAGTTCAGACGAACCTTTTGGCAACGCCACCGTACCGTCCCACAAGGCGGCACCATTAGTTGTACTGACGGCAATCAGCTTGCCACCGGGGAATCCGGCAAATACGTATTTGCCGGCAATCACCGGACTGGCTGTGACACGCAGGGAAAGCGCCGGTGTCGGACGCTGAAAGAACCATTTTCTCTTGCCATCGAGCGCATCATAGGCGGCCAGCCGGTTGTCTCCGCTACGCACAACGACAATCCCCTCACCCAGCGCAGGAGGAGAAAGAATCTCACTGGTGGCCTTGGCCTTCCACAATGGCTGGCCATCGGCGCTGGCAAATGCCAGCACATCGCCTTTCGGAGAGCCGACCACGACCATGTTAGCGTCGGCACCCACACCACCGGACAGCGTCTGTCCGGCGTTGATCTTCCAGACCAGCTTGCCGTCATCAACCCGTATCAGATTGCCATCCTTGCTGGCTGCATAAACGGAGGACCCCGTCACGGCCGGCACAAACGCATAAACGTCAGTCTTGCCGACGCTTTCACGCCAGACGACTCGCGCCTGCACGCTCGCATTGATCGGTTGCAGTACGGCCATTTTCGGCCCGCTGCTGGCGAAAGGATTGATCGAATCCAGCGTCGAACAGCCGGCCAGCAACAGCGCCATAATAACGGTGGCAAGATGCTTCAACATTACGGGCTCACACCAAGCGCAGCAATCTGCTGACGCAGCAGTTCGCGATAGACGGTGCTGGATTGCCCCTGCTGTGCCAAGTTTCTGCTTTTCAAGGACTGGTCCGCTGCATCGAGTTTGACCAGCGCATTCTGATATGCGCCCAGCGCTTCGGTCTTCTTGCCCTGCGCACTGTAAACGTCGCCACGGTTATCCGAAAAAATGGCCTCAAAACCTGGGCCGACGCTGCCGTCAAGCTGTTTCAGGGCCTGGTCGAACTCCTTTTCATCGAGCAGTACGGCAGCCAGACGCAAGCGCCCCAGATCGCGCAGTTCGCCCTTGCCATGCTCGACAACCCAGAGGAGCTGGGCCTTGGCCGATTTTGCATCACCCGCATCGATCATCGCTTTGGCTGCTGTCAGCGCACCGAGCGACGCATAGCTGGTGCTGGAATATTTATCAAGCAGTTGATCACTGGCCGTCCTGATGCGCTGCGCATCCTTCTCCAGCACCGATTTCTGCAGGAGGTTATAGACCATCGAAGCCTGGGCTGACTGATTGCGCTGGTACCAGTTCCAGCCCTGCCAGGCGACAACGGCCAGCGATAGCGCGGTAATAACGTTGATCAACAGATTGCCGTGCTGCTTCCACCATACCTTGATTTCGTCGAGTTGTTCCTGTTCTTCGAGGTCGTAGGTTGCCATTACGTTTCTTCCCAATCCAAAAATGAATTCATGATTTCGTCAGCAATGCGATCAACGGCGACACGCTTTTGTTCGTTCGGCCTGTCACCGCTGGCACGCAAGGGCTTGAGCGACACTTCGCCGGCATTGGCCTCGTCATCGCCGATGATAACGGCAAAGCCTGCTCCCGACGCATCGGCTTTCTTCATCTGCGATTTGAAACTGCCGCCACCGCAGTGGAACAACACATCGATTCCCCGGTCACGCAAGCCCTCGGCGACGCGGGGTGCCAGACGCGAAGCGGCATCGCCCTGATGCACGAGATAAACGTCAATCCCCTCCAGCACCGGTTCGCCGCCCGATTCGCGGATCAGCGTGAGCAGGCGCTCGACGCCCATGGCGAAGCCGCAGGCCGGAGTCGGCTTGCCACCGAGTTGCTCGACCAGTCCATCATAGCGACCGCCCGCACAGACGGTGCCTTGCGCGCCCAGACGATCCGTGACCCACTCGAAAACGGTGAGGTTGTAATAGTCAAGGCCGCGCACCAGACGCGGATTGATCGTGAAGGGCAAACCGGCGTCGCGCAGTACCTGTTGCACGCCTTCAAAATGCGCCATCGACTGGGCGCCAAGATGATCGATCAGATTTGGTGCCGCAGCGATCAGCTCCTGCATCGCCGGGTTTTTGCTGTCGAGAAGGCGCAGTGGATTGGTATGAAGCCGGCGTTTGGCGTCATCATCAAGCAGGTCGGCATTCTTCTCGAAATGGGCGATCAGTTCGCTGCGATGACGTGCACGCTCGGCGATCTGGCCCAGGGTATTCAATTGTAATTTAATGCCGTCCAGCCCGAGGTCATCCCCCAGGCGGGCGCCCATCAGAATCTGCTCGGCATCGATATCGGGTCCGGAAAAACCGAAGGCCTCGACACCGACCTGGTTAAACTGGCGGAACCGTCCCTTCTGCGGCCGCTCGTGGCGGAACATCTGGCCAAAGTAATAGAGTCGCTGCGCATGCTGTGCCGCCATCTTGTGCTGAATGACTGCACGCACGCAACCCGCCGTACCTTCCGGACGCAGCGTCAGCGGCTCGCCGTTCAGGCTGTCGATGAAGGAATACATCTCCTTCTCGACAATGTCGGTCACTTCACCAATGGCGCGCTTGAACAGCGGTGTCGGCTCGACGATGGGCAGGCGCATCGGCCGGTAAGCGTAGCTCCTCAGCCACGAACGCACCGTTTCTTCAAAGTGTTCCCAGAATTCGGCCTCGCCCGGAAGGATGTCGTTCATCCCGCGCACCGACTGGATGGTTTGACTCATGATTTGGACGCAAACTTTCTCTGGTAGGTGCGTGCCACGTAGCGGTCCACAATGGCGGTAAATTCTTCGGCAATGTTGTCGCCGCGCAGCGTGACCGTCTTGGCACCATCTTCGAAGACCGGTGCCACCGGCGCTTCGCCGGTACCCGGCAGACTGATGCCGATATTGGCCTGCTTGCTCTCGCCAGGGCCATTGACCACGCAACCCATGACCGCCAGCGTCATGTTTTCGACGCCATCGTACTCGACACGCCACTGCGGCATGTTGTTGCGCACATGCTCCTGGATGGACTGCGCCAGTTCCTGGAAAAAGGTACTGGTTGTGCGACCGCAACCCGGGCAGGCGGCAACCATCGGTGTAAACGCACGCAGCCCCAGGGTCTGCAACATTTCCTGCGCGACCACAACCTCCTGCGTGCGCTGGCCACCGGGTTCCGGAGTCAGGGAAACGCGGATGGTGTCGCCAATGCCCTCCTGCAACAGCACGGCCATGGCCGCCGTCGAGGCGACAATGCCTTTCGAGCCCATCCCGGCCTCGGTCAGTCCGAGGTGCAGCGGGTAGTCCGAGCGCCGCGAAAGTTCGCGGTATATGGCGATCAGATCCTGCACACCGGATACCTTGCACGAGAGGATGATGTGGTCGCCCGGCAGACCCAGTTCTTCAGCCTTGGCGGCTGATTCGAGCGCCGAGGTGACCATCGCTTCACGCATTACGTCGATGGCATCATTCGGCTCGGCACGCCTGGCGTTATCGTCCATGATGCGCGCCAGCAGATCCTGGTCGAGACTCCCCAAGTTCACCCCGATGCGTACCGGCTTGTCGTAGGTGCAGGCAATCTCGATCATCTGTGCAAACTGCTCGTCGCGCTTCCGGCCATGACCGACATTGCCCGGATTGATACGGTATTTTGCCAGCGCCCGGGCACATTCGGGATGGTCAGCCAGCAAGCGATGACCGTTGTAGTGGAAGTCACCGATCAGCGGCACATCGACCCCCATGCTGTCGAGATGCGCACGGATCTTCGCCACCGCAGCCGCCGCTTCCGGCGTATTGACCGTGATCCGCACCAGTTCTGAACCGGCACGTGCGAGTTCGGCACACTGAATGGCGGTTTTCACGATATCAACGGTATCGGTGTTGGTCATCGACTGGACAACGATGGGCGAATCGCCACCCACGCTCACCTGGCCAATCCTGACCACACGGGTCGGACGACGCATTGCGAAACGTTTGTTCACTGCATTCTCGCTGGATAGTGATGCATCATTCATGCTATTCGAGTGTCAGGCGAGCCACATCATCCTTGCTGCGCAGGGAAAGATCAACCGTCTTGCCCTTGTACTGCAAGGTCACGTGAGAAGCATTGCCGATGACCAGTGCGAACGGCGGCTGACCTTCAATATCTCGCTGACTGTCGGCCTGGCTCAACTGTGAAAAAATGATCTGGCCACTGCGATCCCGCACTTCAACCCATGAAGGCTGGGCAAAGCTGAACTGCAAGACATTGGGCGATGCCGGAGCCGATGCAGAAACGGGAACAGACTGAAGCGGCGGCGTTGTCGCCCCTTCCGGAAGCACGCTCGTTGCTGGAGGGGCCACGGCAACATCGGACGACCTGGCCGCATCCGCCCCTGGCGCTACCACTTTTTCGGCGGCAGCACCACGCGATTGAGTTGCATCTTTCAGTGCCGACAAAGCCGAGTTCAATAATTCCTGCGGTAAAAAAAAGTAGGCCAACACGGCCAATACCAGAACGACCAGGCCGGAAATTACCCTGACATACTCTCGCCGGTCGACCTTGCCTTCCTGAGGAATATTCACAGGCGATCCGACTGACATCTCCAGTTCAGGCGCCTGCGGCATTTTCAGACTGTCCAGCGCGCTCATCAGAGGATCAGGGTTCAACTCAAGCAGACGAGCGTAATTGCGAACAAATCCGCGGATGATCGTCGTGCAGGGCAAGCTCGGCCAGTCGTCGGCCTCAATCGCCACAACCTGGCGAGGACCCAATTTAATCGCCTTGGCCACATCAGCCACAGCCAGTCCCCTGGCTTCCCGGGCTGCGCGAAGTTGCTGACCAACGCTCAGCACTGCAAGCATCAAGGCTTCCGAGGACGCTTCCGGATTCGCCGTCATTTCCGGTCCGGCATGCGCTTCGTCATCCGGCGCGCGTACCGGGTCAATTTCCCCGCTCATTCGAAGTTACCTTTTAGAAACTCCTGATACTCAGGCGAATCAGGAAATTTTCGCCGCAACTGGGCCGCCATGCTGCTTTCGGCGTTGCGGTCACCCAAGCGGCGTTCAACCCGTAAATACAACCAAAGTCCCTCGGCATCCGGATCACTCAAACGAACCATGTTCTTCAGATGCTCCCTGGCCGCGTCATAGTTGCCGCGCTTGTAGCTGATACTGGCCAACTGAAGCAGCGCTTGCGGATTGTTCGGTGAAAAACGCAACGTCTTGCGGACATACTCTTCGGCCAGATCCAGTTCGCCGATCGTGGCATGACACCTTCCAAGGTTCAAGTAGGCTATTTCTGGCGTCTGATACAAGGGGTTTTTAATGGCGCGCTGGAAGTAGGCAATGGCCTCCTTCTCTTGTCCGGTATGGCAGAGGAACCAGCCATAGTTGTTGCTGATCTCCGGATCCTTTTCATCAAGGCTCAGGGCACGCCGGAAGTCCTTATCGGCCGATTCGAATTCCTTGATGTGATAAAGCACAACCCCCCGCGTACTGTAGGCCGGTGCATAGTTCGGATTGATCGAGATGGCAATGGTCAGTTCTTCGAGGGCCACAATCAGATTGCCATTCTGAAAATAAAGCGCGCCCAACTCGGTATGCAATTTGGCGCGGGTGTGCACATCCTTTGGCGTCGCCGACAAAAGCGCATCTTCCGGAGGCGCAACGGATTTCTGTGCCAGCGCTGAGGAGCCGCCACCAGTGCCTGGGCAACCAGACAGAAAAATACAAACAGCCCGCGCAGTGCCTTCATGGAGTTCTAACCTCGTGCAGATCAATTATTCGACGCGCCGTACGCTGCGTCCTGTCAAGTACCTGTCCGGCCAGCTGGCCACAGGCGGCGTCAATGTCGTCACCACGCGTCCTGCGGGTTGTCGTAACAATGTTCGCATCGATCAGTATCTCAGCAAAGCGCCTGATACGGTGAGCCGGCGAACAACGATAAGGCGAACCCGGAAACGGATTGAAAGGAATCAGGTTGAACTTGCAGGATACCTTGCGCGTAACCTCAAGCAGTTCACGCGCCTGCCGGTCGGAGTCATTCACGCCGTCGAGCATCACGTATTCGAAGGTCACAAAATCGCGCGGTGCCTTTTGCAGATAGCGATTGCACGCCGCCATCAATTCACGCAGCGGGTATTTCCGGTTGATCGGCACCAGTTGGTCACGCAAGGTATCGTCGGGAGCATGCAGCGAGACGGCCAGGGCGACCGGACACTCGTCGCGCAGGCGATCCATGGCCGGTACCAGACCCGAGGTAGACACCGTAACCCGGCGGCGCGAGAGGCCATAGGCGTTGTCATCGAGCATCAAACGCAAGGCCGTTATCGTGTTTTCAAGGTTGGCCAGCGGTTCGCCCATTCCCATCAGTACCACATTGCTGATGATGCGCTCTGAATGGTCGGCACGGCGGGGATCGGCTCCGAGAGCCTGGTTGACCTGCCACAACTGGCCAATGATTTCAGCCACCGTCAGGTTTCGGTTGAACCCCTGCTTGCCGGTCGAACAGAAGGAACAATCCAGCGCACAGCCGGCCTGGGTTGAAATGCACAGCGTTCCCCGCTCATCCTCGGGAATGAATACGGTTTCGATGGCATTGCCGCCACCGACGTCAAACAGGAATTTGCGCGTACCGTCATCCGAGAGTTTGTCGGAAACGATGACCGGCGGGATGACTGACGCGCCGGCCTTGAGCTTATCGCGCAGGCTCCTGGCGATATCGGTCATGGCGTCGAAATCACTCTGCCCGAAACGATGGATCCAGCGCAGTACCTGCCTGGCGCGAAACGGCTTTTCGCCGTGTTCAGCGAGGAGAGCGGTCAGGCCGGCCGCATCGAAATCGAGCAGATTGACGCTCATGCGGTGATAAATTCGGTTTACCCCCGGCTTAACGGCCGGAGTAAACGCTCATCGCCGGGAAGAAAAAGCCAATCTCGACCTTGGCCGTATCCTCGCCATCCGAGCCATGCACGGCGTTGGCATCGATCGATTCGGCAAAATCGGCGCGGATGGTTCCCGGATCGGCTTTCTTCGGATCGGTGGCGCCCATCAGTTCACGGTTTTTGGCAATCGCGTTCTCGCCTTCCAGCGCCTGGATCATCACCGGGCCGGAAGTCATGAAGGAAACCAGATCCTTGTAAAAAGGACGCTCCTTGTGCACTGCATAGAACTCGCCCGCTTCCTGCGGCGACAGCCAGGCCAGTTTGGCGGCAATGACTTTAAGACCGTTATCCTCAAAACGGGAATAGATCTTGCCAATCACGTTCTTGGCCACTGCATCGGGCTTGATGATGGAAAGTGTGCGTTCGATAGCCATGAATCAAATCTCCTCAAAAGATTAGGAAAAACAACTGAAATAACGCTGAATGAACGGGAAACCCTGAATTGTACCAATACTAAGCCGGCAATGCCGATATTGCTGGCCAGAAAGCGACAAGCGCGCGGACGGGCTTCCCCGAACGCGCGCCAGAACTTTTTAACTGCTGATGATCGCTACATTACACCGAGCTTTTTCGGCAACCAGATCGAAAGATCCGGCCAGTAAGTCACCACTACCAGGAAACAGAGCATCGACAACAGCCATGGCCAGACGGCCACCGTCAGTTCGGTAATTCCCATCTTGGTAATTCCCGATGCGACGTAAAGATTCAAGCCGACCGGCGGATGACACATCCCGACTTCCATGTTAACCACCATGATGATGCCGAAATGCACCGGGTCGATGCCAAGCTTCATGGCCACCGGGAAGAGGATCGGGGCAAAGATCAGCACGATTGACGAGGGCTCCATGAAGTTGCCGGCCAGCAACAACAACACATTGCACATCAGCAGGAAGGCGATGACCCCCAGACCATGTCCCATCATCCAGTCAGCCAGTGACTGCGGGATGTTCTCGTTGGTCATGATGAACGAGAACAGAACGGCGTTGGTGATGATGTAGAGCAGCATCGCCGACATGTTGGCCGAGTTGAGCAGCACCCTAGGCACATCCTTCATGCCCAGATCGCGATAAATGAAAACCGCGCAGATGAAGGCGTAGACCGCTGACATCGCGGCGGCTTCGGTCGGGGTGAAAATGCCGGTATAGATACCGCCCATGACGACGACAATCAGCAGCAAGCCCCAGACGGACTCCCGAAATGCCCGCCAGCGTTCGCTCCAGGTCGCCTTGACCTGACGCGGATAGTTGAATTTTTTGGCGCGATACCAGGTGACGCCGCCGAGGGTTGCCGCCAGGGCCAGGCCGGGAACCACGCCGGCCATGAACAGGGCGCCGACCGAGGTGTTGGTCGCCACCGAATACATCACCATGACGATCGACGGCGGAATCAGGATGCCGAGCGCGCCCGAGGTGGCAATGACGCCAGCCCCGAATTTTCTCGGGAAACCCGCCTTGACCATCGCTGGCATCAGGATTGAACCGATGGCCACCACGGTCGCCGGACTCGAACCCGAGACTGCCGCGAACAGGGCACAGGCGACCACGCCGGCCAGTCCGAGACCACCGTACCAGTGACCAACCATCGAAGTCGCGAAGTTGATCATCCGTTTCGCCACCCCGCCGTGGGTCAGGAAATTACCAGCGAGGATGAAGAACGGAATCGCCATGATTTCGAACTTCTCGATACCGGTAAATAACTTGAGCGCCACCGATTCAAGCGGCACATGCGTCATGGCGAAGAGGAAGGAAAGTACCGTCAGGCCGAGCGAAATCGAGATCGGCATGCCAGTCAGCATGAGGACGGCGAGCAGGGTAAAAATAAACAGGGCGTTCATGACTGTTCCCCTTGCTCGTTCTTGCTGCGCCGCTCGCCGCTGCGCCGTTCTTCGCTGACGCGAGCTTCGACGGCCGGGTTGCGGCGGTCTTCACCACTGCGTCGCTCGCCGACCATCGGGTGAACCAGGTCGTGCGGATGCAGGTTGTCATCCATTCCCAGGGGGTCGAAATCAACCGGAGGCACCTCTTCCTCCAGACCATCGACGTGGCCGTGGTCGTGGTGCGGAAGTTCGCCCGTTTTCAGAAAGCCCCAGGCAACCTGCAGGAAGCGGAAGCACATCAGCGATGAACCGAGCGGGATCGCGCTATACACCATCCAGGTCGGCCATTCGAGGTCGGGCGTCGTCGGACCCTCGTAGAGATCGCCCATTTCCATGCCGAAGAGCTT
Organism: Candidatus Propionivibrio dominans; assembly: GCA_016709335.1. Lineage (GTDB taxonomy): Bacteria > Pseudomonadota > Gammaproteobacteria > Burkholderiales > Rhodocyclaceae > Propionivibrio > Propionivibrio dominans. The sequence goes on along the minus strand of JADJNC010000003.1, from coordinate 12,750 downwards.
GAAGAAGAAATAGTGCGCTCCGTTTTCCCAGACAAAGTTCGCGCCAAGCGTGGCGACGATGCCGGTGAAGGTCGCCCCGGCGAGCAGGCCGAAAATGATGAACTTGCCGCGCATGCCTTCGTCGAGCCGGTTGATCAGCACGTCGACGCCGACGTGGATGCCGGTACGCACGCCATAGGCGGCGCCGAACTTGGCCATCCAGACGAACATGATGATGCACAGTTCCTGTGCCCAGCCGAAATCGAGGGTCAGCAGCCAGTCCTGCACGAGCGGGATGTTGACCCCGGCCGAATAGCGGTGGACGACCGATGCGAAAATGATGAGGGTGGCCGCTCCCATCAGGAACGTCACCAGCAGCTCTTCAAGATGATTGAGTGCCTTGTTGATCATTGCGATACCCCCGGTTGTTATTCGGGGGCCCGCAGGCCCCCGATGGTATTACACTCGCCGCTTAGAGCTTTTTCGGATCGAAGCCGGTCGCCTTGTAAACGCTGTCGATGGTTTCCTTGCCGATGCGGCCGGCCATCTTCTCATGCACCGGCACCAGAACCTTCTTGAAGGCCGCGCGCTCTTCCTTGGTCGGCACGTAGACGGTCGTCTTGCCGCTCTTCTTGACCGCTTCCAGTGCGTTGTCGTTCTCCACCTTGGCAATCTGGTTGGCATAGCGTGTGGCCTGGCGCATGGCTTCTTCAAGCTGGCCGCGAATATCGGCCGGCAGTCCATCCCAGAACTTCTTGTTAACGATCACGGCATAGCCGAGATAACCGTGCTCGGTCATCGTCAGATACTTCTGGACTTCATGCATCTTCTGCGTGTACAGATTGGAAATCGGGTTCTCGGTACCATCGACCACGCCGGTCTGCAGCGCCTGATAAACCTCGGAGAATGCCATCACCTGCGGCAGCGAGCCGAGCGCGCGCATCTGCTCCTCGAGCACCTTGGACGACTGGATGCGCATCTTCTTGCCCTTGAGGTCGGCGGGCGCCTTGATCGGCGAGTTCAGCGAGAAGGATTTGAAGCCGTTGTCCCAGTAGGCCAGTCCCTTGATCCCCTTGGGTTCCAGCTTGGCCAACAGTTGCTGGCCGACCGGTCCCGCAGTGACCTTGTGCAGGTCGTCGGAGTTGTCAAAGATGTAGGGCAGGTCAAATACCTCAAACTCCTTGACGCCGAGCGGACCGAACTTGGCCAGCGAGGGCGCTAGCATCTGCACGGCACCCAGTTGCAGCGCTTCCATTTCTTCCTTGTCCTTGTACAGCGTCGAGTTTCCATAGACCTCGACCTTGACCTTGCCCTTGGTCAGCTCGTCCGCCTTCTTGGCGAAGAATTCAGCCGCCTTGCCCTTGGGGGTGTCGTTGGCAACGACGTGACTGAACTTGATGACGATCGGCTCCTGGGCAGAAGCGAGCAGCGGCACAGCAGACAGGACGGTGGCCAGTAAACCAAAAAGCAATTTTGAAATTTTCATTATTGAAGTCTCCTCCATCGAATACGTTAAAAAAAATCGGGAAACGCCCGATACGCGGATAGTACTATTACAAAAAGATTTCGTGCGGACTATTGTGGAAAACACGTAACAGGTTGCGCATAGGATAAACGACACTGCGCAGGCCAGGGGTGCATTTAGCCTTCCGCTACCGGTTGCCAAATGCCGGGAACAGGCAGATTGGCGGTTCAAAAAAGTCTTGCCGACACCCCGAGCGGACGGAAGTTGGGTAAGATTGAGCGCCATGACAGCCGCCCTCGCACCCGCAAAGCCGCGCAAATTCCCGACGCAGAAATGGTCAAACTGGTATCTGACGGCCCTCAAGCTGGCCGTCGGCCTGCTTCTTGTTCTGCTCATCCTCCTGCTCTGGCTGTTGCGCCAGAACGAAGCCGAAGAGCAACGTTCGACGCTGATTGCCGATGTGCTCTGGCTCGAACAAATCCTCAGTTTTCGCCTTGATGGAAACGCTGAACAACTCAAGCAACTGGCCCTCGTTCTGTCTCAAGAGAAAAACCGAAATGCGCTATTCAGGGTACATACGCAGCACCTGATTAAAAATAGCCCCGAACTTCAACAAATCCTCTGGCTTGATTCTTCAGCACATCTGCTGGACTCGATGCCGACACAGAATCTACCCCGACTGGGAAGTGGTGGCCCGGGAGATGATGAAAAAGCGGATACAAAAGCGCTGACAAAGCCGGAAACCAGGGCGGACACCCCTGCGGACATGCAGTCGCGCGCAATTGAACTGGCCAGCAAACTGGGCAAACCGGTATATACCGACGTTTATCAAAGCTCGGGCTCACCCCAGTTCGAGGTCTTCTTTCCGCTGTTTGAAAACGGGCACTTCCATGGTTCGCTGGTTGGCGTTTATTCGCTCAACACACTGTTGAAGCAACTGGTTCCCTGGTGGTTTACCGAGAAGTATCAGGTCCGTATCCTCGACGCCAATGGCAACACGCTGGCCAGCAAATCGAGGGTCAGCGAGGCCACCACAACACTCAGCTATGCCGTCCCCTTCGATCCGCCCGGCTTTGGCATGGCCATCCAGGTGACGGCCTACCGCAGCAGCGGCAACATCGCACAGACCCTGATTACCTCGCTGATCATCGCTCTGGCCGCAGCGGTACTGGTCAGCCTGTGGGTCATGCGCGGACACATTCAGCGCCGTCTTGTTGCGGAACAGGCTCTGCGCTCCGAGTACGCCTTCCGCAAGGCCATGGAGGACTCGCTGACCGTTGGCATGCGCGCACGCGATCTCGAAGGCCGTGTGACATACACCAATCCGGCTTTCTGCCAGATGGTCGGTTTCAGCGCCGAGGAATTGATCGGCGCGCGGCCACCCATGCCCTACTGGGCGCCCGAGGAACTGGAAAACACCCAGGCGATTCACCAGGCCGTCATTGAAGGTAAAGCACCGCGCGAGGGATTCGAGATCCGTTTGATGCGCAAGGACGGTAGCCGCTTCGACGCGCTGATCTACGAAGCCCCCCTGATCGATGCCGATGGCCAGCACACCGGCTGGATGGCCTCGATCGTCGATGTCACTGCCCGCAAGCAGGTCGAAGAGATGGCTCGTCAGCAACAGGAGAAGCTGCAACTCACTTCACGTCTGATCACCATGGGAGAGATGGCGTCGGCCCTGGCCCACGAACTCAATCAGCCGCTCGCCGCCATCACCAGCTACAACACCGGATGCCTGAACAAGCTTGAATCGGGTGACTTCAACAGCAGGGAACTCAAGGACGCCCTGGGCAAACTCGGCGTTCAGGCGCAACGTGCGGGGAGCATCATCCGCCGCGTGCACGACTTTGTGCGCAAGAGCGAACCCAAACTTGCCCCCTGCGATCTGGCCGAAGTCATTGACGACAGCATCGGCTTTATCGACGCTGTCGCCAGGAGCCTCAACGTGCGTATCGTGCGCGTGATTCAGGGAATGCGCCCGGAACTGATGGCCGACGGGGTGATGATCGAACAGGTGCTGCTCAATCTGATGCGCAATGGAATCGAAGCCATGAGCGACACCGCGCCGGAAAATCGCTGCCTGACGATCAAGCTGAGCCAGATCGACAAGCATATGCAAATCAGCGTTGCCGATCGTGGCCCGGGCATCCCGCCGGAAGTTCAGGAAAAGTTGTTTACGCCGTTCTTCTCGACCAAGGCCGAAGGCATGGGGATTGGGTTGAACATCTGCCGATCGATCATCGAGTTTCATCACGGTCGCCTGTGGGTTGAAGACAACCCGGAAGGCGGCAGCATTTTCGTCATCACCCTCCCGATCACCCGGCCATGACACAACAGGCGTACATCGTAGATGACGACGAGGCCATTCGCGACTCACTGAGCTGGCTGTTACAGTCCCGTGGCGTTGCCAACCTCACTTACCCTTCAGCCGAGGCCTTTCTTGACGTATGGTCCCCATCGCTTTCAGGTTGCCTGCTGCTCGATATCCGCATGCAGGGAATGAGCGGCACCGAGTTGTTTGAGCAACTGCTCGAACGAGGTAGCCGTTTGCCGGTGATATTCCTGACCGGTCATGGTGACGTACCGATGGCGGTTTCGAGCTTGAAGAACGGCGCTTTCGATTTTGTCGAAAAACCGTGTAACGACAATGACCTGGTCGATCGCGTGCTCGAAGCCTTGAAGCTGGACAAGGCGCGCTGTGCCGCCGCCGCGACGGCCGACTCGGTCAACGCGCAAATCAGCCAGCTCACCACGCGCGAGCGGCAGGTCATGGCCCTGGTGCTTGCCGGAAAGCAAAACAAGGTGATTGCCGACGAGTTGCAGATCAGCATGCGTACCGTCGAAGTTCATCGCGCCAGTCTTCTTGAAAAAATGGAGGTCAGAACGGCCGTCGAACTGGCACAGAAACTGGCCGCAAGTTCAGGAAAACCAGCAGTCTGAGGCCTTCGGCTCCCGATCAGGTGCTATGAATAAAGGGAGCCGCAGCGTCATAACACCAACACCTGAGAGGAGTTCCCATGGAGCAATCACCGCCGCCGAGAAAACATGTCCTTACCCGCCTGATCCCCATCCGCTGGGGCGATATGGATGCCTATGGCCATGTCAACAACACGCTCTACTTCCGTTACATGGAGCAGGTTCGCATCGAGTATCTGGAGAGCATCGGCTACTCAGTGCCGAGCGAAAGGGCGTCACCGGTGATCATCAATGCCGCTTGCACCTTCCTGATTCCACTGACCTATCCGGGGATTGTCGAGATCAGGATGTTCTTTGGCGCCCCAGGTCGCAGCAGCATTCCATCGAGCTACGAAATCCGCTTGCAGGGCGACGATACGCTCTACGCGACCGGCGATGCAAAAATCGTCTGGATGGAAGTGGCGAGTGGGAAATCGGTACCGATTCCGGACGATTTCCGGGCTCGGCTGTCGGCTATCAAAGTTTGATGTGTCGTATTCAGTCAATCGGCCATGCAGCGATCAACCGAGCCGCAGTCAGAGCCTGCAAATTGAGGTATAGCACCCCCAAGCCGTCATTCCGGCGGAAGCCGCAGTCAGGGTAATTTGTTCCAGCAATCCTCGGTCATTCCGCGAAAGCCGAATCCAGATTCGTCCATCTGATTAAAAGAAGTTTGATCAACGAACAGGATTCAAGTCAAGCCCGGAATGAGTGCGCGATAACCGTTGAATCCAGCACCTTTCTCAGTTCAGTAAAGGAGACTTCAAATGAGTACGCTAGGCAATATTCTGTGGTTCATCATGGGCGGTGTGCTGATGGGGCTGGGCTGGTGGCTGGTCGGTCTGCTGGCCTTCGTCACTATCATCGGCATCCCGTGGGGCAAGGCCTGTTTCGTGATCGGGCAGTTCGCCTTTCTGCCTTTCGGCAAGGAAGCGGTAAACCGCAAGGATCTGTCGAGGCAGGATGACATCGGTACCGGCTTTCTCGGCCTGCTCGGCAACATCATCTGGTTCCTCGTCGCCGGGGTGTGGCTGGCGATCGGGCATGTCCTCTCGGCGGCGGCGTGTTTCGTGACCATCATCGGCATCCCGTTCGGCATCCAGCACCTCAAGCTGGCTCTCATCGCACACTGGCACCGATCGGCAAGACCATCGTCGACAAGGAAGTCGACGCAGCGGTGCGCGGGGAAGGCGCCCAGGCGGTGCTTTCCAGGCATCGGGAAGGGGCCTGAGCGCCGCCTTAATGCCGTTTCGCAAAACTTTGCGCCGATCGCCATGAACCTTGCCATTGATATTGTTTCCGATCCGGTCTGCCCCTGGTGTTTCATAGGCAAGCACCGCCTGACGAGTGCCCTGGCACTGGTGCGGGAAAAATATCCTGAAGTCCGATTTCAGTTCAACTGGCTGCCCTTTTTTCTCAACCCCGACACGCCGCCCCAGGGCGAGCCATACCGGGCCTTTCTCGAAACCAAGTTCGGCGGCGCGCAGCAGGTCAACACCTTGCAACAACAGGTAGTCGAAGCCGGACGCGATGCCGGGGTGCGGTTCGACTTTGAACGCATCGCCCTTCGCCCCAACACGATGCGTGCGCACCGCCTGATCTATCGCGCACAGTCGATCGGTCATCGGCCGGAAGACGTTGCAGCGCTGGTCGAGCGCCTGTTCATTGCGCACTTTCAGCGCGGCGAGGATATCGGCGCTATCGCTACGCTGGCCGATATCGCCGCCGAATGCGGAGATCGCAAGAGCCACGTGATCGAGTATCTGGAAAGCCACGAGGGCACAGCCCAAGTCAGGTCGCTGGTGAGCAAGGTCGGCGAACTCGGTGTGAGCGGCGTACCTTATTTCCTCATCCAGCGCCGTCTGGCGGTAGCCGGTGCGCAAAGCAGCGTCGTGCTGGCGGCCGCCATCATGCAGACGATGATGTAGTCGACCAGGAATCGACTACCCGCAGCGTGCAGCGGCGAACCTTCCCTTGCGTTACCACCGACTTATTCGAAGCACTGGATGATCTTAGAAAAAGCTGTTGAGAGCACGAACTGAATCTTGCGCGAAGGATAGCGTTTGCCCGATGGGCTGCTGTCAGCTCGTGCGCTATCCATCGTTTGAAAAACTGTCGGATTGCTCAGCCTCTTCGGTAGAGATACGTCAGCCCCTACCTACCAACCGGAGCGCATGACTTTCTCAGCCCAGAACAGGGCCGCGATGGTCTTGCCGTCAGTGATTTCACCTTGGCGAAACGCCAGCAGGGCGGCATCCAGGCTCAGGTTCAGCACATCGAGAAACTCACCGTGATCGAGCTGCTGGCCTGATTCGCGCTGCAGGCCGCGGGCAAGAAAGATCTCGATCCGCTCGTTGGAATACCCGATGCAAGGATGCATCACCCCCAGATAGCGCCACTCGCTGGCGCTGTGCCCGGTCTCCTCAAGCAGTTCCCGAGTTGCGGTATTGAGAATGTCTTCTCCGGGCTCGATTTTCCCGGCCGGTAACTCAAGAAAAGCCCTGCGCAAAGGATAGCGAAACTGTCTTTCGAAGATCAATTCACCGTTGTCGAGGAGCGGAATGATGAGCACCGCACCCGGGTGCATGACGTACTCCCGCGCACTTTCGTTCCCGTCAGGCAACTGAATGCGGTCATGACGTACATCGAGCAGTTTTCCGCGATAGACCTGGGTGCTTTCGAGCTGAATCTCATGCAGGTGTCGATGCTCGTCTTTTTGGCTTTTCATTCGTAACCCTTAATGAAAACGCCCCGGCCAGCGGGGCGTCAAAGGCATCAAGCGTGCAGATCACAGCGAACGCAACAGGGAAAATGCGCAGAGTGACATCAGCGTCTGCGGGAAGATACCGAGCAGCGCCACAGCCAGACCGTTGGCCGACATCAGGACTTTTGCGTTCATCGGAGCCGTGATGGGTGTCTTGTTGGCCGGCGGATCGAAATACATGACCTTGACCACGCGCAGGTAGTAATAGGCGCCGACCAGCGAGAAGAACACCGCAGCGATGGCCAGCCACAGGTAGCCGGCGGCAACGACCGCCTGCAACACCGAAAACTTGGCGAAGAAGCCGACGAAGAAGGGCACACCGGCCATCGAGAACATCATCATCATCATGACGGCGGCGAACCAGGGGCTGCGCTTGTTCAGCCCGGCAAAATCGCTGATCTCGTCGGACTCGAAACCGGAGCGGGAAAGCAGCAGAATCATGCCGAAGGTTCCGGCACTGGTCAGCACATAGGTAATGACGTAAAACATCGACGAGCTGTAGGCATTGAGGGCGTAGCGGGCATCGCCACCGACGACGCCGGTGACCAGGCCCAGCAACATGAAGCCCATGTGCGATATGGCCGAATAGGCAAGCATGCGCTTGAGATTGGTTTGCGCGATGGCGGCAAAATTGCCGACGGCCATCGACAGCACGGCGAGGATCAGCAACATCGCCTGCCAGTCCTGCGAAACAACAATCAGCCCATTGACCAGCACCCGAATGACAATGGCGAATGCCGCAAGCTTGGGTGCGCTGGCGATGAACAGCGTCACCGGCGTCGGCGCACCATGATAGACATCGGGAATCCACATGTGAAAGGGAACGACGCCGAGCTTGAAGGCAAGGCCGGAAACCAGAAAAACGACGCCAAAACCAAGAATCGTCTTGTTCGCCTGCCCGCTGAACAGGCGCTCGGCAATCGCCGTGATTTCGAGCGAGCCGGTGGCCCCATAGATCATCGACATGCCGTAGAGCAACAAACCGGAAGCCAGCGCGCCGAGAACAAAATATTTCATCGCCGCCTCGGTCGCGGGAACCGAATCACGATTCAACGCCACCAGGGCGTAAAGCGACAAGGACAGCAACTCGACACCGATATAGACCGTCACCAGATGATTCGCTGAAATCATCACCATCATGCCCAGTGTGGCGAACAGGGTCAGCGTGTAATACTCGCTCTTGGCCATCTGTTCCCGCTCAAGCAGGTAAGCGCGCGAGTAGAACAGTACCAGCATCACGGTCAGATAAAGCATGAGCTTGAGCAGATCGCCCATCAGGTCGTCGACATACAGCTTGCCAAAGGTATAGGTGATCTCGTCACCGACAGGAATACCCAGGGCTTCAATGTAACGTGGGGTCAGGTCGGCAGCGGCTTCGGGACCCAGGGTAACGGCAATCAACAGGGACAAGAGTCGTGCGCTGGTGAAAACCGTTATCAGCGCCGCACCCAGCAAGGTCAATTGGGTGAGGACGAAACTCAGCGTGTTCTTCTTGTCCCTGACGAACAGATCGACGATCAGGATCAGACAGGCCATGGAGAGCAGAAAAATCTCGGCACTGACCGGATAGAGATCGGGCGGAACAAATTGCATTTCGGCAAGCGTCATAGCGGATACCAGTTATAGGATCTTGCTTACGGCGATGTGACGCAGCAGCTCATTGACCGAGCTGTGCATGACTTCAGTGAAAGGCTGCGGGTAAAGTCCCATGCCCAGAGCGCCCGTGGCGAGCAGAGCCAGAACCAGGAATTCGCGCGCACTGATATCGGTGAGCTCGGCCACATGATGATTGGCCACCGCACCGAAGATCACGCGCTTGTACATCCACAGCGTGTAGGCCGCACCGACGATCATCGTCGAGGCGGCGGCGAACGCCACCCAGAAGTTGAACTTGACCGCCGCCAGAATGACCATGAACTCGCCAACAAAGCCGGAAGTCGCCGGCAAACCGGCGTTGGCCATGGCGAACAGCATGAAGAAGGCAGCGAACTTGGGCATGGTATTGACGACGCCGCCGTAATCGACGATCTGGCGCGAATGCACGCGGTCGTACATGACCCCGATGCAATAGAACATGGCGCCGGCAATGAAGCCGTGCGAGATCATCTGCACCAGCGCGCCTTCCAGGCCGAGCGCACTGAACATGAAGAAACCGAGCGTGACAAAACCCATGTGGGCAATCGACGAATAGGCCACCAGCTTTTTCATGTCTTCCTGAACCAGTGCCACCAGTCCGATGTAGACGATGGCGATCAGCGACAGGCCGACGATCAGGCCGGAAAGTTCGTGCGATGCATCCGGCGCGATCGGCAGGGAGAAACGCAGGAAGCCATAGGCCCCGAGTTTCAGGGCAATGGCGGCCAGCACGATCGAACCGCCGGTCGGTGCTTCGACGTGGGCATCCGGCAGCCAGGTATGCACCGGCCACATCGGCACCTTGACGGCAAAGGCGACCAGGAAGGCAAGGAAGATCCACATCTGGGGAACCATGGCGAGCGGCAGTTGATGCCAGTCAAGAATCGAGAAGCTGCCCCCGGACTGAACAAAAAGATAGATCAGCGAAATCAGGAAGAGCAGCGAACCCAACAGCGTAAACAGGAAAAACTTGAACGCGGCATAAACGCGCCTCGGCCCACCCCAGACCCCGATGATCAGATAGAGCGGAATCAGTGACGCTTCAAAGAAGATGTAGAACAGCATGCCGTCGAGTGATGCGAAGATCCCGTTCAACAGCCCCGACATGATCAGGAAAGCGGCGTTGTACTGGGCCACCTTGTTGTTGATGACTTTCCATCCGGCAAGCACAACGATGACCGTGATGAAGCTGTTGAGGATCACGAAAAACATCGAGATGCCGTCGACGCCCAGATGGTAGTTGATGTTGAAGCGCGGAATCCATGGCGACAGTTCGACGAACTGCATCGCCGGCGTCGTCATGTCGAAACCGGTGTAGAGCGGAAGGGTAACCAGCAACCCGAAAATGGCTCCAAGCAGGGCAAGCATTCGAGCCAGCGGGGAATTGCGATCCGATCCGGTTGCCAGAACGACAAGGCCGGCAATAATCGGAACCCAGATGGCGAGGGAGAGCAGCGGCAGACCTGACATATCGTTCCCAGTCATTTATTACAGTTCAGGCGCGCAACAGCCAGAAGGAGAGTAGCGCACAGACACCAAAGATCATCGTGAAGGCGTAGTGGTAAATATGTCCGGACTGGAAGAAGCGCGCCATCATCGAGACCCATCCCACCAGACGTACCGAACCGCCGACGATCAGCCCGTCGATCACCGCAACGTCGCCGCCTTTCCACAGACCCCTGCCGAGCAGGCGTGCGCCGCCGGCAAAAAAGACTTCGTTGAACCTGTCGAAGTAATACTTGTTATCAAGCAGGGTGTAGATCGGCCCGCAAGCCGCCTTGATCGCCGCCGGGATTTCCGGGCGCTTCAGATAGAAGAACCACGACAGGACGACGCCGGCAGGCAGCCAGAACACAGGTGAACGGACGGCGTGGATCGCCATGGCCAGGGCGCCGTGGAATTCATGGGCCATTTCTTCCATGACCGGGTGCGCTTCGGCGTTGATGAAGATGGCATTCTTGAAGAAATTGCCGTAGAGCATCGGCTCGATGGTCAGGTAGCCGATCACCACTGAGGGGATGGCCAGCAGGACCAGTGGCAGGGTTACCACCCACGGTGTTTCATGCGGCTTCTGGCCGGGTGCCAGGCCGTGATGCTCTTCGTGCACGTCGGCAACAGCGTGGTGATCGTCGCCATGCGTCGCAGGGGCGTCGTGCCTGGCATGGGCCTGATGCGCGGCTTCATGAACCTTGCCAAAGCGCTCCTCGCCATGGAACACCAGGAAATACATGCGGAACGAATAGAAGGCGGTGACGAAAACACCGGCCATCACAGCGAAATAGGCAAATCCCGAGCCGCTGATGTGCGACAGGGCGACGGCTTCAATGATCGAGTCCTTCGAATAGAAGCCGGCAAAGAAGGGCGTTCCGATCAGCGCCAGCGAGCCGATCAGCGAGGTCAGCCAGGTAATCGGCATGTACTTGCGCAAGCCGCCCATGTTGCGGATGTCCTGGTCATGGTGCATGCCGATGATCACCGAACCGGCACCGAGGAACAGCAGCGCCTTGAAGAAGGCATGCGTCATCAGGTGGAAGATCGCCACCGAATAGGCCGAGACGCCCAGTGCAACCGTCATGTAGCCGAGTTGCGACAGCGTCGAGTAAGCCACCACGCGCTTGATGTCGTTCTGGATGATGCCGAGGAAACCCATGAACAGGGCGGTGATCGAGCCGATGATGATGACGAAGGAAAGCGCCGTATCGGACAGCTCGAACAGCGGTGACATGCGCGCCACCATGAATATGCCGGCGGTGACCATGGTTGCCGCGTGGATCAGTGCGGAGATCGGTGTCGGGCCTTCCATCGAGTCGGGCAACCAGACATGCAGCGGGACCTGCGCCGACTTGCCCATCGCCCCGATGAACAGAAGGATGCAGGTGGCATTTATTAAAGACACCGTACCCCAGTCGTGATCCGAGATCAGCGTGATCGTGGCATCGGCCAGTGCCGGTGCTTTGTCGAACACGGTCTGGTAATCGAGCGTTCCAAAGTGCGCCAGAACCAGACCGATACCGAGAATGAAGCCGAAGTCACCGACGCGGTTGACCAGGAAGGCCTTCATGTTGGCAAAGATCGCCGTCGGCCGGGTGTACCAGAAGCCGATCAGCAGGTAGGAGACCAGGCCCACCGCTTCCCAGCCAAAGAACAGTTGCATGAAGTTGTTGCTCATCACCAGCATCAGCATCGAGAAGGTGAACAGCGCTATGTAGCTGAAGAAACGGTTGTAGCCCGGATCGTCTTGCATGTAGCCGATGGTATAGACATGAACCATCAGCGATACAAAGGTAACGACCAGCATCATCGTTACCGTCAGTTGATCGATCAGAAAGCCGACTTCGAAAGCATAGTCACCGGAAGTCAGCCACTGATAGACCGGCCCGTTGAAGGTGTTGCCGGCCTGCACATCCCGGAAAATGATGAGCGAGGCAATAAAAGCGATCGCCACGCCTGAAATGGCGGCGGTGTGCGCCAGCCAGCGCGGGATCACGCGGCAGAACAGGCCGGCAATGGCCGCCCCGGCAAGGGGTGCCAGGGGAACCAGCAGATAGAGTTTTTGCATTTCCATGGTCAACCCTTCAGGCTGTCCAGATCATCCACGTGGATGGTCTTCAGGTTGCGGAAGAGAACGACGAGAATCGCCAGACCAATCGCCGATTCAGCCGCAGCAACGGTCAGAATGAAGAAGACGAATACCTGTCCGGCGAGATCCTGCAGGTAATGCGAAAAAGCGATGAAGTTCATGTTCACCGCCAGCAGCATCAACTCGATCGACATCAGGATGATGATCAGATTCTTCCGGTTAAGGAAAATACCGACGATGCTGATGGCAAAAAGAATCGCGCCTAATATCAAAAAATGGGACAGTGTTAACAAGGTGCCTCCCTGGTTCCTTCTGCAAAGGGCAGCGTCTTGCGCCACCCTATCGAATTCTTGTATCTCGAAAGCTCAA
>JADJNC010000002.1 GCA_016709335.1 Candidatus Propionivibrio dominans | reverse complement strand
TGCAATCGCTACAGTCGGGAAGTATTGGCCAACTGTTTGCCGTCGATAAGCCCGCAGCCGGTGTGACCAACGGATGCCGGCAATTCGAATTGGTCTGTCGCGAGGACGATGAGCCTGCTGCCGGGGTCAGGCTACGAGATTGCCCGTGGCGACGAGGCCGACATGTTGGGCACAGCTCCATCTGGCGATGAAGGACTTACAGGTCCGAGGGAATTACTTCGGATGACGGGGCCCGGCGGATCGGTGTGGGGCCGCTATGTATGGCAAGTTATCGACAATCCATCCCAAGGACTTTGTCCCCGGGCTGGTGATCAACGATGCTGAGAGTGAGACCGATTGGGATCTGAGTAGGCTGCTGTGTCGCTATGAGCTTGTACAGCGGGTACTTTCGCAAAACTTCGCCATCGCGAGGTGACCAAGCGCTCGCAGTACTTGAGTGTCCCGTCGGATATCTACCGTGTCGATTTGCACAAACTGTTATTGGCATTGAACGACGCGGGTCTCGACCCGGGAGGGCTTTTGCCAGGAGGTCGAGATGCAGCAGGCAATGGTCCCGAGCTGCCTGTTGGTTTCGCGATGACCATCATCGAACGGCCTGCCGAAGGACCTGAATTTCTTCTTCGCACTGCCGAGCTGCAGAGCTGGCCCGAGCCGATGACGATTCCCTGCTGCGGACCTTGTTGCCCCGCATTGACATCGTGCGGTACCGGATCGTGCGGGCGTGTCCGATGAAGTTAAGCAGACCGTCCGCGAAGCGATTGACGAGTTCGGTACGTCGATCCGCATGCAGGCGCTGACGGCTGCAGGGCAGGTTGACCGATCCGAACGATCCGCTGCCGTATCTGGTCTATGCCGGCGATGGCGAAGAACCCGACTAAAGCTCGAATCTGAAGGGCTCGTAATGTACGCGGGAGTCATGCCGCATTTGTTCCAACCGAAGGGTCGAGAAACTGCCCAACATGTGGTCTTATGCCTTCGACATAGCCTATTTCTGGACGTCGACTTCGCGGAAGGTGGCGCAATGAATGCCACCATCGAGAACCTGCGGATATTCCTGGAAGAGCGACATCGGCGGCTTCCTCGCTTTGCCGACGAAACGATGGTGCCGGGTGCCGACGTCCTTAGCAGCCAGCTGACCAAGATTACGCAGCAGATCTTTCCGACGGTGCTCCACGAGAAACCCACAAGGGGGCTTTGGTTGCAGGCGACAATGGTCCGCCTTTTTGCGTCTTGTTCGTTGCGGTTGCTGGAAGTCGACAACGACCGCTTGAAGGCATCAATGCACTGCTTGATGCCGCATGGCGCGAGGTCGAGGGACCGGATGCCCCGCTCCCCACGAAGAGTTGACTTATTGCGAGGCGCCGGAGGGATCAGTACCGGGCCGACGTTCTGCAAGGCCAGCAGCAGCCGCCGCGACCAGCCAGGGTGATGTGGTGCCCCCATGCGCCGCATCGGATGGCCAGCGCATTTACTCGGCCAGTGCATTTGAGCGATCTTATGACCTTCCGTAAGAGCGGTTTGCGCCAGCTCGCAGGAACGCGAATTTTTGCAGGCGGTGCGGCAATTCTTCCCAGCCTGCGCGCCTACCCCAACGTGCCGCTACGTAATTTCATGGATGTCGATGGCTTCGTCCTTCGTCTTTCAGATCGACACCGGCGCTATTCGTGGGCGGCACAGGTCGATGTTCTGTTATGCACCGAGGACGAAGATCCCGTGGCTGGTTTTCGAGCTGGACTCAGCTCTGCATGATGACGATGATGTCCGCGAACGAGACCAATTGAAGGACGAGTTGTTCGCATGGGCTGCGATTCCGTTGCTCCGCGTTCGGGCTGACGATACGGCGAACGTGCGCGCTGAGGACTTACGACCTGCTGGTCGCCGATAGCGAGACCCTGGACAGGTTGCGTCCCCGTCGCCTGCGACCGCGAAGGAACCATGATATGCTGGTTCCTGCCGAGGTACAGGTGCGCCGATCTGCAGCCAAGGCCTATTGTTGAGAGGGCTAGTCGTGGGACCTACCGTTCTGGACGAACGTGGTGCTTTTGCTGTCGAGAATCCTGAGGTTGCCGAGGTAATGGAGATCGCCTCGGGGATCATCTCGATCATGGCGAAGTCATCGGCACCGATTACGAAAAGGCGATCCAATTGCGGATGGCGCTCCGCACCGACATCAAGCGAGGCACGCCCCACTATGCCTGCTCATTGTGTGGGGTGCCTGTCTACCTAGTGTCGCGCGCCGAAGAGCGGCGTTTCTTCTTCCGGCATACGCTGGAAGATGGGCGTTGCTTGGCGCGCACGCGGGGTGAGCTATCGCAGGAGGAGATTGATGCAAGGCGTTACAACGGCGTCAAGGAAAGCGCCCGGCACCTGCAGATGAAAGAGTGGGTCGCACAGTGTTTGGCGGCTGACCCCCGGTTCACGGACGTGGCCACCGAAAAACGATGGTCTGGCACACTGACGGCAGAGTGGCGAAAGCCTGATGTGCGTGCGATCTATCGGGGCATTCCAGTGGTTTTCGAGATTCAGTTGTCCACCACGTATGTAAATGTGATTGCCGAGCGCCGCGAGTTCTACTTGCAGGAAGGTGGTTTGTTGATCTGGATCTTTGCCCACTTCGACGGCGGGGCGCGGCGGTTGACCCAGGACGACGTGTTTTTCAACAACAACCGTAATGCCTTTGTAGTGACGCAGGCAACTCGCGATGCTTCCGTGCAACGGGGACGGTTCATGCTGGATTGCATCTGGGCCGAGCCGACATTGATGGGAAATTCAGACCTGCAACGCCGGGTGGTTGGGTTTGACGACCTGACCTTGAGCGGGAAAGCCAGCGTGCCTACTACTTCGATTTCGACGGAGCACGGGACGCTCTGCAAGAGCAGGCCCAGGAACGAGAACGACAACGTCTTGCCGAGGTACGGGAGAAGTTCGAGACCTGGTGGCTCGACTACGAAACGAGCGACACGCCGGACTATCGTGGCTGGGCTGAGCTACGGCGGGCATTGGCGGCTGAAGGGGTTGAACTTCCTCAATACGCAAACCATGTACCCCGCACATTGCTGAATGCGCTGTACTCCGCAAAACATGGGCGCGTGATCGGTTGGCGCTTCAAGACCTTCATCGAGGTCGCACACCGTGTCGAACCGGCGCACAGGCGCTACCTGCATTATTTCCGCCGGGCACTGGCTGCCTACGACCGCGCCGACCAGTTGCGAGCCGAGGATAAATCGGGGAAGTGGGCGCTCAAGGTGAAGCATTACAAGGCGCAGATGCAGATCAACGATCCCGCCTACACACCGGATACCTCAGATATGAAACTAGTTGTTCTTTTATTCCCAGAGATCTTTGTATAGCGCTGATACCTCCGAAAGCCCCAGAGAAAGGGCAAGGAGCGTTGGCCGCGTGGCGCAACGCCCTGCCTTAGATAAGTTATGCTCGGTTGGTATGCAGGACTTCAGGTGCTTGGTCGGCATGGTGCCAAACCACGACGTTGCCTGTAGTGAAGCGCTGATCCAGATACACCGCCTCGATCAACTTCTCGGGCACGCAGATGCCGAGCGCAGTGAGTTTATCGGTCAGCGTACCAATGACGGTCCAGTCCAGGGCCGGTTCATGAAGGCTGTCGTAGACGATGTCATCATCGCCGGCCGGCCCGCTCTCCTGGCAGAGAAACACCTGCAGGAAAAGTTCGCGCAGGGGCCGGTCGTAGCCGGCCACTACCAAGACCGGCTGCCCCTGGTGCATGAGCCGGATGTAGTGCCGGCTCATGATGCGGGGTCCGGCATCTCGAAGATCGGCAGGCCGTCGATCACGGCCGCCTCGCTGTCGAAGTTCAGCCAGACGACGCCGGCTAACTGAGCGACCTCGAAAATCGTGGCCAAGTCGGCTTCGGTCGGGATCCGGTGGCGGGGTGCGCCGACATAGATGATGCCGCCGCAGTCGGTCGGGTAGGCGTTGACCGACAACTCGTCATCGGCCAGTTTCAGGCGGGTGCTTGAACTCAGATGCGAGATCGATAACGAGGCCAGAGGTTCAGCCTGCGCTTGCAAGCTTGCCACAGCGGGAATTTCCATGCGGTTCTCCTTCCTCTTGATGAGACGTCGACTTGGTCTTGGGGCGCGTGCCAGTCTGACGACTGAAGTTCATGCCGCAGTCGCGACAACGGAACCAGCGCAGGCGGCCCAGCGTACCCAACGGCACGCCGTCGCCCGCGCAAACAGGACAATGAGGCGGGATTCTCGTCGACATGACGATCCCCTCATGCGACAGAAAAGACGACCCGACCCAATGAAGCGGGCATGCCTTTGAGCATCGGACGCGTCGCGGTTGGCCGGCGGCGCATGGCGTTACACCAGCCCGCGTTCGGCAAAAGAGACCACTCTATCGCCGGCGACGACAAAATGGTCGATTACCCGCACATCCACCAGGCTCAGCGCCGACTTCAGGGTCTGTGTCAGCAACTCGTCGGCGCGCGAGGGCTCGGCTTCCCCTGAGGGATGGTTGTGCGCAACGGCCAGCGCGGAGGCGTTACGGACGAGCGCCCCCTTGACCAGTTCCCGAGGATAGACGGAGGTCTGGGTCAACGTCCCTCGGAACAACTCCTCGACTTCGATCAGGCGATGCTGGGCGTCCAGGTAGAGCGCCAGGAACACCTCATGCTCGAGCCCAGCGCAATAAAGCCGCAGCCAATCGCGCAGGACTTGCGGTGAGGTCATCAGCGGGCCGCTGCGCATCTGCTCACGCAGGTCGCGCAGCAGCAGTTCGCGGGCAATGCCCAGGCGATGGGCGAGAACGGTATCGGTGGTGCCGAGCAGGCCCATTTGCGCGACGGCCTCGCTGACGTGCAAAGGGTTGGCACCCGACGCGCAAACCAGGGGCGAGAGTAATTCGCGGACCAGATCGGCGCGGGACAAGGCGGATAGATTCATGGCGTTCTCCTCTATAAAACAAGAAAAGCGGGAACGCCGATCCCAAAGGGGACGAGGTCCCCGCTTGGGATGAATGTGCGGACCTGGGTCGGCACATTGAATGAGGCAGGTAACGACTGCGACGCCGGCTCGGGGCCGGATTACATTCCACAAAGGAATGCATGTAAGCCCAGTCAGTTTCCGACATCAGTAGGCTGGATTCAAGGGGATGCAGAGGACGCAAGGTTCAAGCGGCCGGAATTCGACGGGCTTGCGAATGGCGTTGGTGATGACGGCGTGCCGATCGCTTTCTGCGGCGGAACGGTGCCGCCGGCTTGGACAAAAGGGCCTACTTGCACTCCAGTGTGACCAGGATGTCAGCCAATTGGCACTGCATAAATTTTTTGCGTGACCGCCGTAAAACCCGCGACAAGCCTGAAAAATTTGATCAAGATGAAGGCTCAACCCTTCACGTAGAACGACGATGATCCGCCTCGGCTCGCAAATTCGACTCACTCGCCGGGAGGTCGAGCGCTTCCGGAAGATCACCGACATCGAGCCGGTGGACATCCGCACGCTCGACGACCTGGACGCCTACATCGCCCGATGCAAGGCGCACTACTGGGGCGTCTCCAAGGACACCCAGTTCCTGCACTGGCTCATTGACCGCGAATACGCCCAGTGCCGCCTGGCGGCGTAGCGCGGTCGGGTTTCTGCGAGCAACCGCCTCCCCAGCGTTTCTGCCGGGGATGCGTTGCTCCACCGGTTACTGCCCTCGAAGTCACTGGAAGACACGCGGCTCGATCGTCGCGCCACGCATGAAGGCGAGGTAGGCGCCGGCCTTGCCGATGTCCCGGAAACTGGCGACGACTTCTTCGCGCCGCAGAACGTTCCATGACCGGTCGGCGCCGCCCGAAGGCTTGATGCTCAAGTCGGCTTCGCGGTAGGCGGCATGGCGATAGAGAAAGTCGCCCGATTCCCAATTCACGATGGCAAGGAGGCAGGCGCACAGGATGGCGCAGCCGCCATGCTCGCCCGGCTCGATCAGCAAGGGGACCTTCAGGCTCCCCGTCGAGCGGCCGATCCGGCCGACGACATCGTGTTCCTCCAGCCAGGGTTCGCCGGTGCTGGTATCACCGAGGATCAGGCGGACCTTTCGTTCGTGCGTGCGGCAGGATTCCAGGACCCTGGCGGCCTTGGCATCCGTACTGGGATCGAAGTAGGTCGTGCGCGTCAAGGGCGACTGGCTCCAGGCCTGGATGGCTTTCAGGTACTTATCGTAGCCGGCGAGGGTCGCGTAGTCCTCGTCCGTGAATGCCAGGTTGGCACGGCTCAGCTTGCTGGCGATCTGGTTGGCATGGTACCGTGCATTGGCGAAGCCGAGGCAGGTATAGCCCTCGCCGCATTCGATCACGTAGCGCTGTTGCGCCGCAATGATACTCACCTTGTTCATATCGGGTTCCTCTCGAAACATCGTGGAACCCCACCCCGTCGGGCGTGAGCCCCACGGGGTTGTTGGATGTCTGGCGAGCCGGCGGGCGAATCGCCGGTGGTGTCGCCGCGATTCAGGCTGCCTGCGCCACTGCCTGGAATCCTTGCTCCAGGACGCCGGCATTGGCGGTCCGAATCACTTGGTCGGACTCCAGGCGACCCAGCTTCAGCAGCAGGGCGTCGGCGTGGTCCTGGTCTTGCGGGCTCAGGGAAGGGCGCAGTTGCAGGACCTCCTTCTTCATGAGGCGAAGCTCTTGGACGATTGCGCGTTGCGCGCGCGCTTCGATGGCATTCAGGATTTCAATAGCGCTTCTCATCGATGGATTCCTTTCATTGCTAAAAAAATGGGCCGGCATGCCACGGGCAGAACGGCGGGCGGGGTTTGGCCCGACGCGCGCAGATGGCGAGGCGGGCAGGTGTGGGTGCCCCGTGAAGTCGCCTTGCCGGCGTTCCGGGGCACTCGATGTGGTGTGCGGGGATCGGTGCGAGCACCGCACGCGCCGCTGGGTGAGCAGCGGGCGTGGGCGTTCGGCGATCCAGATGCGACGGCCGGTGCCGCCGCATCACGGGCCGGGCCGGTGATGGCTCGGCGCTTCTCGGGTCAGGCGGCCGAGCGCGTTGTTTTTGCGCTGGGCGAGGCCTGGGCTTCAGTGGATGCTGGTAACGGCTCGCCCGTAGGCTGGGCCGCCTGTTGCTCGAAGGCCGTGTGTGCCGTATTGAACTCGGTTTCCCGAGCCAGGCGGCGCACTTGGGCCACGGCCGGTTCCTTGACCACTTCGGGCAAGCATTCGACGGCGATGTCGCTGCCGTGACGCAGCCCCTTCTGCAGACTGTGCAGCGGCCTGACGAACAGGCCGTGGCAGAGCCAGCGGACGAACTGACCGATCCGCTTGTTGCGTGTCTGGCGGGCCTTGTGCTGACGCAGCGATTCCTTGCAGCACAGGTACAGCGCCAGATGGGTACGCTTCATTTCGGGATCGGACTCGAGCTGGGCCATGACTTCCGTTGCGATGGCCGGATCACGGCCGACGCGCCGATAGAAGCCGACCCAGGTACGCTCTTCCTCGGACTCGATACCGGAGCGCCGGGGGCGAGGACGGGGTTTCTCAAGGGACATGATGTTCTCCAAAGACGAACAGAGGGAACACCTGTCCCTGGTCGGGGATGCGGTGGACTCCCCGGGGTTGCACGGATCTGCGGCGCTGCTAAGCTAAACGCTCACAGGTCAAGAGGTGTCCACACCATGCTGCGTGCAGGCAATGCACTACGGTTCACGCCCGACGAAATCGAGGCCTTCCGAAAACTCGGTCTCGACTTCGACGGGGCGCGAACACAGGACGACATCGACCAGGCATTGGCCCGATGGGCCGATACGCTGAACGATGAACGTCCCGATCTGCTGGAAAGGATCGCTGCGGCAATGGCGAAGGCCAGGGGCATTGCGCTACCCGCGCGCTTGACGCGGGTGCGTTGATGCGGCCTGCCTGCCGTTGTCCTCGGCAATCTTCATCCAGCGGTCGGCGATCCGGTCCAGGTAGACCAGATCGTCGGCTTCGATCTCGCCCGACTCTCGCAAGCGGGCGATTACCTCCTTGACCAGAGACGGATCGTCCTTGGCCAGTTGGGTCACAGTGGCGGCAATGCGCCGGCGGTAGAGGCTGATCGGCATGATCAGCCTCCTGCCGCGCGGTACTCGGAAGCGCAGCCGGAACGCCCGGGGGCGTTGGGCTGCAGCTTCAGCAACGCCGGTACGGCGGGCGTGCGATCAGCGGGCGTCCGGGCATGTCCGGAGCCTCCCAGCAGCACGGCGACCGGGCGCGACTCTCTCGTTACAGGGATTGCGAACATGGTGTTCTCCTTCAGGAATGAAAGGGAACACCCATCCCTGGCGGGGAACTTGGGGTTCCCCGTTCGGGATGCTCCGCCGTGGACGGCAGAGCGACTCGGCGACGTGCCAGGCGGCACGTGCAGCATGAAGGCCCACGGTTCTCGCGAACGGGGCCTTCGCTCGGTGCCGATCGACCCGAAGGTCGCCCGGCAGGACACAGCATTCAGCCGGGTGGCTGAACAAGACGCACGGCCAAGGACACGGCCGGACCCGATCGAAGCCGGGTATCCTTGAGGCAGGTAACGACTGCGACGCCAGCAGGGCTGGACTTCAGGGCGACCGGGGTCGCCGATGAAGGCTGTGCAGACACGATGTCCACAGAAAGCCCTTGCAGTATTGTGCAGGGCTTATCCGGGCTCAAGCCAGCGATCTGGATTGCCACCCGCAAGCGCCTGGGAGGTCAGGGGATTTGGCTGATGAATGCGCCGCGGACAGCAACAGGCAAGCCACCTTGAGACGTTCGCAGACCATACGCCGCCTCGAGTCAGCCCCCCGTTGTGCGGAATATCGCTTCAGTTGGCCACTGTTGCACATCACAACTGACCACCCAAATTCCTCATCCTGACCACGCTGATGTCATCTGATAGCAACCTGCCATTGCTCGATGATTCCGGAAAGCAACCTTTCAAGCGGCGGCCGTACCCTGAAAACTGCCGAAAGGCCAATTCACACTCTTCGGCCTGAGCTGCCATCCAAGGCATGCTGCTTGGACGACTGCACCTTGGCGCATTGCCGCCGTTCGGCCTTTTCGGTTGAAAAATCGGAGTCAGCGAATCTGAGCGGCGGCTTACCGAAAAACGCTACTCACCCTATCGACCCTCAGCGGTCCGTCAATGTGAAAAATTAAACGGCAGCATTGCAAGGCTTTAGCGCCGGTATCCGCATCCCGGTGCTTGCTGTAAATCCGGCCTGCGTTTCGAATATGGCGCCGCGAAGTCCGGTGCTGGTGCGATGGGCCCTTTGTCAGTCAGTCGATGCGCGCAAGACTAGATAAACGGGTTTCCCCCATGACGGCCCCCAGAAGTGAAGCCTCAACGGAGCTCTACTCCCAAAACCATGGCTAGAACAATTCCGACCAACTTCACCAAGAACCGCTTTGTGTGGTATGAGTCGAACCGTTCTGGACTGCACGATCTATCGCTAGTTGATATCTATGCATAGTGACCGCTATGCACAAAGCTTTACATAGCGACCCTATACGGCCTGCTGTCATATGAAAATCGACTGACTGCTTAATCTCCGGCATCGGTTATAGGTTGCGGTAACGGAACTGTTAGCCTCACGCAAATTTCTGCCACTAACAGTGAATGTGCTGCCGGTGGTGAGAGTCTGGAAAGTGCGGATGTTTATGCGTCGTCGGATGATGCCAGTGCACATGGTGATGTTTGTTACCAACTGCCTCCGCATCGTCATGCTCATGCTGGTGATGCTTGTCGTGAATGTGTTCATGATCATGCCTCGCTGCTTCGTGGGCATGTTCGTGTTCATGATGTTCTGTTAGATGCAACCAGGTACCTAGCGCCATCAAGGCACCTGCCAAAAGTAGCGGCGCCGTTACGGGCTCACCCATCAGCAAGGCCAGTAAGGCGCCGAAGAACGGCGCGACCGAGAAGTAAGCTCCTGTGCGTGCGGTGCCAAGGTGACGCAAGCCAACTACGAATAGAGCTAAACTCACGCCATAGGCAAGAAAACCCACCACCATTGCACCAGCCAAGTTGGGAAGTGCTGGAATGGAAGCGCCTAGCGAGAAGGCTAGTATCAAATTTACAGCACCGGATACCAGACCTTTCACAGAGGCAATCCACGTTGCATCCGTAAGCGAGATTTTGCGCGTCAGATTGTTGTCTATACCCCAAGCCAAGCAGGCACCAAGGATAGCCAGCGGCGGCCACAACCCATCGAACCGTGCTTCTCCCGGCCAGTTCAGGACGACCGCACCTGCCACGATGGCCACCATCCCCAGAGCAATTCGTCGGTCGAAATTTTCCTTGAAAGCGAACCATGCAAGCAGCGCGGTAAAGAAGCCTTCGGCATTTAGCAAGAGTGAGGCATCCGACGCTGGCATGCTGGTCAGGCCGATCATCAGCAACACAGGAGCGAAGATGCCGCCCGCCATAATTGCTGCGGCAAACCAAGACATTTCATTTCGAGGAAGGCGAACGGCTGGTGCGCAGATCATGCGACGATACAGTGCCAGTCCAACCCCTGAGCCAAAATAGAGCAAGCCTGCCAACAACCACGGACTCACCACATCGAGCAGCCATTTCGAGAGCGGTGTTCCCGCGCCGAACAATAGGGCGGCTCCGAGTGCTGCAGGCACGCCGGGTTTGGAAAAACCTTCCTTCAAATTCATGTTTTCAGCCTTCAAGCAGCAATAAGTCAATGATAAGCGAGGAACTCCCAAACGACCAATGACTGCTACTTGCTGGATAGTCATACTGTGTTACCTACGTCGTTTGGCTTCCGGCTGGCATCCGCAGCAGGGGCAGCACACCAGACGTTGAGCCAGTGCAGCGGCGATGTACCAGCGGAGAGTCGAAATCGAATCAGAGACATGGCGCTGAGGTCGAACCGGCGCGCCGCCGGGTGTAACCTTCGGGTAGGGCAGGTGACGTGCGGAAGACGGCGTTTTTTTTAGTGTCCTGACCTTGGGCCAGACGTTTTCCAATCAGAAAGGCATACGCGGCGATGCACAGGGTCGCGTGGTGATGGAAGCCGCGCCAGTTTCGCCCCTCGAAGTTGTCCAGGCCGAACTCTTGTTTGAGTTCCTGATAATCGCGCTCGATGCGCCAGCGACTCTTGACGGCGTCGACCAGTGCCTTGCGGGAGATGTCCGCAGGCAGCGTCGAGAGGAAGTATTTCGTTGGCTCGGGCTCGCCTGTGGGCCACTCGATCAGCAACCACTCCTCGTCGCGTGGAATGTCGAGTTGGTAGTCCCGATGCGCCGCTCTAACGCGGACGGTAGCAAAGCGGGACGACAGTTTCGTGTTCGTTCCCTCGCGCCAAGTGAGTTTCCGATAGGCCGATGCCGGCAACGACATCGCTACGTCCTTGACCGAGGCCGGCGAGTGCGCCTCATCTCGGCGCAGACGGGTGGGCTTCTTGCCTCGACCGACCCAGGGCTTCGGCGGCAGCGGCCCGGTACCCGGAGCCCAGACCGTTGTTCCCGGCTTGATGCCCAGCACGTAGAGCAGCCCCAATCCGGTAATACCGTCACGATACTCCGTGTCATCACCGTAGCCGGCATCGGCCGCCACGATATCACCGGGAAGACCAGCGGCTTTGGCTTCTCTAATCTGCGCCAAAGAGATCTGCGGCTTGGTCATGAATACGATGTCCTCGGGCACGCCGGCTGCCTCGCACCGGCTCGGGTCATCGGTCCAGGTATCCGGCAGATACAGCCGATACTTGATCGGCAGGCTGGCTTCCGCTGTCGCGATCGACAGGCTGACCGCGACCTGGCAGTTGTCGGTCTTGCCCAGTTGGCCGCAATACTGCCGCGCCACGCCGACCGAGTGCGTCCCGGCCTTAGGCAAGCCGGTATCGTCAGCGATCAGAAACACCCTCCTCTGCCGCTCAGTGCGCATCTTCGGCATCACCCAGCTTTGCACTCGACTGAGCACACGCTCGTCCGACCACGGCGAGTCCGACACGAAATGTTGCAGCGACTCGTGACGCGCTTGCACGCGATGCGGATCGATCGCTGCCGCCAGGGGCTCCATACTCTTGCGCTTCAAGGGCAACATCAGTCCTCCGCAATAGCTCTTCAGGCCAGCCTTTCGCTCCGATCGACCCAGCCCTTCACTGACATGCTCAAGATATCGTTCAAATTCCTCGGTCAACTCCATCTCGCACTCCTTCATCGTGGCTACAATGAAGGACTTAACGGCACGAACGCGATTTACTTAACGCAGTATGAATAGCAGCCTATGAGATAACTGTCTCGTAATGTCGCCGCTACGTAAAGCGCACAAAGACCAAACGGGATGCCGCCGGACGGGTAAAGATGCGCACTGCGGGTACGTTAGGTCGGCTTGATTAGCTTGATGGCGGCCTGGATTCGGTGGTCAACGAGTTGCTCAAAGTGACGGGAAGAGCCCTCTGGCCGCACCGCCGCACACCGCCGCCTGCGCCGACAGAGAGTTTCGCGTCGGCGCATGCGCTTGGCAATGTGGGGACGCTTACCGAACTCTGAAAATCATACGGTTTTACCAACTTGCAACGGGCATTTCCCCGCACTAGCACGTGATCGAGGAGGAGGCCTTGGTCCGGAGGGGCAATCGACTGTGCGATCCGGATTCCAAGCTCAACAAGTGATGAGCCGACCACAGGGCTTTCTGGATTTTGATGTGTTCTCTCAAGCTGGCCCATCGGCCTATCAGCCCCCCCATAGTGAGCAATCGGCGGCCGAGAACCGGATTGCTCGAACCAATTTGTTGGGCATATTCGGCTACAAAACTCTGACTGAAATGTAATTTCCCCGTCACCGTGCTGTTGGTAAGGGGCGCCTAAGATGACATCACCGTCTGACAAGAACTGTCCGGCGTAATCCACCCAACCTCACAAGGAGACAACCATGAAAACCAACTTTACCCAACTGGCACTAGTTGCAGCGCTGAGCCTTACTGGCGCCACCGCAGTGCTGGCCGATAACCTGACCTATGACGCCTCCCCCGAGCAGCAGCAGCTTCGCTGGTTTAGACAGGTTCAGGAATCCAAGAGCCAACCAACGGCCAACCAGCTCGCTCCCTATGGTTACGTATCGACCGGCACCGTCGCACGGGCGGTGAATGTTGATCGCAGTACAAAATATCTAAATGTCACACGTCTCGAAACCGTCAAAGTTAATGTGGACGGCAAGAGCTTCATCTGGATGTTCGACACCTTGGGAACCAACGCTTTCCCGCTTTCCAAGATCGTGTCCGGGACTGAAGGGGTTACGGTTTATGTCGCCGAGAACCCTAGCTATCGACCCTAAAAGAACGATTGCCCGGCAATGATGATAAGTCATCGTCGGATTCGTAAGGCGTTAGATTCCTGACGCCGGTATTTGTAACGCAAGTTCGATTAACTCAAGGAGAAAAAAATGCTGAAAAAATTGCTGATAGTTGCTGCAATAAGTGCCATTTCCGTCACTGCATTCGCCAGTGATGCGGCCCGCGCCGAAGCGAAACAGGTGATCGATCTGAAAGACGGTTCGACGGTCTACTTCTTTAAAGACGGCAAAATGGCCATGGAAGACAAACTTGGTCGTGCCGTTCGCATGAAGAAAGATACGGTAATGGAAACCAAGGACGGCCAGAAGATCTTGATGCACGGAGACGAAGTCATGCGTCTCGATAGTCTGCTGAAAAAAGATTATGGCGGCGGCGGCTAATTTCCCGGTTGGATTAAACAGCGACCCTTCACTGGGTCGCTTAAGTTTTGAGACATCCGGATAGCGCGTCTCGGATTCCATCCCGCAGACTGTATCGCCTAGGGTGAACGGCTTGCAGCAAGAGCACCTCTCAGTAAAAAGTCCGCGACCCAACCGGAAAAAGCCACCGCAGGGCTCCATTGATCTTCCAGGGCATTTGGTCCAAAAAAAACCATGATCAGCGGCACGGTCACAAAAGAAGCTTTTGGGTCTCGTCGTGTTGAAATTACGCTCAACGACAAAATCTATCGCGGCGAATGGCGTGTCGATTCTCCCACAAAGGAGCAAAAGGCGGAGACGTCATACCCGCATCGGCGACACATTGGAGTCGTCAATTCAACGCTGAAGGCGGAGGACGGAAGCACGCTTGAGTGTCACTGGAAAACAGAGAGTAATACGGCGGAAGGGGGCGTGCCTGGCCGGCGGACACGAGTATTTGCTCAATATGAAGTGATGAGTTTGTAAGGCCGTCAAGATGGCATCTGATTTGCCAAGAAATAGCGAGCTAGCGTTTCATGCATTCTTCGATGCAGCTCAATTCTGTCCGCTTGGCATGTCTGAGTATAGAGCATGGGAGCAAGGCGCTTGAAAACGGCAACGATTGTTGGGTCAAAGTGGCAACCAGACTCGCATTCAATGATAACCATGGCTTCGTTTAACGCCATTGGCTTTTTGTAGGGCCGTTCCGACGTCAGCGCGTCAAAAACATCAACGACCGCAAATAGTCTGGCATTCAGTGGTATCGAATCTCCGCGCAGACCTTCGGGATAGCCTGTTCCGTCAAAACGTTCATGGTGATATCGAATGGTCAACGCTGCACCTTTCAGCCACGGGTTGTCCTCGACGATCTCGATGCCGAGGAGGACATGGGTTTTCATCACCTCGAATTCCTCGTTGGTTAGTTTCCCCGCTTTTAACAAGATGCTATCGGGAATGCCGATCTTCCCCACATCGTGAAGAAAGGCGCCAGTGATCAATGCTGAAATATCCTTTTTCGGCAATCCCATAGCCTCGGCCAGGGCTACCGCATAGCAAGTGACGCGATAGTTGTGACTATCCGTATCCGAATCCCGCTTGGCAATAGCGTTACCGAGCGAACGCATCAAGGAGAGGTTGGAATTCAGCAGGCGACTGGACAATCCGACGGCTTGACGCAACATGGCCAACAGCAACGGGTAGAGCAGCAATGCGGTGGCCAAGACGGACACGGCTGCCGTCAGGGCGCCATTGCGGACTTGCTCCGTTTGCGCCTGTACGGTCTGCGTGTCAAGGCGGCTGACACCTTCCAGATAACCCGCGAGCGTTCCATCCTTGCCGAATAAGGGCAAAACGACTTGAATCAGTCGCTCCCCGGACACTGTGATCCAGTTCCGATGACTTTGCCCCCGGCCGGGCCACTCATGTTGCCGGGTTTGGGCCGCATTGATGAGAGCTATGGGAATATCTTCCCAGGTCTCGTAGATCAGCGCCCGATCCGGGCTGAATATACGAATACCGACAAAGCGCGTTCGATCCAGCAGACGGTTGAGCGCGAGGTGTTCCCCGGAGGCTTTGTCAATGGCCATCTGCATGGCGGGCGACTCGAAATGTCGAGCGCCAGCCACGGCGCTTTCCAGCGCCGCCTGCTCGGCCCGGCGGGTTTCGATCCGGTATGAAACGCCGCCGGCAGCGAAACTGATGGCGATTGCAGCGGCTCCCAGCCTGCGCGCAAGCAGGCTACTCAATTCCATTGGCGTTTCAGGAAGATTGGGCATCAGTGACAGAGATTGGAGGATTAGAAGTTCAGACGCAGCTCAGTACGGCAGGTTTTTCAGCAACTCCAAGGTCATCGTGAAATGCCCTTTTACGCGATCCAGAGAGTACTCGTACATTATTGCATTCTCGGAAAATTTCGCACGCTCGACGTCCATTTCAACGGTGTTGCCGTCGGCACTTGCCTGGCTCGGCGTGTGGTATTTGAGGGGATAGGGTGAGGCGGAAAACCCCCTGACCGGGGATGTGTCCAGGGGCAGTCGCCGCGAGGCTCAACGGTTTTGTACCGGAACCCGATAGAGCAAGGTTCAGAGCTTCCTGAAAATCGATGTCCACCGCCTTGTAGCCTGGTGTGTCGGCGTTGGCAATATTGGAGGCAATTAGCTGCTGGCGATAGGCGCGCAACCCGAGCGCGGCTTCCTGAAGCCCGTGCTTCCCGCTGTGCCCGGTGCCCGTTAGTGGAATATGGCCTGGATGCCCACTACCGTCTGTAGCGCCGTGAGCTCCCGAGTGTTGCGCCGATCCGGTGCCGGAATTGCCCGGGCCAGCAGGTGCCGACGTCACTCCGTGGGTCCCGTGTGCCGTACCGCCAGCCTGGGGAGTTGCTTGGGCGATCGTCTGGGCCAGTGTGTTTGCAAAGGAACTACCTGCGGCTGGTGTGCCTGTCGCTGCATTATGCCCACCGTGTTCCCCCCCGGCTGCTTGCGGAGGCGGCGGCGAACTCTGGATTGGTGTGACCGGCGACATGGCGCTCTGTTCACTTGTTTTTGATCAGGATGGCTCTGATCGTTGGCTCGATATCGTGCCACTTGCCACGGCTATCCAGTTTTGCAGGCGCATCGTGACCACCGTGGTTGCATTCAACGACCCAATGCTTC
This sequence comes from Candidatus Propionivibrio dominans, assembly GCA_016709335.1. GTDB lineage: Bacteria > Pseudomonadota > Gammaproteobacteria > Burkholderiales > Rhodocyclaceae > Propionivibrio > Propionivibrio dominans. The sequence continues at coordinate 35,564 of JADJNC010000002.1, read as the reverse complement.
CACAACACCGCCTGGCAATAAGCAAAGCGAATGGTCTTCGGGTTGCAGCCGACGGCCTCAGCAAGCAGGCGACAAGAACAGCGGTTACCGTGTTCATCATGTTTTCGGTTGTCCATTGTGGAAACATCGAGCCCCCTTTCGGGAGGTCGCGAAGGTCAGGCCTTTACTTGCCGTCCCGGGGGTGATAGTGCTTGCTCATATCCTTCGCGGCGTTTGGCTTGTCGGATGTGGCTTCTGGCATCGACTGCGGTACACCAGTTTTTTCTTCGAGATGAGAATGCCTCTTCTGAGAGGCGGGCTTGACGGGTTTTACATTTTCCGCAGGTGCTTTGACTTCTGCAGCTTTATCCGTATCCGACGCGGCTTGAGCACTAATGGAAAGAACGGCCATTGCGGCAAACAGGCTCGTTGAGAGGATAGATGTCAGTTTCATGTTTATTTCTCCAAATGGTTGAAAGCGAGGGAATCTTGCGTGTCCGAATACCTTGGACAATACAAAGTCTGAACTTTGGTTGCTGTCGACAGCATGACTCTCTGATTACATTTCAGACAGATTTGGCTCGGCAGTGCCACGAATGGATCCGAGAGGGGAGTGATCATTCGCCGAATCTGGCGCCGTGTGTCCGTTCACATACCGGGAACAAGGCAATCCTTCTATTGTTGTCAAACAATTGCAGTGGCCAAACGTATCCGCAACAGCAACCTTCCAGACAAGCGTCAGTCTGCCCTTAAGTCATTTGCCTATTTACCTGTGCTGCTGGCCAACTGGCGATGGGCTTGTTCCAACGCGCGCGCCTCCTTGGCGGCATTACTGAATTGTGTCTCCAGTGCTTGGCAATGCGCCGTCATTGCTGCCGGATCGCCCTTTGGACGACTCCCATAGGAAAGAGCCATTTTTTTATGCATTGCAGATTCTGCGTCATAGCTGGCCGCTTTCCGAGAAAAATAATCGGCAATTCGCTGGTGGTCTGCTGACGTTGTGGCAGTGGCGATGCTGGCTGGAATATCGCCGACCGGTGGCGCGGATGTGCAAGCCGAGAGTGTGATAAAGGCAAGGCTGGAAAGAATTAAGAGGAACTTGGTGCGCATGATTTACTCCTGTTGTTTTAACACCTCCAGTTTGCGACCGAGATGCTGACTGGAGCATGTCCACCGGATTACAATGCGGTCACGAAAATGACAGGACAGAAGCAAGCCTTGCTGCGATTAAACACATGCAACTCAATCGAAATCGACTCAGACCAGAATCTGCGCAAGTTATGGGCAGCGTTTGAGTTATCGGAGCCGCACAGTCACGTAGGTGTAGTATTGAAGAGAAAATAAAGCCACCTCGCATGTGTCAGTTTTAATGAAGTCGATGCGGGTAATGGCGTTTCAGATACTTTTAATATCGGGGTATCGACCATTTCATAGCTTGATGCGATTGAGCCGCAATGCGTTGGTGACGACGGACACCGAACTCAGTGCCATCGCCGCGCCAGCAATTACCGGCGATAGCAACAGACCGAACGCCGGGTAGAGCACCCCAGCGGCCACGGGGATACCGAGCGCGTTGTAGCCGAATGCGAAAGTGAGGTTCTGGCGAATATTACGCATTGTGGCGCGCGAAAGATTGACCGCACGCGCAATGCCGCGCAGATCGCCTTTCACCAGCGTCACGCCAGCGCTTTCCATGGCTACATCGGTACCGGTGCCCATGGCGATCCCGACGTCGGCCTGCGCCAGTGCCGGTGCATCGTTGATGCCGTCACCGGCCATGGCGACCTTGCGGCCTTCAGCCTGCAAACGCTTCACATGCCCCGCCTTGTCTTCAGGCAGCACTTCGGCCAGCGTTTCATCGATCTTGAGTTGCCGGGCCACAGCATCCGCCGTGCTGCGAGAATCGCCCGTGAGCATCACGATGCGAATTCCCGAATTCTTGAGCGCCGCAATGGCTTCTGCCGTACTTTCCTTGATTGGATCGGCCACGCCGGCGATGCCTGCCGCTACACCGTCAATGGCGAAAAACACCACCGTCTTGGCATCCGCACGCCAGGCTTCCGCGCGTTCTTCCCAGTGAGCAGGATCAACCTTGTTCTGCTCAAGAAAGCCACGGCTCCCGACCAGTACACGCTTGCCATCGACGTTGGCGAGCGCACCGAGCCCATTGATTGCTTCGAATGCTGTGGCCGTAGCGGGTGTCAGGCTACGTGCCTTGGCCCCCTCGACAATCGCCAAACCAATCGGGTGCTCGGAAAGCTGTTCCACTCCAGCCACCAAGGCGAGTGCGTCATTTTCCGGAATGCCCTCGGTCGCAAAATCGGTCAGCGCGGGGTGGCCGAGGGTGAGTGTTCCGGTCTTGTCCACCACCAGCGTGTCAATGTCGCGCATTCGTTCGATGGCCTCGGCATTGCGGAAGAGGATGCCAGCGCTGGCCCCTTGCCCCATGGCTACCGTCATTGATATCGGCGTCGCGAGACCAACCGCACAGGGACAGGCGATGATCAGCACGGCAATAGCGTTCGCAAACGCGTACGCGAATTTTGGGTCCGGACCAATGAACCACCATACGCCCGCCGTCACGATGGCGATGGCTACGACAATCTGGACGAAGTAGGCGGCAATGATATCGGCGAGCCGCTGGATCGGCGCTCGCGTACGTTGTGCTTCGCCCACCATATGAACGATGCGTGCCAACAGCGTGTCTGCCCCCACGCGTTCGGCGCGGATGAGCAATGCCCCATTGCCGTTTACGGTGGCACCGGTCACCTTGTCGTTGGCCGCCTTGGCCACCGGCACCGGTTCGCCGGTGATCATGGATTCGTCGATACGGCTGGTTCCCTCAAGCACCGTTCCGTCCACCGGCACTTTCTCTCCCGGTTTCACGCGTAGCCGATTGCCGACCATGACTGTCTCCAATGCGACCTGTTCCTCGGTACCGTCGTCGCGCAACCGCCAGGCCAGATTGGGCGCGAGCGTCAGCAATTTCTGAATCGCCTGGCTGGTCTGCCCCATGGCCCGTAATTGCAAAAAGTCACCGAGGATCACCAGCGTCACGATTACGGCTGCGGCCTCGAAATAGGTGCCGACCGCACCGTCGTGCTCGCGGAATTCTGGCGGAAACAGACTTGGGAAAAACACGGCGGCGAGGCTGAACACATAGGCCAGCCCTACCCCGATCCCGATCAGCGTGTACATGTTAAGCGAGCGATGAACAAGCGAAAGCCAGAATTTGCTCAGAATCGGCCAGCCAACCCAAAGCACGACCGGGGTACCCAGTGCGAACTCGATCCAGCCGCGTGCCTGGGGCTTGAGGCCGAACAGTTCGTGGATGCCAATCATCGGCGACATGGCGAGAACGACGAGCGGAACGGATAGCGCGACACCGAACCATAAGCGGTGCGTTAGGTCTCGCAATTCTGAGTTGTCCGCTTCTCCCGCACCTGCGATCGGTACCAGCGCCATCCCGCATTTGGGGCAACTGCCGGGCTGCGGGCTGCGAATCTCCGGATGCATGGGGCAGGTATATTCAGCGGCGAGCGCTGTGAGCTCGGGCATCGGAATCAGCGCCATGCCGCACTTCGGGCAACTGCCCGCCGAGTCAGTGACGATCTCCGGATGCATCGGGCAGGTGTAATGAGGGCTGCTTGCTCCCGACTTAGCCGCCTGTGGTGCGAAGTCTGGGTGCGGATGATGAGCATGCACATCGTGCATATCATTTCCTTCTGCTGTCATGGCAGGTTCCTCGTAAAATCTTGTGTTGGATTTGTACTTTGCACCTTGTGCAGACCGAACAGCGTTGGCCTTAGCCTTCGATAGACGATCACCATCACGGGTGGCAAGATCAGCCACTGCAACAGCGGTGAAAGACCAATGCCGAATACCAGCGGCATGTTGGCTGTATAGGCCCAGTTGCCGGCGCGATAAACGTTGTTCCATTCGCTCCAGACGGTAAAAGCCAGCGCGCCGATGACGACAATTTCACTGCCTGGCCACGGACGCGATACCGGCCAATCCGCACGCCCGAGCATCATGCCGGCCAGTACAAACATAACGAGCGCAATCACCACATCGCCCAGGGTGCAGTGGAATAGCGCCCACGCCACACCCATACCATCCGCTGCTGCCCAGATCGTATAGAGCCTGACATGAGCGATTTCCCACGTCAGATTGAAAACAAAGGCGAGCGCAGACCATAAGCCAGCGTGTGCCACAAAGCGAGACATCGCCGAATTAGGCATGAGACTTCACACCAAACTTTGGAAAGAACGCGGGTGTATTGGCCTCATAGTGGCTGTAGGCCTCGCCGAATTCTGCTCGTGCGTCCTGTTCTTCGCGCCGTGCAAGACGCACGTACATGAAGACTAGAACCGGAAACATAACGAGTGTGATCAGGGTCGGCCACTGGAACAAGAACCCTGCCATGATCATGATGAAGCCGATGTATTGTGGGTGACGCACGCGTGCATAAGCACCAGTTGCTGCCAGTTGGTGAGTCCTTTGTGCCGCGTACAGAACCTTCCATGCCGAAGCGAGCAGCCAGAAACCTAGGCCGATCAGGACATTGCTGAGAATGTGAAAGGGGCCGAAATGGGGATTGCTCTTCCAGCCAAACATGATTTCCAGCAGGTGTCCGGCATCATGCGAAAGAAAATCAACGCCGGGAAATCGTTGCGAAAGCCAGCCGGAAAAGAGGTAAATAGTTAGTGGAAAGCCATACATCTCGGTAAATAGAGCAACCAGAAAAGCCGAGAAGGCGCCGAACGAACGCCAGTCACGCGATGTCCTGGGTTTGGTAAAGCTGAAGGCGAAGATGATGAACACCAGCGAATTGATGACGACCAGCGACCAAAGCCCGTAGGCCGGAGCAGCGTTGTGATCCATTATTTCTTCTCGGGTGTGGATTCATTCGATGTCTCACTCGGCGCGTGATTCCCATGGCCGTGGACACCGTGCATGAAAACATGCATCAACGGACAGGCCAGCAAGAGCAAATACGGCAAGTAGGGTAACCACCCGGCGAGGTGCGCCCAATGTTCGGTAATCAGGAAAAAAGCGCCGATCAGCAAGAAGACGATCAAGGCAATAGTGGCCTTGGAATTCGTGGTGCCGTTGCCAGATTCAAGCTTGTGTTCCATCTCAACTCCTCAGGGCAGTAGGCCTCTAGTTGCTCGTATTTCCGGAGCACCTATTGGTTCGATTACTCACAATTCATCTTCGAACCACTGGGCACAAATGCTTGAAATCAAGGAAATAGTTGTTGTCCGAATGGATTGGATATAAACACTCTAGTCGCAGACTGCTGTCGACAACATGACCCACGGATTACATTCGCGTCACCTTCGCGACAGCGTTTGTCGGGTATGTATTCACTGTGTGTCAAAGCAAAAATTGACACTTCGGAGTTAATGCCAACCGCTTGGGCGTGGTGAACCTGCCCCGAACTACGGGATTTATCAGGTACTGGATGCGGGGGCTGAGCGATATTTTGTGGTGATGGGTGGCGGTGAAGGGATTCTCGAGGCATGGTTTGATCCACGCTGTCGAATAGCACCGGGAGGTGGTGCAGATCAGCAGGATGGAGGCCACGTAGAGACATGTGCATTACCGTTTTCGGCACACCTGGCCCGAAGATCTATCCGCCGGCGAGGGATAACTATCCAATTTTCCTGGATTGGATTAACTTTTTTCCAGCGATTTGATCAGATAGCAAACTGAGGGCCCGACCGCGTGAATCGCTTCTGTCAGTTTGGGTGGCTACAAAACTCTGACTGAAACGTAATTTTCAAGTCATCGTTCTGAAGGTGTTCCGACCCCAAATATGACCTCACCGTTTGACAAGAACTGTCCGGCGTAATCCATCCAACCTCACAAGGAGTCTGCCATGATAACTGGCACTACTTGCCGCACTGAGCCTTACAGCGACGGGTGCGAGTGTTTTTGCGACGAGGAAACCGCCTTTCCGTATCTGACGGTAACGGTCAGCGGTAGTGAATATCACCCGATTAGACACTGTAGCCGGCCCCAGAATAGCCAACAACGGTGCTGACACTCGACAATACCGTGACTTCTGACGCTGCCAGAACATTACTTCTGCAAGATTACATAATCCTGGCAATGACATTTTTTTCTGGGCGCAGTTATTTCTCCATGCCACGTTTAATTCGCCATTGCTTAACCAGCGCATAGATGGCCGGTATGACCGCGAGGGTGAGCACAGTCGATGACACCATTCCGCCGACCATCGGCGCGGCGATGCGGCTCATGACTTCCGAACCGGTACCGGTGCCCCACATGATCGGTAGCAGGCCGGCCATGATCGCCACCACGGTCATCATCTTCGGCCGCACGCGCTCGACTGCACCTTCCATCACGGCTTCATAGAGATCGCCGACGTTCGGTGTGCGTCCTTCAGCGCGGCATTTCGCCTTGATCGCTTCCCACGCGTGATCAAGGTAGATCAGCATGATGACGCCGGTTTCGGCGGCGACCCCGGCCAGCGCGATGAAGCCAACCGCCACAGCCACCGAGAGGTTATAACCGAGAAACCACATCAACCACACGCCGCCGACCAGTGCGAAGGGCACCGAGAGCATGACGATGACGGTTTCGGTAATGCGCCGGAAATTGAGATAGAGCAGCAGGAAGATCGACAGCAATGTGACCGGGATGACAACCTTCATTTTTCGATGGCATGCTCCATATTCTCGAACTGACCACTCCAGGCAACGTAGTAGCCCGCTGGGAACTTGACCTGCTCGGCCACCGCCTTCTTCGCATCGGCGACGTAGCCGCCGATATCCCGGTCTCGGATGTCGACATAAATATAGGCCGAAAGCAGCCCGTTCTCGGTGCGGATGCCTGGCGTTCCCTTGGCGACCACGACCTTGGCCACTTGCCCCAGGGGAATCATGGCGCCGTCCATGGTCGGGATCAGTACCTCGCGGGCAATTTGCTGTGGGTCGGAACGCATCTCGCGCGGATAGCGCACGCTGACGCCGTAGCGTTCCCGGCCTTCGACGGTGGTGGTTACCATTTCGCCACCGAGTGCGGTGCCGATGACGTCCTGCAAGTCACCAATGGCCAGTCCATAGCGGGCCAGTTGTTCGCGATCCGGCTCGATGTTGAGATAGAAACCACCGGTGATGCGTTCGGCAAAAGCACTGGTGGTGCCGGGAACCGTCTTCACTACGGCTTCGATTTCCTTGGCCAGCTTCTCCATTTCCTCCAGGTTCTTGCCGAAGACCTTGATGCCGATCGGCGTCCGGATACCGGTCGACAGCATGTCGATACGCGCCTTGATCGGCATCGTCCAGGCGTTCGCCACGCCGGGGAATTGCAGCGCCTTGTCAAGCTCGGCAATCAGTTTGTCGGTAGTCAAACCGGCACGCCATTCGGATTGTGGTTTGAGGTTGATCACCGTCTCGAACATCTCGGTCGGCGCCGGGTCAGTCGCCGTATTGGCACGACCGGCCTTGCCGTAAACCGAAGCAACTTCAGGGAAGCTCTTGATGATCTTGTTCTGCGTCTGCATCAGCTCGGCGGCCTTGGTGATCGACATGCCCGGCAGCGATGCCGGCATGAAGAGCAGCGTGCCCTCGTTGAGAGTCGGCATAAACTCGGAGCCGAGTCTTGAGGCTGGGTAGATCGAGACGCCCAAGATGATCAACGCCAAAACGATCGTCAGTTTCTTCCAACGCATGACCGCCGCGATGATCGGTCGATAGACCCAGATCAGGAAGCGGTTCACCGGGTTCTTCGACTCCGGCATGATCTTGCCGCGAATGAACAGCATCATCAATACCGGGACCAGCGTTACTGAAAGTATCGCTGCACCCGCCATGGAGAAGGTCTTGGTGTAGGCCAGCGGCGAGAAGAGACGGCCTTCCTGTCCTTCCAGACTGAACACCGGCAGGAAGGAGACGGTGATGATCAGCAGCGAGAAGAAGAGCGCCGGGCCGACCTCCCTGCACGCAGCAAGCATGGCCTCTACGCGATCATTACTTGAGTGCCCCTCGGGTAGCCGCTCCAAATGTTTGTGAGCGTTCTCGATCATGACGATTGCGGCGTCGATCATCGCCCCGATGGCAATGGCGATACCGCCGAGGCTCATCAGGTTGGAATTCATCCCCAGCGAGCGCATGGCGATGAACGCCATCAGAATGCCGACCGGCAACATCAGGATGGCGACCAGCGCGCTGCGTACGTGCATGAGAAAGGCGACGCACACCAGCGCAACGATAATCGACTCCTCGACCAGCGTTCGCTTGAGCGTATCGATGGCGCGATGGATGAGTTCAGAGCGGTCATAGACGGTCTCAATCGTCACGCCTGCGGGCAAGCCGGGGCCGATTTCCTCGATTTTCGCCTTGAGGTTGTGGATGACCTCAAGGGCATTCTGACCATAACGCGCCATGGCGATTCCCGACACCACTTCACCTTCGCCGTTGAGCTCGGTCAGGCCGCGCCGCTCATCGGGGACGAGTTCGACACGGGCGATGTCGCGGATCAGCACTGGCGTGCCCTTGTCACTCTTGACGACAAGCATCTCGATGTCGCCTGTGCCGCGCAAATAGCCCTTGCCGCGCACCATGTACTCGGTTTCGGCCATTTCAACGGCACGACCGCCGACATCGCGGTTCGAGTCGCGGATGACCTGCGCGACCTTCATCAGCGGAATGCCGTAGGAACGCAGTTTCACCGGATCGACCGTTACCTGGTAGGTCTGCACAAAGCCGCCAATCGACGCCACTTCGGCGACGCCGTGCGCCTTGGTCAGTTGGTAGCGGACATACCAGTCCTGGATGCTGCGCAGTTCGGCCAGCGTCTTGTCCTTGGCCAGCAACGCGTATTGATAGACCCAGCCGACGCCGGTGGCATCCGGTCCGATCTGCGGTGTCACGCCTTTGGGCATGCGGCTGGAGGCGAAGTTGAGATATTCCAGCACGCGCGAACGCGCCCAGTAAATGTCGGTGCCGTCCTCGAAGATGATGTACACGAAGGACGCGCCGAAGAATGAGAAGCCGCGTACCACCTTCGATTTGGGTACCGAAAGCATGGCCGTGGTCAAGGGATAAGTCACTTGATCCTCGACCACCTGCGGCGCCTGGCCGGGAAACTCGGTATAGACGATGACCTGGACATCCGAGAGGTCGGGCAGCGCGTCAATCGGTGTTCTGAGGACGGCGAAGACCCCCCAGATAATAATGAACAGGGTGGCGAGCAGAACCATGAAACGGTTCCTGCCCGACCAGTCGATGATTTTGGCCAGCATGGTCAATCTCCCAGTTTGTTCAGTGGCCGGCGTGCGGATTGGCCACAGGGGCTGGCGCAGCCGCCTCCTTGCCCATCACCATCGGTTTGACGCTGGTGATGACCCATTCGCCCGGCTGGCGCTCGACGAACTCGACAACCACCATGGCACCCGGTTTAAACGCTTGCAGCAGGGTCTCGTTGGCGGCCTTGAACTCCATGGTCATGGCCGGCCATTTGAGGCTGTCGACCGGGCCGTGGTTGAGATTGACTGTGCCCGCTTTTGTGTCAACGCTGTCCACCGTTCCTTCGGCGTGATGACTCGACCCCTTGGCTGCTGGTGTGGCTTTCTCTGACTCAGTCCCCGCCTTGGGCGCCACACCGTGAGCGGAGTGGCCGAAACCGCCAACAGCCGCCTTAAGATTACTCTCGGCGTCGATCAGGAAGTTGGCGGCGACCACTACCCGTTCGCCTTCTTTCACCCCTTCGATAATTTCAACGTTGCTATCGCTACGCGCGCCGAGTTTCACTTCGCGCGGTTCGAAACGACCTTCACCCTGTTGGATCAGGACAATTTGACGGGTTCCGCTGTCAATGATGGCGGAAATCGGTACGGTGACCACGTTACCCTTGGCTGACACCGGCAATTCCACTTGAGCAAACATGGCGGGCTTCAAGAGTAGACCGGGGTTGGCCAGTTCAACGCGCACCGGCACGGTGCGGGTTGCCGCGTTGAGGGTGGGGTAGACATAGCTGACTTTGCCTTCGAAGAGCTTGTCCGGGTAGGCATTGATCCGGACTTTGGCTTGGGCGCCCAGCTTGACCAGACCGATGTCTTGCTCGAAGACGTCGGCGACAACCCAAACCGATGAAAGGTCGGCGACCTGATAGAGGACTTCGCCGGGCATGAAGCGCATGCCTTGCAGCGCTTTTTTCTCAGTGACGATGCCGGTTACCGGCGAGCGGAAGGTTAGCGTGCGTTTCGCCTCGCCGGATTGTGCCAGCGCCTTGACCTGAGCTTCCGAAATGTCCCAGTTTTTCAGTCGCAGCAGGCTCGATTCAGCGAGTTGCTTCATGCCGGCCTGGGCTTGACCCCCCGCATCCTTGAGCGAATCGACGCCCTGCGCGGCGATGGCATATTCGCGCTGTGCCGAGACCAACTCCGGGCTATACACTTCGAACAGCGCTTGCCCCTTGCCAACAGCCTGGCCGGTGACATTCACATGCAAGCGTTCGACGTAACCTTCGAATTTGGGCGAGATGGCGTAGGTTTTTCGCTCGTCCGGTTCGATTCGTCCTGCCGCACGAACCGTTTTATCGAGGTTGCGAAGCTCGGCGGCTTCACTACGCACACCGAGTTTCTGAATTTTTTCCGTACCGATCCTGATCTGATTGGCCGATGCCGGTTCTCCGCTGTTTCCATCAACGTCCTCACCCTCGAAAACGGCGATGTAGTCCATGCCCATCGGGTCTTTTTTAGGTGTCGGCGAGGTGTCGGGCAGGCCCATCGGATTGCGGTAAAAAAGAAGTTTTCGCTCTTTTTTAACGCTCTCGCCTGTCGACTTGAGGGTATCCGCTGTAACCGCCGTACTCCCTGCGCCAGGCAATGTTGTTCCCTTGTTACCCAGCCAGTACCCACCACCGCCAGCGATCAGAGTAACGATAACGCCAAGCGTCAATCCCGCCCCCTGTTTCATAAATCTTCTCCTAATAGTTTTTCGATATCTGCAAGACGAATCTGCGCTTCTGCCTGTGCCTTGATCTGGATTTGGCGTGCTTTGCGAATTTGTTGTTGTGCTTCGAGCAGGGTGGCGAAATCCACTTTCCCATTCTCGTAGGAGGCCAGGGCGGAGTTGAAGGTCAATTCGGCTTGGGGCAGTAGACTGTTCGTCGTCAGACTCTCGGTACGCCGCGCTGCTTCGATACCGGAAAGATTTTCGGCAAGCTCGCCAAGTATCTGGTTCGATGTAGCTTCCTTGCGCGACCGGGCGGCCGAAAGCATCGATTCGGATTCACGTTCCATGGCGCGGCGCGAGGTTTGCTGGAGCGGGATGTTGAATTCGACCATCACTTCCCACTCCTTGACGGCGTTCTGGTACTGGATCGGGGAAATGGCCAGTGCAAAGTCGGGGTAACGGTTCTTGTAGGTCAGTTCGCGGGACTTTTCAGCGGCCTTGATGCGCGCTTCTTCAGTAAAAAGTTGCGGATTGCGACCACGTACGCGGTCTTCCAGCGTCGCATAGTCGAGCTTCGCTGGCGCTGGGATCGGGCGTAACACCTCGGGATTGGCAAGACGTGCGCTGGATGGCCGGGCCAACAGCGCATTGATGCGCGCCCGCAGCATGTTGCCTTCATTCTCCAGCATGATCAGGTCGTTACGCATGCCGGTTTGCTCGACCTGGGCACGGATCGCGTCCTGCTGCATCGCCAGCCCGCCGGCGTATCGAATCTGGGCAATCTTTTCCAGTCTCACCATAAGGTCGAGAATCTCGCGCGTCAGTTGTTCGTTGCGATGCAAAATATACAGTTGGGCATGTGCTATCTTGAGCTTGGCTGAAATATCGGTCCAGGTGCCACGCGCACGTCCTTGCGCTCCTTCGGCCTCCAGTTCGGCGATCTCGCGTTTCAGGTCGCGTTTGCCATACCACGGTATTTCCTGTAGCACCGTGTATTTGGTGCTGCCGACCCGGCTCGGGTTCAAGGTGGCATTTTGCTCACCAAACTTGGTGATGTCCTGGAGTTCCATTCTGAATCTTGGGTCAGGTAGTGCGCCGGCGGGCACGACCCGCTCGATGGCCGCATCGGCTTCGTAGCGCATCGATGCATAGTCCGGATTAGTGCTTCTGGCATAGTCGAGCAGGCTGTCGACGGTTCGGCCAATGGCAACTTCCTGCGACAGGACTGGGGTTGCAATCCCCAGTGCCAACATCAATACGAATACCTTCGCGCGAAAATTTCCTCGCATTTAACCTCCCTGTGAAGTACAAGTGCCAATTCAGGCTGCCTCGACGATTTGCCAGAAGATCAAGGATCTGCCCGAGCGACACAACGATAAGAATGCGTCGCTGATGAACGGCCACACCAAGTAGACGTTATTTTGTGGGCTCAAACTTGACGACCGTTATTGCGCCATTGACGTTGTCTGCCAAAAAACGGATTTTGTCTCCTGTCTTCATCTGCTCCAGCCAGGCCGTGTCCTTGACACGAAATACCATAGTCATGGCAAAATCCATTCCCAGGTTCGGCAGCGGACCGTGCGCAAGGGTGACTTTGCCGGCAGACGTGTCTACTTTTTTGACCAGACCTTCAACCATTTTTACCTCGGTCGGTGCTTGGCCCTGCATCTTCATGCCAGGCGCCATGGCGCCATGACCGTCGTGTTTGCTAGCGGCAATGCCCGGTGCAGAAATGGTCGCGATAAGGACAATGCAAGCGCTTGCAGTTAAAGTTTTCATGGTGTACTCCGGTGAAAATTAATGTTTCGCAAAAACGCGGGTCGTGCCATCAGATTGAACCAGCAAGGTATCGTACGGTGGGGAATTCGGGATATCCATACCGGGCGATCCGGGTGGCATCGATGGAACGGCCAGACCCAATGCCTTGGGCTTTTCCTTGAGCAATCGCTGGATATCAGTTGCCGGAACATGCCCCTCAACGACATAATCGCCAATCCTTGAGGTATGGCAGGAGCCGAATTGATCGGGCATGCCGAGTTTTTTACGAGAGGCGGGAATGTTATTCACTTCGTGAATTTCGACTATGAAACCGCTCTTTTGCATGTGCTCGATCCACTTCCCACAGCAGCCGCAAGTCGGACTTTTGTAGATGTCGACTTTGGGGAGCGTTTGTGCCAAGACTGAAGCGGAACCCATAAACGCGATAAGGAAGAGTGAACGGAGATGAAATTTCATAATATTTTCCATTTGTTTATCAGATGCGAGGAGTTTAATCAGGGGAAACCAACATGAGGCTGACTGAAAAATTACATTTCTGTAATTTATGAACCTTTCTGGCAAGAATGAACTAGCTTTCTTTTCCGCGATGTAATGTGTAATGGCTCTGGCGCTACAGATGTCCTGTTAGTTGTCAATCGGCACCATTCCTATGGGCTGGCATGGAACGATCAATTCGAACACAGTGCTCGTTTGATCCGAACGTACGAAGGCATCCCCACCGTGCGCTCGCATGATGGAGCGGGTTATCGCCAAGCCAAGCCCCACCCCCTCGCTGAAACGTTGCCGGGAACAATCGACACGGTAGAATCGGTCGAACAGGCGTGGCACGTGCTCGGCAGGAATGGCTGCCCCTGTATTTACCACCGACAACTTTACAAACGAATCGCTCGTGTTATCGACATGAACGGCGATACGTCCACCAGCAGGAGTATGGCGCAACGCATTCGAGAGCAGGTTGCTGATGGCTCGGCGCAACATCAACCGGTCGCCAGAGACACGACCGCTTCCGGAACTCGCCATGAAGATCGATTTATCCTCGGCCAGTATCTCGTAAAACTGGAACAAACCATTCACCTCGTCGAGCAGGTTGAGTTGCTCTCGGTGCGGGATGATCAGATTATTTTCGGATTTTGCAAGAAATAGCATGTCCGAGATCATGCGCGACAGCCGCTCGAATTCCTCAATGTTGGATGCCAGGACGTCACGATACTCATCTGTACTCCTGTCCTTCGAAAGCGTGACCTGCGTTTGCGTCAGCAAATTGCTGACGGGAGTACGCAATTCGTGCGCGATGTCGGATGAGAAATCCGAGAGTTGCTTAAAGGAATTCTCAAGCCTGGTCAGCATTTCGTTCAAGGTTTCAACCAGCCCAAGCAACTCAACGGGTACCGAATCCACCGGAAGCCGGGAGTCAAGACGATGCGCCGTAATATCCGCCGCTTTATGTTTAACCGCTTGCAAGGGTGAAAGCCCTCGTCTTGCTGCAATCCAGCCAAGAACCCCGGTTACGAAAGCCGCCAGAATAACGAACGACCAAAGAGTCACCCGGAACGAACTCATGAAGTGCTCGTGATGGGATATGTTAGTGGCCACGGCTACGATTGCGGACGGTGACCCTTTGATCGCCGTGGGAGACAGCGCGGAAATTCCACGGAGAGGCTGGTTACTGCTTGTCCTCCAGACTATTGGCCTTGTGCTATCCGCATTGACATGGCTATCCAGTAGCGTTTTTGGAAACTCGGCTCCGTTTGTAGCATAAAGAATTGTTTCATCGGGTGCTACAACAACAAGTTCCAGTCCTTGATGTCCGACCAGGGCATCTTCAAGTAGCTGTGGTAGTTGATCCAGTTCAGCTTTGGAGCGAATTTTCTCAAGTGCGTGTTGGGTAAGTTTCAGTTTTCCTGAAAGCACTTCCATATCCTGAGCTTCGAAGTGCTGATCAACCGATACGGCTATTAGAAAACCCAGCAACAGCAGCACGATGCTCGAGGCGGACGCAAAAAGTAGGGTGAGCCTGAGGGTGATCGATTTGCGAACTGTCAAACGCATTCAGGAATCTCCAGAACATAACCCATGCCACGGACGGTACGAATAAGTTTTGGTTCAAAGTTGTCATCCACCTTGGCGCGCAAGCGCTTCACAGCTACTTCGATCACGTTGGTGTCGCTATCGAAATTCATGTCCCATACCTGCGAGGCGATCAAAGAGCGTGGAAGTACCTCGCCCTGTCGACGTAGCAATAGCTCAAGCAATGAAAACTCCTTGGCCGTCAGATCAATACGTTTTCCGGAACGGGTCGCGCGGCGGCGTATCAGGTCAAGTTCGAGATCGGCGGCTCTCAGGACTTCGGACTCTTTGCTCTTGCCACCCCGGCGCAGCAAGGTTCGTACTCGCGCCAGAAGTTCGGCAAAGGCGAACGGTTTGACAAGGTAGTCATCCGCGCCGAGTTCAAGACCGCGGACCCGATCGTCCACTTGATCGCGCGCCGTCAGAAAGAGTACGGGAATCTCTTTGCCGGCGGCACGGATACCGTGCAAAACCTCAAAGCCATCGATACCCGGGAGCATCACATCCAGAATTACAAGGTTAAAATCGATGGTCAATGCGTCGTGCAGGCCATCCTCGCCATTCCGTGCCAGATCGACGACGAAGCCGGCTTCCAGCAGACCCTGTTTCAGGTAATTACCTGTCTTCGGTTCATCCTCAACGACCAGAATTTTCATTGATGCTCTCCTTCGGCAAGCTTATGAATTTCCTCTATTTTGCGCCTGTCGAATGCCACCCTTTGGAAGATTACGGAAATGTAATCTGCGTGTCAGTGTCCTGTTAGTTTCGCAACGTCATGATAGAGACCTTAGGAGCCAGGAGTTCCAGCCAGAATTCATGGAGGCGTACATGCCGGATCAAAGTTATAAATGGCGAGTGTTTGTCATGGTGGTCATGGTACTGGGCTTTTCTGCCCCACTGTCTGCTGCAACGTTCAAGGATGTCTTGGAGCATGCATGGTCAAACCAAGCACAAACCGCCCGATCTGAGCAATACGACGCGCAACTTTCAGCCAGCCAGGCTTGGGTGCCTGAACCTCCCACACTCACTATTTCGTACCGCGGCGATCAAATCGACACCAACAATGGCCTACGCGAATGGGAGGCTGAAATCAGCCAGCCGATCTGGCTCTGGGGGCAACGCGATCGTGCCCAGTCGGTTGCCCGAAGCGAGCGCGAAGCGAGTACACAACGTTTTTCCTATGCCCGTTGGCAACTGGCCGGGGAGCTGCGCGAAGCGTGGTGGGAAGCTCGTTTGGCCGAAATCGAGCAAAACGCGGCGGAACGCAAGCTCAAAGAAGACTCTCAGCTTGAGGCCGATGTGCTTCGGCGACTCAAGGCCGGCGTTCTCACGCCGCTTGACCTGAACCAGGTCCGCTCCAGCGTGGCAATCGCCAAAGCCGATGTAGTACGGGCTCAAACCGCAGTGGCCCGCACCCTTGCGCAATTCCGAGCCTTGTCGAAAGGTGCTCCGCTGCCCGAGCTGCCCGAAATTCTGGTGTCCCGCGAGATAGACATAGAAAGCCGACACCCTGCAATAGCCAGCCACGCGGCGACCGCAACGGCGGCACAAGATAAATTACGCCAAGTCAGCGGCGATACACGTAACACGCCAGAAATTGGGCTGACTCTCACGCGGGAGCGCGCTAATTTTAATGAGCCCTATCAGAATCTTGCCAAAGTCGCCCTGAAAATCCCCTTTGGCTCGGAATCTCGTAACCAGCCACGCATCACCACTGCCAATGCGGAATTGATCGAAGCACAGCTTTTGACCGAGCAAACCCGCCGCAAGCTGGATGCCACGATTGCAGCGAGTCAGCTCGAGCTTGAGCAGAGCCAGGGCTCCATTCTTATTTTTGAGGAGCGGTTGCAACTGGTGGAGCAAAGTTTTGCCTGGGTTGACAAGGCATTTCGCGCAGGCCAATTTGACTTGCCGGCGAGGCTCAAGGCTGAGGCTGATCTGACCGGTGCCAGGCTAGCTTTCGCCCGGGCGAAACTTGAAGCAGCACGCGCCATTTCCCGTTACAACCAGGCTGTGGGAGTTTTACCATGACCCGAAAGTTTCTGATCCTTTCAATACTCCTGCTGCCCATTCTGAGCTTCGCCCATGGAGGTGAAGACCATGGTGAAAGCACAAAACAGGTTGGCGTCACCTATGCGGCACCTCGCGCAGAGGCACACACCGATCTGTTCGAATTGGTGGCCATCCCGCAAAACGGGCTACTGACAATTTATGTTGATCACTTTGCCAATAACCAGCCCGTCAACGACGCCAAGGTAGAAGTCGAAAGCGGCAACTGGAAAGCAGTAGCCAGTGCTGCGGGCCATGGTACTTACCGGGTTGCTGCGCCCCAGTTCGCCACGCCCGGAAACTACCCTCTGGTCTTCACGGTAACCGCCGGTGACCTCGCTGACTTGATCGAAACTACCCTTATCGTCGAGGAATCTTCTCAAGCTACCGTTCTTGGCAATCTGCCATCGCGCTCGGGCTGGTGGTGGATCAGTGCCTCGTTAGCCGTCTTGATCGTCGGGACAGCCGTTCTTCTGAAGCGATGTAAGTCCGCTCAATAAGGGAAACAAGGTATGTACAGGAAAATTCTAATCACTGGCCTGATGGTGTTGTCTTTGGGTCAGGCCTGGGCGCACGGCGATGAAGATCATGGTGCCACTCAAGCCGCCATTGCCCCTTCAACAGATAAGCCCCAGCGCCTACCTGATGGTCGTGTATTTGTTCCGAAAGAGACACAGCACCGCTTGGAAATCCGGACTATCCTCGCTGACGAAAAATCCGTTCAGCGCACTGAGGAACTCAATGGTCACGTCGTGATGGATCCCGGCACAGGCGGACGAGTGCAATCAATGCAGGCCGGGCGCATCGAAGTTACCCCGAAAGGCTTGCCTGTCGTCGGATCATGGGTGCAGAAAGGCGATGTGCTGGCCTACGTGCAGCCTGCCATTGGCAGTATGGAACGAACGAATTCGCGAGCGGAACAAGGCGATATCAAAGCCAAACTGGTGTTGGCAGAAAAGCAGTTGGCTCGTTTGAAGGAGCTTTCCGGTACCGTCCCCCAAAAGGATATTGATGCCGGCGAGACCGAACTTGCGGTGCTGCGCGGGCGTAGTCATGCCCTGGCCACCGGCAATGGCCCTGAAGCCTTGCGGGCGCCAGTGAGCGGTTTCATTGCATCAAGTAGCGTGATCAACGGCCAGGTCATTGAAGCCAGGGATGTTCTTTTTGAGATTATCGACCCCCATCACATGATGATTGAAGCCTTGGCCTTTGATCCTCGCTCGATCCATACGTTGACGGGGGCCACGCTGGCGGGGTCTACAACCGAACTCGATTATCTGGGTGGTGCTGCGTCCTTGCGCGATGGCGCAATCCCATTGCTTTTCCGGCTAACTGGTGGAGAGATTCCTTTGGTGCTCGGACAGCCGGTCAAGGTCATCGTAAAGAACAGGGAGACCGTAAAGGGAACGCCGCTACCTGCGTCGGCCGTCGTTAAAAATAGTGCCAATGAAAACATTGTCTGGGTACATGAGCGCGCGGAAATCTTTCGCCCAGTAGCGGTGCAAGTCACAGCGATTGACGGTGCAAACATGGTGGCCCAAGGGTTGACGCCTGGTCAGCGCATTGTGACCAGCAGTGCCACGCTGATCAATCAGATCCGCTAGGGAGACGATCATGTTTAGCTGGATTGTCAACAGCAGTCTGAATAATCGACTGTTTGTTCTGGTTTTTGCCGTGATTCTGATGGTTTATGGGGCGATCACGGCCAAAAATATGCCGGTGGATGTATTTCCCGATCTTAATAAACCAACCGTCACCATCATGACCGAAGCGGGCGGCATGGCACCGGAAGAAGTCGAGCAACTGGTCTCCTTTCCGCTGGAAACGGCCCTCAACGGGATGCCGGGAGTGACGCGGGTACGCTCGGTATCGGGTATCGGCTTGTCGATCATCTACGCCGAATTTGCCTGGGGGTCGGATATCTACCGTAACCGGCAATTGGTTGCTGAACGCTTGAACGAGGTCAAGGAGCAGCTACCGGTTGGTGTTAGCCCCAATATGGGGCCGGTTTCATCGGTCATGGGCGAAATCATGTTGATTGCCTTGCCAGCGGACCCCGCCAAAGTGAGTCCGATGGCGGTGCGTGAATACTCCGATTTCGTATTGCGACCCCGGTTGCTATCGATTCCTGGGGTGGCTCAAGTCATTCCGATCGGGGGAGAAGTGCGTCAATTTCGTGTTGAACCCGACACTGCGCTGATGGCCCGGCTTGGTGTCGGATTCGATGAACTTGAGACCGCGTTACGATCATTCTCCAGCAACACCAGCGGTGGGTTCCTGGAACAGAATGCCCGGGAATACCTGATCCGCAACCTTGGGCGAACGACCCGGCTGGAAGACCTGCAAAACATAGCAGTTCGTGATGCCAAGGGCCAACCGATCCTACTTAAGCAATTAGCTGAGGTAAAATTTGCAGCGTCCTTCAATCGCGGTGATGCGGGTTTTGCAAGCAAACCGGCCGTGATTGTCAGCGTTCAGAAACAGCCCGGCGCTGATTCAGTGATACTGACGGGCAAAATTGAAGAAGCACTGACGAGTCTCTCAAAGTCATTACCGCTGGGAATTACAAAACCAGAAGTCTTATTCCGGCAAGCCGATTTCATTGAGGCGTCGATTGGCAACGTCAAAGCCGCCTTGCGCGATGGCGCCATCATGGTGGCGATCATCCTGTTTCTGTTCCTGATGAATGTTCGTACCACTGTGATCTCGCTGACAGCCATCCCTCTTTCGCTGGCCATCACGGCCTTGGTATTCCAAGGCATGGGCTTGTCGATCAACGTGATGACGCTGGGTGGCTTGGCCATTGCCATCGGCGAACTAGTCGATGACGCACTGGTCGATGTCGAAAATGTGTTGCGACGTCTGAAACAGCACAAACCCAAAAGCCTGCTGGATACGATCAAGACTATCTCTTCAGCCTGCAACGAGGTGCGCTCTGGCGTCGTCGTGGCCACGTTGGTCGTGGTATTGGTTTTTGTGCCGCTGTTTGCACTGCCGGGGATTGAAGGCCGCCTGTTTGCGCCGCTCGGGATCGCCTACATCACGTCGATTCTGTCGAGCTTGCTGGTAGCGCTAACCGTCACTCCGGTATTGTGCTACTTCCTCTTGCCCAATATGAAGCAGATTGATCACGGTGACTCGAGACTCGTGCTTTGGCTCAAACGATGGGATAAACGCCTCCTTGAAGCCTCGTTCGGGCGAGCTAGGCTGGCGCTTGGGATGGCCGTGCTGGCGCTGGTGCTATGCCTGGCAACGGTGCCGTTTTTCCCCAAGGCGTTTTTGCCCGCCTTCAACGAGGGCACGCTGACGATAAGCATGATGCTCAATCCAGGCACTTCGCTCATCGAATCAAACCGAGTGGGTGCTTTGGCCGAGTCGCTGATCGGGTTGGTCCCTGAAGTCAAAAGCGTGGGGCGCCGTACCGGTCGCGCCGAACTCGACGAACATGCTGAAGGCGTGCATTCGAGTGAAATTGACGTGGATCTGAAGCCTTCAGAACGTAGTCGCGAGGCAGTCATGGCCGATATTCGTGCCAGTCTCGCTTCACTGCCGGCAACCACGACCGTGGGGCAGCCTATCTCTCATCGCCTCGATCATCTTCTATCCGGCGTACGCGCGCAGATCGCACTGAAAATCTACGGCGATGATCTGGATACCTTGCGTGGCCAAGCATCAAGCCTTCAGGTGCAACTTGCCAACATTCCGGGGTTGACTGACCTTCAGATCGAAAAGCTGGTAATGATTCCACAGATCAAGGTACGGCTCGATTATAGCAAGGCCGCGCAATATGGCGTTTCGCCTGGCTCACTTCTCAAAATGCTGGAAACCCTGACCGAGGGCGATACGGTGGCGCAGATCGTTGATGGCAACAAGCGCTTCAAGCTGGTCATTCGTCTGCCCGACAGTGCCCGTGACACACAAGGTCTAGGCAATATCCTGATACCGACACCGCACGGCCGTATTCCCCTGTCACAGATCGCTAGTATTGAAGAATCTGATGGACCAAATCAAATCGGCCGGGAGAACGGGCGACGGCGGATTGTGATTTCAGCCAATACTGACGGTTCGGATATGTCAAAGATTGTTGGAAAGATTCGGGAAACAGTTGGAGCAGTCCATTTACCCGAGGGATACTTCATCAGTATTGAAGGGCAATTTGAGGCACAAGAGCAGGCAACGCGACTGATCGGTGGTCTTTCGCTGATCTCGCTTGCACTGATTTTCATGGTGCTCTACAGCCGCTACAAGTCGGCAAGGCTGGCGGCAATGATCATGGGCAACATTCCGATGGCGTTGATTGGCAGCGTGATCGCCATGTGGCTAGCTGGAATCTCGCTCTCAGTCGCCTCGCTGGTTGGCTTCATCACACTCACCGGCATTGCCACTCGCAACGGCATCCTGAAAATCAGCCATTACATCAATTTGTGCAAGTTCGAGGGCGAAATTTTTGGCAAGAGCATGATCGTTCGCGGTTCGCTGGAACGATTAACGCCAGTCCTCATGACAGCTTTAACTGCGGCACTGGCCCTGGTTCCCTTGCTGTTTGCCGCTGAGGCACCAGGCAAGGAAATTCTTCATCCGGTGGCAGTGGTGATCTTCGGCGGACTGGTGAGCTCAACACTGCTTGATACTTTGCTGACGCCGCTGATGTTCTGGCTATACGGCGAGAAGCCACTCCATGACTTACTGCAAGATCGTAGTACAGAAACCTTCTGATTTTTACCCCCACCCAGGCGGAAGCCTGGGTATTTACTTGAAAAGGAAACATCATGAAAAGATTATTGATTGCCGCCTCGATTGCACTGTGTTCCAACCTGGTTTTGGCCGATGGCGATCTCAAGCCACAACAAGGTGGGGTGATGGCCGAAGCAAAATCAGGCCATCGTATTGAACTTGTCGTGTCTGCCGATATGGCAATGGTCTATTTGAGCGATCACTCGGGCAATACCATCGAGAGCAAGGGGAGCACAGGAGAACTAACACTGTTGACCGGCACAGAAAAAACCACAGCGAGCCTGACAGCTAGTGGCACAAATACCTTGATGGCCAGAGGCAAATTCAAGACTTCCACGGAAAGTAGGGCCATCGTCAAATTTACTTTGCCGGGCAAGACGGAGGAACAGGTTCGCTTAATGCTTAAGTAGCCATTTTTGACAAGCAGTCGTTCCGGCTTACGGCCACTGATTTTGGACTCGCGACGACCGAATGGCTGCAATGTGAAGGATTGCAGTCGCTCACCTAGCAAGCCCTGGATGACCGCTGTGGCCGATGAGCCGGCAGTGGCATTTCCCGCGTCAATGGCAGCTCTCATGAAGCTGACCTTCGCATAAGAAGCAATCGAAGGGCCGCAACGGGTTTTCCTGTTTCCTGTGGGGCCGGGCACCAATCCCAAAAATATCGACCCAGCATTGGCGGAACGTTATCGGAAATGCTGGCAGGTTTTGCGTGGTTACGGGTGGCGGGGTGCAGTCGTTTTGGCTGGGTGGTTTGGTGTGGACTACGCACCTACACCGCCCTAGCGGCTGCAGCCTTGCCAGTGCTGCCACGAGGCCGCATCCATCGTCGCAACGGAGCCAGGGCTGGCCTATCGGCAGAAAAGAAAATAAGCCAGAGCAGAGTCTGACCTTTGAATGGGGGTGGAACGTGGCGACTACCGCTACGTCAAGAACCCCCACAGCCTTTCGGCCATGGGGGTGAAATCAACTCAAGCGGCCTGTCGTGCCTCGTCGGCGTCGACCTTCGTGCTACCGGCTTCGTCCTTGTCCAGGTCGAGTTGCTTGAGCAACTCGCGTTGTCGGACCAGCAGATCGGTCAGCCGACCTTCATGCTCGAATGAGCGGGCCAACTCCAGCCGGAGGTCTTCCAGCCGCTTGCGGCGAGTTTCCAACTGGATCTCGGCATCGGCGTGATGCTTGCCCACCGATTCCAGCGCACCCAGCAAGGTAGCCACCAGGGCCGGCCCTGTTTGATAAGGTTCGGCGTTGTACAGGCAGTGTCCCGCCAGGTACAGGCTGGGCGTCTGGTCGCCACGGGCCGCCAGCATGCCCAGGTCGAAGCCGCCAAACCGGCCGACGATCCGTTCGATCATCCGGCTGGCCGTGCGCACCTCTTCCCTGGCGGCCTTCACCAACCCGCGTAGCGCTTCGCCGACCGCATCGGGGCCCACGACCTTGCGCCCCGCCAGTTCCATGGCGATGCCCTGGAGGGTCTGCGGCTCGATCCGGGCTGCATCCTGTGCGTACAGTGCGACCTTCTTCTCCAGCGCCTCGATCATCATCGGCAGCCGACCCACTTCGCTTTCGTTGGCATAGCGCTGGTTGCGCCACACCGAGAACAGCGTCGAGAGCTTGGCCACCTCCGCGTCCACGCCGGCTTTCTCGATCACTAGCGGGTTACCCGACGCCAAGGCCTTCACCTCGGCATAGGACAGCGCTGCCAATTCCACATCCTCCAGCGACCGGATGCCCTGGTCGCCCTTCATCACCTGAGCGATGAAGCGCGCCTTGGTCTCCAGCGTTTGCCACATGTAACTGTCAAAACTGCCTTCCGTGACATACCGGAAGACTTCCACTTCCTCACACTCATTGCCCTGGCGCAGGATGCGCCCCTCGCGCTGCTCGACGTCGCAGGGACGCCAAGGCGCATCGAGGTGATGCAGGGCCGCGAGAAGCGTCTGCACATTGGTGCCCACCCCCATCTTGGCGGTGGAGCCCAGCAGCACCCGGACCCGGCCCTCGCGCACAGCCTTGAACAGCGTTGCCTTCTGGACATCGGTCTCGGCATCATGGACAAAGGCGATCTCCTTCTCGGGGATGCCCGCACCGATCAGCCGGTCCCGCAGGTCGTCATAGACGCTGAAGCTCTTGCCGCCCTTGGGGGACGACAAGTCACAGAACACCAACTGGACGCCGCGGAAGTCCGTCGTGCGTTGCCAGATGGCATGGACCTCCCGCACGCAGGCGGCCATCTTGCCGTTTTCGTCGAAGAACGCCAGCGGCGCCACCAGCCGGAAATCCAACGCGGCCTTGCGGCCGTCGGTGGTGATCGCCAGCATGTTGTCTTCGTTCGGCTTGACGTCGCCGTTGCGGACGACTTCCGCCCGCTGGACCAGCGTCTGCACGAAGGCTTTCAGCGACGGGCTCGCCGGGCAGGCGACGATGCGCGGCTTGCCGCCGCGCAACTTCGGCACCGGCAGGTCCAGCATCTCCGCCGTGCGGATGTCGGCCACTTCGCCGAACACCGCCATCAACTCGGGCACGTTGATGAACCGGGCGAAGCGCGTGTGCATGCGATAGCCGCTGCCGTCCGGCGCGATCTCCAGCGCCGTGACGCTCTCGCCGAAGGTGGCGGCCCAGGCATCGAACTGTTGCAGCCCGAGTTCCTGCAGCCGGTTGGGCTGCAGGTAGCGCATCATGGTATGGATCTCGGCCATGGTGTTGGCCACCGGTGTCGCCGTCGAAAACACGACGCCGCGCTGCGCATGCCCATGGAGTTGCATCGTGTAGCGCGTCTTCAGGAACAGATCGAAGGCGCGCTCCGAACTGGTCAGCGGCAGGCCGGCCACCCGAGTCATCTTGGTGAACCGGTAGAGGTTCTTGTGCAGATGGGCTTCGTCCACGAACAGGGCGTCGATACCCAGCAATTCCCAGCTGACCAGGTCGTCCTTCTTCTGGTCGGCCGACAGCTTTTCCAGCCGCACCGCCCAGTTCTTCTTCATCGCCTCGAGTTGCTTAACAATCCGGTTGGACCGGTCGTTGCTCTTCTCGGCGCGTACCGCCATCTCTATTTCATGGATGATCTCCTTGATGAATCGCTCGCTGAATCGCGGCGACATCCTGATGCGCTCGAAGCTCGAGTGCGTGATGACCACCGCGTCCCAATCGCCTGTGGCGATGCGCGATACCAACTCGCGCCGGCGGTCGCCTTCCAGGTCCTCTTTGCTCGCCATCAGCACCGACGCGTTCGGGTAGAGTCGGACGAATTCCGCCAGGTACTGGGCCAACATGTGATTGGGGACCACATGGCAAGGCTTATTGACGAAACCCAGCCGACGCAACTCCATGCCGGCGATGACGCACACCGCCGTCTTGCCGGCGCCGACCACATGGAACAGCCCAGTGTTGCCGGACTGCACGATGCGCCACACCGAATCCAGCTGGTGCGGATGCAGCACGAAGCAGCGGGAGAATCCCGGCAACTTCAGGTGCGAGCCATCGAAGCGCCTGGGCCGCGTGGCGTTGAACAGGTCGTTATAGATCCTGCACAGCTTCTCGCGGCGTTCGGTATCTTCGAAGGCCCAGCCGGCGAACCGTTCCTGATCAGCCCCAGCTTCTCCCGCGCCGCCAGCGTCTCGTCGGGATTGACGAAGTACTTGTCGGTCAGGGGATCGCGGTCGCGCACGGTCGGCACCTGCACATTGAGCGCGCACTGCACCAACTCGATCGCATTCATGCGCGAGGTGCCGAATTCCTGGGTCACCTTCACGTTCTGCCGCGCTTCCCACTCGCCGTACTTCACCGACCAGGCGCCGGCTTCGGCCGAGTAGCCCACCTGGCAGTCCTTGAGTTCCAGGACCTGCTGGATGAACGCTTCGACATCGAGGGCCGGAATCCACACCGCCCCCAGGCGCGGCTCGATGGCCGCCGGTGGCAGATCTTCCGGTTGCACCTGTTCCAGCACGTCAATGTTGCGCTGGTAGGTACTCCCGGACAGCACCGCCTGCTTGAGCTTCGCTTTCACGTTGCCCGACAGGTAATCGTCGGTGGTCTTCCATTCCCCGTCGGCCGGGTCGAGGAAAACCTGCCCCGCTCCGGCCAGTGCCTCCAGCACCGCAGCTGCGGGTGCCCCAAGCAGTTCGGCCATGTAAGCCGGATCGACCCGGCCACGCCACTGGATGGACGCAGCCAGCGCTTCGGCCGGCTCGCCCGCGGTGCTCGGTTCGACGACCCGGGTCAGCGTGCGCCGGGTGAACAGCGCAGCCTTGCGAGCCGTGTCGGACTCTTCGTCGTAATGCTCCAGCGACAGCAACAGCGGATAGTCCGGGTCGCGCCGGAACGCCAGCGCATTGGCGCGCGTGGACAGGCAGCCATAGCGCGATACAAAGCGCTCGTAGGTTCCATTGAGCATGGCTCGCAGGTGCCCCAGCCGACTGTCGCCCGCATCCGCCAACTGCGCATCGAGCAGGGCCCGGGCGTAGTCGCGGATGGCACACAGGCCGGTGACGCGGGCCCGCTGCGTGGCATTGAGCTGGTCATGGACGTCGACCATCTCGCTGCCCTCGACCCGATGCACCCGCCCCTGGTGGAGACGGTAGCTGCCAGGACGGGCACCGGCCTCGGCCGGGACCACCACTCGCAGCGGGGCTGCCTTGTGCGCCACCGGCCGGTAAGCACCGGCAGGCAGCAAGGCGATGCGCTCGGCCAGGGCCGCCTCCAGGTCGCCCTCGAACACGGCGACTGGTACTTCCTCGTAGCCATTGCTCTCGCGGCGGATGCGGCCAATGCAGAACTGCGGGTGCTCTGTGTACCAGGCGTTGATCGGCAGGTAGCGCTCGTAGCATTGGGGGTGCCGGAGACTATCGGGCACCGTGCCCAGCTTCAACCATTTGGCCTCGACCGCCTCGGCCCGCTGCCGCTTGCGCAGGAACAGGATGTCGGTCTGCACCTCGGTGGACGCGATGCCAGCGAAGGTGCCCTTGGGGAGCCGGATGGCACCCAGCAAGTGAGCCTGACTTGCGATGTACTCGCGCACCGCGTCGTACTGGGCATCCATCGTGTGGCTGCTGGTAATGAAGCACACCAGTCCACCGGGACGCACCAGGTCGAGGGCGCGGCCGAAGAAGTAGTTGTGGATGCTGAAACGGGCATAGGCCCGGTTGCTCACGTCGGCGACCTTGTACTTGCCGAAGGGGACGTTGCCGATCACGAGGTCGAACCAGTGGTCGGGCAGCGGGGTTTTCTCGAACGGCGAAATCCGCACATCCACGCCGCCGGGCGCGTAGAGCGCCTTGAGGATGCGGCCGGAAACCCGGTCGATCTCGACGGTGGTGACGCTGCAGTGCTCGGCCAGATTCCGCGGCATGGCGCCGATGAAATGGCCGATGCCAGCGGCAGGCTCCAGGATGCGTCCGCCGGTGAAACCGAAGCGCTCCACCGCCTGCCATATCGCCTCGATCACAGGGACCTCGGTGTAGTGGCTGTTGTTGACGGAGGCGCGCGCCGATTCGTAGTCCTCGGCACTGAGCATCGCCTGCAAGCGACGGGCACGTTCACCCCAGGCAATGTCGGTGGCTTCGAGATTGAAGCTGGCGGGCAGGCCGCCCCAGCCGGTGTAGCGCCGAAGAACCTGGCGATCATCCGTACTGGCCGGCCGGACTTCGGCTTCGATCTCCCGAAGGAGCGTGATCGCTGCCAAGTTGGCCTCGAACTTCGCGATCGGGCCGGTCAGGTGCTCCAGGTCGGCGCGGGTTAGTTGCGGCCAGAGGATGCGCGGGGCGGTCTCGGTCGCGGTGGCCACCACCCGCCAGTTGGCGCGGACGGTGTCCACAAACTGCTTTTGCGCTACGTCGATGAGGTTCTCGACGTGGATGGCCTCGACAGGCTCGGCGGGCACGCAAGAAACGGAAAGGCAAACCTGCTCTGCAGGGCGGGGCAGGGCCGGGGCTGCCGGGTCGAACCCGGGCAGCCAAAAGGAAGGCTTGGTAGGACGGGCCATCGGTGTGTTCTCCAAGGAAAACAGGGAACACAACGCCCCATCGGGGAGGCGGGCTCCCCGGGTGGGATGGGCAAGAAAACGGTCGTGGACGACCGGTGGGCCAAGGCCAGGCGTGGGTGGCCCGCCGGACTTCGTGGTGAAGCCGGCATCTCGGGTACGAGGCGGCGAGCGCCAGGTGCTGGAAACCGGCCGACGAGCGTCGGCCGTCCAGGACTCAGTTCAGCGTGGTGCGCGGAACCAGGGGCAGCGATCGAACGTTGCCACAACAAAAATGCGGGTAACGACCGCAACGCCCGAGGCGACTCGGGAGCGCTCGAATGAGCGCGCGTTGGCCGAAGCCAGATGCCCTAACAGTGTGCCGTCCGGCGTGCAGCCGTGCGCACCGCTCGGCCATTCGCCTGAGAATTCCCTGGTGGAGCAGGCGGATTGCGGGTGGCAATCGGTTGAACAGCTATGGGCCACCAACAATAACGGGCCTGAAGCGCGTCCAACCAGGTGGTGCCCAACGATGCCGGCATCCGGTGGGACATGCGGCCGAGGATCAGACTACGAATCGCTTTCCCGTTGATCGAGGGCAATGGGAACACACGCTGAAGGGGTCTGTCGGTCGCCCGCGCTCGCCGTGGCCGCCCGCGCAGACCGCGCCGGTGGAACGCTCGGGCGAACCATCGCCTTGCCCAGTTGCTTTGCATCGAGCAAGGCGGCATCGGCACGCTCCATCACCTGCCCCAGCGATTCAGCCGCATGAAGCTCGGCGACCCCGGCAGAGAATCGCAGCGGCACGGCGCCACCCGGCACTGACAGGGGTGATCCGGCGAGTACCTGCTGCAAGCGTTCCAGCAGCAGGCACGCATCGCCGCCGCTGCAATCCATCAGGATCAAGGCGAACTCGTCGCCGCCCAGCCGCGCGATGGTGTCGGCCGGACGCAGATGCCGGCGCAGCGTGGCGGCGAAGTGAACCAGCGCGGCGTCGCCGACCGGATGGCCGTGCCGGTCGTTGATGGCCTTGAAGCCATCCAGGTCGATCATCGCGCAGCAGGCGGACATCACCATCGGGCCGTTGCCGGCCCACCGGTCGCAGGCACGCCGGAATCCACGACGGTTCAGGAGCGAAGTGAGATCGTCCTGGTGGAGCAGGTGCTGCGCCTGTTCCAGCGCCCGCTCCAGACCCGCGATGCGCTGCATGACGGCCGAGCGCCGATGTCGCCGCTGGGAATTGGAATGCATGAAGGCCTGTGCGGGGTGCGGAAGATGGCCTCAGCGTAGTGGTCGGCGGCTGGGGCGCCCAGCAGGAACGGCCGGTTTGGCGGCTCCGTTTCGAGATCTGGCGCGACACCGGCGAGCCGATGGATCGAGGGCAATGCCATTCGACTTACACGGGCTCTGCCGTCCGTGGCCGCGCATCACTTCTGACAGCGACGCCCGGAGGCTTGAAGGGCGGGGTTGGGATGAGATTCTGAACTCATGGACATGCCCCTCGGCATGCCTCCTTCCACCGTTCAGGAGCCCACCATATGAAATTCACGAAAGCCGAAATCGACGCCATCATCGAAGCGTCGCCCCGTACCTTCGTTCCCTTCAACAAGCTGGTCCTCTCGCAGGACTATCAGGCGCGCGCCGGTGGCAGCACCCCGAAGCTGAACATCGCCGAACTCGCGGCCTCGATCAAAGAATGCGGCGTGTTGCAAAACCTCGTCGTCGTGCAGGGCGCACGCGGCCGCTACGAGGTCTGCGCGGGCGGTCGCCGGCTAGAAGCGCTGACCCTGCTGGTGGGCAACGGCGATCTCGCCGACAACTACCCGTGCCGGTGCTGATCGTGCCGGCCGACCGGGCGCTGATCGCCAGCCTGTCGGAGAACTGCTTCCACATCCCCATGCATCCCGCCGACGAGTTCGCGGCCTTCGCCAGGCTGATCGGGCAAGGCAAGTCGGTCGAGGACGTGGCCGCTGCCTTCGGCATCACCCCGTTGGTGGTCAAGCGCCGCATGAAGCTCGCCACCGTCTCGCCCAGGCTGATGGCCCTTTTTCGCAAAGACCAGATCGGCTTGGACTGCCTGATGGTGCTGGCCTCGGTGGACGATCACCAGAAGCAGGAGCAGACCTGGGCCGCGCTGCCGTCGTGGAACCGCCGTCCCGACTACCTGCGCCAACTGCTGACCCAGGGCGAGATCGAGTCCGACCGCGATGCCGTCGCCAAGTACGTGACCCTCAAGGCCTATGAGAAGGCCGGCGGTGCGCTACGGCGCGACCTCTTCAGCGACGACGACAAGAAGGTCTACCTGCTCGATGCGGCCCTCCTGGAAAACTTGGCGACCGACAAGCTGCAAAAGCGGGCCAAGCAGATCGCGGCCGAAGGCTGGAAATGGGTCGATGTCCGAGTCCGTTATGCCTTCGACGAGTACGTCAAGTACGGCGAACTGCGCAAGACGAAGCGCCAACCGGATGCCGATGAAGCGGCCGCCCTTGAGGACCTGGATGGTCGCATCGCGGCGCTGCACGCGCAGATGGAAAGGCTGGCCGACGAAGACGGCGACGAGGAGGTCTTCTATCAGCTCGAAGGCGAAGCCGAAGGCCTGGAGGAACAACGCAAGGCGCTCGACGATGCCCTCAGCGTGTGGCCGGCGGACCTGATGGCCCAGGCCGGCTGCGTCGTCCATGTCGGCCACAACGGCGCCGTTGCGGTGAAGTACGGCTTGATCCACCCCGACGACCGCAGCGACATGGTCCAGGCCGCGCGCCAAGCCGCCGAAAACGGCACCGACGAACCACTGGTGTCGCTGCCGTCGCCCAAGACCCGTCCGGTGCATTCCGAGAAGCTGGTGCGTTGCCTCACTGCCCACCGGGTCGCCGCCGTCCAGGCCGAATTGCTCGGCCGCCCCGACGTGGCACTGGCCGCGATCACCGCACATCTGGCGCAGAAAATTTTCCGGGGCAACGATCTCTACTATTGCCGCTCGGAGAACGTCCTCGCCATCAGCGCGACCGACAGCCAAGCCGAACTGCGATCCGCCGCCGAGGACATGGAGGCCAGTGCCGCCTGGGCGAAGATTCAGGCCGAGCGCACAGCCTGGGCCGAGCGGCTGCCGGAGAACCTGGAGGACATCTTCCCGTGGCTGCTCGCCCAGGAGCAGGCGACGCTGCTGCGCCTGCTGACCTTCGTCGTTGCGGTCACCGTCACCGGCATCTATGGCACCGAACCCGAGCGGCAAAGCAACGAGGCGTTGGCGCGGGCCTTAGGGCTCGACATGAGCCAATGTTGGACGGCCACGGGGGCTTCCTACTTCAACCACGTCTCCAAGGCACGTGTCCTCGAGGTCGTCACCGAGGCCGTCGATGCCAATGCCGCCAGCCCACTGGCCGCGCTCAAAAAGGATGCCGTGGTGACGGGGGCGGAACAGACGATGGCGGGAACCGGCTGGTTGCCGCCGGTGTTGCGAGTTCAGGCTCTACCGACAGCAGGCGAGTGCTCAGAATCCTTGCAAGGCGAAGAAAAGGAACCGGCATTGGCCGAGTAAGCCGCCGCAATGCCATACCGTTGAACCGATACGGGAAGACACGGGGCGCTGGCGCGTTGCGCGGCACTCGCCCGCCTCGGTGGGGGTCAGCAAGGAGGAAATCCAGGCTTGAGAGGTGGGGGCAGAGGGCAGTCCAAAGCCAGCCAGCTTGCGTTACCTGGATTGGTGCCAATAGAGTGCGTATAATGTGCGTAAGAGTTGCAATGCTGTAACTTGCTTGCCGGAGAGACGCCATGCCAATGACCGCTGCCTATGCCCCTGCCTTGAACCACGGCTTCGAAGGCTTCCTGGATTTTCTGCGCGATCAGGAAGCCGGGCCGGCCGTGCTCTCGCCGAAACGATTCAGCGACGTGCTGAGCATCGACCTCCAGACGCTTGCCGGGCAGGCCCATGTGCACCGCAACACCTGAGCCGGGCGCCCGCCTCGGAGAGCGTGCAGCGCTTCATGCGCGAGGCCCTGCGCGTGCTGCGTGCCGCCGACGACCTGACCGGCGATGTCGGCCGAGCCATCTTCTGGTATCGCAACGAACCCCTGCCGTCCTTCAATTACAAGACGGCTGAGCAATTGGTGTCGGAAGGGCGGGCCGAGGATGTGCTGCGCTACGTGGAGTCCCTCGAAGCGGGCGCGGCGGGATGAAGCTGATCCGGCTGGCTGGCGTCACCGCCTATCGCCTGCATATGCCGAAGTGGGCGGTTGCGCCGACGAGCGGCGCCGGGGCGGCCAAACACGGCGGGCGAGCCAACCGGCCGGGAGTCGAGGCGCTCTATCTGGCTCTCGATACCGAAACGGCGGTGCGGGAATACCAGCAGGTGTCGAGCCTGCTCCCGCCTGGAACCCTGACCAGTTATCAACTGACGGTCGAGTCGGTGGCGGACTTCACCGCCGGCTACGATGCCTCGGTGTGGCCACCGATCTGGGAGGACTTCTACTGCGACTGGCGAGAGTTGTGGTTCAACCAGCGTATCGAGCCGCCGAGTTGGATCGTCGGGGACACGGTGATCGCGGCGGGGAGCAAAGGGATTCTCTTTCCGTCGCAGGCGAGGGCGGGCGGCACCGATCTGGTCCTGTTCGTCGATGTGCTGACGGCGACTGATTCGCTCCAGGTCTACGATCCCGGCCGGTCCTTGCCGCAAAACCAGGACTCTTGGGCAAGGTAATCGTCAGCCATTGCTCTGCAGGCCGGAAAAGAGTGAAGAAACCCATGCAGGAATCTCCTCAGCAAGCGATTGAACGCTATCTTCGCAGCGGGGAGCACGATGCACACTTCCGGCCATGGCCGGGGGATAACTACGTTGCCCAGGCCCGGTACGGGAGTGTCGCGCTGCGTCAAGCACTGATCTCGGCGGTACGCCATCAAACTGCGGACACCGAACTCCCTGCAGTCCTGCCCGATATTGATGTCTTTGCCTTCACCCGCGGCAAAGTGGCCCCCATGGTGCGGGGATTGTTCCCGGGCCACGAACATGACTCCGTCCTTGACGTGCTCGGACGCTCGGTCGTCTTTCTCACGCCGGCGACCATCGACGCTGTGCTCGAGCAGACGACATGGTTCAGTACCGCCTGGGATCTGGCGAATCTTTATCTCGCCGGCATCGGCGCGGAACTCCTGGCTGACGACGCGCCCAACCTTCTCGGCCTCAGCGAAGGAACGACCTGCTATTTGTCGGCCGAATACTTCGGCGTGCCGGGCCGCTTCGACGATTTCCTGGTCCATGAGGCAGCCCATATCTTTCACAACTGCAAGCGTCGCACGATCGGATTGCGCGAGACCCACCGGCGTGAGTGGCTGCTGGAGATCGAGTTCGCCAAGCGCGAAACCTTCGCTTATGCCTGCGAGACCTACAGCCGCATTCACGACCTCGGCCCGGGGCTGCGGGCTCGGCAGACACTGCTCGCGGAATACGCGCAGGGGCCGATGCCAGCGGACGACAGATTGGATGTGAATGAATACCTCGACATCCTGCGCGAAGCGGTCGCTGCCCGGAACGGCTGGAAACGCATCCTTGCACGGTGCTCGCCGTCCCGGGATGGGCACAGCTGTAGGTCATAGCCTTGACGCGCCAAATTTTCCACGATTTACGACCAAGCTGCGCCCGCGGTCCGCAGTTCTTGAACGGTTTCGGTTTCTTTGGTCTTTCCACAATTCCGCATGCGGGAATGCCCGCAGTGACGAGCCGGTCCCGCAGGTCGTCATAGACACTGAACCCCTTGCCGCCCTTGGGGGACGATAGGTCGGAGCGGTCGAACGCAATGTAATTCGCGCCGCCCAAGCGCACGCCCCGGTCAGCGAGCGACAGGAAGCGGCAGGGCGTCGAAGTGCTGGCGCTGGTGAGATCACTCAAACTGCATGAGATTTGATCCACAATTGCTTCTTAATATTGACTTCCTGCGGTAGGCTCTCTGTGGAGAAAGTGCGCGATTAACACCTATGTTGCGCGTCTCCAATGGCATGCGAATGAATAAAACTCCGATATGGAGTGATGCCTATGTACTGGTTGGGGAGGGGATGCATGATCAAGTTCATGGAATGGTGCAATGAGACCGAAGAGGCGGTATCGACGCACAAGTTGTGTCGGCTGTCGGCCGATCCGGCAAAGCATGCGCAGGTCGTCGATACGCTCGCCGAGGCAGTTCCAGACTACTATGCGGACCCAGTCCGTATCGCGCAATTGCTCAAGAAGTTGGGTAAGGAAGCGGCTGCGAACTATGTCGAACAAAAACTCCCGACCAAAGTCACCATCCGCTCCGGTGACTTGGGCGAAATTCTCTGCACTGCCTATGTGCATGAGGCAACGCCTTTCAACCTGGGCATCAAGCGCCTTCGCTGGAAGGATCACCGCAACATGTCGATGCGGGGTGAAGACGTATTGGCGTTTCGCCTGAGCGGCAAAGTGGCTCCTGAAAATACTCAAGGCCGAGGTCAAGAGCGCGGCCACCATGTCGATCACCATCATCGGGAAGGCCAGGAAGCGCTTTCGGCCAACAGCCGGATTGCCGTCCCCCCACGCGATTTCGTTTGTTGCGGACCGATTGAACGAAGCCGGTGATACTGCTCTTGGCGATGCTTTGGATAAGGCCCAGCTCAAGGACGGCATCAAACCTGCCCAGGTCTCGCACATGCTGTTCACGTTTTCCGGGAATGACGAACTGATCGACACCGCCAAGGAAGTCGACTTTGCGCCTCAACATTGAAATCGGCGTTCCGCACCGCCGCCGCCAGTAGCCGTGAAGTGTGGACCCGGCGGTGCTGCAACGGCGTCTGCTGCTGTGCCTATTCGGCGTCGGCACCAACGTCGGTCTCAAGCCATCGCCAGCCAGCAGCCGAGCGTCACTTTCGACGAGCTGCGCTACGTCAACCGCTGCTATGAACAAGGAAGCGTTGCGCGCGGCCGTCGCCGAGATCGTCAATGGCACGTTCACATCCATGAGGCCGCCATCTGGGGCGAGGCCACCACGTCCTGTGCCTCCGACTCCAAAAGTTCGCGCCTACGACTAGAACCCGATGGCCGAATGGCACGCGCGCTACGGTGGCCGCGGCATCATGATCCATTGGCCCGTCGAACCGGAACTCGACCTGCATCTACTCGCAACTCAAGCGCTGTTCGTCATCCGAAGTCGCGGCCATGATGGAAGGCGTGTTGCGCCACTGCACCGATATGGAGGTCACGCAGCAGTATGTCGACACGCGCATGGCCAGAGCGAAGTCGCGTCCCCTTCAGCGTCCTGGGCTTCCGATCTGCTGCCACGCTTCAAGCTGATCGCTCGGCAGAGATGGCCATGATCGACGCCGACGACGCCCCAGCGATTACGCGAATCTTGAACCGATCCTGACGCGCGCCATCAAGTGGGACCTGGATCGCCCAGCAATACGACGCAATCATCAAGTTTTCCCACGGCGCTGAAGCTGGGCACGGCGGACTCTGAGGCCATTCTGCGCCGCTTCACCCGCGCTACCCCCAGGTACTTCGACCTACAGGCGCTGGCCGAGTTGGGTAAAGCGATCAAGACGATCTTCCTGTGCCGCTACCTGCACGAAGAGTCGTTGTTGCCGCGAGATCCACGAAGGCCTGAATGTGGCCGAGAACTGGAAACAGCGCAACAACTTCATCTTCTACGGTGAAAAGGAGATCGCCACCAACCGGATCGAGGACCAGGAGTTGGCCATGCTGTCGCTGCACTTGCTGCAAGCCTGCCTGGTGTATGTGAATACCCTATTCATCCCGGGAGGCAAGCCCAGGCCAAGCGTGGCGCGAGCGCATGACGGTCGATGACTGGCGTGGGCTCACGCCGCTCATCTATCATCACGTGGATCCGTATGGCCGTATTGGGCTGGATATGGCGCGACGGCGGCGCTCGCCGTATGAGCAACGTCTATCCCTTTGCGCCACGGCTCACCGTCAACGGCGCCCCTTCGTCGACGACTTCCTGGCGGCCCCCGCGCCGTGCTGTGCGCTGGGACACGTTGAGGGACGCTTACGAACCTGCGGCTACCTGGCGATTCAGACGAACGAAAATCATTCCGCCGGACGTGACC
>JADJNC010000001.1 GCA_016709335.1 Candidatus Propionivibrio dominans | reverse complement strand
TGTTCATTTGCTTCCACGGAGGTACATCATGATAAGAGCCGTCAGAAACTGTCTCCTCATTCTTTTTTGTTCATTCATTTCGATTCCCGGAGGTATTGCTTTTGCACAAGGGAATACGGAATTGGAGAATGCAAGACAGCTAAACAAACAAGAAGTTATTGATCTGATTGCCAACAAGACAGTTGCTACCGCGCCACGGTCGGGGCGCGGACAGACAGTGATGTTAATGTGGATATGATGAAAATCACTTTCACGAAAACGGAAGAATCCGGCGGTAACTTATCTGCCTTTTCATCAAAATCCTCAACAGACGGGAAATGGTACGTAAATGACAAATCCAGGTTGATCAGGCAGTACGACAGAGTAGCCTGGGGCAACAAACCATTTGGAGTGGGTGTTTTTGAGAATAAGGGAAAATATTATTGGAAGATTGGCGAAGTGTTCCAGGAACTGCTCAGTATTGAATAGCTTGGAAAAAGACGCCCCGGTTCAGCCCGGGTGGTCTGCTCCAAGATCTGTGCCTTTGGCGGCATTTGTTGCCCGACTTCCCAATACCATCCTCAAGCCTCTGCAGCATGGTCAGAATCTGCACCAGCTTGTCCCTCATTTCGCGGCGGTCGACGATTAGTTGGATGGAACTATCGGGGTCAGCTTTGGAAGGACAAAGGGGGTGCAGCATCGTTTTGTTTCCTGGAAGAAATCAATGTAGGCTGCCCTATGGGTTGGTATTACAGCAAGAGAGCGTGGGCTGTCACACCGGCCTTAATGGCGAAGTGAAGTGATCTTATGGAGAAGCAAATCACCTTGAGCAATATATTCAGGGTAACTGAAGCGGCTGGGCAGAGCGCCTGCTTTGCTTTGGCGAAGTTGGCTCATTCAAGCGCTCAATGAACGCTCTGCCAACTCAGACTGAATTACTTGCCCTTCTGACGGTGATCCGAGTCTCGCTCATCACCGCTGTTTTCCAACTTGTCAAATTCCATGACGGTCAGCACCAATCCAACGACCAATAATGCGAAAACAATGATAGCCGGGTAAAGAAGATCGACGCTCGTCATTTTTTTTGCCTCATCAGTGCGCACAGCTTGAAGTAAATTCCAAAGGTAAATATTGCTGGAATCCAGATGGCAGTAAAGATCGCCTGCTGGGGATCTTTAATGACAAACCACAGATAGGCCGAGATGACAAACGAAATCATCACGGCCAAAAGGATAAAGAAATCGGATTTCTTGAACATGGGTTACCTCCTGCGTTTAATGCTTGTCGATGTAATCTAAAAAGCCATAGCCGATGGCGCTGAGCAAGCACCCGGCAATTGCGACCGTACCTATCACGCGAATGCCGGATGAAATACCAATGGCAAAGTCATCCAGGTTAACCAGTCCGCCCAAGCCGAGAATAAGACCAAGGCAGCCGAAAAATGTTAGTGTATTTCCGACAATAATTGACACCCTGCAGATGGTTCTGTTCAAAATATTTACGCTTAAGTGATATTTACCGTTGAACATCGATCAGATTGTAACTGAAGATTAGACCTGCTTGAAGATTATGCCGTCCCGGTTGGCTTGCAGGCCACTCTGTCCTCCATTCTCGTGAAGTCGTCTGCCCAG
Source organism: Candidatus Propionivibrio dominans (assembly GCA_016709335.1). Lineage (GTDB taxonomy): Bacteria > Pseudomonadota > Gammaproteobacteria > Burkholderiales > Rhodocyclaceae > Propionivibrio > Propionivibrio dominans. The sequence continues at coordinate 50,653 of JADJNC010000001.1, read as the reverse complement.
CCATATATTCATTTTTTCTTGAGAATATGGAAGTCTGTCAGTACAGTACTAAATGCGCTAAAATAAGTACCGTAACAAGCACTAATAGGAATTTGTCATGAACACTCTCAGCGTTGCCGAACTGAAGCGACGAGGCATGGCGGCCATTGAGGATGGACTACGTTTCGGCCCCCTGCATATCGTCAAGCGTAACCGCCCATCAGCGGTTGTCCTGACCGAGGACGAGTATCTGCGGCTTGTACAAGGAAAGGTCTCGCCCGCCAACGGAGTGACTGCCTTGCAGTGGCTACTGATGCACGCGAATACCGGCCAGCGGACTAAAGCGCAGATTGACGCTGACCTAAATGCCGAGCGCGACTGGTGATCGCCTTCTTTGACGCCAGCGCCTTGATCTACCTGATTGAGGGCAAGGAACCCTTTGCCGGCAAGTTACGCAAGGAACTGGCAAGCTTCGCCAGGAAGCACCCTGATCTGGGTACGGCTGTCAGTCGCTTGTCCTGGCTGGAATGCCGTGTGGGTCCGATGAAAGGCAACGACAACACGACACTGGCAATATTCGACGCCTTTTTTATTCGACCCGATCTGGTATGGATTGAGTTATCGCGGGCGGTGGTCGAACTGGCAGCGGCAATCCGGGCCAGGCATGGCATCAGGACGCCAGATGCTCTGCAAGCGGCTTGTTGTTTGCAGTTAGGTACGGATCACGTGTTTCTGAGCGGGGACAGCACATTCAAGCGCGTGAGCGGACTGAATGTGCTGGTGCTGACCTGAGTCTGACGCCGAAGCCGGAGCGGTTTGTCGCAAGCAGTTGCCAAGACAGCTGGAAGTAATACGTCGTCCCGGCGAAAGCCGGGACCCAGTAGCGGGGCACAATTCTGGACACCGGCTTTCACCGGTGTGACGTGCTCTGTTTAATAGACGGTAGATGTCATTGGCTTAAGGTAGTGCCATTGCACTCTGTGTTGAAAGAGTCTTCAAGCCGCAGCCGGCAGCCTTTGCAGCATGGTCAGTATCTGCACCAGCTTGTCCCTCATTTCGCGGCGGTCGACGATCATGTCGATGGCGCCCTTTTCGAGCAGGAACTCGGCGCGCTGGAAGCCTTCGGGCAAGGTCTGGCCAACGGTCTGTTCGATGACGCGCGGCCCGGCGAAGCCGATCAGTGCGCCCGGTTCGGCCATCACCACGTCGCCGATGAAGGCAAAGGAGGCTGAAACGCCGCCCATTGTCGGATCGGTAAGGATCGACAGGTAGGGTAACCGGGCTTGCGAAAGCTTGCCCAGGGCAGCGGAGGTTTTGGCCATCTGCATCAGCGAGAACAGGCCTTCCTGCATGCGCGCGCCGCCGGACGCCGTGACGCAGATGAACGGCAAGCCCTGCTCGACCGCCGCCTGCACGCCGCGGACGAAGCGCTCACCGAGCACCGACCCCATCGACCCTCCCATGAAATCGAATTCAAAGGCAGCGACAACAACTGGCAAAGTCTTGATTGACCCCTGCATGACCACCAGCGAGTCCGTCTCACCGGTGCTTTCAGCCGCATCCAATAAACGTTCGGTATAGCGGCGGCTGTCCTTGAACTTCAGGGGATCGACCGGCAAGACCTCGGCACCGATTTCAAAGCGTCCCTCGGGATCAAGCAGGAGCTCGATCCGTTCCCGCGCATCGAGGCGATTATGGTGCCCGCACTTGGGGCAGACCTGGGCGTTTTGTTCCAGATCAGTTGCGTAAAGTACGGCCTCGCACGACGGGCACTTGCTCCACAGACCTTCGGGCAGGGACGACTTGCGTTCTACTCCGGGGACATTCCGCTTGATCTTCGGCGGCAGGAGTTTGTTCAGCCAGCTCATGATGCTCCTCGAACAGGAGGGCTTGTTCCGACTGAGTCGTCCATGCCGCGACGCAGTTCAGCGACCAGCGCATGAACCCTTGCGCAAACGTTGTCACTGGTCGATTGCTCGATCTCTTCGATGATGCGGCTGCCGACGACGACGGCATCGGCGATTCTGGCCACCAGACCGGCTGTTAACGCATCGCGGATACCGAATCCGACACCTACCGGAACGCCCGTACTGGCATGGATTTCCGGGATGCGCGCGGCAACCGCGGCAACGTCAAGCGCGGCTGAACCGGTAACGCCCTTGAGTGAAACGTAATAGACGTAGCCGCTGGCCAGCGCCGCAACTTGCGCGATGCGCGCGGGTGTCGAGGTTGGCGCCAGCAGGAAGATCGGATCAAGCGCATTGGCGTGCATCGCACGGGCAAACTCGGTGCTTTCTTCCGGCGGATAATCGACGACCAGCACGCCATCGACACCGGCATCAAAGGCTGTCGCCGCAAATTCATTGACGCCCATCGACTCGACCGGATTGGCATAGCCCATCAGGACCACCGGCGTTTCGTTATTGTCGGCACGGAAGTTGGCCACCATGCCCAGCACCTGCCGCAGGCTGACGCCCTTGAGCAAGGCGCGCTCGGAAGCACGCTGAATCGTCGGCCCGTCGGCCATCGGATCGGAAAACGGCACGCCAAGCTCGATGATGTCGGCACCGGCCTCGACCAGGGTATGCATCAGCGGAACGGTCAGTGCAGGATCGGGATCACCGGCGGTGATGAACGGAATCAATGCCTTGCGCCCTTGCGCCTGCAGGCGCTCAAAGGTGGCTTGAATTTTTGACATCAGAATGTGATCCCCGATTTTTCAGCGACGGTGTGCATATCCTTGTCACCCCGACCGGAGAGATTGATCAGCAGGATCTTGTCTTTCGGCAAGGTCGGCGCGAGCCTGGCAGCATAGGCAATGGCATGGCTCGATTCGAGCGCCGGGATGATGCCCTCCAGACGGCACAGACTGTGGAAGGCCTGCAGCGCTTCGGCATCGGTGATGGTGACGTATTCCGCCCGCCCCGAATCCTTGAGCCAGGCGTGCTCCGGGCCGACGCCGGGATAATCGAGACCGGCCGAAACCGAGTGCGTCTCGATGATCTGGCCGTTTTCGTCCTGCAGCAGATAGGTACGGTTACCGTGCAGCACGCCGGGACGTCCGGCGGTCAGCGAAGCCGCGTGGTGGCCGGTTTCAATGCCTTCACCCGCCGCTTCAACGCCGATCAGGCGAACCCCGGCAAGCGGAATGTAGGGATGGAAAATCCCCATGGCATTGGAACCGCCGCCGACACAGGCAATCACGGCATCGGGTTGACGCTCGCACTGATCCTGCATCTGAACGATGGATTCCTTGCCGATCACCGCCTGGAAGTCGCGCACCATCATCGGATAAGGATGCGGACCGGCCACCGTGCCGATGATGTAGAAGGTGTTGCTGACGTTGGTTACCCAGTCGCGCATGGCTTCGTTGAGCGCATCCTTGAGCGTTCTGGAGCCACTTTCGACAGGCACCACGCTCGCACCGAGCAGCTTCATGCGATAGACGTTGGCGGCCTGCCGTTTGATGTCCTCGGAGCCCATGTAGACGACGCACTCCATGCCGTAGCGAGCCGCCACGGTGGCGGTAGCGACGCCGTGCTGACCGGCACCGGTTTCGGCAATGACGCGCGGCTTGCCCATGCGTCGGGCGAGCATGGCCTGGCCAATGCAATTGTTGATCTTGTGCGCCCCGGTGTGATTGAGGTCTTCACGTTTTAGGTAGATCTGCGCACCACCAAGCAGATCGGACCAGCGCCTGGCATGATAAATCGGGCTCGGGCGACCGACGTAATGCTTGAGGTCGTATTCGAATTCGGCAATGAACAGCGGGTCGCGCTGGGCAAGCGCGTAGGCTTCGTTCAGTTCTTCAAGCGCGGGGATCAGTGTTTCGGCAACAAAAACGCCACCATACGGGCCAAAGTGGCCGAGGGCGTCAGGCAAGTCGTAGCGGGGGGCAAGCATGATTTCTCCTTGAGGCAATGGAAAACGAACAGACGATCAGAAAGCTGTCGTCGGCCTCAGGCATGGTTGGCGAAGAAACGTCGCCAGCAGGTACGGGTACGTCCACCAGAACTCTTGCGCATCGATCATCCTGTTCCACAGGTGAGGTATTCGGTGTTCATGAATCAATCAGTCGGCATCAAACCCGCCGCTCGCACGGCGGCAACAAATGAACGAATCTTTTCAGCATCCTTGATTCCCCCGGCGGCCTCGACGCCCGAAGAGACATCAACCGCCGCCGGCCGCACACGAAGCATGGCCTCGCCCACATTGCCTGCATCCAGCCCCCCGGAGAGTACCATCGGCTTGCCCAGAGCAGGCGGTATCAGGCTCCAGTCGAAAACCTTGCCGCCGTCGCCGTAACCGTCAGCAAAGGCGTCCAGCAGAATCGCCTGCGCCGAAGGGAAGCCAGCGGCGTATTGTACCAAATCCAGCCCCGGCCTGACGCGAGCCGCCTTCATGTACGGGTGGTCGAATTGCCGGCAATAGCTTTCATCCTCATCACCGTGAAACTGCAGCAGGTGAATCGGGACAGCGGACAGCGTTGCCCTGACCAGTGCCGGGTCGGCATTGACGAAGAGACCGACGATGGTGATGAAGGGTGGAACCGCACGCGCCAGTTTGCTCGCTGTTGCCAGATCGACATGGCGCGGGCTGGGCGGGTAGAAAACCAGTCCAATCGCGTCGGCGCCGGCTCCCACCGCCGCCTGCACGTCCTCCAGCCGGGTCAGGCCACAGATCTTGATTCGTGTTTTCATCGTCAAAATTCCTGATTCTCAAAGACCGGAGATACCCGGCAGAAACGAATCCTCGCTGACCGGCAATCCCCACAGCGGCTGATACCTGACAGCGACCAGATAGAGCCCGGCCGCCGGGAAGGTGGGTGCCGCCAGACGGCGATCGCGCAAGGTGAGCAAGTGGCCGATCCACTCGGGGGGATGTTTGCCCTGCCCGACATAAACCAGACTGCCGACCAGATTGCGTACCATGTGGTGCAGGTACGCGCCCGCTTCAAAATCAAAGACAATCATTTCACCGGATCGTTGCACATCGGCTGTCCGGATCGTCCTGACCGGTGTCCTGGCCTGGCAATCTGCCGCCCGGAAGGCAGAAAAATCGTGCTCGCCGAGCAACATTGCGGCGGCCTGTTGCATGATCTCCACGTCGAGCGGGTGATGATACCAGCCGGCGCGACCATGCCATACGCCAGTTCGTTGCTGACGGTTGATCAGGAGGTAACGATAGCAGCGGGCATACGCCGAGAAGCGCGCATGAAAATCGTCTGTCACCGGATGCGCCCAGCGGACGGCCACTGCCGCCGGAAGGTAGGTGTTGGTACCGCGTACCCAGGCACTCAGCGGGCGCTCAACCCGTGTGTCGAAATGCACCACCTGAGCCGTCGCATGCACACCGGCATCGGTCCGGCCGGCACACACCACCGCTACCGGCAGTCCGGCAATCTTGCTCAGCGCCGCCTGCAGCGCGTCCTGAACCGTGTTGCCACGCGGCTGCTTCTGCCAGCCATGGAATGCGCTCCCGTCATATTCAACACCGAGGGCAATTCTCATCCTGAGCGCCTAGCTGAAACAAAAAAACATCACTGCGCCAGCACAGCTCAGTGCAACAAAGTAGTCCAGCCAGCGCAACGGCTGATGGCTCACTTCAACCAGTTCGCCATCGCTCGACGCCGGTGCGTTGAGCAAGGCTCGCCAGTCGCGCGGGCGCGGCAGCGATTCAAAATAACGCAGTACCAGCATGAGACGAACGACACCACGATCGGTGTCAAACCCGAAATGGCGCAGGGGTTTGAGCAAGGCATGAGTGGCCGCCAGCAAATCGGGGAGCGGCATGGCTTCGAGAAAAGCGGCAACGGCCATCAACACCAGCAACAGACGCCCGAGATGGGTAAGTGCTTCCAGCAGGCCTTCCTGTGTTGGCGCAAGGGCGCCATTCCACAGCGGTTCGCCGGCAACACCCCAGGAAAAAATGACAAGGAGCGAGATCAGCAGCCAGCGCGCACGCCAGATCAGACGCCCGCCTCGCTGAACAACGCGCATTCCGAACAGTGGCAGCAACAGAAAGGCCGCAATCAGCGCTGTGCCAGTCAAGCACTGAACGGCAAGCACAAGCAGAAGCCAGACGATGAGACGTGTCGTCGGATGGACGGTAAGGCTCGGCATGCGCCAGTCGACTCCGGAATCGTTAAAAACAAAAGCCGTAGCCCGGTTAAGAGCTACGGCCTGCATTTTACTTAGCCTGCGGCTTATTCGCCGATCTTGGTCAGGATAGACTTTGCTTTCTCCTGTTGTGCGACGTCTCCCTCTTTCAAAACCTCCTGCAGGAGTTCGCGTGCACCCTCGAAGTCACCCATTTCCTCGTAAGCTTTCGCCAGTTCAAGTTTGGTCGTCACTTCTTCTTTAGCATTGATGGCGGAGTCCGGCTCAGAATCCGGGTCACCGCCAACTTGCCGATTAATGACCGTTTCCGACTGCATCGTCGAAAAGTCCTGTTCCGGCAACATATCCGGCTCTGCAACGACGCGTGGGCTGATCAGCGTTTCGGCCTGCTCCGTGGCAAAATCCGCATTGACAGCGGTAGATACCTGAACGCTCTCGTATGATATATTCGGCGTATCAACTGAGCGCTGAGTAATCAGTGTTTCTGCCTGCTGCATCGCGAAATCCTCATTGACAGCGGTCGATACCTGAACGCTCTCGTAGGATGAATCCGGGCACGAATCCGGCGAAGCGTCGGCTTCGACGACAGCAGACGGCAACGGTGCCGGAATCACGATTTCCGGCTCCTTGAGGTCAAGGTTGATCGATGTCATATCGAAGGCCGATGGCTCGGGCATCGACTGGCCGAGGAAAGTCGACTCGGTGAGACTGACGTCGAATTCTACGCCGTCTTCATTGACCGAAGCGAGATACGGTTCGTCACTCGGCTTGCTTTGAGGAATCGACGACGTTCCGGTCGATTCCGTTGCAGGGCTCGAATCGAATCCGAGGTCAAAATCAAGATCGGCAACCTCATTTTTGGCTTCCTGACCGGATGCCGCTGCGGTCGAGAAATCGGGCAGATTCAGGTCAAGATCGGGCACGTTGGCATCAGCAGCCGTTGCAGAATCGGAAACCACGGCATGATCAGCCGCAAGATCAAAATCGAGCGCCCCGGCCTCAACCACAGGTTCCGGCAACCTGAGCGTCTCTTCCATCTCCGCCTTGAGATTGTCAGGAGCAGCCAAAGGTTTGTCATCCCCGAGACCGAGATCAAAATCGAGGCTGGCCATGTCGACCGCGACGGGAGCCGGGGAACCCGATTCGGGTTCGCCAGTGCTTGCCGTGTCAGCCAGATGCGACAATTCTCCCGGCAAGGAAACCGTGTTCCTGGGCGTCTGCGCAGAAACAATCACCGTTGCATCCGCATCAAACGCCGTCGGAGTGGCCGGTGCCGAGGCACTGAACAGCGGATTGCCCGGATCGAGCTTGATACCCATCGCGGCCGCCTTTTCCCAGTCGGCCCCGACACCCCCCGACTCAGTATAGAGATCGGTCGCCAGCGACTCGAATTGCTTGAGATCCTTCCGGTTGGAATAGATTTCAAGCAACTTCAAATGAATGGCATAACGCTTCGGATCTTTCAGCCGGGCTTCAACCAGTATTTCCTCGGCCTGCACATCACGGCCATACGCCATATAAACGTCGGCTTCGGCCACCGGATCAACCTCATCGGTATCGATACTGCCCGGTCCAGCTTGACTGAAATCGGTTTGATCAGGCGTATGAGAGGTATCGACGCTCTGTCCTCCCGTACTGCGAAAGACCGAATTGGCGGTCAGACTCGTGCTCTGCGGAGACAGGGTGCTGCTCAAATTGAGCGGGGCTTCCTGCTGGCTGGCGCGTCGACGGCGAGCAACAAAGTAAGCAGCGATGAGCGCCAGAATTCCACCACCACCGGCCAGGGCCAGCGGATTGTCAAGCAAACCGTCTATAAAACCTGGTTCCTCGGGAGGAGGAGGAGGTGGCACTGGTTTTGGTTTTGGCTTGGGCATTTCAGCCGGTTTGGGCTCCGGCTTGACTTCAGGCTTAGGCTCGGGTTTGACTTCCTCGGGCTTGGCGACCGGTTCAGGCGCTTTCACTTCAGCCGGTTTTTCCACGGGCTTTTCTACCGCAACCGCTACCGGCTCAACCTTGGCCGGAACGACGACCGGGACCGGGACTGGGACTGGCGGTGGTGTTTGCGGCTTGGCTTCTTCCGCCGGTTTTTTCGCTTCAACCGGCATGTTCTTGTCGGCGGCCTGCTTTTGCAATTCGGCCAGGTTCTGATTTTTCAGTTCAATCAGCTTCTGCAAGTCGGCCATATTTTTCTCAAGCATGGCCAGGCGTTGATTGGCTTCACTGAGCGCCTTTTCCTTGGCGATCTGGTCTTCGGCGTTTGGCTTGGCCACGGTAATCGGCTTGGTACCGCTCATCTCGGTTTTGGAAACCTTGAGCTGATCCTTGGGCTCCGCTGACGGCGTAGATTTGTCCTCAACCTTTGCCGTTATCTTGCCTGAGGCCTCCTGCTTGGCGGCCTCTTCCTTCACCGGTGCCTGCGCCGCAACGGCCGCCAGCTTGCTCCTGTAAGCGTTCCAGTCAGAAGACTGGGCAACGACAATTTTCCTGGCTTCGCCCGAGGAAACAGCCTCAATGGCAGATTTTTCAGGAATCGTAAGAATCCTGCCGGCCCTCAGCCGGTTCATGTTGCCGCCGTCAAAAGCCTCCTGATTGGCGCGCAACAGGCCGACCAGCATCTGATCCAGTGAAACGCCTTCCGGTTTGGTTTCGCTGGCGATCCTGTTCAAGGTGTCTCCACGTCTGACTTCACGTACTTGTTGTCCCTCGACCGGCTGTTCCGCTGTTTTTTTGACTGGCTCCTGGGTACGACTCCTGGCCAGTGCCCTGCCGCGCAACTCGTCGTCAATCGGTGGCGTCGAACGCGCGCTTGCCGGTGGCTTGCTTGCCATTGCCGGCTTGTCCGTCGCCAGTGCCACTGGTGCGGTGGCCTTTACCGCAAGCTCTGGCGGATCGAGCAGGAAGGTGTATTCGCGAACCAGACGACCGGAAGCCCAGTTGAGCTCAAGCAGCATATCAATGAATGGATCATTGATCGGCTTGTCGGAACTTAGCTTGATGACGGACTGGCCGTTGGCACGCTTGTCAATCCCGAAGCGGATACCCAGCAAGGTCGTGGCGTAATCCAGGCCGGCCTGTTTGAAGGCTTCTGGCGATGCCAGTTGCGCCTTCATGCCGGACAGCTCTTCAGGAGGCGCGGTAACTTCGATCTCGGCGCGCAAGGGTTGCCCAAGCGAGGAAAACACGACAATTTTCCCGAGACCCGCTGCATGTGCGTCCAGCGGCACTCCTGAGAGAGCGAGGCAGGAAGCAACCGCCATTACGGAGGTACGCAACCCGAGATGTTTTAGCGTTTGATATGTTTTTTTAGTCACGGCGCCACCCTGAGCGTCGAAATCGGAATTATTAAAATAACATCATGGAGTTAGCCATGCAAGCTAAACTTGCTTGTGATGTGAAAATTTAAGCAAATAAAAAAACCGGGGCGCAACCCCCGATTTTTTATCTTATAAAATCAATGGGTTATCAATCAGTTATCAAGCAGGATACGCAACATGCGACGCAAAGGCTCGGCAGCGCCCCACAACAGCTGGTCGCCGACAGTAAAGGCGGCAAGATACTCGGGGCCCATTGCCAGCTTGTGCAGACGGCCAACCGGCACACTCAGCGTACCGTTCACAGCAGCGGGCGTCAGCTCGCGCTCACTGATCTCGCGCTCGTTCGGCACCACTTTTGCCCACGGATTGTCTCGCGTGATGATGTCGGACACCTCGTCGAGCGGGACATCCGTTCTGAGCTTGATGGTCAGTCCCTGCGCGTGACAGCGCATGGCTCCGATGCGCACGCACAGACCGTCGACCGGAATGCTGCCGGGCGAACGGAAAGGAGGACGTCCGAGAATCTTGTTGGTCTCGGCACCACCCTTCCACTCTTCCTTCGACTGACCACCACCGACTGCATCGTCAATCCACGGAATCAGACTGCCCGCCAGTGCCGTATTACGAAAGTTCTTGCTCGGAAAACCAGGAGCACGCATCACCTCGGCAACCTTGCGGTCGATGTCGAGGATGGCCGAAGCCGGATCCGCCAGATCGGTCTTGACTGCGTCATGCAGCGCGCCCATCTGGGCCAGAAGTTCACGCATGTTTTGCGCGCCAGCACCCGAAGCGGCCTGGTAGGTCATCGCCGAAACCCATTCCACGAGGTCGTTCCTGAACAGACCGCCAATGCCCATCAGCATCAGTGAAACCGTGCAGTTGCCGCCGATCCAGTTCCTGCCGCCTTTGGAGAAAGCATCCAGTATGACATCGAGATTAACCGGGTCAAGAATGATAACAGCATCCTTCTCCATACGCAGCGAGGAGGCCGCATCGATCCAGTGACCGTTCCAGCCGACCGCACGCAACCGGGGAAAAACTTCCTTGGTGTAATCACCGCCCTGACAGGTCATGACAATGTCCATCTGTCTGAGCAGATCGATCGACGAGGCATCCTGCAACACGCCGCCTTCCTTGCCACCCAGCGTCGGCGCCATGCCGCCAATCGCCGAGGTCGAGAAATATACGGGCTCGATGAGATCGAAGTCGTGCTCTTCCTCCATGCGCTGCAAGAGCACCGAACCGACCATGCCGCGCCAGCCAACCAGACCAACCTTCTTCATTTCCCTTGCCTCAAAAAAACTGCGAGATCACTTGATCAATTGAGTCAAAGTGCCGCCAGCACGGCTTCGCCCATGGCTCGGGTACCCACCTTGTTGGTACCCGCCTCGTAGATGTCACCGGTACGATAACCCTGTGCCAGCACTTTCTTCACTGCGCTCTCGATTCGCTGTGCGACCTCCTCCATCGAGAAGGTATAGCGCAACATCATGGCCACCGACAGAATCGTCGCCAGCGGATTGGCCACGCCCATACCCGCAATATCCGGCGCCGAACCATGGCATGGCTCGTACAGCCCCTTGTTCTTCTCGTCGAGCGAAGCCGAAGGCAGCATGCCGATCGAACCGGTGAGCATCGAGGCCTCGTCCGACAGGATGTCGCCGAACATGTTGCCGGTGACCATCACGTCAAACTGCCTGGGCGCTTTCACCAGTTGCATTGCAGCGTTGTCGACTAGCAGATGCGACAACTCGACGTCAGGATACTCGGGCGCAAGTTCGCTCATCACGTCGCGCCAGAGCTGCGTCGTTTCGAGAACGTTCATCTTGTCGACCGAGCACACTTTCCTGTTGCGCTTGCGCGCGGCTTCGAAAGCGACCCGCCCGATGCGCCGAATCTCGTTCTCGCTGTAGTGCATGGTGTTGAAACCAAAGCGCTGCATCCTGCCATCCACTTCGCGCATCTCGATACCGCGTGGCTGCCCGAAGTAAATGTCTCCCGTCAGTTCGCGCACGATCAGGATGTCGAGTCCGGCAACCACCTCGGGTTTGAGTGTCGAAGCATTGGCAAGTTCCGGGTAAAGAATGGCCGGTCGAAGATTGGCAAACAATCCAAGCTGCTTGCGGATGCCCAGCAGACCGCGCTCCGGACGCTGCTCACGCGGCAACACGTCCCACTTCGGGCCACCGACCGCACCGAGCAGCACCGCATCGGCCGCTTGTGCCAGCTTCTGCGTGGCTTCCGGATACGGATTTCCCGTCGCATCGACTGCGCACCCACCGAGCAGCGCTTCTTCCAGTTCGAACTTCAAGTCGAGCGCTTTCAGGACGCGCACGGCCTCGGCCATGATTTCCGGGCCAATGCCGTCACCGGGCAGAACGCAAATCTTCATTACTTCATTCTCCATGCTGATTTAACAACTTCTCGACCAGAATATGTTCACACACCTTGAATACCAGATACATGGCCAAGCCCGAAAAACCCAGGCCGAACAATTCAAGCAACTGTTGCAGCGCGCCGTCGAGCAGGGCCATGGCACCATGCTGCAAGACCAGTTCGGCATTGGCGCGAATCAGGTAGAGCAGGTTGAGCGAAGCCAGACCGAAACCGATGAAGGCCAGCCCCATGACAACGAAAGCCGCCATGCAATGCGCGCACAGAAAGCCAACGAAGGCGTGCAGCAGCCGACCTGCCAGCTTACGCACTACTTGCTCCCGTGGCGAACAGCCACGGCTGCTCGTTTCGCCGCTTTTCCTCGAATACGCGAATCTTGTCGGCGTGACGCAACGTCAGACCAATGTCATCCCAGCCCTTGAGCAGGCACTCCTTGCGGAAGGCATCCACCGTAAAAGGCAGCACCTTGCCCGCCGGCAGAACCACCACCTGCTGCTCAAGATCAATCACCAGCCTGTAACCCGGCGTTGCCTGAACCTCGGCCATCAGCAGATCGATGTCAGCCGCCGGCAGCACGATTGGCAGAATGCCGTTCTTGAAGCAGTTGTTGAAAAAGATCTCGGCATAGCTCTCGGCGAGGATTGCCTGGAAACCAAAATCAAGCAAAGCCCATGGCGCATGTTCGCGCGAACTGCCGCAACCAAAGTTCTTCCGCGTCAGCAGAATCTGCGCACCCTGATAGCGCGGCTGATTGAGAAAAAAATCGGGATTGCGCGGACGCCCGGTGCAGTCTTCTCCGGGCTGACCCATATCCATATAGCGCCATTCGTCGAACAGGTTCGGGCCGAAACCCGAACGCTTGATCGACTTCAGGAACTGCTTCGGAATGATGGCATCGGTGTCGACATTGGCGCGATCAAGCGGTGCAACCAGCCCTTCCAGGCGAACAAACTTTTCCATGATTTCCCTTGTAAGACTGCCTTACTTGGCAGAATTCTCGATGGCCTGACCACCTTTACTGATATCCTTGCCGACACCCTGCACGGTGTTGCAGGCCGACAGCGAGATTCCTTGAACAACGACTAAAAGAACGAAAATGAGTTTTTTCATGGTTTATATCCTTAAAGCAATTCACGAACATCGGCAAAATGCCCGGCAATCGCGGCCGCAGCCGCCATCTCCGGACTCACAAGATGAGTGCGGCCACCGGCGCCCTGCCGGCCCTCGAAGTTGCGATTCGAAGTCGAGGCACAACGTTCTCCAGGTTCCAGGCGGTCGGCATTCATCGCCAGACACATTGAACAGCCCGGCTCACGCCACTCAAAACCAGCAGCAACAAAAATCTTGTCCAGTCCCTCACGCTCGGCCTGCTGCTTGACCAGACCGGAACCCGGAACCACCAGCGCCAGCATGACGTCGGCCGACACCTTGCGACCCTTGACGACGTTGGCCGCAGCACGCAAGTCTTCGATGCGTGAATTGGTACATGAGCCGATAAATACCTTGTCGATGGCAATCGACTTGATTGGCGTGTTGGCCTCAAGTCCCATGTACTTGAGCGCCAGTTCCATCCCCTCTCGACGCGACTGATCCTTTTCAGCGGCCGGATCGGGAACCTTGTCACCGATCGCCACAACCATCTCGGGTGACGTACCCCAGGTCACCTGTGGCTGAATATCCTCGGCACGCATGTCGATGACACAATCAAACACGGCACCCTCGTCGCTGCGCAGCGTGCGCCAGAAGGCCACCGCCGCATCCCACTGGTCGCCCGTTGGTGCATAGGGGCGTCCTTTCAGGTACTCGATGGTTGTCTCATCGACGGCGATGAAGCCCATCCGTGCACCGGCTTCGATGGCCATGTTGCACAACGTCATGCGGGCTTCCATCGACAGTCCGCGAATCGTACTGCCGCCAAACTCGATGGCATAACCCGTTCCGCCCGCCGTACCGATATGGCCAATCATGGCCAGCGCAATATCCTTGGCGGTCACGCCCTTGCCCAGCTTGCCCTCGACACGAATCAGCATGGTCTTCGACTTTTTCTGCAACAGACACTGCGTGGCCAGAACATGCTCGACCTCGGAGGTCCCGATACCCTGCGCCATGCAGCCGAATGCGCCGTGCGTACTGGTGTGCGAGTCGCCGCAAACGACGGTCATGCCGGGCAGCGTCACGCCGTTTTCCGGACCGATCACATGAATGACCCCCTGCCGCAGATCCTTGAACGGAAAGTAGGCCAGTGCGCCGACTTCACGGATATTGGCGTCAAGCGTTTCCACCTGCAGGCGTGAAACCGGATCCTCGATACCGCGTTCCCAGTGATTGGTCGGCGTATTGTGGTCGGCGGTGGCAACGATCGATGAAAAACGCCAGGGTTTGCGACCGGACAGCTTCAAGCCCTCAAAGGCCTGCGGACTGGTCACTTCGTGCACCAGATGACGGTCAATGTAAATCAACGCCGTACCATCGGCTTCTTCGTGCACCACGTGGCTTTGCCAAAGTTTGTCGTAAAGGTTTTGCGGCATAGGTCGTATCCGGAAAAGTCAGGCCCGAGTGGCCAATTGGAACGTTGGATTATCTCACGGCTGGCCAGGGCTGTCAGCCCGAACCATGCATGGACGCGGCTCAAACCAGGTCAGGCGTATCGACAACGTGCAAAGCCTTCGGTTCGCTGACATCCACTTCGCGAATCCAGCCCGCCACCAGAATCAGCCCGATCAGGGCATAAACCGAACTCAGGGCAAAAGTCAGTTCGGCGCCCAGGAAGCCCCAGGTCCAGCCGCTGATCAAGCCGCCGAGCAAGCCGCCCGCGCCGAAGGTCAGGCTGGAATAGAGGGCCTGACCGCGCGAGCGGGTGCGGCCCGGAAACCAGCGGTAGATCGCGGCGATTGCCGCCGCATGGAAAGCGCCGAAAGTCAGCCCGTGCAGGAGTTGCGCCAGCGCCAGCACGAGCGGAAATTCAACACCCCAGCCGATCATCACGAAGCGCACCACGGCGGCTAAAAAACTCGACAGCAGTATGGTACGCAGACTGAAGCGCCGCATAACCTGCGACATGAAGAAAAACACGGCGATTTCGGCCACGACGCCGAGCGACCACAAGCCGCCAACAAGCAGTTTGCTGTAACCGTGATCGGTCAAAAAGATCGAATAGAAGATGTTCAGCGCACCATGGGCCGCCGACATGGTAATACACGCCGCCAGCAAGGCTCTGACGCGTGGCTGGCGCAGGATTTCGCCGACCGGTTGCGGCTCGCCCAGCGCAGCGTGATGAACCGGCGATTCAGGCACCAGCAGGGCGCAGAGCAGGATTCCGGCGAGGGCGACAGCACTGACCCAGAGCAGTTTCGGCAAGGGCAGATGATCGAGCAAGGCGCCGGTACCGAGTACGGCAGCGATAAAACCAATCGACCCCCACAGGCGGATGCGGCTGTAGCGCGCCGGGTTTTCCCGAAGATGGTCGAAGGTCAGGGATTCGACCAGCGGCAGCGCGGCGACCCAGAAGAAGGACAGGACCGCCATGGCCAACAGAAACGCTTCAAAACGGGCTATGAAAAAGAAGACCGAGAAGGCGATCAGCGCCAGCAGGCTGGTCAGGCGGATGATCGGCAAGCGTTGCCCGAAGCGGTCGGCGAGGACACCCCAGAGATACGGTCCGAACAGCCGCATCAACATCATCTGCGACATCAACAGGCCGATATCCCAGGCGGAAAACGAGAGTGACTGCAGGTAAAGCCCGAAGTAGGGCGAAAAGGCACCGAGAAAGGCGAAATAGAAGAAGTAGTAGGCGGAAAGGCGCCAGTAGGGCAAGTGATGCATCCGGCAATTCTACTGGATGCATCGCGCAAGGGTCAGTTGCTGTTCTTGTGTGCGACCAGAATCCGATACATCTTGTCCTTGAGCCGCACGCGCACTTTTTTCATTTCCTCGATCGTGAAATCGGCGACCGGAACGTCATCTTCTTCAAGGCGCTCTACTTCATTGGTGAGACTGTGATACTCGTCAAACATTCGGCTGAAACTGCTATCCGACGTTCTCAACACCTGCATTACATCCAGAAATTCGGGGAACTCGCGGTGAAGCTCGTGATGCTCTACTTGCATGATCGTGCCCTCTCACTGTTCCTGGCCTACTCACTGCACAGCCAGCGTGGTTGAAAAAAGACAGACCTGACGGCCTGTCACACTCCTGTAACACCTGCGAACCCCGTAAGTTTAGCCAGCTAAATAAAGACGTCAAGCGCTCCTCAAATTCGTGGCGTAGCACAGACCACATCGCCACATTGCGCGCGCTGGCGCAAGGCATGATCGATCAGTACCAGCGCCAGCATGGCCTCGGCAATCGGCGTCGCACGGATGCCTACGCAAGGGTCGTGACGCCCGTGTGTCTCGACCAGCACTGGCTCTCCGGCCAGATTCACCGAGCGGCGCGGCAGACGAATGCTCGACGTCGGCTTGATGGCGATATGCACCAGAATGTCCTGACCGGTGGAAATGCCACCGAGCACGCCACCGGCGTTGTTGGTCAGGAAGCCCTGCGGCGTCATCTCGTCGCTGTGCTCGCTGCCCTTCTGCTCAACGCTGGCAAAACCGGCGCCGATCTCGACCCCCTTCACGGCGTTTATTCCCATCATGGCGAAGGCAATATCGGCATCAAGACGCTCATAGACTGGCTCGCCCCAGCCCGGCGGCACACCACTCGCGGCAACGCTGATTTTTGCGCCCACCGAATCGCCGGACTTGCGCAAGGCGTCCATGAACTTCTCAAGCTGCGGAACAATTGAGGCATTCGCGGCAAAGAACGGGTTTCCGAAAATCTGGGTGGCATCGACAAAGGGAATCGGAATCGGTCCGAGTTGACTCATCCAGCCCTGGATCGTCACGCCGTAGCGCTGCTTCAGCCATTTCCGCGCAATGGCCCCGGCCGCAACGCGCACCGCCGTTTCGCGCGCCGACGAACGACCGCCACCACGATGGTCGCGGAAGCCGTATTTTTGCGTATAAGCATAGTCGGCATGGCCCGGCCGGAATGTTTCGGCGATGTTGCCGTAGTCCTTGCTGCGCTGATCCTGGTTGCGGATCAGCAAGCCGATCGGCGTACCGGTGGTTTTTCCGGCAAAGACACCGGACAGGATTTCGACCGTATCCGGTTCGCGGCGCTGCGTCACATGGCGCGAAGTGCCCGGCTTGCGTCGGTCCAGTTCAGCCTGGATATCCGCTTCGCAAAGATCCAGCCCCGGCGGGCAACCATCAACGACGCAACCGATGGCCGGCCCATGTGACTCGCCGAACGAAGTAAGCGTAAACAAGGTGCCAATCGTGTTGCCGGACATGGATATCTCGGGAGCGATAGAATTGAGGGAAAGTTTATCATAGCCCTGTTTTCCATCGACCTGCTCATGCCCATCACCGTCAAACCGAAAAAACCCGTCAAGCCCAGGGCCGCGCCGGGTCGCCAACCCGCAGCCAACCCGTTACGGCAGGCAGATCAGCGCTGGCAACGTAGCGTTCGCTTCGGCTGGGACAAAGGCGGTTCGCACGGCGGGAGGAAATAGGCGAGGTCACTCCCGAACGCCCCCGGTATCAACCGGGAGCCCCCGCCTGGCCGCCATCGCATCACCCGAGATCAACCGGAACAAACAGCTTGGCATCGTCGCGCTGAATCAGCAAGGCCACCCGTTTTTCGGCTTTGGACACCAGTCCGCGCAACTGCTCAACGCTATTGACCGGCTCGCCGTTGAGCGCCAGAACGACATCTCCCGGACGAATGCCGGCGCGTGCTGCGGCGCCGCCAACATCCTCGACCAGCAAACCGTTCTTGCCGTCCACCTGACGACGCTCATCCGGCGTCAGTGAGCGCAAGGCCAGGCCAAGACGTCCCTGCGCCTCTTTCTTGCTATCGGCGCTGGCCAGTCTGGCCTCCTTCTGGGCGCCGACTTTCACTTCGATTTCACGCGTTGCGCCCTTGCGCCAGACCTGCAAGCGGGCCGACTCGCCGGGGGGGATATCGGCAACCAGCAAAGGCAATTCGCTTGAACTCGAAATGGCCTTGCCGTTAAGCGACAGAATCACATCGCCGGGTTCAAGCCCGGCCTTAGCCGCCGGGCTCTCGTTCTCAACCGAACTGACCAGCGCACCCATCGAATTTTTCAGGCCGAACGAATCGGACAGTGACTGGTTCAGTTCCTGAATCGCGATCCCGAGCCGACCGCGCTGCACCTTTCCGTTCTTGACGATCTGCGCCTCGACATTCATCACCACCTCGATCGGGATGGCAAACGAAAGACCCTGATACCCTCCCGTCCGGCTGTATATCTGGGAGTTGATACCGATCACCTCGCCCGCCATGTTGAACAGCGGGCCACCCGAATTGCCGGGATTGACCGCTACATCGGTCTGAATGAAGGGAATGTAATTGTCATCCGGCAGCGAACGTGATTTGGCCGAAACAATGCCGGCGCTGGCACTATTCTCGAAGCCGAAAGGCGAACCGATGGCCAGCACCCACTCGCCAACGCGCGTATTGGCGGCACTGCCGACCTTCAGGGTCGGCAGATTCTGCGCCTCGATCTTGAGCACAGCGACATCGCTCGGTTTGTCGAGTCCCAGCACCTTGGCCTTGAATTCACGTTTGTCGATCAGCTTGACCGTCACCTCGTCGGCGCCATCAACGACATGAGCATTGGTCAGCACGATGCCATCTTCGCGCAGGATGAAACCGGAACCCTGTCCACGCACCGGTCGTTCACCGCGTTGCTGCGGAACACCAAAGCGGCGGTAGAACTCGAAGAGCGGATCGTTTGGATCGAGCTTTGGCGAATCCGACATCTCGGCGGAATTCCTGCCCGTCCCGGTAACGCTGATATTGACTACCGCCGCGCCGTTGCGCGCAACGATGGCGCTCATGTCGGGCAAGGGAGTCAGCGGAGCGGCAACAGTAGCCGCCATCGCCGGAGCTATCAGCGCAGGGGGGGCCGAAGCCTGGGCTGGCGACAGGGCATTGCCGCTGCCGATCGAGTAGGCACCGCCCAGTCCCGCCGTAATCAAACCGGCAATCACACTGATTTTCAAGGTTTTGGAATTCATGTTCGTTCTCCTGTAGTTCATCAATGCAAGCGAAGCGCATTGCAATGGAAAGAATCCTACTAGCGAGAAACTTAAAATTGACTTAAGGAAACGCTGAATAAGCCGTCACACCGGCGGAAGCCGGTGTCCAGTGCCTTGACATTTCTGGATTTCGGCTTTTGCCCCGAAGTAAACACTCCTGGGGTGCGCCGGAATGACGATTTGAGACTTGATCAGCGGATCCTTAAGCCCATCAATCACCCTGCCGCGTTTTCGTCGCCGGGGAATTTGACTCGCACCAGCAAACCACCCGAATCGGAATCGGCAAGGCTGACCTGTGCCGCGTGCCGATCGGCAATCGTGCGCACAATCGACAGTCCGAGTCCGCTCCCGGTCTGGCCCTCGTCGTCGCCATGCGCTTCGCCACCCCGGCGGTAGAAGCGGTCAAAAACGCGTTCGCGCTCTGTGACGGGAATTCCCGGCCCGCTGTCGGCGACTTCAAGGCAGGCGCGGCCATCACGGATGCGGCACGAGACATCGACCTGCCCGCCGCCAGGGGTATAGCGCAGCGCATTGCCGACGAGGTTGGCGAGCAGGATGCGCAGGGCATCGACATCCCCCGACACCACCGCCGCCGGATCGGCCTCGGTGACATTCAGATCTATTTGCCTGACCTCGGCAAGCCGCTGATGCTCGACCACCGAACGCAGTACCAGATCGGGCAGACTCACCGTGGTCAGCCGATACTCGGTGGCTCCCGGCTCCTGCCGCGCCAGTGTCAGCAGTTGCTGGACGGCATGGGTAGTTCTTTGCAGTCCGTTCCTGAGTTCGCCAAGCGCCGCCGTCCTCTCCTCCGGGTTTGTGGCGCGTTCAACGAGTTGCAACTGCAATTGCAGCGCAGTCAGGGGCGTGCGCAATTCATGCGCGGCATCGGCCACAAAGGCACGCTGCGCATCCAGCGCCGCCTTCAGTCGGGCCAGCAGGTCGTTGAGCGAAAATACCAGAGGCTGCACTTCTTCAGGCACTTCGGCCGGCTGCAGCGGGTCGAGCGAATCTGGTGTGCGCGCCTTAACCGAGCGCGCAAGCTGCGCCAGAGGCCGCAAGCCGCGACCGACCAGGCCCCAGATCAGCAGGCCGAGCGCCGGCAGCAGGACAAAAAAAGGCTTCAGCGTACTCCAGGCGGCATCGGCGGCGAGTTGATTGCGCACACGCATCGGCTGCGCCACGGCAATGGTCAGGCCATGGTACTGGGTGGCAAAAACCCGCCATTCCCCCTCGCGGGTTTCTGACGTCGAATAGCCCAGGCGGGTGAGTTCGGGCAGCGTCTGGTGAGGCCGGGAATAGTAGACGGTCAGACCGTTCCGGTCCCAGACGCGGATCACGAACTCCAGACTCTCGTCACTGGCCAATGCCTCGGCGGACCCCTGAAACGTCTGGTCACGCAAAGACAGGGCAATCTGTTGCAGATGATAGTCGAACAGGGTTCCGGCTTCATTGCGCGCGGCTCTGAAGGTCGCCCAGCCGCCGAGCAGCATAACCACGGCCATGGCTCCGAGCAGCGCCACCAGCAGATTTTTCCGGATTGATTTCATGGCAGTTCCGCTACCCGATAACCGACGCCGCGAACATTGCGTATCCACTCGGCGCCCAGTTTGCGGCGCAAGGAATGAATATACACCTCGACTGTATTGCTCTCGACCTCTTCATCCCAACCGTAGATGCGCTCTTCCAGTTGGGCACGCGAGAGTGGCACGCCCGGATGCTCAAGCAGCGCGTGCAGCAAAGAAAATTCACGGCCTGAGAGATTGACCGGTGCGCCGTCCAGGAAAACATCGTGCGTCGCCGGATTGAGCGAAAGTGGACCGTGTTCGATCACCGGCGAGGCACGACCGGCTTGCCGCCGTAACAGGGCGCGAATGCGCGCCGACAGTTCATCGAGATTAAAGGGTTTGACCAGATAGTCGTCGGCTCCGGCATCCAGCCCCTTGACCCGGTCAGCGACCGAATCGCGTGCGGTGATCACCAGCACCGGCAAGACACTGCCTTTCCTGCGCAAAGCAGCGAGCAGATCCAGGCCGGTTTTTCGCGGCAGGCCAAGGTCGAGCAGGATCAGCTCATAAACGCCATTGGCGATCGCCAGTTCGGCCGCCGCGCCATCGCGCACCCAGTCCACCGAGTAGCCTTCCTGTCGCAGGCCACTCTGCACACTGGCGCCAATCATCCTGTCATCCTCGACGAGCAGCAGACGCATCCTTCTTCCCTGAACGGTTAACCCGGTAACAACGTGTTCCCTTGCGCATGTTATAGCCTAAATCCTCTATCTGAAAAACAAGTGTCATGTTCAATTCCATGAAATTTCCCTGCTGAGCGCAAGAATCGGGTGGCACGCCATTTCTTTCGCAGACACAATGGTGAACCGAATCTACACGACGAGTTTGCTTATGTACCCCTCGAACCTTTACCGAGCATTCCTGCCGACAACCCGCTACGGCTTTTCGTTTCTGCCGGAGCAACGCACATGAACGAGATGGCCGAACGCTGCCAAGCCTACGAAACCGTCGCGCAGGCCATCCGCTTCATCCGGCAGAACGCTCGCCAGCAGCCGGGTCTTGAGGAAATTGCTGCGCATATCGGCCTCAGTCCTTCCCATCTGCAGCGCATATTCAGTACCTGGGCCGGCATTTCGCCCAAGCGCTTTCTGCAATACCTGACCAGGGAACACGCCAGATCGCTGCTGCGCCAGAGCCACGACGTCCTCGCCGCCGCGCACGCCAGCGGACTGTCGGGCCCCGGTCGCCTGCACGACCTGATGATCGCCTGCGATGCGGTGACACCGGGCGAAGTCCGCGCGCACGGTGAAGGGCTGGAGATCACCTATGGCTTCGGACTGACGCCATTCGGGCGGGTCATCGCCGGCACCACGCAACGCGGCCTCTGCCATCTCCACTTCACGACAGGCGACGACATGGCCATCGCCATTGCCGCGCTGCATGACGAGTGGCCTCAAGCCCGACTGCTACACGACGACAGCGCCCTCGCCGCAACTATCGCGCGCCTGTTTGCCTTTGGCAACTTACGAGAGCCACAGCAAGCGCCACTGCATCTTCTGCTGCGGGGAACGAATTTCCAGATCAAGGTCTGGGAAGCGCTGCTGAGAATTCCAGGCGGAGAAATCGTCTCCTATCAAACCCTGGCCGCGATGATCGGCAACCCGCAAGCCGGGCGCGCCGTCGGCACGGCGCTGGCCCAGAACCGCATTGCACTGCTCATCCCCTGCCATCGCGTCATCCGCGAAAGCGGCGACATAGGGCAATACCGCTGGGGCAGCGAACGAAAGAATGCGCTGCTCGCATTTGAATCGGCGTCGATTCGACACCAGGACTAAAACCTTGGTCTCACCACCAAGGCACAAAGGACACCAAGTTGCACCAAGAAAGCAACACCCTCCCGTTAAGGCTGATGACAACCTGGTGAGTCTCGTTGGTCGGGTTATGCTGCGAAGCAAATCCTCCTGGGGGACGCTACGCTAACCCGACCTACTCCTGGATATCACCACTTGGGCACAAGGGACACCAGGCTGCACGAAGAAAACATCACCTTCTCCTGAAGAATGCCGTCAACTTGGTGCGCCTTGGTGAACTTGGTGACTTGGTGGTTTGCCTTTCGACTTTACCGACTGCTAACGAAAATACTCCTCCATGCGCTCGAAAACTTCATGCGTCGCACCGTGCCGGCGTACGGCCAGAACGTCTTCCAGCTTTTCGACCTGTTTCACCATCTGCTCCAGTCGGGCTTCTTCGTTGACCATCAGCCAGATTCGACTGGTCTCGCCATTGCCAACGGGCATCACCAGAATGCCTTCGACGTTGTAGGCGCGGCGCGAGAAAAGGCCGACAACGTGCGACATCACACCGGCATGGTTGTTCACGTCAAGCTCAAGCACCGTCCGCGAGAGCGCCTGGTTTTCGGTTTTGGTATTTGCATTCATTTTCAGCCTCCGATCATGTCTTTGTTGGCCGCGCCAGGCGCGACCATGGGTAATACCTGCTCACGCATATCGATGCTGACGTGGATCAGCACCGGGCCGCGCGAGTGCAGCGCCTTGCCCAGCGCTGCGAGCGGGTCAGAGGCCTGGTCGAGATCGAGCGCCTGCCAGCCAAAGCCTTCGGCGACCTTGATGAAATCGGGCATTCCCTTGTATTTCGAGGCAAAGATGCGCTCGCCGTAGAACAGGGTCTGCTGCTGGAAAACCAGACCGAGCGAGGCGTTGTTCATCAGCACGACTTTCACATTGGCGTCTTCTTCCGCCGCCGTGGCGAACTCCTGGACGTTCATCAGAATGCTGCCGTCGCCGGTGAAGCAGACTACCGTACGTTCGGGTTCGGCCAGTGCCGCACCAATCGCCGCCGGCAACCCGAAGCCCATCGTCCCGAGACCGCCCGAGGTAAGCCACTGGCGCGGTCGACGAAGCGGATAGGCCTGCGCCACCCACATCTGATGCTGGCCGACATCAGTGGCAATCGTCGCTTCGTCATCGAGGCAATCGGCGACGGCGCGGATCAGCCCGTAAGGCGTGCGCGGGTCATCGATGCCCGGCATGCGCAGCGGATGATTTGTCTTCAGCTCGGCCACGCGCGTCAGCCACGGCGCGCGAATGATGGCTTTGACCTGCGGCGTGAGTTGTTCGAGAACGTTCCTGACATCGCCCATGATGCCGACGTGTGCCGTCTTGACCTTGTCGAGTTCGGACGGATCGATGTCGATGTGGATGATTTTTGCCTGCGGGCAGAACGCCGCCACCTTGCCCGTCGCCCGGTCATCAAAACGGGCGCCAACGGCAATCAGCAGATCGCATTCATCGAGCGCCAAATTGGTGCAGCGTGCGCCGTGCATGCCGAGCATGCCAAGCGAAAGAGGATGATCCACCGGCATCGCCCCCAGCGCCATCAGCGTCATCACGCTCGGCAGGCTGGCCTTCTCGGCCAAGGCCACGGCCAGAGCGGAAGCGCCGGAATGCACCACGCCGCCGCCAAGGTAAAGAATGGGCCGTTCGGCTTCATTGATCATCGCCGCCGCGCTGGCAATCCGTCCGGTATCGGCAACCGGAACCGGAACAGCCACGCCAGGCTCGGGCCACTCGCTGACCTCAATGCGCTGGTTCTGCACATCCTTCGGAATATCGACCAGCACCGGACCGGGGCGACCGGAAGCGGCCAGACGGAAGGCATGCGGGATGACATCGAGCAACTCCTCGGCCGAACCGACCAGGAAATTGTGCTTGGTAATCGGGATCGTCAAACCGTAGGTATCGACTTCCTGAAAGGCATCGGTACCGATCATCGACTTGGGAACCTGACCGGTAATCGCCACCAGCGGGATCGAATCGAGCTTGGCGTCGGCGATGGCGGTCACCAGATTGGTGGCACCCGGGCCGGAAGACGCCATGCAAACGGCGGGCAGGCCAGTGGCCCGCGCCATGCCCTGCGCGAAGAACCCGGCGCCCTGCTCATGACGGGCGAGCACGTGATGGATCAGCGTCGACTGCGACAAGGCATCGTAGATCGGCAGGATGGCACCGCCGGGGATACCGGACAGCGTTCGCACGCCCTGCCTTTCGAGCAGGCGCACGACGATCTGCGCACCGCTGAGGGTTTCGGTTTTGTTGCTGGACATGAACATCTCCTTCAAGGAATTGCTGCGTTGGCGGCTATACCGGATACTTTATCGGGCGGGACCCCAAAAACGAAAACCCCCGCCCGGTTTGACCGGCGGGGGTTTTGGAATCTGCTGTCGTTTTACGCTTCGACTTGCTTTCTTCCGGCCCTCGACGGTGCTTTGGGTACGGCCCGTACTATGCTGGCTACACGTACTTTCGGGGCAACACGAACAAGGGAGCGCGAAATGACGTACGCCACCGTGGCCGTCGCCAGCGCGGCAAGCAGTTGCATGGTGTGTGCGTCAAAAGAAGGCATGGTTCTAAAGTCAAAGGAAAAAACACGCGAAACACGATTAGAAACGAGTCTGAAGAAAATAACAAGCCCTTTGTTGATCTTTGTTGATCATGAGCATGTTTGCTGACCGGGATGGAAGGTATCACCGGGCGCGCAGCAAGAGTCCGCACCCGATTGTTTCACATCAGATCTGCATTGCAGGCAGGTCGTTCTTCATCGAATAGCGGCCCGGTGCTTCATTTTTACGCTTTTTCCTCGGCCTGCCGGTCATGATCATTTGATAGCCAGCGATGCTGAAGACAGGAAACATCGACCTTGTATAAAAGTGTTGAGCCATTTCCCGTTTTCTGAAACGCGCAATCCGGATATTGCCTTGACTAAGGGTGTTTTATTGACTAGACATGAAGTGTACAAGTCTAAATCGTCGGTGATATCCGGAACCAGTCACCGAATTCAAGCTGCATAATTGGGAGGTTTATCATGAAAAAGGATCAAATGAAAAAAGATGGGGAAATCAGTGCTGAAGATCTGGAGCAGGTCAGTGGCGGAATGACTAAAGCTGACATAAATACTGTGAAATTGCATAAGGAATTATCAACTTTACCGGTTGATAACCTGCAGAAAATCAACACCTTGGAGCCAGATCCGTGGGAAAGAACCCGGTAGTGTTTCTCACCTGTTGGTACGGTAAAACTTAATTCGCGCTGCTTCTCGGAACGCGTTGATCGCCAAGCGTAGCGCCTTGGATTTTTTTGGAGGATCAAATTATGACTGACAAAGACAAAAGCACTAAAGAACAATTTCCTGACATGAAGATAGATATTAAAGCTGATTCTCCTGGCGACTCCAGGGATACCCGTAGCAGAGAACTCAATGAGAAGGAACTTGAGGGCGTATCTGGCGGAGCAACAATCAGTAAAGCTGAACTTATCAAATTGCAAAAAAAATGTTGAAATTTTGAAATGTTCCAGTTTCAATCGTGGGTGACATCAGGAATCGGTCACCAAATTCAAACTGCATGATAGGGAGGTATATGATGAACAAGGATCAAATGAAAAAGGATGAAGAAATCAGTGCTGAAGAACTGGAGAAGGTTAGTGGCGGAATTGCCGCTATTGAAACAAGGATTGTAAAAGGTTTTGGCGGAATATCGCTAAGTCCAAATCTCAATCCACAGCCGGACCCTCCGATGAATATGGTTCCCGGGGTTACGATACCTGACCACAAATGAAATGTTCCAGCTTCAATCGTGGGTGACATCCAAATGTCACCGCATTTAACTGCTTGATACGGAGGTATATGATGAATAAGGACCAAATGAAAAAGGAAGAAGAAATCAGTGCTGAAGAACTGGAGCAAGTCAGCGGCGGCATGACCACAGTTGAAATAAATACTGTCAAATTGCATAAGGATTTTTCATCTTTAGCTGTTGATAGCCTGCAAAAAGTCAACAACTTTGATAAACACTAGCTCGGATCAGTTCCTATCCGGCGTAGGGGAACTCGTTGCGAGTTCCCTTTCTTTTTTGAATGAGGCGCTCTCGTCCGAAGATTCGGACGCTACCACCCGCTGGCGAGCAAGGACAAATCATGAAAACAGCCAGAATCATCGATATCCTTCCACAATGTTATTCGCTGTTTCTCCCTCCATTTTTTAAGAATCCGATTCCGATTGAATCGGCTGCGACCTGCAGAAACTGCGCCATGCTGGAGAAGCCCGATTCGCACGTGCATGCGCCAAAATTCTTTTCAGCTAAAACGAAATGCTGCACCCATCATCCGGATATCCCGAATTATCTGGTTGGCGCACTGATGAATTCCGATGATCCTGAGCATGAGACAGGGCGCCAACGCATGCTGAACAGGATTGCCGGAAAGACCAGTATTTCTCCCCTGGGAGTTTTCCGACCGAAAAAGTTCACGCTCCTCTCCAGGAACTCAAACCTGGAGTATTTTGGCAGGAGTGAATTTTTGCGTTGTCCGTTTCATGACGACGAGGGGTTCTGTACCGTGATGCCCTACTGGGATGCGGTCTGCTCGACATGGTTCTGCAAGCATGACGCTGGAGAGGAAGGGTGGCGATTCTGGCGGACTCTCAGAACATATCTGGAAAATCTGCAGAAAATTCTTTCACGCTATGTCCTGCTGAAGATGGATTTCAAACCGTCCATCTCCGGTCTGTCAATCGATGTCTCGGCCCCGCTTACCTTGCAGGAGCTGGACGATCTGCCCCCGCCTGAACCAATTTACCGTAAGTCATGGGGAGCCTGGGCCGGTAATGAGACTGAATTCTATAAGCAGGCTTACACCTTGATCAGGCAGCTCAGTCAGGACGAATTTGCCCGTATTGAGGGAATTGAACAGAAGCTTCTCCTTCGGGAGCTTGAACAGGCGTATGGCCTGTTGACCACCACTCCATTACCCGAGCGGTTAAAAAAGAATCCCGAGTTGAATATAGAAAAAATATCCGAATCTTCGTATCTCTTGTCAGGGTATTCGCCTTTTGATCCGCTGAAAATAAGTAAACGGCTTTACGATTGCCTTGATTTTTTTGATGGTTCGTTAACCAATCAGCAAGTCATTCGGCTTTGTCATGATCAGCATGAAGTCGGACTTCCTGAAGAAATTCTGAAAAAATTGCATCGTTTCCGGATTCTCATAGCAGTGGGCGAAACCAAGTAGCTTTCCAGATAAACGGGTCGGCTTCGCAACAATTTCTGCAAAAGAACAAACCAAATCTGAACCCACATATAGCCTTCGATGCTGTGGCAACCTTTGATGACCTGGTCAGGGAAATGCGCCGCGATGCCAAGGCAACTGTCAGGACGAAGATGAGTCGTCTGGTGAAGCCACAACGGGAACTTGAGATCCCTGTGCGGTGGCATGATTTGAGGGCTTGCCTGCTGTGCGAGAACTCTTTGCCAGGCTTACTGTCACTCAATGCAGCGAGTTGGCTGACAAGTCGCGGCCAACTCCGGACGGTAGCGACGTCCTCGTAATTTCGTCCGCTTCCCGTTCGCTCTATGTTTCAGGAATGATCGACTGAACTGGTCACGATTGGGAGAACATCGTGCTTTTACCGACGGCCCCGCAAGCAATACTGATCGATCTTGCCGGCGTTCTGCACATTGACGACGAACCGATCCCCGGTGCCGCTGACGCCCTTGCTGACTTGCGCGCCAGCGGTCTGCCCATTCGCTTTCTGACCAATACGACGCGCAGCCCGCGTTCGCGCATTGTCGCCAATCTCCGTCAGATGGGGTTTGAAGTCGAAGCAGACGAAATCCTGACGGCCGTTCTGGCTACCCGGAATCTTGTCCGGCAGCGCAATCTGCATCCCCATTACCTTGTGCATCCGGATATCGCCGAGGAAATCGGTTGCAGCCATGCCGAGCCGGACGCTGTCGTTTTGGGCGACGCCGGACACCACTTCAATTTTGAATCGCTTAACCGGGTTTTCCGTTTGCTGATGCAGGGCCTGCCCTTCATTGTCATGGCGCGCAACCGCTATTTCATGGAAATCGACGGCCTGACTCTGGATATGGGCGCCTTTGTCGCCGGACTTGAGTACAGCAGCGGAAAAACAGCCGAAGTCGTCGGCAAGCCGGCGATCCCTTTCTTCCGCGCTGCATTGGACGAACTCGGCATCGCTCCGGAACAGGCTGTCCTGATCGGGGATGACCTGGCGGATGATATCGGTGGCGCGCAAGCGGCCGGAATTCCGGGAATTATGGTGCGTACCGGAAAATATCGGACAACGGACGAAGACCACCTGCTGATTCGCCCGGCCCTCACTCTTGACAACTTCCCGGCCGCAGTCGCCAGGCTCCTTGGCGGTTGATGGATGGCTTTGTCGAAGTGACGAGGGTTGCCGAAAGAAAATATCTGGTTACAGACCACGTCTGATGGGGCCAAAGAGTTCAGAGACATTTCGATTTTCATGCGAATAAACGGGTCGGCTGCGTAAAAGTTACAAAAATATTGAGACTGCCCCAATGGCACTACCTTGTCGTGGTATGAGTAAGCGTTGGACTGATTGACAACGGCCGCACATGTTGGCACTATCTCCAACATGAAAGCCGTTCAGCTTGTTAGCGCCCGCATCGCTTACTCAGAGTCAGCTTTTGCGGAATTGGTGCTATGGCGCCTTTCGACGCCACTCAAAGGGTCGGCCCACGCATTCAAGTACAGGCTGGCCTATGTCGTGCGTGGTGAATGCGTTCTGCGCTACGACAACGAAGTCGGGAAGGGCGATCACCGGCATTTCGGCGACAAGGAAAATGCCTACGCTTTTACTACGCCTGATCAATTAATCGCCGACTTCCAGATGGACATTGCGAGGTGGAACCATGAAAACAGTAACGCTTGATGTGCGAGCCCCTGCCGACGCCATGGCTGATTTTGCCGGCGCCTGGAAAACAGGAAAAGCCCGGAAGACTGCGCGTATCAGCTTTGCCACTCCCGAGTTGCTTTGGAAGGTGCTAAGCAAAAAACGATGGGAACTACTCAAGGTGCTTTGCGGGGCGGGGCCGGTATCGATTCGCGAAGCCGCACGCCGCGCTGAACGCGACGTAAAGGCCGTACACGGCGACGTCACCGCGCTACTCAATGCTGGAGTGCTGAATAAGACAGAGGACGGTCAGATTGTTTTCCCGTATGAGGCGGTGAAAGTCGAGTTTCTATTACAAGCCGCATAGTGTGGCGGTGTTTCAGTGGCCGAATCGGGGCGAAAGCAGCGAAAGAGCAGCGGATTATTTTTCATTAGAAAACAAACCGATGCCCAATGGCACTTCCTGGGTAGCCATTTGGATGGGGTGGCCAGAGTGGCCGGCCCTCGGGAAGTCCCTTCGGCAACTGCGGCGTTCCGTCCACTATTTTTCCAGAAATGTTTCCACCTCGACCTTGGCCTGTTTGAGGATCGCACTGAGCGTGCCCTCCGGCATATCTCCAGGATGATTGGGGATGGTGGTGTAGCGGTTTGTCGTCGGATTGCACCAGATTTCGTGGCTACCCGCAGCCTGGCGAACAAACTCAAAACCCAGTTTCTTGAGGCGTTTGATGATTTCCCGATAGCGAAAACCAGCGAGCCGCCCCATCAGGCACTCACAACAAGTGGATAATCAAATATATCCTTTGCAGCGGGTGGTGTGCTACCCAATCCTTCGGATTGCGCCTCCAGCAGTTTTCTTGCTACATCCCGCGCAATTTCGATGGTTTCCTGGATCGTACGTCCTTGGGCGACCAAGCCTTGCACTTCGTCGCTTGTGGCCAGGTAAAGACCTTCCGGCAGTTTTTCAATATGCAGATTGATCATACATTCCATCATGTGGCTCCCTTGTCAACAGAACTGTTACCCGCGCTTATGCATGAATCGCCTGCGCCACCAGCCGAACCCCAAGGGCCGCGCATACCCGGTTGATGGTGTCGAATCGTGGTGAGGCGTTTGGCCGCAACGCCTTGTACAAGGCTTCGCGGGTAATCCCGGAGGCTTTGGCAATCTCGCTCATGCCCCGCGCACGAGCCACCAAGCCAAGCGCGTGCGCCAGCTCCGCCATATCGCCCGCCTCGATCACCGCGGTCAGATAGGCCGCGATGTCTTCTTCGCTGCCGAGATGTTCCGCCAGATCAAACTCGGGCAGATCGGCCACGCGGATTTTTCTGGTCATCACTTACTTCTCAATTCGAAAACATGAATGTAATGTATTCGTACGATTACATACTGTCAACGTCGCCGTCTTGTGGACACCATTCTGGATACCATACTGAGCTTTGCCTTCACATCAGCCCGATCCGCAAACCATTCCCGCATCAACCCAGCGCTTTCTCCACCACTTCAAACACGTCTCGCGACAGACCTGGCTGCTGCCGGATCGATTCCAGCGCTTCCCGCGCATGACGCTGGCGATCGCTATCGAAGCGTTTCCAGCGGTCGAAGCTGCGCGCCAGGCGCGATGCGACTTGCGGGTTGATCGGGTCGAGTGAGCCGATCTGTGCGGCGAGGAAGCGGTAACCGTTGCCGTCGCCGGCGTGGAAGTGGCGGTGATTGGCGCCAAAGGTGCGCAGCAGGGCGTAAATCTTGTTCGGATTCTTTGGATCGAACGCCGGGTGACGGGTCAGGCTGTCTACGCGTTCGAGCGTGCCGGGCAGGCGGCTGCTGGCCTGTACCGCCAGCCATTTATCGACGACCAGCGCTTCATGTTGCCAGCGCTTGTAGAAGGCGGCCAGCGCGGACTCGCCCTCGGCTGGCTCCGCACCCGGTGCGTTGGCCAATACCGACAATGCGGCGAACTGGTCGGTCATGTTGTCGGCGCTGTCGAATTGCTGTCGCGCCAGCGCACGGTGGGCGCCGGAATCGAGTTCATTCAGGTAAGCCAGACAGAGGTTGCGCAGGCGCCGACGGCCGGCTTCCGCGGTTACCGGGCGATACGGCCCAAGCGGTGCAAAGGCGTCATAAAGGCGGATGAACTCGCTCTCCAGACCGCTCGCCAGATAACGCGCCAGACCGGTTCGCGCCTGGTGCAGCACCTCGGGATCGACCACCTCCATCTGCTCGGCCAGCGTGGCTTCGCCGGGCAGCGTCAGCGCTTCGGCAATGAAGGCCGGATCGCCAACGCCGACCAGAACCTTGCGCGCGGCAGCGAGCACGCTGGCCGGCCATGCGGGGGTTTCGCCCTGCGCAAGCTGAACGACGGCGCTGCGAATCAGGTGCCCGAAAAGACGTTGGCCGGCTTCCCAGCGGTTGAAAGGGTCGCTGTCATGCGCCAGCAGATGGGCAAGTTCGGCTTCGCTGTAGGCACAGTCGAGGACGACCGGAGCCGAGAAATTGCGCAACAGCGAAGGCACCGGCGGCTGCGCGATGTTATCGAAAACGAAGACCTGTTCGCGTTTGCCCAGATGCAGGATTCGCGTAGTAGTACCCGCTTCGATACCTGCTTCGCCAACCACATCGACTCCTCCTCCCAGATTCATGTCGTTACCTTGGGGGGCGACCAGGCCAACGGCAACCGGAATCAGATAAGGCGCTTTCTCGGCCTGCCCCGGTGAGGGGGCACAGCTCTGGGTCAGCGTCAGCGTGTAGCGGCGGGCGGCGGCGTCATAGTTACCCTGCGCGCTGACTTTTGGCGTGCCGGCCTGGCGGTACCAGGTCATGAAGGGCGCAAAGTCAAAACCGGCGGCATCGGCCATGGCCGCGACGAAGTCGTCGCAGGTTACCGCCTGCCCGTCATGGCGGGAAAAGTAGAGATCCATGCCGCGCCGGAAGGCGACCTTGCCGATCAGCGTCCTGATCATGCGCACGACTTCGGCGCCCTTCTCATAGACGGTCGAGGTGTAGAAGTTGTTGATTTCCAGATAGCTGGCCGGGCGCACCGGATGCGCCATCGGGCCGGCATCTTCCGGGAACTGGACGGCACGCAGTCCGCGCACCTCGCGGATACGCGCCGTCTCGCGGCTGTGCGTGTCGGCCCCGAATTCCTGATCGCGGAAGACGGTCAGCCCCTCCTTCAGCGAAAGCTGGAACCAGTCGCGACAGGTCACGCGGTTGCCGGTCCAGTTGTGGAAATATTCGTGCGCGACGACGCGGTCGATGTTCTCGAAATCGGCATCGGTGGCCACGTCGGCACGCGCCAGCACGTACTTGGTATTGAAGATGTTGAGGCCCTTGTTCTCCATGGCGCCCATGTTGAAGTCGCCTACGGCAACGATCATGTAGTAGTCGAGATCGCATTCGAGGCCGAAGGTTTTCTCATCCCAGTGCATCGCCTTCCTGAGCGCGGCCATGGCATGAGCGCACTGATCGAGTTTGCCCGGCTCGACGTAAATGGCCAGCCGGACGTTGCGGCCGGAAGCGGTGCAGTAGGTGTCGCGCAGGACATCGAGCTTGCCGGCAACCAGGGCGAAGAGATAGCAGGGCTTCCGGAAGGGATCTTCCCAGGTGGCATAATGGCGGCCATCCGGCTCGTCGCCACTGGTCAGCGGATTGCCGTTGGCTAGCAGGAAGGGAAAGGCCGCCTTGTCGGCGTGCAGGGTGACGGTGTAGCAGGCCATGACATCCGGGCGGTCGATGAACCACGTGATGCGGCGAAAACCTTGTGGTTCGCACTGCGTAAAGTAACCGTCCCGGCTGCGATACAGCCCGGAGAGCTGCGTATTGCTGTCCGGCTGAATGCGCACCCGCGTTTGCAGCGTGAAGCGCTCGGGCAACCCGTTCAGTACAAGCTGGTTTGCGCTCAGGCGGTAGGCGTCTGCGGAAAGCAGTTGCCCGTCGAGGCTGACCGAGAGGGTTTCGAGTTCCACGCCATCGAGCCGCAGCGGGTGCTCACCGGCCAGCGCAGGATTGCGCACACAGTTCAGGGTGCTGACCACCAGTGTCCCCTGCGGACGGATGTCCACATCGAGATGAACGGTATTCACCAGCCACGGTGGCGGGGTATAGTCTTCAAGCCTGACCAGGGCAGGGGAATCGGTGTGCATGGTTTGTTCCGGATGTGGGGCAGCCAAGATGTTAGCCGATAGACCAGGAAAAGGTGTACGGAGTTGCGCAATGAACAATCCACACAAAATGCTGACAAAGAAAATTCTGAGCTATAAACTACACCCTCAATGACAAACAAGGAATTAACATGACAAGCACAATCTCGCTCGGCGGCAATCCTGTCCATGTCGCTGGCAATTTCCCTCAAATAGGTCAGACCGCTCCTTCATTCACGTTGGTCGGCAAGGGCCTGGCTGACGTTGCGCTGTCCAGTTTTTCCGGCAAGCGCAAGGTTCTGAACATTTTCCCAAGCATCGATACGCCGACCTGCGCGACCTCGGTACGCAAGTTCAACCAGAGCGCAAGCAAGCTGGTCAATACGCTCGTGCTCTGCATCTCGGCCGACCTGCCCTTCGCGCAAAGCCGTTTTTGCGGCGCTGAAGGCCTGGAGGATGTGCTTAATCTTTCGACCATGCGCGGTCGCGAGTTCCTCGAAGCCTACGGTGTGGCGCTAAGCGATGGTCCGCTGGCCGGCGTTGCGGCACGGGCGGTGATCGTTCTCGACGAGAACGACAAGGTGGTGTACAGCCAGTTGGTCCCGGAGATCAAGAGCGAGCCCGATTACGACGCAGCGCTCAGGGTACTGGGCTGAACGAAGCGAAACACTTCACTTGAAAGAACAGGCGCCCGGCGGGCGGGGTGGCCCTGCGCTTGATGCCCCGGCCGATTCCCAGGCCGATTCCCAGGCCGATTCCCAGGCCGATTCCCAGGCCGATTCCCAGGCCGATTCCCAGGCCGATTCCCAGCTCGCCCTGGTGCGCTCGCTGCAAGACCCGGCACGCTACCCGCATCCGGTCGAGGAGGTAACGCTGCTGGAGACGCACATTTCCTATGTGCTGTTGACCGGCATCTTTGCCTACAAGATCAAGAAAGCGGTTGATCTCGGCTTTCTTGACTTCACCCGCCTTGAGCAACGTCGCTTCTACTGCGCCGAGGAGTTTCGCCTCAACTGCCGGCTGGTTCCTGAACTGTATCTTTCCGTCATACCGATTTACGGCACTGCGGACGCGCCCCGGCTGGGCAACGGCAGCGAACCGGCCGGGGACATCCAGGGCATTGAATATGCCGTAAAGATGCTCGAATTCCGGCAATCGGCCTTGCTTGACCAGCGTCTGGCGCAGGGCGAATTGCGATCGGAGGAGATAGACGCGCTGAGCGTGCAGATCGCCGAATTCCATGCGCAAGTGGCGCGGGCCGGCGCGGGGAGCGAGTACGGCACACCGGCGGCAGTATGGGCGCTGGTGGCGCAGAATTTCAAGCCGCTCCAAGCCGGAACAGACGACGCCAATGACAGGGGCTATACTGAATGAACTGGAAACCTGGAGTCGCAACGAATTTGGCAGCTCGAAGGCTTTCTGGAAGCCCGCCGGGGCGCCGGATTTGTCCGCGAATGCCACGGCGACCTGCATCTGGGCAACATTGCCCTGGTGCATGGAATCCCGAAGATTTTCGACTGCATCGAATTCAATGCCAGGCTGCGCTGGATCGACGTGATCAGCGAGGTGCCTCCTGAGCATGGATCTCGAAGAAAGGGGGCGGCCTGACTTTGCGCACCGCTTTCTCAACCGCTACCTGGAAGCCACCGGCGATTACGCGGGATTGCAGTGCCTGCCTTTCTTTCGCGTCTATCGCGCCCTGGTTCGCGCCAAGGTGGCGGGAATCCGCGCCGCTCAGGAAGAGCCGCACGACGCGCGGAGAGAGGCGGAAATTCGTTCGCAATACCTAGCCTTCGCCAGCCGTGCAAGCCGGCCACGCAGGACGCAGTTGCTGCTCGCTGCACGGTGTTTCGGATCGGGGAAAACCTGGGTCTCGAGGCCGTGCTGAACACATCGGTGCCCTGCGCCTGCGTTCTGACATCGAACGCAAACGACTGTGCGGGGTGCCCGCACTGACGCACAGCACAGCGGCGCCAGACAACGGCCTTTATGATGCGGCAACGACGCGGGCCACCTATCTGCGTCTGGAACAGCTCGCGCAGACCATTCTGGAGCCGGCTTCCCGCTCGTCATCGGCGGCCAGCCTCAAGGCACTGGCAGCGGGAGATCTTCCGCAATCTGGCCAGGACACTGCATGTCCCTTTCCGGATTCTCTCCTGCCGCCTTCCGAGCCGGCCCTGCGGAAACGAGTGCTGGCCAGGAACAGGCCGGTAGCGATGCCTCGGACGCCGACCTGGCGATCCTGGCGTATCAACTACAGAACAGCGAGCCTCTGTCGCTTGCCGAAGAGGACGAGTCGATCGTGTTCGACAGCGAGAACGAAGCACTGGCGGGTTTCCTGAGCCGGGTTGAAGCGCAGCTCAACTATTGAACTGATGGCAGAGGAAAGGCTGGATTCCGGCTTGTGCCGGAATGACGGCTTGGGAGGTTTCATCCATCAATTCACAACCTCGAACTGGAACAGGCAAGACTAACGCACTTTTATTTCGGTCCACATGCGCGACAGTGTACGCCGCGTCTTCGGGTCGAAATCGCGCAGCATTTCCAGCCCTTGCATTTCTGTAGCCCGTCGAGGAAATGGCCGGGTTGCCGGCAATCTCCGTCTTGATATACGGCGTTGCGGCCGCATTCGGGTTGCCGGCACCGATCAGGTTCGAGATGTCGGCGGCGTTGGCGCCTTCGAGCATGAAGTCGATGAAGCAATGCGCCAGATCGGGACGTCGCCCCGACTTGTACCTGAAATTGTCGACGGCCAGCACCGCACCTTCCTTCGGAACCGTAAACCCAATGGTGAAGGGACGTCTGGCTTCCAGCGCGTCCTGCTGTGCGCGAAACATGTCGCTTGAGTAACCGTGGGCGACCCACAGGTTGCCAATTGCCAGATCCTTGATATAGGTGCTGTTCGAGAAGGTCGCCCAGTAGGGCTTGGCGCGCAGGATCAGACGTTTGGCTTCATCCCACTGCGCCGGATCGCGCGTCTGCACCGAATAGCCGAGGTAGCGCATGGCGGCGGCCATCAGCTCGCGCTGGCTATGAGCACGGTCACTTTCCCCTTGAGTTTTCCGACCTTGGCTCGAAGATCAGCGCCCAGGTGTCGGTCAGCAGGCCAGTTCAGCGAGCCGGGTGGCGTTGCAACCGATAAGCGTCACCGTGCTGGCGCAGGGGACCGAATGGCGGTTGCGGGGTCAAACCAAGTGTCGAGAAACTCCCGCCTGATGTTCGTCAGGTGCGACAGCTTCGTCTTGTCGAGCGGGCGTAGCGCCTGGCGGCGGATCAGCGATTCAACCGCGTTGCCGGTCGGCACGATCAGGTCGTAGCCGGTGGCGCCGGCTTCCAGTTTGGCCAGCATCTCCTCGTTGTCCGAGTAGTAATC
Organism: Candidatus Propionivibrio dominans; assembly: GCA_016709335.1. Taxonomy (GTDB): domain Bacteria; phylum Pseudomonadota; class Gammaproteobacteria; order Burkholderiales; family Rhodocyclaceae; genus Propionivibrio; species Propionivibrio dominans. Next base: position 13,988 of record JADJNC010000001.1, on the reverse strand, counting down.
CTGCTTCAGCCGGCACTTGCAGGCCGCCTCAAAGCGCTGCACGTCTCTTCGGAAATGTAGTTGTTCCAGTTGTAAAGGTAGAGCACGTCTTCGGCGCGGGCTTCGAGATGGGAAGAGTCAGAAGGAAGAAAGAAAAGGCAAGCACTTTCAACGCAGAGGGCGCAGAGGCGCAGAGGGCACAGAGAGGAAAATCGAAATCTTGCCCATTGCAGGGTTCTGCTATTCCCTTCTCCGCGTTCTGCGCCTCTGCGCCCTCTGCGTCGAAGGCGGCAAGCCTTTCCCATCTTCATGCCCTCCCCTTCAAGGTATCCGGTGCCAGCCGCGAGGCCAGGGCGATCAGCGTCAGGGTCAGCGCCATGAGCAGCGTCGACACGGCGTTGACCTCCGGGCTGACGGCCACCTTGATCATCGAATAGATCTGCAGCGGTAATGTGGTGACGCCAACGCCGGCAACGAAGAAGGTGATCACGAAGTCGTCGATGGAGAGCGTGAAGCTCATCAGAAACCGGCCAGGATGCCGGGCAGGATGAGCGGGAAGGTGACGTGACGGAAGGTGCGCCAGGGGCTGGCACCGAGATCGCGCGCGGCTTCGAAAATACTCTCGTCCATGCCGGCCAGGCGGGCACGCACAATGATGGCGACGAAGCCTAGCGAGAAGGTGATGTGTGCCACGAGAATCGACAACAGACCGAGCGTGAGGTCGAGTACCTGCCGGAAAAAAAGCAGCAGCGATACACCGAGCAGGATCTCGGGCAGGCCACCGGCGTCAGCACCAGGAAGGCAGGAAGCGCAGAAAACGGATGACCAGCGGTGCATCGCGATGCCGGCCATGGTGCCGAGAACGGTAGCGACGCTGCTCGCAGTGAGCGCGATGAACAGTGAGTTGGCGGCGGCGCGCAGCATCTCATCGTTGTTGATCAGTTTGCTGTACCAGCGCGTGGTAAAGCCCACCCACTGCGCGTTGAGCAGCGAATCGTTGAAGGAAAAAGGACGACCAGGCCAGCGGTACGTAGAGGAAGGCGTAAACCGCCAGCGATGCGGCCCATAGCCAGACGTTGCGGCGCATTACGCCAGCCTTCGCCGGGTATGCCCGGCCCACGCCGAGAACCCCGCCAGCACCAGCACCGCCACGGTGAGCAGCAGCGACAGCGTCGAGCCAAGCGGCCAGTCGCGGTTGTCGAGAAACTGCTCCTTGATCAGATTGCCGATCAGGATGTCACCGGTGCCGCCGAGCAGTTCGGGAATGGCGAACATGCCGAGCACCGGGATGAAGACGAGCGCCGTACCCGACCAGATGCCGGGCAGCGAAAGCGGGAAGGTGACGCGCCAGAAGCGCGTCAACGCCCCGGCGCCGAGATCCTGCGCGGCTTCGAGCAACGCCGGGTCATGCTTCTCCAGGTTGGTGTAGAGCGGCAGGATCATGAATGGCAGATGGACGTAGACCATACCGGCGATCACCGCAAAGGGCGTGTACAGCAGGTTGGCCGGGCCGAGCAGGATGATCCAGGCGTAAATTCGGATCAGGAAATTACTGGCAAAGGGCAGGATGACGAGGAGCACCAGCAGGTCGCGGTGTCGTTTCGGGCTGTGCGCGATGGTCAGCGCCAGCGGGTAGGCCAGGATCAGGCAGATCAGCGTCGTCGCGGCGGCGACGAGGAAGGAGCGCAGGAATATCTCGGCATAAATCAGGTCGCTGAAAAAGAAGCGGTAGGTTTCCAGGCTCAGGTTGGCCTGACCATCGATAAAGAGCGGCGCCAGTCCGCCGAACTCGCCCGGGTACTGGAACGAAGCGACGAGCATGATCAGTGCCGGCGCAAGGAAGAAAACGAGCAGGAACAGCGTCGGCGGCAGGCTGACCAGCCATTGGGTGACACGGGAGTCGCGCCCGCTTTCGTGCGGCCTGGTCGCGGCGTCTGTCGATAAATCAGTCACGCAGATACACTCCCGAATCGTGGCGCCAGCCGACGCCGAGTGTATCGCCGATCTTGAAGAATTCGCACGGCCCGGCGCCGAATTGGCGAGCAATGCCTCCAGGACAACGCCGTTGTCCAGCTCGACCTTGTAGACGGTGACGTCGCCGAGGTAGAGGTAGTCGCGAACCTTGCCGTGATAGTGGTTGTGCAATTCCTGTGCCTCGTGGTGTGCGCTGACCCGCACCTGCTCGGGACGCAAGGCGAACATGCCACGCTCGCCAGCCTTCACGCCAGCCAGCGCCGGTGCGATGATCTCGCCGAGGCCGGCAACGGCCAGTCGCAAATGGCCGTGCGTCGCTTCCGCACACCTCAACCGGCAGCAGATTGATGGTGCCGATGAAGTCGGCGACAAAACGGTTTTCGGGTAGCCGTAGATCTGCTCCGGGACGATCGACCTGCTCGATGCGCCCCTCGTTCATCACCGCGATGCGGTGCGACAATGCCAGCGCTTCCTGTTGCGAATGGGTGACGAAGACGAAGGTGATGCCGACTTCGCGCTGCAGAGCGATCAGCTCGCCTTCCATCTGTTCGCGCAGCTGGCGTCGAGCGCGCCCAGCGGTTCGTCGAGGAGGAGCAGACGCGGCTTGTTGATCAGGCCACGCGCCAGCGCCACGCTGCTTCTGGCCGCCCGAGTTCGTGCGGAAAATGCTGCGCCTTGTCGCTGAGGGTGAACGAGTTCCAGCGTCTCTTTCAGGCGCCGGCGTATCTCGTCTTCGTCCTTGCCCGCCATGCGCAGCGGGAAGGCGATGTTCTGCGCCACGCTCATGTGCGGAAACAGCGCGTAACTCTGGAAAACGGTGTGCACCGGGCGCTTCTCCGGCGGGATGCCGGCCAGTGGCTGGCCCTCAAGGAACAGCGCGCCCTGATCGGGCTCATCGAAGCCGGCGATCATGCGCAGCAGGGTCGTCTTGCCGCAACCCGAGGGACCGAGCAGCGTAAAGAACTCGCCTGCTTCGATCGACAAGGAAACGTCATCGACGGCCTTCAGGTTGCCGAAGCGGCGGGTGACGTTGCGTATTTCGAGAATCGCCATGAGCGTTGAACCGTGAGAGAACGAGACAGAAACATTAACATTAAAAATCACGCCACCCCAAGCAGGCCGCTTGCCAGCAACAGTGATGAGCTGACGATCCATAGCATTCAAAATGGATTACGTTAACTCGGACTACCCGCTATAAACCAGACAACAGACTGGCCGGAAAAGCTGACGCCCGTTTTTCTTTCTGTCGCCAGTCAAGAACGGCTAGAATTCGCTGCATGCCGCCAGATGACTACCCGCTGACCCTGCTCTGCCATCCCGCAACACCGGCCCCGGTGGTACGTGCGATCGAGGCCGGCGCAACGATGCACGCCGACGGCGGCCTGAGCCTCGCCTTCCGGGTGTGGGGCGATATGGCCCGCTTACTGATTCCGATGACGGGGGCAAGGAACGGACCGACCTGCTGTGGGAGCACCCTGCTTCGAAGCCTTTGTCGCCGGCGCTGGCGAACCAGCCTACCGCGAGTTCAATTTCTCCCCCTCAGGGCAGTGGGCTGCCTACGCTTTTTCGGACTATCGACAGCGCGACGAAGCGCTTGCCATAAACAATGCGCCGCAGATCACTTCCCGCCTCTGCCGGTCGCATGGAAATCGAAGCCCGGCTCGCTCCGGGAGGACTGCCGGCCTGTGCTGGCGGACTGCAGATCGGGCTGGCGGCCGTTATCGAAGCCGCCGACGTCGTCGATGGCAGCCACAGTTACTGGGCCCTGCGCCACCCCTGCCCCTGCGGCCTGACTTTCACCACCGCGATGCCTTCTCGCTGGAACTGGGCGGCCCGCGCAACTCCGTTTGAAAGCCCCCACGATGCCCGACATAAAATTTGGTCTCGACCGCCTGATCGCCGAAGCCGAGCTGCGCCAGCCGCTGGCCGGCAGGCGCGTTGCCCTGCTCGCCCACCCGGCCTCGGTGACGGCCGATCTGACGCATGCCCTCGATGCGCTGGCCGCCCTCCCCGATCTGCGCTTGAGTGCGGCCTTCGGCCCGCAGCACGGCCTGCGCGGCGACAAGCGGGACAATATGATCAGTCGCCCGACTATCTCGATCCACGGCACGGCATCCCGGTATTCAGCCTGTACGGCCAAGTACGTCGCCCGACGCCGTCGATGATGGACACTTTTGACGTGCTGCTGATCGACCTGCAGGATCTTGGCTGCCGCATCTACACCTTCATTACCACGCTGCGCTATCTGCTCGAAGCGGCCGCCGAACACGGCAAGACGGTGTGGATACTCGAGCGTCCAAACCCCGTCGGCCGGCCGCTGGAAGGGCTGCTGTTGCGTCCGGGCTGGGAGAGTTTTGTGAGGCGCCGGTGCGCTGCCGATGCGCCACGGCCTGACCATGGGCGAGCTGGCGCGGTGGTTCATCGCCACCCCTCAAACTCGATGTCGAATGCGAAGTCATCCGCATGCACGGCTGGCGGCCCGAAGACGCGCCCGGTTATGGCTGGCCGCTCGGCGAACGTTCGTGGATCAATCCCAGCCCGAATGCGCCGACTCTCTCGATGGCGCGCTGCTACGCCGGCACCGTGATGCTCGAAGGAACGACGCTCTCCGAGGGGCGCGGAACGACCCGCCCGCTCGAACTGTTCGGCGCGCCTGACATCGACGCCCGGGCACTGATCGGCGAAATGTTCGCCCTCGCCCCGGCGTGGCTTGCCGGCTGCCGCCTGCGCGAGTGCTGGTTCGAACCGACCTTCCACAAACACGCCGGGCAACTGTGCAACGGGGTACAGATTCATGTTGAAGACGCCCATTACCAGCACCACGCCTTCCGCCCGTGGCGCGTGCAAAGCCTGGCCTTCAAGGCATTGCGCCGCTTGCAGCCGGACTACCCGCTGTGGCGCGACTTCGCCTACGAATACGAGAATGACCGGCTGGCCATCGACCTGATCAACGGCAGCCCCGTGTTGCGCGAGTGGGTAGACGACCCGTCCGCGACGCCTGCCGACCTCGACGCATTGGCGCTGGCCGACGAAGCCGCCTGGGAGGCCGAGCGCGAGGATTTCCTGCTCTACTGAGGCAGTCGAAGTCTCCGAGTTCAATGAGTGAAGCCGAGGTCAACGTGGTGCTGCGCACAAATTATTGGCGATAGACAATGCGGGGCTAGGCGATGCTGAGCTTCCGCAATCGACCCTTTGCTGCCGGTGGCGGAAAATGGAAGCGGCCATTTGCGCCAACCATCAGAATGGCGGAAGCGGCCCTTCAATTTTCGATTTTGATTTTTCAGCTTGTCGGGCAGGTGTGCAGCGATAGCACTCATTCGGGGAAAATTACTGGGCGTAGGCGCCTGCCAGCGGGCGCTCTAACCTAGCCTTCGCCAACTGTAGCCGTTCCCCCTACGCCGGTTCCGTGATGAGGATATCAATGTCCGCGACCATCTGCTGGTCCGACTCGACGCCAAAAAATTGTTTGCGCAAACGCCCGGCCCGGTCGATCAACAAGCTTGTCGGCGTGCCCTGCATCGCGTAGGCGTGCATGGTTTGGGGGATCGGTCCGTCTGCACTTGCCCGGTCTACCGCCACCGGGAAAGGGATGCGGAATTCGTGCAGATAGACCGCGAGTGCCGTCGGCGTCATGACCTCGTGATGTTCGAATACGGTGTGCAAGCCGATCACCGCCACGTCGCTGTCCGGCCGGCCTTGTTGATAGCGCTGCCACAAGCGCACCGCCTGCGGCCCTCCCTGCATTACGCAGGCCGGACACAGCATCTGAAACGCATGGACCAGCACCACCTTGCCGCGCAATTCATCCAACATTATAACACAATTGCTGTTGAGCCACTGCGAAACGCGCAGGGCAGGGGCGGCGGAGCCCCGATTCAAGGGCGTGCCTTGCTGAACACGAAGCCGGCGTCTTTTTGCGCGATGTGGCACTGGTGGCAAGCCGTCAGTGCATTGGCGCCCACCGCGCGTTCGGTGCTGCTGTCGCCCTTGAATCCCTCGTAGCCCCAGCCGCCGGTCGTGGCATATTTGCGCGCGTCGCGATGCATGACACCAACCACCTTGCGCGAACCTTCGACGACGGCGTTGTCGGCCGACTTCGCCTCGAGCAGGTCGAACACGATGACGGCGCCGTCAGCCCATTTCCCCGTCTTGTAACCCGCCATGGCGGCCTTGTTCGCGTAAAGATGGTGAATGCCGCCGAACGCGTCGTATAGCCCGTGGCCGGGATTGATGACCATCGACTTGACATGGTGCCAGTCGCGGTAACCTTGCGGATAAGGCACCGGGTTTGCATCCGCCGCGCCGACGGAACTGCTTGAAACAGCCGCGGATAGGACGATAATGGACGCTGCGCGAGAAAGAGTGATTCGCATTTTGCATTCCTTTCGATTGGGTTTTGTGTGAGCAGACAGGAACCAATCTACGAGCCGGTGAAGGTCGCGGCAAGCGGGTACAAACCGGTCGGGTAGGCACCTTTTGGTGCATTTTGTTGATCACAAACGGGATAAATATTTTCGGCGCATGAGCAATCCCAGCGTTCATCAGATGGTGGAAAGCATCATTGGCTGCAAATGGTCGCTGACCGTTTTGAGCCTGGTGCGAAAAGGTGCGCCGTCCCGGCGAAATGGAGCATGCGATTGACGGCCTCAGCGGCAAGGTGCTCAACGAGCGACTGGCCAAGCTGGTGCGCTTTGGCATTCTGGACAAGACCAGTTTCCCCGAAGTTCCGCCGCGCGTGGAATATCAACTGACCGCCTTCGGCAGGCATTTCATCACGCTGATCGATCAGGTTGACGAACTGCAGATGACTCTGGAGCGTACAACTGTCCAGCGTTCCGGCAACGCGAAATCCCGCTAGGTCGAAGGACAAAGGATAGGAAGTGGGCCTTCGCGGATTATGGCTAACGCCGAGCACTGCAGTCAATCACCGATGTCGTGCCAGCATGCGTCACGATTTGCAGAAAAGCTACTCGAAGCGCACCCCAAGCACTGCCTGATGCCTGATGCTTGGAGAGTGGCGGCTATGGGGAGATAAGCTGCCCTCAGAAAGGTACGTTTCGTGAATGGCGTTGCGCCGGAGATATACCGAAGCCGTGCCTTGTGACTGACGGCTTCCGCTGCATTGGAGCCAATCAGGCGAGAAAATAGGGTGCCGCCGATCCAATGGCTGCTTCCGAGAAAGCACGGCAAACGAACCTGAGAATTGGAGGATTGACCCGACTGGCGGCTCCTGGCCGATCTGCGACAGATCATAGCGTAACAATCTTCATGCCGGATCGATATGCATCGCACAAGAAGAAACGTCTGCTGAAATCGGATACCGATCTAATTCGCCGCATTGCCGTGCAACGAAATGACGTTGTCCGCTCCAGATTCAAGAATCGCCAGCTTGGCGCCCCCTAACTCCAGCGCCTCCGCCGCTCTTCCAGATAGTCGTGCTGATCATAGACGGCAATCAAGCCACCCAACGAGTGATTCAGACATCGTTCAGCAACAATTACCGGAACGCCTAATGCGCCAAGATGGCTGCGTGCGGTCGAGCGAAAATCGTGCGGTGAGATTTCACGCACTTTATCTCCAATATTCGCGCAGACTCTCAAGGGCATGGTTAATTGAGCCCGGGGGCATCGGATAATCGCCATCCTTTCCGCGCCGACGTTTCAGCACAGGAACGACATACTTGGATTTCCCAGCCAGTTCTTTTAGCGAATAAAAGTATCCGACTACCGCATCTGTTAGCGGCACCACAAATGTTCGCTCGGACTTGCGTCCGTCACCCGGCGGATCGTCCATTCCCTTTTTGACAAAGTCGATGTGCTCCCACTCGGCAATCATCAGGGCCTGAATGCGGACGGCGGTGGATAGTAGAGACCGGGTCACCAGTTCAACGCTTCGGTTGGCTTCGCTAAGTGCTGGCAACAAGGCCTTGATCTCGCGTCGGTCAGCATGACTCTGACTTTGATCGTTTTGCCTTCTGCGCCGACAATTGCCTTAGCCGTGATTCCAGCACTAGGGTTCGCGACAACGATATGCCTCGCTTGTCCATGGGCAAAGACAAGGCTGACTACGCTCAACACCCCCTTTACCAGCCTGGGCGATTTCTTCCCTGCCCTATCGAGCAGGCGAACCACATCTGCGCCAGTTACATCACGCGCCGGAAGATGCCCAATCGTCGGAAGAATGTAATCACGGATTTTCTGTTTTCTGGCAACCCCAGTACTAGCGGCAAGCCCCGGCAGAACCTTGGCCTCACAGGTCGGCGGTCTGGGTTGACGAACGGTCCGGGCGGTTATGGCCTGGTGTTGTCAACCTGCTTTCACGGCCGACATCAATCCCTTGCTGGATCTTTACCCGATCGTCTGCAGCAATTCCCCTCGCTTTTTTCAGCGACATATCCGGGAAACGGCCCAAGGTTTTCTCGCGCTGCTTGCCACCGATCCGATGGCGAAGCACCCAAGCCGCCGAGCCATCCTTTGACAGCGTGAAAGTAAGACCCTCGCCGTCCGACTTGGCAACGGAATTGGCCGCCTTGATCCAGTGCTTGATCTGGACATCCGTGAGCTTGCCCAAGACGCCTCCCATTGCGTAACTATGATTTACGCAGCTACTCACGTAGCTACTCAGCTAGCTACTCAGTATAGTCGGGATGTCAAAAGACGCAACTGGACGTCATAAACAACAAAACTGTTTATTTACCGTGCGTTACGCTCATTTTGGCAGATCTCGGACTGGATTGGATGTAAAAAACATCAAATCATAGCTCCTGCAGCTCCTAAATATCCGGCGTGTCTCCAGATTCTTATCGCCAGTGTAATGAGAAATCAGCGCCCGCATCAGTTGCTTGGCTTCAATCTGTGTCCGCGGATCGGTAAAATCTTCGCGCGACAGGTCAATCAAGGTCTTGCCGCTGATCGACAATGCTGAACTGCCGGGGCGTTGGAGCTTTACCGGGCCATTTTCGATCCGGTAAACATAGTGCCCGGCAATGTCGATGGGCACACCGTCGACGTCATTTTCAGGCGTCAGTCCGTAACCCAATTCCTGCAGGAACGACCGCTCGAAGCAGCGCAGATCCGACTCTGAACGCCATGGAAAAGCGTAGCAAGGTTTCACCATAGACCGAGAAAAGGCGCAAATGGGCATCCTCACGCGGCAGAAGCTGCATCAACAGTTCGTTGAGATAGTACGCGCAAAATAGCGCCTTGCCGGACAGCAAGGGTTGCCCGCCCTGCCACTCGGCACGTATCAGGGTTTGCACTTCGCCTCGACCAGCCCAGGCCAGTTCGAGCGGTTGGAAGGCGAGCAATACGCCACGCATGGGGGAACGCGGGCGGCGGGCCCTCGCGCCAACAGGGCAACACGGCCAAAGTCGCGCGAGAACACTTCGACGATCAGGCTGGTTTCGCGGAAAGCGTAGGTGTGCAACACGAAAGCAGGCTGGCCGTCGACCTTGTTCCGGTGCATCACCTCAGGCGCCCTCTCCGCGATCTACTCGTAGCCAAGGCTCTTGAGCAAACGCTCATCATTGTTCCACCCCGACTTGACCTTGACAAAAACTTCAAGAAATACCTTGCCGTCAAACAGGCGCTCCATATCCTGGCGCGCTTCCGAGGCGATTCGCTTCAGAGTCTCGCCACTTTTGCCTATGACAATCCCCTTATGTGCCTGGCGATCAACGACTATTGCAGCACTGATACGGCGCAATGCTCCGTCAATCTCGAACTTTTCCACTTCGACGGTGGCGGCATAGGGCAGTTCGTCACCGGTCAATCGGAAGAGTTTTTCGCGAATGAATTCGGCGGCGAGAAATCGCTCGCTCTTGTCGGTGATTTCGTTCTCGCCGTACAGCAGTTCCTCGTGCGGCAAGTGTTTCCGAATTTCAGCCAGAAGTTCGTCGAGCTGACTGCCCGTCGTTGCGCTGATTGGAACAAGGGCGGCAAACGAATACTGCCCGGCGAGGTTGGCGAGAATGGGCAAGAGCCGCGTCTTGTCCTTGATCTGGTCGATCTTGTTGGCGGCCAGAATGACAGGGCGTCCCGGTATCAGGAGCTGGATGACCGCCTTGTCCTTCGCGTCAAGATGATCCGCATCGACGACAAGAACCACAACGTCAACTTCGGCTAGCGCTTGCGTTACACCGCGATTCATCGCCCGGTTCAGCGCATTGGTATGGCGGGTCTGAAACCCCGGGGTATCGACAAACACGTATTGGGCATCAGGCTGGGTCAGAATGCCCATGATGCGATGCCGCGTTGTCTGTGCCTTGCGTGAGACGATGCTGATCTTTTCACCGACCAGCCGGTTGAACAGCGTCGACTTGCCGACGTTCGGGCGACCGACGATGGCAATCGTCCCGGATTTCAGTTCACTCATGCGTGTTGTATTTTTTCCAGCGCGCGCTCGGCCGCCATTTGCTCCGCTGCCCGACGACTTCCTCCACTGCCCTGGGTGCGAATGTTCAAGGCGTCGATCTGGCAGGAAATACTGAATTGCTGCGCGTGTGCTTCGCCTTCGGTGCTGGCCAGTGAGTATTTTGGCAGAGGCAGACGTCTGCCTTGCAATGCTTCCTGAAGGCGGGTCTTGGCGTCCTTGATCGGCTGCCCGGGAACGATGGTTGCAAGCTTTTCGGCATATAAGCGCACGATGACTGCGCTGGCCGCATCGAATCCGGCATCCAGCCAGATGGCACCAAACAAGGCCTCAAGAGCGTCAGCAAGTATTGACGGGCGCTGTCGACCGCCGCTCTTCAGCTCGCCGTCTCCCAGCCGCAGAAACTCTCCGGCGATAGCGACAGAGCCAGTTGATGGAGGCTTTCCTGTCGGACAAGATTGGCGCGCAGTCGTGATAGGTCGCCCTCTGGCAAATCCGGGAAACAATCGAAAAGCTGGCGAGCGATGACCCCATTGAGGATGGAATCACCAAGAAACTCGAGCCGTTCGTTGTGCGGCCAGCTATGGCTACGATGGGTCAGCGCTGTCAGCAGCAGGGAGCAATCGAAAAACTTATGACCTAGTGCCTGCTCAAGTCGATTTGTCATTCGGCTACTCAATGCCCCGATGACGAGCCGTGGAAATCGATCAACAAACTAACGTTGTAAAACAAAGGAATGCGCCTCTCGTATGCAAAGGCTATGACGACATCGTTTCCTTCTTTGGAAATATCGAGGTCGGTGCCCTTTATTATAGCTAGGTAATTAACGTCCGCATAACGATCAAAGGCTTCTCTAATTTCGTGAACGGTTTGACCTGACGCTCCTGCCGATATGGATTTAACGCTTTTCAGAATTTTAAAGTAGTCCATATATTCCGGAACAACTTTCATGCCCAGCAAGGCGACAAACACGATGACAAAGCCCCAGAGCAACAACCCCGAAATCGCCACACCACGCTGATTATTCATAGCAAATTTCCCCTATTTGAATGAGCCAATCCGTTTGAGATCCCCAAAATTGAGCCAGATGAAAAAGGCCTTGCCAACGATGTTCTCTTCCGGAACAAACCCCCAAAAACGGCTATCACGGCTATTGTCGCGGTTATCACCCATCATGAAGTAGTGGCCGGCCGGCACCGTGCAGATCAAACCTGCATTATTGTAGAGGCAATCATTCCGATATGGAAATTGAGTGGCATTTGAAACAAAGTCAGGGGCATCGACATCGTTGAGCGTATGGTGCTCGACTCCGTCGGATTTCTCGACAAACTGTTTCGAATAGTAGAGCCGTTCCGGATGAAGATAATCATCCACTCTCGTGGTTTCGACCGGCTTCCCGTTGATCGTGAGACGCTTGTTCTGGTAGGCCACCTTGTCGCCCGGGACGCCGATAACGCGCTTGATATAGTCGAGTGACGGATCTTCCGGATAGCGGAAGACCATGACGTCACCTCGCTGCGGCTCGTTGATATCAATGATCTTCTTGTTGACTACTGGCAATCGAATCCCGTAGGTAAATTTGTTGACCAGAATGAAATCACCAACATGCAGCGTTGGTAGCATCGATGCCGAAGGGATCTTGAACGGTTCCACAATAAAAGAACGCAGCACGAAAACGATCAGGATAACCGGGAAGAAGCTCGCGCCATACTCCACCCACCAGGGATCCTTGGCGTCGGCCGCCCTGAACTTCCTCAAGACAAAAATATCCGCCACCCAGATGGCGCCACTGACAAGCAGCAGGCAGAAAAGGATCAACGCAAAATTCACACTTGTACTCCCTACTTTCCGACACGCAGCACAGCAAGAAAGGCTTCCTGTGGAATCTCGACCGACCCGACTTGTTTCATCCGCTTCTTGCCAGCCTTTTGCTTCCGAGCAATTTCTTCTTGCGCGTGATGTCGCCACCGTAGCACTTGGCAAGTACGTCCTTGCGCATGGCTTTGATGTTTTCACGTGCGACGATGTTCGACCCCTATCGCCGCCTGAATGGCGACGTCGTACATCTGGCGTGGAATCAATTCGCGCATTTTGGAGGCGAGTTCTCGTCCGCGGTAGATCGAATTTGCCCGATGCACAATCATCGACAAGGCATCAACTTTCTCGCCATTGATCAGGATGTCCAGCTTGACGACGTCGGCCGCTCTGAATTCCTTGAAATCGTAGTCGAGCGAGGCATATCCGCGCGAGACGGATTTCAACTTGTCGAAGAAATCCATGACCACTTCAGCCATCGGCATCTCATAGGATCAATTGAACCTGACGCCCGTGGTAGGTCATGTCCACCTGATTGCCACGCTTCTGGTTGCACAGGGTAATGACGTTGCCGAGGTACTCCTGCGGAACAAAGACGGTAATCGTGATAATCGGTTCGCGAACCTCCTCGACTTTTGACGGCTCGGGAAGTTTTGCCGGGTTTTCCACTTGAATGATGCTTCCGTCGCGCATCAGAACTTCATGACGACCGTTGGCGCGGTAGAGATGAGATCCTGATCGAATTCGCGTTCCAAACCGCTCCTGCACGATTTCCATGTGCAGCAAGCCAAGAAACCCGCAACGAAAACCAGCCAAGCGCCTGCGATACTTCAGGTTCGTAGTGCAGAGAGGCGTCGTTGAGCTTGGAGTTTCTCCAGCGATTCGCGCAGCGAATCGTACTGGTTGGATTCGATCGGATAAAGGCCGGCAAATACCTGTGACTTGATTTCCTTGAATCCGGGCAGCGCTTCCTTCGCAGGATTCTCGGCTGAGGTTACGGTATCTCCCACTTTGGCCGCTTGCAGCTCCTTGATGCCGGAAATTATGTAACCCACTTCGCCGGCGCTCAAGGTTTCCCTGGGCACAGCCTTAGGCGTAAACACACCCACTTGTTCGCACAAATGGGTCGAACCACTTGCCATCAAGCGAATCCTGTTCTTCTGGCGCAAGGTTCCATCGATGACGCGAACCAGCATGACAACGCCGACGTAATTGTCAAACCATGAATCAATCAGAAGCGCCTTTAGCGGCGCATCGGGGTCCTTGTGGTGCCGGGATACGCTCGATGATCGCTTCCAGGATTTCATCCACGCCAAGACCCGTCTTGGCAGAAGCAAGAATGGCGTGTGAAGCGTCAATGCCAATGACGTCCTCGATTTCCTGACGTGCGTTGTCGGGCATGGCCGACGGAAGATCGATCTTGTTCAAGACGGGCAGAACTTCGACGCCAAGTTCGATTGCGGTATAGCAGTTGGCTACCGTCTGTGCTTCGACGCCTTGCGACGCATCGACAACCAGCAAGGCGCCCTCGCACGCAGAAAGCGAACGCGACACTTCGTAGGAAAAGTCGACGTGTCCCGGCGTGTCGATGAGGTTCAGATTGTATATTGCGCCGCTGTGCGATTTGTACTGCAACGCAGCGGTCTGCGCCTTGATGGTTATACCTCGCTCACGTTCGATGTCCATTGAATCGAGCACTTGCGCTTCCATTTCGCGGTCGGACAATCCACCGCAAAGATGGATGATGCGGTCGGCAAGCGTTGATTTGCCATGGTCGATATGGGCGATGATCGAGAAGTTGCGGATGTGTTGCATTTGCATTATAGTTTGCACTGCCGGCGGCAAGGCCG